>CACZIN010000034.1:0-34870 GCA_902781225.1 uncultured Lachnospiraceae bacterium | reverse complement strand
TGCGGGAGTACAGGCAAGTGCGGCACAAAAGTCCTACAAATTGTCTTCCGGGATGCGGACATGACCCGCGGAGTGCTCCAAACTTGGAAAGACACGGATTATCGAAGGTGCAAACATTCGGCTGGTTAGAAATGCCACATTTTTTGAACCGAATGTCCATCCGCATTTCCATCTGAAATCCCACGGTGTGGTCTTCTCATAATATTACTTATCAAAGCAAAGCACGATATGCTTATTGCGATAATTCCCTTCTGGGGGGACGGGAGGTAACGTGTCACGTTGAAATCTGGAAGCTGTGAATTTACGTTTACATTTTAAAGAAATATCTTGACTTGGAGTGCACGCCAGGTTGTAGACTATAGACAGAATATCAATCAGCAGACAATGAACACGAACGATGCGAAAGGGGCAGAGTAAGATGGATGGAGTAAAAAAGAATTTTGGATTTGGCTGCATGCGGCTTCCGATGATCGGGGAGGATGTGGACACAGAGCAGATGAACCGGATGGTGGATTACTATCTGGAGCACGGGTTCAATTATTTTGACACGGCACACGGCTATATTCAGGGCAAGAGCGAGAAGGCGTAAAAGACCTGCCTGACAGACCGCTATGACAGAGACCGGTACATATTGACGAACAAGCTGACGAACTTTTTCTTCAAGTCCAAGGAGGATATCCGGTCGTTCTTTGAGCAGCAGTTAAAAGACTGCGGCGTGATATATTTTGACTATTATCTGATGCATGCGCAGGGAGCTGAGACCTTTGCATTTTTTAAGAAGTGCCAGGCGTATGAGACGGCGTTTGAACTGAAAGCGGAGGGAAAAGTGCGCCATGTCGGTATTTCGTTCCATGACAGGGCGGAGGTGCTTGAGCAGATCTTAACGGAGTATCCGCAGGTGGAAGTGGTGCAGATCCAGTTTAACTATCTGGACTATGAAGATCCGGCGGTGGAGAGCAGAAAGTGCTATGAAGTGTGCCGCAGACACGGCAAGCCGGTTATCGTCATGGAGCCTGTGAAGGGCGGAAGTCTGGTGAATCTGCCGGAGGATGCCAAAAAGGTGCTCGATGATCTGGGCGGAGGCAGTCCGGCAAGCTATGCCATCCGTTTCGCGGCTGGATTCCCGGGGATTGAGATGGTGCTTTCCGGCATGAGCACGATGGGGCAGATGGAGGACAACCTCAGCTATATGCAGGATTTCAAACCGCTTACCGAGGAAGAGCATGCGGCGGTGGAAAAAGTCTGTTCCATTATCCACGGGATGAATCTGATTCCGTGTACTGCGTGCCGTTATTGCGTCGATGGATGCCCGAAACGGATTTCCATCCCGGATCTGTTTGCGTGCATGAACACGAAACAGATCTATCATGACTGGAATGCCGATTATTATTATAATGTCGTGCATACGGCAAACCGCGGAAAAGCTTCCGACTGTATCCGGTGCGGAAAATGTGAGAAAGCCTGTCCGTAGCATCTGCCGATCCACGAGCTGCTTAAGGATGTGGCGAAGGAATTTGAAAAATAAACAGGGTGATGTGTCCAAAGAATTGGACACATGATGCGATACACTCCTTTTATCAGATGACGAAAGGAGTGTATTTTTTATGAAAGGATATGTTGTAGCGGCAGGCTATATGGGATATGTAAACGGAGAATACATGCTCTTCTCGAATGAGGATGACTACAGAGAATATTTTGAAGATTAGAGATAAAATAAGAAAATAGAAGAAATTGCCACATGTCCCAAAGCCGGTCACAGCGAACGGAAGGAAGCTTAGAACGCTGTCTGCGGATATTGAAATTTTAAATGGGATGTGGGATAATGTACGCGTAGGCAATGAGCCGGGCAGCACGTTTGGATGCGGCGGATTGTACAGGCTCGCCTGTTACATATCCGCCGCATCCAAACGGGGAAGTCGGGCGAAGCCCGCGACCCGCAGAGCGCGAAGCGCCTGCGGGCTGCCCGGTGAGCGACCCGCAGAGCGCGAAGCGCCTGCGGGCTGCCCGGTGAAGTGAAGCAGCCGGGTCACCAAACGGGGAAGTCGGGCGAAGCCCGCGACCCGCAGAGCACGAAGCGCCTGCGGGCTGCCCGGCAAAGTGAAGCAGCCGCCATTGTCTATGTATTGCAAGGAAAGAAGGAATTCAGATGTCAGAGAAGGAAATCGAAGTCTATGGAAAACAGGTGGATGAGATCAAGATTCGTCCTTATGAGCATCACGCCAAGTATTACGAGACGGATCAGATGGGCATCATTCATCATTCCAACTATATCAAATGGATGGAAGAGGCGCGCATGGATCTGATGGAGCAGATCGGACTCTCCTATAAGGAGATGGAGGCGATGGAGATCATCAGCCCGGTGCTGTCGGTGTCCTGCGAGTATCACAGCATGGTTCATTTTGATGATGTGGTTGTCATTGAGCCGCGGATTACCAAGTATAACGGAATCAAGATGGAAGTGGAGTACCGGATGACGGATAAGGCGACGGGAGAACTTCGCACTACAGGAACAAGTTCCCACTGCTTTTTGAACCGTTCCGGAAGACCGATTTCGTTGAAACGGTCTTATCCGGAGATTGATACAAAGTTCTTTGAGTACACAGATATTTAGAACAAAATGGAGCGGATAGACGCTCCGGAATGGAGAATACTATGATTCAGGAAAGATTAGGCGCATTGCGCGAGGAGATGAAAAAGCGGAAGATCGATATTTATATTGTACCGACCGCCGATTTTCATGAGTCCGAATATGTAGGGGAGCATTTTAAAGCCAGAAAGTTTATCACCGGTTTCACCGGATCGGCAGGCACGGCGGTCATTACACTGACAGAGGCAGGACTGTGGACAGACGGACGCTATTTCGTGCAGGCGGAAAAGCAGCTTGCCGGAAGTACCGTGACGCTTTACCGCATGGGTGAAGAGGGTGTGCCGACCGTGGATGAGTTCGTTGAAAAAGAACTGCCGGAGAGCGGCTGCATCGGATTTGACGGCAGAGTGGTGAACGGAAGCTGGGGCAGAAAGCTTCTCGCCATTGCGGAGAAAAAGAAGGGGTCTTTGTACGTGACGGAGGATCTGATTGATCTGATCTGGAAGGATCGCCCGGCGCTTTCTAAGGAACCGCTGTTTTTGCTTGAGGAGAAGTACTCCGGCAAGAGCACGGAGGATAAGATCGCGGATCTGCGCAAGGTAATGGAAAAAGAGGGAGCCAATGTGCATATCCTGACTTCCTTATACGATATTGCATGGCTGTTAAACATTCGCGGCGGAGACATCGATTACGTGCCGGTCATCCTGTCCTACCTGGTGCTTACCGACAAGGAGTGCATCTGGTTTTTACAGGAGGAAGTTGTGGATGAGAAGATTGCAGCATATCTGAAGGAGAATCACATCACAACCAGACCTTACGATGCGATCTATGATTATGTGAAGGAGATTCCGGCGGACGCATGTGTGCTGATGAACGGCAATACGGTCAACTACCGCATTACCAGCAGCCTGCGAAAGGAGATCCGCATTGTGGATCAGCCGAACCCGACCGAGATCATGAAAGCGGTCAAGAATCCGGTCGAGGTGGAGAATATCCGCAAGGCACATGTGAAGGACGGTGTGGCATTCACCAAGTTCATGTACTGGCTGAAGACCAACATCGGCAAGATCCCGATGACGGAGATCTCCGCATCGGATTACCTGGAGGCGCGCAGAAGAGAGCAGGATAACTTTATCGAGTTAAGCTTTGACACGATCTGCGCATACGGACCGAACGCTGCCATGATGCACTATGCGGCGACTCCGGAATCGGACGCCGAGTTAAAGCCGGAAGGCTTCCTGCTGGTGGATTCCGGCGGACATTATTTCGAAGGAACGACCGACATTACAAGAACGATGGCGCTCGGACCGATCACAGACGAGATGCGGCTGCATTTTACAACGGTATGCCGCTCCAACATGAACCTTGCAAACGCCAAGTTCCTCTACGGCTGCACCGGACTCAATCTGGATATTTTATCCCGCGGGCCACTCTGGCAGATGGGCATTGATTACAAGTGCGGTACCGGACACGGTGTGGGCTACATTTTGAATGTACACGAGGGACCGAACGGTTTCCGCTGGAGAGTGGTGCCGGAGCGCCATGATAACGGTACGCTGGAAGAGGGTATGGTCACGACGGATGAGCCGGGCGTATATCTGGAAGGCAAGTACGGTATCCGTACCGAGAACGAACTGGTATGCCACAAGGCGGAGAAAAACGAGTACGGCCAGTTCATGAATTTTGAAAATATTACGTACGCGCCGATTGATCTGGATGCCATTGATCCGGACGAGATGACGGGACGTGAGAAGAAGATGTTAAATGATTATCATGCAATGGTATACAAGACCCTCTCTCCTTACATGACACCGGAAGAGAATGAGTGGCTGAAGAAGTATACAAGAGCAATCTAGAAACGGAGACAGAAATGAGCGAAAAGCTGGTATTGATTGACGGACACAGTATTTTGAACCGGGCATTTTTCGGAATCCCGGATCTGACCAATTCCGAGGGACTTCACACGAACGCGGTATACGGATTTTTAAATATCATGTTCAAGATACTGGAGGAGGAGCAGCCCGATTACCTGACGGTTGCGTTCGACGTGTCTGAGCCGACGTTTCGCCACAAGATGTTTGCGGAATACAAGGGCACCCGCAAGCCGATGGCGGCAGAGTTAAAGCAGCAGGTACCCCTGATGAAAGAGATGCTGCGTGCGATGGGTGTGACCATCATTGAAAAAGGCGGTTACGAGGCGGATGATCTGCTTGGAACCATCGCAAAGCGCAGTGAGGCAGCAGGTGTGGAGGTTGCGGTCGTATCCGGTGACCGGGATCTCCTGCAGCTTGCCACAGATCATATCAAGATCCGGATCCCGAAGACGAAGAGGACGGGAACCGAGATTGAGGACTACAACGCGAAGGAAGTCCTCGAAAAATACCAGGTGACGCCGACGGAGTTCATCGATGTGAAGGCACTGATGGGTGATACTTCCGATAACATTCCGGGAGTTCCCGGCATCGGCGAGAAGACAGCGACGGCGATCATCGCAAAATACGGCAGCATTGAGAATGCCTACGCGCATGTGGATGAACTAAAGCCGCCGAGAGCGAGCACGAATTTAAAAGAGCATTATGATATGGCGCAGATGAGCAAGACGCTGGCGACGATCGATATCGATGCGGACATTGCCTACAAGCTTGCGGACGCGCATTTAGAACAGGTTTCCGATCTGTATACAGAGGAAGCCTATTTGTTGTGTAAGAGACTGGAATTTAAGAATCTCCTCGGCAGATTCTCTGTGGAAGCACCGAAGAATACGGCGGAGGAGCATTTTAAGAAGATAGAAAAGGCGCAGGAGGCAGAAGCATTTTTTGCATCCCTGCGTGGAAAAGCATGTGGGTTCTATGTGGTGCCACAGGAGGAAACGCATGACGCCCACACGGAGGCTGACGGTCAGATGAATCTGTTTGGCAGCTTTGCTATACAGAACTCCGGCGAAGAAGCGGGAGGGCAGGAGACGGCAGGAAGCTGTCATATCCCGGATTTTCTCGGACTTGCAGTCGCATGCGGTGAGGAGGAAATCTGTTATGTGGAGGCATCAGAAGCGCTTCCCTGCCGGAAGATCCGTGAACTGTTTGCGGGGAGCGCAGCCGCTTCCTATGCGACACTTGACTTAAAGCCGCAGTTAAAGGAACTGGGGATGCTTGAGAAAAAATGTCTTGGAACGATCTCGGAGGAGAACCTGTTCGACAACACGATCGCAGCCTACCTTCTAAACCCGATTAAAAATGAATATCCGTACGAGGACATTGCCAAGGATTATGCGGGACTGATGATTCCGTCGAGGAAGGATCTACTTGAGAAGCTCACGTGTGAGAAGGCGGCGGAGAAAAAGCCGGAAGAGTTTTTAAAGTGTGTCTGCTATATGGCATATGTGGCATACAAGACCAGGGAGCCGCTTGAAAAAGAGCTTGCAGACACCGGAATGGAAGCGCTGTTTCGAGAGATCGAGATGCCGCTTGTCTTCACGCTGGCAGATATGGAAAAAGAAGGAATCATTGCGTCCGGGGAGGCGCTAAAGGAGTACGGAGACAAGCTTGCCGTGCGCATTGATGAACTCGAGCGTAAGATCTATGAGGAAGCCGGGGAGGAATTCAATATCAACTCTCCCAAGCAGCTCGGTGTGATTTTGTTTGAAAAGCTTTCCCTTCCGAACGGCAAGAAGACGAAGACCGGTTATTCGACGGCGGCGGACGTTTTGGACCGTCTGGCGCCGGATTATCCGATTGTGGCGGATATTTTAGAGTACAGACAACTGACCAAGCTAAAGTCCACCTATGCGGACGGACTGGTGAACTATATCGCAGAGGATGGAAGAATCCACACGTCGTTCAACCAGACCATCACAGCGACGGGACGCCTTAGCAGCACGGAGCCGAATCTCCAGAACATCCCGATGCGGATTGAACTGGGAAGACTGATCCGCAAGGCATTTTTGCCAAAGACCGGGTTTGTGTTTGTGGATGCGGATTATTCCCAGATCGAGCTGCGCGTGCTGGCGCATCTGTCCGGGGATGAGAAGCTGATCGAGGCATACCGGAATGCGCAGGATATTCACCGGACGACGGCGTCACAGGTATTCCATATCCCGTTTGACGAGGTGACCGATCTGCAGCGCCGCAATGCCAAGGCAGTCAATTTCGGTATCGTCTACGGAATCAGTTCCTTCGGACTCAGCCAGGATCTCTCCATCACGAAGAAGGAGGCGGCGGAGTATATTGAGCGCTATTTTGAGACCTATCCGAAGATCAAGGGGTATCTGGACGGACTGGTGGCGGAGGCGAAGGAAAAAGGCTATGTCACGACGATGTTCGGAAGAAGACGTCCGATTCCGGAGCTTTCCTCGAGTAATTTTATGCAGCGTTCGTTCGGGGAGCGCATTGCGATGAATTCCCCGATACAGGGAACGGCGGCGGACATTATCAAGATCGCGATGAACCGGGTGCATGACCGCCTGCTGGCGGAAGGGTTAAAATCCCGGCTGATTTTGACGGTGCACGATGAACTGCTGGTGGAGACGGCGGCAGAGGAAGAACAGGAAGTGCGTAAGATTCTTGCCGAAGAGATGCACGGGGCAGCACAGTTGTCGGTGATGCTTGAGATTGATGTGCATGCGGGAAGTGACTGGTATCAGGCGAAATAGAGGTGCAGTAAAACTATGAGATTTATAGGAATTACCGGCGGTGTAGGAGCCGGCAAGTCGGAAATACTCGGATACCTGGCGAAGAAGCCGGATACCCGCGTGATGCTTGCGGATGAGATCGCCCATGAGCTGATGTCTCCCGGGACGGCATGTTACGATAAGATCAGTGAGACGTTTGGCACGGAAGATATTTTTCTGCCGCAGGGCGGACTGGACCGGGGAAAACTGGCGGCGGTCATTTTTTCGGATGAGGCGAAGCGCAGGCAGATGAATGCCATTGTGCACCCGGCGGTGCGCGTCTATGTGGAAAAAGAGGCGGCAAGAGAAAAGCAGGGTGGAAAACGAAAGCTTCTGGTGCTGGAGGCAGCGCTTCTGATTGAAGAACATTATGATGAAATTTGTGACGAACTCTGGTATATTTATACCAGAGAGGATATTCGCAGAGAACGCCTGATGGCAAGCAGAGGATATTCCACGGAAAAGGTAGACCGGATTTTTGCAAGCCAGTTGACGGAGGAAGTCTACCGGGAGCACTGCAGGGTTGTGATTGACAACAACGGCAGTGTGGAGGAGGCATTTGCGCAGATTGACAGGGCGCTTTCGGAGAAGAAATAGAGATTAGGAGATACTGCAGATGAGCGATACGAGCGTATTCGACCAGCCGCTGGTGTTTGGTCTTGATATTGGAACGAGAAATGTGGTGGGAACCGTAGGCTATAAGACGGAGAATGAATTTGTCGTGGTGGCACAGTATATGCTTGAGCACGAGACGCGTGCCATGCTGGACGGTCAGATCCACGATATCGGACGCGTGGGGCATACCATTGCCAAGGTGAAGGAGGAGCTGGAGTCACAGATCGGGCAGGAACTGACCGAAGTGTGTATTGCAGCCGCAGGCCGTGTGTTAAAGACGGTGACGACCAACATCAGCTATGATTTCCCGGAGGAGACGGTCGTCACCGGCGAGGATATTCACACACTGGATCTG
The DNA here is from genome assembly GCA_902781225.1 of uncultured Lachnospiraceae bacterium. Taxonomy (GTDB): domain Bacteria; phylum Bacillota; class Clostridia; order Lachnospirales; family Lachnospiraceae; genus Roseburia. The sequence continues at coordinate 26,647 of CACZIN010000034.1, read as the reverse complement.
CTTGGAATTGAAAAGGCGCAGTCCATTTTAAAGGAAATGAACGATACCCGCTACAAGTTTTACTGTGTGGGTTATTCCGTCATGAAGTATTTCCTGAATGATGAACCGTTCTCCAGTCTGGAATCCCATAAGGCAGAGAGGATCAGCGAGGACATCATCGTGACGTTCCTGCCGGAGGATGTTGTGGACGGTCTGTATGCGGCAGTCGGCATGGCGGGTCTGACCGTGGCAAACATGACGTTGGAGCCTATTGCGGCGATCAATGTGGCGATTCCGGAGAATTACAGACTGTTAAATATTGCGCTCGTGGATATCGGTGCGGGAACGTCCGATATTTCCGTGACGAGAGACGGAAGTATCATCGCGTACGGCATGATTCCGCTTGCGGGGGATGAGATTACCGAGCTGATCGTGCAGAGTTATCTGGTGGATTTTAACACGGCGGAGCATATCAAGCTCTCGAGCGGCATGGACGATCAGGTGACCTACAAGGATATTATGATGATCGAGCACACGATTCCGTCGAAGGATGTGTGGAAGCTGACGGAGCCGGTGGTGGATAAAATGACGACCGAGGTAGCGGCGAAGATCAAGGAGCTGAACGGAGACAAGAGCGTCAGTGCGGCGTTTATCGTCGGCGGCGGTGGTAAGATCCACGGCTACACGGAGATGCTTGCCAAGAAGCTGGATCTGCCGGCAGAGCGTGTGGCGCTGCGCGGTGAGGAAGTGCTGCAGGAAGTGACGTTCCTTCAGACAGAGATCCAGAAGGACCCGCTGCTCGTCACGCCGATCGGTATCTGCCTAAATTATTACGATCAGAGAAACAGCTTTATCATGGTACGCTTTAACGGGGAGCGGATCAAGCTGTATGACAACAATAAGCTTACAATCGTGGATGCGGCTCTGCAGGCCGGTTTCCCGAATGAGGAACTGTTCCCGAAGCACGGTAAGGAACTTAATTTTACCGTGAACGGCACACCGCGGATTGTCAGAGGTGAGCTGGGAGAGTCCGCCGAGATCTATATGAATGACCGTCTGGTCAACATCAACACCCCGCTGGAGCCGAACAGCGACATCGTGATCGAAGCGTCGACACAGGGTGAAGCGGCGGTTTGTACCTTAGAGCAGCTGGATGAGTATTCTTCTTCGGATATGAAGGTGATCGTCAACGGCAGGATTGTGCGCTGTCCGAAGTGCCTGGAAGTCAACGGAAGTCTGGAACTGCCGTCCTATGAGATCAAAGAGGGCGATGCGGTTGAGACGAGAAGCTTCTATACCGTGGAGCAACTGGCGGCATTTATGGATGTGGAAGTGGACATGGATCATGAGATCCTTGTGAATAACCGCGTGGCAACCATGGAGAGTCTTGTGTACGAGAACTTTTCTGTGGACTGGGTGGTGCTTTCCTTTGGAGCAGCGGCGGTGGATCCGGCAGAACTTCCGATCGCAGAGCAGCCTGTGACGGCTGCGGCTGGCGGGACGGAGCAGACAGCGGATGAGATCCCGGCTGAGACGGCGGAGGCAGAGGATGCCGCCGAGAACGGGGTACAGAACGGCACAGAGACAGAGGAAGCGGGGCATGGAATGCCACAGGCACCGTCATCAGAGGCAGATGCCGCAGGAGCAGAGAGCGACGCAGAGCAGCCGTCCGAAGGGGAAGTGCAGCAGGCTTCGCAGAAGACGGATCTGGGACTGGTTGTATTTATCAATCAGCAGCCGGTACGTCTGACCGGAAAGAAGAGCTACATCTTTGTAGATATTTTTGATTTTTACGATTTTGATTTAACGGCATCTGCGGGAAGAGCGATCATCACAAAACTGAACGGGCAGCAGGCACAGTATTCGGCAGTGCTCTCCGAGGGAGATCAGATCGAGCTTCGCTGGCAGGAAATTAACAGATAGAGAGTGGAAGAAATAAAATGGAATTATGCAGTATAGCAAGCGGCAGCAGTGGTAACTGTATCTGCGTGGGAACAGACGAATGCCATGTTTTGGTGGATGCCGGAATCAGCGGAAAGCGGATTGAATCCGGTCTGAATTCGATTGATCTGAAAACGGAAGAGATGCAGGGAATTCTGATTACACATGAGCATGTGGATCATATCGCGGGACTTGGCGTTCTTGCGAGACGTTACGGTCTGCCGATGTATGCGACTCCGGGGACGATCGATGCAATACTGCACACCAAATCTGTCGGAATGATCGATTCCGCCCTGTTTCATGAGATTCATCCGGGGGAGGATTTTACGATCGGAGATATGACGATTGAGCCGATTGCCATCTCACATGACGCGGCAGAGCCGGTGGCGTATAAGATGAAGCAGCCTGGAAAATCCATGGCGGTCATGACGGATCTGGGAATTTATGACGACCATATTGTGGAGAAGTTGAAGGGGCTTGACGTGCTTCTTCTTGAGGCGAATCACGATGTACATATGCTGCAGGTCGGAAGCTATCCGTATCCGTTAAAACAGCGTATTCTCGGAGAGAAGGGACATCTGTCCAACGAGCTTTCCGGGCGGCTGCTCGGGGAAGTGCTGCACGATCATTTCGGTACGGTCTTTTTGGGACATCTGTCCAAGGAAAATAACTACGCGGAACTTGCGTACGAGACGGTGCGGCTGGAAGTGACGATGGGAGATAATCCGTATAAAGGGGATGATTTCCCGATGTATGTGGCAAAGAGAGACGAGCCGTCCGAGCTGGTGCGGTTCTAAGTGCTAAGGCAGGAGAAAAAAGAAGAGGCATACGGTTCTAAGACTAAGAACGTAGGTTATGAATCTGACATACTATAGAGCGAGATTTCGATAGAAGGAATCCTGCTCTATTTTTTTGTGTTCAAAGCCCGCATATCATTGATAATCAGCTGAATATGAGCTTTCTGCTCCGGCGTCAGATCGGTAAATTCCACCATGATGCGGTCCTGTTCCATTTCCAGCAGGTAATCGGTAGAACAGGAAAAAAACAAAGCCAGTTTTTTCACAATATCCACAGACGGAAGAATGTTGTTGTTCTCCCAGTTGCTTACACTTTGCTTAGAAACGTTCAGTTTTCGGGCAAGCTCAACTTGACTCAAATTGCGGGCAGTTCGTAAGGTTTTGATTCGATCCCCCAACATTCTGTTTACTCCTTTTCTAACAAGTGTATAAAGAACGGTGTATATTTACAAAATACATTAGTATTGTTATAATGGACTCTGATTGGACGACAAAAGAAAAAAAAGAGAGTGGACAATGATAGTATTTTCGGAATTGTTGAAATCATTTATCAATGAAAAGAATATCTCGGTGAAAAAGCTGGCGGCAAATGTCCAGATGGATCGGACTCTGATACAGAAATACATGTCCGGTAGCCGGGTCCCGAAGAATTACAGAGAGGTGCAAAAGCTGGCAGACGGAATGATGCTGCTGCCGGAGCAGCAGGGAGAACTGCTGGATGCGTATTACAGAAATCTTTACGGGGACAAAACGTATGAGGGGTATCGGAAGATCGCAGAGACACTGGAAGGAATGAAGGATTTCCGTATGAAGGAACCGGCAGTGCCCGCGGCATTTCCCGATACCGGGATGACGGAGGAACCACAGGAGGAAGCGGAGTACGTGCGGCACGGAAAACTGGAAGTGGAGCAGGCGTTCATCAGCCTGCTGCGGAAGGAATGTGAGCGCGCAGGAGAGGAGCCTCTTTTCATCCGCATGATGATGCAGCCGGATCAGAATGAGATGCTGAAATTGTTATTGCATGCAGTTGGAGGAAGAAACGTTACTTTGGAGCATATCCTCTGCCTGGACTGCGACGGAAACAATAACGAAAATATTATGCTCATTTTTTCTGTGCTGGCACTTGCCGCGGAGTGCAGAGCGTATCATGTCTATTACTATTATGATGACATCCGGTCGCATATCAACGAGATGACATTGCTGCCCAATATGGTGCTGGCAGGGGAAAGTGTATTCCTGTGCAATAAGGAGCGGAGCGAGTGCATGATTCTGCACAAAAGTGCAGCAGCGGAATTTTTTGCGGGGCAGTATAACTATATGAAGAAAAGCGCAGCAAAACTTGCCATGCATTATGAGCTGGAAGGCGCGGATGAAAGCATCCTGCGTGATATTCAGATGGATGGAACTTATATGGAATTCGGTTATTTCCCGAGTGTACTGTTGTTCCCGGCTGGAAGAAAGTCTTCGGATGACGCAAGAAATTCCCGGGAGGGAGCGGGCATAGCAGGGAAATATTATTTTTCGGAGCGGGCATTGCGGGCATATCTGAATCCGGATCGTGCGGATTGCGGCACGGAGTGCCGGGGAGCGCGTGAGGGCGGTGGAATGTCGCAGGACGAGCGGGTAAACCGTGTGGGGCACTGGCTGGCAAGGATCAGGGAAGGACAGTGCCTGGCATATATGGCGGATGAGACGAAGCTTGCGATGGAACCCGGCATCGGGATTTTTACCGGCGGACGCGGAACGGTGGGAATCTGGCGCAAAAAGAAGGGAAAACAGCTGCTGCTGGTAAAAGAATGGAGTGTCTATGATTCCTTGTGCGGCTTTGAAAAATTCGCCCTGGATAATGATCTGTTTCTGGATGCAGAAACTACAACGGAAAGAATGCGGCAAATCTGGGAGGAAAGTTCCAAATGAACGATGTAAATGCGTCACACAGAGTGTCACACGTTGAAACGGGAAAATGAAGAAAATATAATAAAAAGTGAATTTTTTGTGAAATTTTGTCGCATCTGGTAGATGACGGGAAAGAAGAATACAACATGAAGATAAAATTGGCTTTATTAGACAAAGACAAAAATTATTTGGAACGATTATCAACCGTATTTTTAAATAAATACCCGGACCGTATCGAATTTTATTCCTTTTCCGATCCCAAAGTAGCACTTCAGTGTGTGCAGTCGGGAAAAGTGGAGGTGTTTCTTGCAAATGAACAGCTTGAAGTGAACGTGGCGGATATTCCCGAAAATACATGCTTTGCCTATATTGCAGAAAATGCAGAAACGGAAGAAATACATGGACAGCGCACGATATTCAAATATCAGCGGGCGGAGACTTTCTATAAGCAAATCTTAGATTTTTATGCGGAAAATACGACAAAAGTTATCAGTGGATATTCATCCAATCATCAGAATACAACGGAAGTGATATCATTCGGATCGTTTTCGGGAGGGACGGGCTGTTCTACAGTCGCAGCGGCGTTCTGCATCTATGCAGTCAGACGTGGAGCCAGGGTTTTGTACTTAAATCTGGAACGTTTCGGAACGACAGACAGTTTCTTTCATGGAGAGGGACAGACAGATTTCGGCGATGTGTTATATGCCGTCAAAAGCAAGCGGAATAATTTGAATATAAAGCTGGAGAGTACATTAAGACAGGATGCATCTGGTGTTTATTTTTATGCCAGTCCGAAAGTTGCCCTGGATCTACAAGAAATGGATGAAACAGATGTTAAGACATTGCTGGATGAATTGTGTGCATCCGGCAGATATGACTATATTATAACCGATATCGATCTGGATTTGAATCCCAAAGTAGAAAAAATATTGGAATATTCTTCCAAAATTGTATTTGTGAGCGACGGAACGGATATTTCCAATATGAAATTAGAACGTGGTCTGCAGACAATGAGACTGTGGGCGCAGCAGAAAAATGAGGTTCTTATGAGCCAGGCATATTTGTATTATAACAAATTCAGCAATAAGACATCCAAGGCTGTGCAGGGGCTTGACCTAGAAGAACTGGGTGGTGTTCCACGCTTTGAGCATGCGACGACGCAGCAGGTAATCGAACAACTGATAAATATTCCTAACTTTGCAAAGTTATATAGTAAATAGGAGTTGCAAAATGACCAGTGAGGAAGAACAGAAGAAAGTTCTTGAAATAAAAAAGTACATAACGGACCATTTTCAGCTGGCACAGATCTCCAATGAAGAACTGGAAGAAAAAGTGGAACAGATTGTAAATGAGTATATGAGTGATGCGTACTGTTCCATTCAGCAGAAAATTTCGATTGCGGGACAGGTTTACGGCGCCATCCGCGGGTTTGGTCTGCTCGACAGTATTATCAATGATGACACGATTACAGAGGTGATGATTAACGGACCGGATCGGATCTTCATTGAGCAGAATGGACGCCTGTATAAGCTGGATAAGCATTTTGAAAGCGAACAGAATCTGGAGGACATTATTCAACGGATTGTGGGACTGGCAGGAAGAGAGGTCAATCAGGCAAATCCGATCTGTGATACCAGACTGCCGGACGGGTCGCGTGTGAATGTGGTGCTGCCGCCGATTTCATTGTGCGGTCCCATTGTCACGATTCGTAAGTTCTCGAAGACACCTATGACAATTGAACGGTTAATTGCGTATGGTTCACTCACTCCTGAAATTGCGGATATTTTAAAACTGCTGGTGCAGGCAAAGTACAATATTTTTATCTGCGGAGGTACGGGATCTGGAAAAACAACGTTTCTGAATGCGCTTTCTAATTATATTCCGAAGGACGAGCGTGTCATTACCATTGAAGATTCGGCGGAATTGCAGATTGTTGGTATCGACAATCTGGTCAGTCTGGAAACGCGTAATTCCAATGCATCTGGAACGGGAGAAATTACGATTCGTGATCTGATAAAATCTTCACTCCGTATGCGTCCGGAGCGGATTGTCGTGGGCGAGGTCCGCGGCGGGGAAGCACTGGATATGCTGCAGGCAATGAATACCGGGCATGACGGTTCACTGTCCACCGGACATGCGAACAGCACCGCGGATATGTTAAGCCGACTGGAGACCATGGTTCTACAGGGGGCAGATGGGCTGCCACTCGATGCTGTTCGCCAGCAGATTGCGTCAGCGATTGATATTATGATCCATTTGTCTCGCCTTCGGGATAAATCGAGAAAGACAATGGAAATTACAGAAGTGATCGGATATGAAAACGGAGAAATCCTGTTAAACCCATTATATGTGTTTGAAGAGGATGAGAATACAACATTGGAAAAAGTGTCCGGCAGCCTGAAGCGGACGAATAACAAAATGCAAAATGTTTTTAAACTACAGTTAGCGGGAATAAAAGTAGAGGTCTGAACAATATGAAAAAAGAAAAGAAAAAGGAAGAACAGTATATAAATTCGCCCCTCAATAACCCAATGCTTAACTATGATGTTTACGTCCCGGGAAAAGGAGAACGAATAGTTGTGAGTATCTTGTTTTTCTTGATCGGCGGATGTGTGGGGATGGTTTTCTATGGAAATCTGTTTATGAGAGATGGTATGGCAACTACAGCTACATACATTTCTAATCTTGTTTTTTTTGTGATTGTGGGTGTGCTTGCAGTCCGTTTTGCATTTCCTGTATATATAAAAAATTGTTTAGAAAAACGGAAAAATAAATTAAAACTGCAGTTCCGGGATATGCTGGAGTCGCTGACGGCATCATTTTCATCCGGAAGTAATGTACAAAATGCATTTCAGGCGGCATATGAAGATCTGAATATGCAGTATGAAAAAAAAGACTATATTGTGGTTGAGATGCAGGAGATTTTAAACGGAATTGCACAGAACATCAATATTGAGGATATGATGAGAAACTTTGGGGATAGAAGCGGTAATGAAGACATCAGAAGTTTTGCAGATGTATTTGAAGTATGTTACCGAAAAGGTGGCGATATGAAAGTGATTATTCACCGGACACACAATATCATCAGTGAGAAGATGGCGGTGGCGGATGAAATAGAAACAAAACTTACGTCCAATAAGATGCAACACAATGTTATGAGCATTATGCCAGTTGCAGTTGTTATGCTGTTGCGTGTTACGAATGAAGCATTTGCGGCTAATTTTGCGACACCGATGGGTGTGTTTGTAAATACGATCGCAATCGGGATTTTTGTAGGGGCATACAAATACGGATTGAAAATAGTAGATATAAAGGGATGAGAATATGATATTGAATTTTATCTTGCTGCTTCTGGCGTCGATTGCTACAGGGATGTTTCTTGTGAACTTAGCCAGAGGAAAACAGTACGGCTATATGGTGGAAAGTCTGGATGGCAGTGAATATTTTTTGAAAGAAGTGTATGTTGTCGGATTTAGTCTTAATGATGGAAGGATCTTTAGGCTTCGCGGCAAAATGGAACGTGATCTGAAGAAGCAGGCAAAATTACTCTGGGGAGATCAGTATTATGAATATTATGCAAATCTTGCATGGGCACAGTTCTTATCACTTACGCTGCTGGTTGTTTCCATTGGATTTTCTTTATCTGGTTTTTTAAAAACAGAACAGATACCGATTTTATTGATTCTGGTATTGTTATTCATCGCTGCGTTTTGGAATTTGTCATTGTCTAAGATGAAAGAGAAGGTGCAAAAACGCAGGGAAGAGTGCGAGGCAGAATTCCCGAATATGGTTTCCAAGCTGGCACTTTTAATCAATTCCGGCATGGTACTGCGGGAGGCATGGCGTGTCACTGCCTATGGAAAAGAGGGAACTCTGTATACATTGATGAAACAGGCATGCGAGGATATGGAAAACGGAGAATCGGACATAGGAGCGATCTATAAGTTTGGTGTCACATCAGATTCGGCAAACATTAAGAAGTTTACGAGTGCAATGATTCAGGGAATGCAGAAGGGAAACAGCGAACTGGCGGATTTTATGGTTTCCCAGACAAGTGAACTCTGGGCTCATAAGCGGCAGATGGCATTACAGCAGGGAGAAGTTGCTGCTGGAAAATTGATAATTCCACTCGGAATTACATTCGCCGGAATTATTATGATCATTGTATCGGCGGCGATGCAGAGCATGTCATTTTGATTTATGCGCAATGCGTATAGATAAATATTTTTGAGAAAGGAGGCAACAGTTATGAAATTGTTAGAGAAAGCAGATTCATTTTTGATTGGAGCCAAGATTAGAGTAGATTCTTTCCTGAATCACGAGGAAGGCGACACGAACTTTATATCAATTCTGGTACTTCTTGGTATCGCACTGGCACTTGCCGGCGTATTTCTTGGATTCAAGGATCAGGTTCTTGCCTGGGTTGACACAAATGTAGGCGACTTTTTTAACCAGAATGGTGGAAGAGGTTAAAAGAAAAAGGAGAAAACCTGCTGCAGAGACAAGCAGGTTTTCTCTGTATCCATTGAAATAAGAGAGACAGGAGCATAAAAAGTGAATGTTGTAATACATGGAATTGGCTGGGGAATTCTGGCAGCGGCAATGATGCTACCAATGAAAGCGGTTGCACGGAAGCGGGGGGCGAAAGAGACACGCAGAGGCTGGCGGACTGTGGTAATGTGTCTGATTCTTGTGGCAGTGTCTGTTTTGGAAGGCTGCAGAATTGCCACCAGAGATTTTCTGATTGCGGAGGAGGTGCGTCTTACCATCAGCTATTTTCTGATACTCGGAGCGGCTGTGATTGATGAGAAAATGCGCATTATACCTAATTTTATACCGGGAATCATGGTACTTTCCAGTCTTGTGATTGTTGCCATAAAAGCACTGATGGGTGGAAATGTAGGGACCGATCTGGCAGGAGCCATTTTGGGAGCGCTGCTCTGCGGTGTTGTATTGGGAATTGCGGACAAGGCATCCAAAGGAGGAATCGGAAAAGGGGATATCAAACTTTTGATGGCACATGGATTCTTGTGCGGAACAAATATTGTTTTCTCAACGTTGTTGTTAGCGCTGCTCTGTTGTGCAGTGTTTTCGGCAGGGATGGTTTTATTGAAGAAATGTACGGCAAAAGATCATCTGGCTTTTGGACCGTTTTTATATGTGGGATATGCAGTGATGCTCTTCTTTACAATTTACTAAGAAAGAAGGACTGGTGAGGATAATGAAAGGCTCTAAAATACTGATTACATTAGGAATGATCGGCGTGCTTGCCGGTGGCTGGGGTGTGTTCTGGTCAAAAAATATACATTCCTATTTAGAATATAAAAATTTGCTGGCATCGGCAGAAGACAGCCTGAAGGATGGTTTGTATGAACAGGCAATTGAACGTTATCAGCAGTCGTTAAGTTATTCCGATGATATAAAGACATATCAGAAAATTAAGGAAATCTATGACCTGTATTACGCGGAAGAACCGACTGCTTATGTGCGGAATTGCTACATCGGTGATATGAGTGCAGCAACCGTGGCATATCCGAAGCAGGCGGAATTCTGGCAGGCAGAAATTGAATTATATATGGAAGGAAAGAATGATTCCAAGGCATATGCAGCGGCAAAAAAAGCGTTGAACAGCGGAGCAAAAAGTGAAGAACTGACGGCTGTTTATCAGAAGCTGTTGTATGAAGTGAAATTGGATTATCAACTTTATACAGAATTTAAAACTTGCCTGAACGGTTATATCACGGTATGTGACGGTGATAAATGGCAGGTGCTTGATGGCAAAGGAGAGAAAGTCAGCAGTCAGTATCAGTTTATTGGACTAATCAATGATGAGGGTGATGGAATTTATACGAATGATATTGATACAAGACTTTTGGATAAAAAAGAAGTAACGCGGGCAAGATTTGAGATTACGGTACAGGATGCAGGATATTACTCGGAGACATCTGGATATGTGCCGGTAAAGGTGGATGATAAATGGAAATATCTTAATACAGATGGGAAATATCTGCCCGGAGAATACGATCAGGCAGGAAGTTTTTATAATCATAAAGCTGCCGTTTTGCAGGGGGAAAAATGGTTTTTGATCGATGATACCGGAAAGACGGTATCGGACAGTTATGAAGATATCAAGCTCGATCTGTATGGCAGTTATGCGCAGGGTGGTGTGATTCTGGCGAAAAAGGGTGGCTCTTATCACATTTATGATTTGGAGGAAAATCAGATTGGAGATTTCTCGTGTGATGATATTGACATCTGCATTGATGACGGATTGATTGCCTTTAAGCAGGGAGGAAAATGGGGCTATGTTGACACGGAGGGAAATGTTGTTGTGAAGCCGCAATATGCTGGCGCAAAAAGTTTCTCTGATCATCTGGCAGCTATCTGTGATGAAAACGGACACTGGGGATTTATAAACAGTAAATATGAACAGGTAATAGGATTTGATTATCTGGATGCCTATTATTTTAATTCGGATGAGACCTGTATGGTGAGTGCCTCAGATGGCACCTATCAGATAATGAGATTCGTTTTTGAGTAAAGGGATTGCTTATGAAAAAGATGGAGCATGTGAATGAGTCCGGTGAGGTAATGCTGGAAGGATTGATCGTATATACGATCACGGTATTTTTGCTTTTCTTCCTGCTGGCTATTTTTTCAGTGTTGTTTCAGGCGTGGAATGTGCAGACGATTGCGAACGAGACGGCGGCAAGGAATGCACAGATTTACAGACTGGAAAGTGCAGACGTAGTAACTGGATATGTCACGGAAGAACAGTTGACGGATATGCCGATTTACCGTTACCTGAAGAATCGAACAGAACTTGAAATGGCCGCCAGACAAAAGATTATGGACTATGCATCGAATCGCTTAATAAAAACAACCTATACGAAAGCAACGTCAGATCCTCAGATTGATGTTGAAATGGAAAAGGATTCAATTGCCAGAAGGCATATAAAAGTGACTGTGACAGGAGATTATACTGTCCCGTTTGGTGAGGCGCTGTCATATTTTGGATTTGATAGTGTGGCACATTATGAGACAACTGCTTATGCGGAATGTGTGGATTTGCTGGATTATATCAGTATGGTGGATTTTGTGGATAATCAGACTTCACTGGGGCAGTTTGGCAGCGAAACTGTGGGATTGGTTAACAGCATCATGAAACTTTTTAATGATATACGTGGCTTGATTGCGGATTAGGAAGCGGGGAAACAGATGAGAAAACGATATTGGAAATTCAAGCATTTCAAATACATCAATGGAATCCGAGGAGCAATTTCTTTATTTTTGGCAGTTATAATGACACCGTTTCTTACAATAGCGATGGCATTGGTGGAGACCGGACGCTACAACAGTGCGGTTTCTGTGCTCGATGAAGCAATGGGAATTTCTTCTACGGCAACACTTGCAAATTACGATGAATATCTGCATAAGCGCTGGGGACTTTTGGCAGCGGATCAGGGGGTCAATCTGGACTCCTTGTATGGCAGTTATCTATCAACGAATGCAGGTGTTCTTGGGTCAAGCCTGACATTAGAGAATCAGAGTGCAGAGGGAATATATCCACTGGGAGATCCGGAAATTTTGGAAAGTCAGATTTTGGAGTTCAGTAAATTAAATGCACCGACACTGTTGGCAGAAAATTTTTTGGATTTGTCTTATCTGATAGACAAATTGGAGGAACTAGGACAGTTTGATGACATTATTTCATGCCTGAATGAGGGGGTAGAAGCGGTTGATTCGACGGTAACTTTTATTGATTATGCAGAAGATTTGAAAGAGGATGCAAGAAATTTGGAAAGTTATAGTCAGACTTACGAAGAGCGGTATACTGCATTTTCAGATGCAGTGGATAACCTGATAGAGGCATTGGGAGAAACACGACCAGATGAGGAGGAAGATCCGGAAGGTGCAGCGGCATATGATACGAATATAAGTACCTTACGCACGAATGCTGAGACTGCCAGAAGTAATTATAGTGAGATATTGGGGAATGTGGCTATAGCGTTATCTGATTATAAAGATAAGATGTCTCAGTGCATGGAATCACAGGCAGGCATACAAGAACATATAACACAATTTGGAAGTGCTTGTTTAGCGAATAACCAAAATAAGAGTGCAAAAGAGGAAAGTTTAAGAAATGTAGAAGATAGAATTAGCGCTATGGAGAGTGCAGGGTATGCGCGGGATGACGAAACGTATCGAAATCTGGTTTCCCAAAGAAACCGACTAGAGAATGAATTAGCTGGTATGGAATTTGAAAGTGGATTGTTGAATGCGACATCTGCCGGTTGCCAAGAAGTGATGGATGGTTGGCAGACTTCAGTTGAAACATATGATGATGCAACAATTGGTACAATTCTTCAGAGCTTTAACAGTATGAAAACGAGTGTAGACAATTATAGTGTAAGTTCTATTACGTCAGATACAGCAGGACTGGATGAGGTGGTATATCATTGTGCCGCGGTTGGAGGATATATTTCTGCATCAGATATAGATAATTATCTGGCGGGACAAGAGCAGGAACTGCAGAATGGTAGTTTGTCTGCATTAGTGGAGGGAATGACCTCCTTTTACAATTCAATCTTTCAAATGACGATGCTATATGACCCGGAACTGTCAGCATATTTGGATGTGGATTATTATAACCAAAATCTGGGTGGATTACCAGGAGGAGCAGCTGCGGAGGGAGGTGCAGTGGATGTTATAAGAAGCATTGGTACGCTCATAAGTGATATTAATCAGTTTAAGCAGCAACTATCAGGGTGGAAGTTTATAGAAGCTCTTAACCAGATAAAGGAAATAATCAATGCAGTAAAAGCACTTTTTGAAGCATTAGCACATTATGCATGTGATATTCTTAGAAACATTAGAGATTTGTTTGAGGGATGTGATCGTTTATATTACAGTACTTATACGACATTTAATCTTTCCTGCAGGACGGATGATGATTTTAAGTGCATGACAGGGTATACATTAGAGGATCTTCCAGAACAACAGGTTGTAGGAAATAATGGCACGGTATTTGATGATCTGGCTGTTTTGATTGATGCAGTACAAAGTTATGATAATGGAACAGGGGATGATATAACTTTTAGCGGTGCTGAATTGGAATATGTTTTATATGGAAGTAATAGTGAGTTGGCGAATCAGTTGTATACATTTTGCACGCTTTATTTATTGAGACTTTTGCTGGATATTGCACCAGTTGCATTAAATGAAGAAGTGCAGGCGTTGGCAGCAGCTTCGACATTTGGTTATCCACTTGTGATTGGTTTGGAAATGTTATTGGAGCCGTTAATAGAGACTATCTTTTTGGTAAATGGAGAATCTTTTGGCATTTATGATAAGACAGTATTTTTGACTCCAACAGGGTTACCACAGATGATTAACAAAATGATTTCTGTAGTCCGACTAACATCAACGCAAACAGAAGAATTGAAGACAGAACTTTTGAATGCATTTGATACCACTGAGGATGATTACAATTATCAGCATTATCTGTATGAACATAGAAATAATCAAAACCAGAATCAAAATCAGAATCAGAATCAAAATGGGGCGATTGGGAACATACGGGATTATGTGGGAGAATTGTTTGAATTTAATTACAGAGAATACTGTTTTATGTTATTGCTTTTGACTGTTACCAAGGAACAGCAGCTTGCGCGGTTACAGAATCTGATACAGACAGAAACACTTTATTACTATCAACAAAAAGGCGTGGATTACACGTTCGATCTGCGGAGCAGTTACACCTATCTCCATACAGAAGCAGATGTCAAGGTAAAGCAGATGCTGCCTGCATTGATAGATTCTTCCCTGTTTGAGATTACCCGGGAGCAATACAGGGGGTACTGATATGAGAAGAGGAAGAGAAGAGGGAGCCATCACACTGGAAGCGTGCGTCTCAGTGCTCGTATTTTTGGTGCTTATGCTGTTTTTGGCAGGACTATTTAAAATGTACATGGCACAAAATGCAACTGCACATGTGCTTTTACAGACATCGCAAAGTCTGTCTCTGGATGAGTACTCATCGGAAAGAATTGGAAACGGTGGTTGGGAGTCGCTTGGAGATCTGATCAATGGACTGTTTGAGTTATGCAACAATGATGAGTTTACGTCTTACACAAGCTGTCATGAGGGAGCGATTGTTGACCAGGATGTGATAAAGAAACGTTTTGTCGGATATCTGACCGGTGGGGACGAAGCTGCTGCAGATGAATTTTTAAAGAATGTAAAAGTAGTAGACGGATTAGACGGATTGGATTTTTCGGAATCTTATGTAGCCGATGATACGCTGTATATCGTTTTAAATTATGAATTAGAGTACGACATGAATGTCTGGGGCATGGATCCTGTGAATGTGAGACAGACGACCTGCTCCAAATTATGGAAGAATCTGGAGTGACAGAAATGAGTAAATTTTATTTTGAAAATCAGGGAAATGGCACATATCTTGTGTATCCGGTTGGGTCGGATGAGCAGGTAGACGCATTGACGCTTGGAATGCTTACGAATAACAGTATCAAGAACTTTGCGCCGGTTGTTTATACACAGCAGGATCAGGAAAAATATATTAAGTATAATGTGACAACCAGAATCTCTGTACAGCAGTTGTTGATGAGCCCGGTCAATAAAAAACAGCTTCTGGGATTGCTTACTGGAATTGCAGCAGCGGTAAGTGATGCAGAAGAATACATGATCGATGTGAGATCTATTTTGTTTGATACAAATTATATTTTTGCAGATACTGCGGGGGAGACAACGGTTATGATATGTCTTCCGGTTATTGAGGAACAAACGCAGTTGCCGGATATGAAACTTTTTTTTAAAGAGTTGTTGTTCTCTGTGAGTCTGAACCCGGAAGAAAACAACGATTATTTTGTTCAGATGATTAATTATTTAAATAAGGAAACTTCTTTTTCTATAGAAGCTTTTTCGGAGTTCTTGAAAAAGCTTTCGGTGGAGGCAACACCAATGATACAGGGGAATGTGCAGACACCGGCAAGACAGGAAAATATGCAGCCGCAGGCATCACAGGTACAGACACAGCCACAGACATCGCAGGGACAGGCACAGCCACGGCAGAATCAGCCGCAGGCTGCTCCGGGAAATACATATCGACCGCAGCCACAGGTACCGCAGTCCGGGCAGCCGGTGATGCCGGCGCAGAAACCGCAGGTACAGAAGCAGCCGACACAGGTTGCTCCGGCGAGTGGTACAAATGCACAGAAAAAGGAGATGTCCCGGTTTTATCTGATGCAGCATTATAACAAGGAAAATGCGGCTTTGTATAAGAGCCAGAAGGAACAGAAAAAGCAGGAAAAGAAGACAGGAAAAGAAAAAGGAAAGAAGCAGGAGGTCAGAAAGAATCCGGCAGGTACAACGGGAGCAGTGCAGCCGCAGCAATATGCAGTTCCGGGTGCGCCGGGGAATGTGGCCAATAACCGTAATATGATGCCGGGAAATATGCCGGCAAACGGAATGCTGCAGAACAGAATGGCGAGTGCGCCGCAGAATACCGCAGGCCCGGCAATTTCAACCGCCGGACCAAACGGAATGACATCACAGCCTGCGGCACCGATGATGCAACAGGGAAAGATTGTTGAGCACCGGGCGGATTTTGGAGAGACAACGGTATTAGGCGGCGGAATGGGAGAGACGACAGTATTGTCGGAAGTGCATATGCAGGGAAATGAGAATATGCCTTATCTGATCCGCGAAAAGAACAGCGAAAAAATATCATTAAGTAAACCGGTATTCCGTATCGGAAAAGAAAAAAGTTATGTGGATTATTTTATTGGAGATAATACAGCAGTCAGCCGGAGCCATGCCAACATTATCACAAGGGAAGGACGGTGCTTTATTCTGGATACAAATTCCACAAATCATACCTATGTAAATGGTGTGATGATCAGGAGCAACGAGGAAGTTGTTTTATCCGAAGGAGATAAAATACGGCTGGCAAATGAAGAATTTGTCTTTCATGAATAAAGGATTAAAAAAGCAGACGGAAAGGCGGAAGGTGCGGGCGTGAACTTTATTATTTCAGCGACAACGGATATTGGCACAACGAAAAAGACAAATCAGGATAGCCTCAGTATGAAAGTGATTCGTACACCGGCAGGCAGAATGGTATTTGCTGTGCTGTGCGATGGAATGGGAGGTCTTTCAAGCGGAGAAGTGGCAAGTGCAACGGTTGTGAAGGCGTTTCATGAGTGGGTGGTAAAGGAACTGCCGGGTTTATGTATGCAAACGCAAATTATGGATTCTGAGATACAAACCCAGTGGGAGAAAATTATCACACAACAGAATGAGAAGATTAAATCATACGGAGCCAGACAGGGAGTCCGACTTGGAACCACGGTAGTAGTTATGCTTTTGACACAATCGAGATATTACATACTAAATGTCGGGGATTCGCGTGCCTATGAGATTAAGAACGGGATAAGACAGCTGACAGTAGACCAGACATTTGTGGCACGCGAAGTAGCATGCGGAAACATGACAGAAGAGCAGGCGAAAATGGATGAACGGCGCAATGTATTGCTGCAGTGTGTGGGAGCTTCCGAAGAGGTATATCCGGATATGTTTTTCGGTGAAGTGCAGAGAGATGCCGTCTATATGCTTTGCTCCGATGGCTTTCGGCATGAAATAACGCCGGAGGAGATTGGGGAAGGCTTACAGCCGGAGAAACTTTTGGACGAACACAAGATGCAATGCTGTGCGACAGAATTGGTGGAAAAAAACAAAATGCGCGGTGAGCGGGACAATATTTCAGTTGCGCTGGTACGGACGTTTTAGGGAGGATGGGCATGCTGGAAATAGGAACGCTTGTCGACGGAAAATACAAAATTTTAAATAAAGTCGGACAAGGCGGAATGAGTGTTGTTTATCTTGCAATGAATGAAAAAGCAAATAAACAATGGGCGATTAAGGAAGTCCGCAAAGATGGCGTCAAGGATTTTGAGGTGGTGAAACAAAGCCTTGTTGCGGAAACGGACATGCTGAAAAAGCTGAGCCATCCGAGTCTGCCCAGTATCGTGGATGTGATCGAGGATGAGAGTACATTCCTGATTGTGATGGACTACATACAGGGAAATCCTTTGAGCAGAGCGCTGGAAGAATATGGAGCGCAGCCGCAGGAACATGTGATTGAGTGGGCAAAGCAGCTTTGTGATGTGCTTGGTTATCTGCATACCAGAACACCGGCAATCATATACCGGGACATGAAGCCGGCAAACGTGATGCTTAAGCCGGACGGGAATGTGACGCTTATTGACTTTGGAACGGCAAGAGAATTTAAAGAAAAAAACCTCGCAGATACCACCTGTCTGGGAACTGTGGGGTATGCTGCACCGGAGCAGTTCGGAGGAATGGGACAGACGGATGCAAGGACGGACATTTATTGTCTGGGCGCTACGCTGTATCATCTGGTGACCGGGATGAATCCCTGTGAGCCGCCTTACGAAATCCGACCTATCCGTGAGATCAATCCGTCGCTTTCCGGCGGATTGGAGCAGATTATTTTAAAATGTACCCAGCGAAACCCGCAGGATCGATATCAATCCTGTGCAGAACTGATGTATGCACTGGAACATTATGATGAGATTGATGATGTGTTCCGGAAAAAGCAAAAAAGGAAGCTGACCGCATTTGCATCGAGTGTTTCCCTGATGGTCATTTGTGCGGCCGTATCCATATGGGGATACATTTCTGCGGAAAATAAAAAAAGTGAAAATTATGACATCATCCTGAAGCGTGCGGAGAATGCGGAAGATTATTATGAAGCGATATTGACGGATCCGGTAAGGACGGATGCTTACCTTGGTCTGAATGACCTGCTCATAAATGACTTTGTGCTGACAAGAGAAGAAGGGCAGACACTGCAGCAGCTGCGTCTTGGTCTGGATCAAAAAAACGCAAAGGGGTTTTATGACAGCGTAGATGTATTGGGAAAATTAAAAAACAGCAATCCCAAAGGATATGAGGAAGTGTGTTATCAATTTGGGGAATCTTTCATGTTTTATTATGATGTTAATACGGACTATGACAGATATGTAAATGCGGAAAAATGGTTTGCGGAAGTCTCGAAGGAGGACTATCCGATTGCTGGAATATACTGTGATATTGCGGACTGTATGGAGCTAATCAATCAGTATAACGGTGCCAAAGTGAAACAGACAGAAAAAATGTATGAGGAATATGGAAGATTGTGGGAAATGGTTGGAGAACTGAAGGATAAGGCGGATGAATTTGGAAGTGTAGATGCAAAGCTTCAGGTCTGGAATGAGATTAACCGTATGATCAATGAACGTGCGGTGCAGTTCCTTGAGGTTGCAACAGCGGAGGAATTGCAACAGGTGTTGAATTCCATATCCGAAGAAGCGGGAGCGGTACAGGAATCTGTGATCAGTGAAGACATACAAAAGCTGCAGGATGCGATTCGTGAAACGCAAAAAAAACTGGATTCGGTCGGAGAATAGGGGGGAACAAGAATGACATATGAGATGTATCGCTATATTTTTGTGATAGCAGCGGTTCTCTGCGGAGTGATGTTTGGGGTCTCTGTTCTGCTGTTTTTCCTGTTAAAAATACCGGCAGTGATCGGCAATTTGAGTGGATCTACGGCGAGAAAAAGTATCCGGACGATTGAGGAAAAGAGTTCCTGGAAAGAGAATGGAACCAATGATCCGGACGAAAACTGGAAGAGCAGAGGCAGATTAACGGATAAAATATCACCGTCAGGAAGAGTGCAGCCTTTGCCGCACATGACAGGACAAATGGACATCATTACCACTAAGATTGCAACACAGCGGATGACGTCTATGCCGCAGTCGGAAGAGACGGTGGTGCTGACGGAGAAAACGGCATCCGATATTACAACGCAGCTTGAGAATGTGCAGTCCTGCGGTGAGACAACATTGCTTGAAGAAGCAGCGTTTGAGATAGAACTGGATATTACTTATATTCACACAGATGAGATTGTGGCGTGAAAAGGGATAGAAGAAAAGGAGTGCGGAAAATGAAAATCAGTAAGACATCACTGGCAGAAAGAATGATAGCGTTGCTGCTGGCGGCAGCTGTTGTCGTAAGTGCGATACCGATAGGAGCGCTAAGAGTTTCTGCAGCAACGCTGGTTCAGCTGTCAGGAAGTGTAATGGATCAGGTGACGGGAAGCGGGATTGCAGATGTAACGGTAACTTTAACTTCAGAGACATCAGATGCCGTTGTGGAAGGAACGCAGACGGATGCGAATGGAGCATATGCGGTAAATCTGACAGCGGGAGCTGCTTACACGGTAAGTTTTTCAAAAGAAGGGTACAAAGGAAATCAGATTGCTTATACGGGAGCAGATACGATGGCGGATACAAGTGGTGTGGATGTGCAGATGGAAGAAAAGAAAGAGGATACAACGTTTGCTTTTGCTATGCCAGCGCCGGATGCGGTTCCCTATGGAACAGATTTTTCAAACATTGCAGTGTCGCAGGAACAGCCGGATGTAGCTGTTACATATAAAAGTCTGGATGAAAATGTGGCAACAGTAGATGCGGATGGAAAAGTAACCGCATTATGTGCGGGTACTGTGACAATCACAGCGGCATTGGAGGAAAGTGAAGAATACAAAAAAGCCGTTGCAAGTTATGATCTTACCATTGAAAAAGCGGATCAGACCGGTTTTCAGTTTAAGAACAGCGCACCGTCTGTTTCTTATGGAGAAAACGGGAACTTCTATACGAATGAACTGCTCGGAACGGTAGCGGACGCGACGATTACCTATGCGATCACAGAACAGAAAGATGCGGATGGAAACAACGTATCTGACGTGGCGGAAATTGATGCACAGCTTGGAACATTGACCATCAAGCGGCCGGGAACGGTAAAGGTTGTGGCAGAGAGCACGGGTTCAGCCGGTTATAATGATGCGCAGGCGGAATATGTACTTACGATTCATAAAGCAAATCCGCAGGTGGGTTTTGCAGACGGCAGCGATGTATCGATACTGTATGGTGAAAAGGGAAAGCGCTATATCAATGCACTGACCGGTGCGGAAGCACTGCAACAGAATGCGGGAAGTATTGTGTATGAAGTGACCGGACAGACCGCGGGCAGTGAGATCGTAGAACAATTGGATTCTTCAAGCGGTGAGATTACTTTCAAGGATGGTGTGACTGGAAGAGCAACCGTGAATGCTACATGGGAAGAAAGTGACTGTTATACGGGAGGAAGCGCCAGTTATACGGTGACGGTCTCCTATGCGCAGACGCCGGCAGACGCGTATGAAGTGACGGGGGATAAAGCAAATAACAGTGAGTGGTATACCGGTAATGTAAAAATTGCGGCACCGACAGGTTATCAGATCAGTTACAGCAATACGCTGGAGGATAATGAGTGGAAGACGGCAGTTGACTGGGACACTGAATGGGATAAGAATGGTACAAATCCAGGTAGAGAGATTTATCTGCGTGATTTAAACAGTGGCGCAATCACGGATGCAGTCAGCGTGGACGCCGTAAAATTAGATAAGACAGATCCCGTTGTGTATGATATTACTTACAGCAAAACCGCTGTGGATAAAGTGCTGGAGGGTATTACATTTGGTTTGTACAATGCAGAATATATTGATGTAACAATATCGGCGTATGATGCAATCTCTGGAGTGGCTTCACTGTCATACGCATATATGTCGGACGGGACGGTGGCAAATGGTGTCAGTCAGGGAGAGACGACAGTCGATGTTACAGCGGGAACGCCGGGAATAGAGATCGATACACAGACTGGTAAAGTAAGTTATTCGTTCCGGATTCCGGCAGAGTTCCGAGGTAAAATTCAGGCGGCTGCTGTGGATGGCGCCGGCAGACGGGCGCAGATCACAACAGAGAAGACGATTGTTGTGGACAATGAAGCTCCGGTGGTTGGGATTACGCTGCATGGAACCGACGGAAATGCGCCGGTGGCGGCAAATTATCAAGGCGTTTATCAGCAAACGATTGTTGCGGAAGTAACGGTTGAGGAGTCCAATTTTATGCCGGATGCAACACATGCGATTGCAAACGGCGAAGAAAAAATGTTTGATTCTTCCTGGAGCAGAGTAAATGGAACGGATACGTGGAAGAATACGATTACATTTTCTGAGGATGCGGTGTATTCTTTGAAGGTTTCTTCAAAAGACCTGTTAGACAAAGAGACATCAGAGGAAGTGACTTTTACGGTGGATCAGCATGCGCCTGCAACAGGGGATATTCAGATTGAGTACAGTCCGACAGCGAGCACATGGGAAAAAGTTCTGCATATGGTTACCTTTGGATATTATGCGTACAAAGATAATGTAACGGTAACATTACATGCACAGGATCGGGTGTCAGGTGTGGAATCGTTTGCATGGACTTATACGCAGGAAGAAAACACCAGCACGACAAAAAATGTTGCGTTGAAAAACGGTGTGATAACACAGGATCAGATTGTGTATTCCAATAATGGGAAAAATGCAAAGGCATCCTTTGTACTCACTGCAACGGAGGCAGAACAGTTTCGGGGAAGTGTAGCGGTGACAGTGACGGATAAAGCCGGAAACACAAGTGATGTCAAGAATGACGGTACCAGAATTAACATTGTCGATAATATCAGTCCGATACGCACAGTTACATATTCTCCTGCATACAGGGTAGTAGATGCTGCCACATATGAGGAGATTGAAAATTATAATTATGAGAGTGAGAACACAAACGCAATTCTTTATTATGATGGCGATATTACAGCAACCTTTGCCGTCACAGAGGCAAACTTTTATCCGGAGGATGTAAAAATTTTTGTGAACGGAACCAGACAGGAGTCACAAGGATGGACGCAGAACGGAGATCGATGGACGAGCAGTCTTACCTTAACGGAGGACGGTATCTATACGATTACGATGGAGTATGACGACAGATCCGGAAATGTGATGGATTCTTACACTTCGCAGCAGATGATTATCGATACGGAAAGACCGGAGGTAAAGATCGATTTTCTTGATGCAGAGGGGAGAAAAGCAGAGTGTCCGCTATACGAAAATTACTTTAATCAGGATATTACGGCAAAAGTTACAGTGACAGATCCAAACTTCGTCGCGGATGAGGCTGAACTTGTATTGAACAATGAGACGCTTTCCGGTGATTCGTGGAAGAAGGATGGAGCAGGACGCTGGGTATATACGATGCCGCTTACTACAGAGCAGTATTATGATATGCAGGTAAAGGCAACCGATTTTATGGGCAGAGAAGGAACCGGAGCTGCATCATGGTGTATCGATAAAACAGCGCCGGGTGCAGAACGCATGACGATTACCTATAACGATGCATTGAATGCATGGGAAAGAGTGCTGAATACAGTTACATTTGGTTATTATGCGTATCATAGGGATATAGATGTTACGGTTACGGCATGGGATGACATGTCAGGAATTGACAGTTTTGTCTGGACATACAGTAAAGAAACGGATGCCAGCGGAGTCAATGTGACGGAAAAGAGTGCGGTAATTGGAAGCGATCAGATTACATATTCTGAGGATGGAAAGCAGGCAAAGGCAACGTTTTGTTTAAGCGCATCGGAATATGAGCAATATCGCGGAAGCATTGCAGTAAAAGCGAATGACCGCGCAGGCAACAGCAGTGTAAAGAACGATAATGCACGTATTGAGATTATAGACACGATCTCACCTACACGGTCGGTAAGTTATACTGCGGCAAAACAGGTAGTGGATGCCGACACACTGCAGACAAAGGCGGAATACCAGTACGATGCGGAAAATACAAACTCAATCTTGTATTATGATGGCGATGTAACGGCCAGATTTGACATTAACGAGGCGAATTTTTATCCGGAGGATGTGGCTGTCTGCGTAAATGGACAGAGACAGAACAATGTGACCTGGAGCGGCCAGGGAGACCGGTGGACGGGAACGCTGACCATTTCCGGGGATGGTGAGTATATTGTGACAATGTCTTATACCGATCGTTCCGGAAATCCGATGATGGATTATCAATCGGAGAAAATTGTGATTGATACAGTTGCACCGGTGATACAGGTAAATTATCAAAATCAGAATGTGGCAAATGTAATAGATGGTGTGAAGTATTATAATGCAGCACAGACAGCAACCATCTCGATCACAGATCAAAACTTCCGTGCAGACGATGTGGTGGCAACAGTCCGCGCAGTGGATGCGGAAGACAATCCGGTTGTGGTAAGCGATTACGCAGCATATTTAGCAAATCGGGAGAACTGGCAAAAAAATGGTGATGTATATACGGCGACGGTAAACTATTCTGTGGATGCAAATTATCAGTTTACGGTTGCGTATAAGGATCTGGCATTGCATGATGCAGCAGCTTATGCCACGGATAAATTTACGGTAGACAAGACGCCACCGACAAATGTGACAGTTTCATACAGCGAGAGTGTTTTGGAGGAAATGCTCGAAGCGGTGACATTCGGATTTTATAATGCACAGGCAACCATAACGATCACTGCGCAGGATGAGACAACCGGAATTCATCAGATCGTATTTGATGCACCGAAAGGCAATGATGTAAGTGATGTGAATTCTGAGATTGCCGGAATGGTGATTACGGAGGATCAGATCGGCCACGGAGGAAAGAATGCATCTGTTGCCATTCAGGTTCCGCAGGGGGAACTGGGAGAACAGAATCAGTTCAATGGAACCGTGGCATGCAAAGTTGCGGACCGGGCAGGAAATACCAGCAATTTGTCGGATGACAGGAGAACGGTTGTTGATAATATCAAGCCGGTGATCAATGTAACAATGGATGATCCGGTGAAAGAGGAAAATGAAATTGCCTACTATGATGGCGATGTTACCGTAACCATGGAGATTACGGAAGCAAATTTTTATGCGGAGAATGTAGAACTGCATGTGACAAGGGATGATGCGCAGATTTCCGTGACACCGCAGTGGAGTGATGAAAGTAAGGATGTACATATCGGAACCTTTACGCTTGAAGGCGATGGCGATTATATGATTACAGCAGACTATACGGATAAGTCAGGAAATGAGATGGAGCAGTATGCTTCGCAGCAGATCACGATTGACACGGAGGATCCTGTGATTTCTGTGTCGGATATTGTGGCAGGCAGTGCGAGCAAGGAAGAAAAATACGGATTTACCATTACAGCGGAAGATCAGAATCTGGATGGAGGAACATTCGAGGCAAGCCTGACGGCAGTTGAGCAGAATGAGAACGGTTCTTTTGAGACAAAAGAGATTCCGCTGGGGACGGCACACGCTGTGGAAGCGGGAAGAATCTATACTTATACGGTAGATAACCTGCCGGATGATGCGATCTACACACTGAGTTGTTCGGTTACGGATATGGCGGAACATACGACACAGAAGTTCTCTCTTGCAGATGGAAGCGAGTATGAAAATGTACAGTTTTCCATCAACCGTCATGGCTCAAACTTCCTGCTGGATACCGATACGGAAGAATTGACAGAGCAGTATTATGTATACAGTGTGGAAAATGACGTGATTGTGCGCGAGATCAATGTGGACGTTGTGGAGGACTATACGGTACGTCTGAATGATGAGGTGCTCAACGAGAATAGAGATTATAAGACGGAGCTTTCCGGCGGCGACGGACAGTGGAGTGAGCGGGATTACATCATTGATAAGAAACTGTTTCAGGAGGAAGGCGAATATTATCTGACTGTTGAGTCAAAGGATAAGACGGAGACGGTGGCCTACAGTGATGTCAAGAACGCGGGAGTTGCATTTGTCGTCGATCAGAGTGCGCCGATCGTTACGATCACCGGATTAAAGCAGCAGGGAAGATATCAGACAGATGAGAAGACCGTAAGTGTTATGCCCACCGATGAAGGCGGAAAATTAAACAGTTTTGCAGCGATCGTGCTGGATTCAGACGGAAATCCGATAAAGAATGCGGCAGGAGAAGATATCAGCAGACGTGTGGAACTGACAGGAGAAGATCTGCTGACACAACTGGCTGATAATGATGGAAAGATTACCTTTACAGTGCCGGAAGGACTGGATATGCAGGTTCAGATTATCTGTACAGATTGTGCCGTGCAGCCGGATGGATCGACAAATGAATACAATGAACTGTTTCAGGAGATCACAGTATCCCCGAGTCAGTGGATTATGTTTTATGCGAATAAAACGCTGTTCTACGGTGCCGTTGCAGCCGTGTGCGTGCCGGTAGCAGGAGGTACGGCATGGATCCTGTTCCGGAGAAAAAAGAAAGTATTAAAAAAGTAGTTGAATTTAATTTATAGTATGTTATAATGAGAAAGGATAGCAGTAGTTGAAAAAAATTCAACTGCTGCTATATCCATGAGAGGGAGGTTCGTAGAAGATGTCAGAGACGGCGCAGGGCGGGATTATCGTTATATGCGGTTTGATCGTTTTTATTTATGGAATTTTAAGATGGGTAATTTGGGGGAAATCAAGAGCACAGCGTTTTATAGAGAAAGCCCAGAGAAACGGCTGTAGTGCAGAAGCTGTGTGCGTTAAGACAAAGGACTTACATAGGTCAACAAATCGTGATATATATCGTATTGTAAAGAAGAAGTATGAATATATGGTAAATGGAGAAAAGTATTATATTACACTGAAATTTGAGAGCGGTGTTATGAAGACGCCGCCATATTGTATTACAGTGTATTATGATAAAAGAAAACCTAAGAAGGCAGTATATGCATATGAGGGAAGTCGTGAGAGACAGGTTCAGACCGGTTGTGGATATACAGCATTGGCAACATTTTGTACCATGTTCCTGGTTGCAAAACTGTTGGCTCACATATTTTAATGCCAGAGGTTATTGGTATCAGAGTGTTTGTCTTTGTTTTGTTATATTGTGGGAGAAAGGCTACTGGAGAAGCCAGCTATTTTAGAATGGGTATAACAGATTTGGTTAAATGAAAAGCCTAATCCCCCAGCTATGCTGGGGAGAATGGAATAGTTGGAAACGGTGAGGATAAAAAAGAAAAACCTCCTGTGGTATATTGAGAAT
>CACZIN010000033.1:0-34030 GCA_902781225.1 uncultured Lachnospiraceae bacterium | reverse complement strand
CTGTGAAGAGGTGCCATTAGGGACACCAGAAAGTCCGCTCATTGTCTGCGGCTTGTCGGACACACTCCGTGAGTGTCCAAACGTGGCAAAGACACGGAACGGGATGCCAGCCGCGGTATGGAAGAAATACTCGAATTTTGCTTCAAAGAATTTGTCGCCGTCTGTTTATTCTGGAACTTTTTTGTTCACTGGTCTTCTGATAATATTACTTATCACCCAAAAGAGGTCTATGCTTATTGCGGCAATTCCACAAAAAAGCTATCCGAATTAACGGTAATCGCCCATATAAAACAGTGCAACGACACCCGGACCCGTGTGTGCGCCGATGGTCGGACCGACATGGTTGATCAGAAAGCTTTCATAGCCGAAACGGTCTTTGATGAGATCAGCAACATACTGTGCATCTTCGATACAGTCGCCGTGGCTGATGAAAATGGTGTCATTCTTGTCACGCCAGCTGCCGATCTGTTTTTCCATGGCATCCACGAGGGCAATCAGCGACTTTTTGCGTCCGCGCACTTTGGAGAGAGGAATCAGATGTCCCTCATCATCCACATGGAGAAGCGGCTTTAAACTGATCATCGTACCGAGAAAAGCAGCGGTTTTGGACACGCGGCCGCCGCGGTAGAGATGAAACAGATCATTGACCGTGAAATTATGCACGAGATGGAGCTTGTTTGCCTCAATCCAGTCTGCCGTCTCTTCTAGTGTATGTCCCTGTTCTTTTAAGGTAACGGCTTTGTGCACTAAAAGCCCCTCGCCGAGGGAGGCGCAGAGAGAATCGATGACAATGATTTTCCGGTCGGGGTATTTCTCGGAAAGTTCCTCTGCGGCGAGTCTTGCGCTGTTGTAGCTTCCGCTTAAACCGGAAGAAAAGGCGATATGAAGAATATCGGCATTCTGTTCGTTGATTATTTTTTTAAAAACAGCGGCAGCCTCCTCGGGATTGACCTGGGAGGTCGTGGGAAGAGAACCCTGACGCATGTAGTCATAAAATTCCTTTACCGGAAGCGGATGCTCCCAGGAATAAGTAGTATCGTTAATCGTATATGTAAGAGAAAGCATGCCGATCTGATGCTGTTCTACATAGGCAGCCGGAAGATCGGACGTGGTATCGGTTGTAATGATAAAATTGTTCATAAGACCTCCTGATACATGTATTTGTATTTATTATAATGGAAGCAATGCGAAAAGAAAAGTTTCCGGTAGCAATTTCTAAAAAAAATATAAATTTGAAAAATACTATTTACATATGTAAGAAAACGATGTAAAATAAGCACATCTTTTATCAAATAGTTGGATTTTATCCACATTTCTAAGTATCACGCTATATGGAGGCAGTTTCATCCATAATTCCAGTAAGGACAATCACACAGCACAGAGTGAAGTGAGGAACAAATGAATATTGTATTTTGGGGAGAAACACACCGGAGCGGTACGACGGCGAATTATACTGCAATGGCAGGTATTTTGCCGTACTTATGCCCGGACAGGAAGATTGTGTGCGGCAGCCGGCAGAGGGAGCGATGCGAAGATTCGGCACTCTTTTTGTGGGATGCGGGAGTCTGCAGTCCGGCGGGCGGAATGAAGCTACTTTTGGCAGCAGATCTTGTGGTTGCAAATTTTGAACCGCAGGATTACAGCGGAATGGAGCAGTTCTTTTTGCGCCATATGTATCTGGAGAAGCGCATGGTGTATCTGTACGCGAACTGCATTGGAACACCGGAGACGGATGTTTTAAACAGAGTATACCGGGTGGATGAGGGGCAGATTGGCATCGTGCAGTACAATGCAGCGTATGACTGTGCATTGAAGCTCGGGAGGGGCAGCTCTTTTATAGCGGAGGAATATGTGTCTGCGGGAAGCGGCAGGAATCAGGAGTTTATCGATGGATTAGTAAAAGCGGCAGATCGCATTTTAAGGGAAGTACGCAAAATCGATAAAACCGGTCATGTTTGGTAAAAGAAAAACACAACAGAAGGATGAAGGAGGAAATGACTATGGAACAGGTAATGAAACATTATGGAAATGCGATACTTGCAATTATTGTATTGCTCGCACTCGGCGCAATCATTATTGCGGCGCTCTCCTCGGACGGATATGTGGCGACAGAGTTTAAAAATGCGCTGACGGGATTCTTTTCACGCATGAATGGTCTGACACCATAGGGAGGTTGCCATGGGGGAGATCATGACATTTGAACCGACGGAAGCGCAGTTTGGAGTGTTCTGGAAATATCTGCAGCGCCCGAATGTCACGGACGTGGACTACAACGGAAGCGAATTGTGGATTACAGACTTAAAGATTGGAAGGTACCGTGTAAAAGAGCAGCTTTCCGACGCGTTTATCAGCACTTTTACACACAATATTTCCAACTGTGTGAACCGTCAGTTCAACAATGCCAATAAGGTGCTGGAGGCTGATACCAGAGAACTGCGCATCAGCATTATCCATGAGGCGGCAGCCGCATCCGGCATCAGCATCTGTATCCGGAAGTCGCCGAGCATGGTGCGCATGAACATTGAGAAAATGCTGGAAGAATCCTATTGCCCGGAACGGATTTTACAGCTTTTGATGAACTGTGTGCTGGCGGGCATGAATTTTGTGTTCGGAGGAGAACCCGGTGCGGGCAAGACGGAGTGCGCAAAATTTTTTATGCAGTTTATACCGCGGGAGGAGCGGGTGATAACCATTGAGGATTCACTGGAGATCCATTACCGGGACATCAATCCGGGGGCGGACGCAGTGGAACTTCGCGTCGGAGAAGATTTCTCCTATACGGATGCCATCAAGGCGAGTCTGCGGCAGAATCCGAAGTGGCTTGTCCTCTCGGAGGCAAGGTCGGTGGAGGTGACGTCGCTGCTCGAACAGTGGAGCACCGGTGTCAGCGGCTTTACGACGATTCACCTGGATGATGTCAGAAAGCTTCCGGATCGCATTCAGAATATGATGAGTGATGCGCGTGACGCAGAACGTATGGAGAACCGGATCTACCGCTACGTGAATGTGGGGATTCTGATCCGCTGCATCAGACAGCCGGACGGCAGGATTCAAAGATATATGGACCAGCTGTGCTTTTACAGCAGGGAGCAGTATGAGAATCGTATCTATATGATACTGGAGGATGGGGAACTGCTCTCGGAGGAACTTCCGCCTGCGATTGTGAGGCGCCTGAAACAGGCGGGAATAGACGATCCGTTTTGCTGTGCACACTGGCAGAGATACAGGAGAGAGGGAAAATAGATGAAAAGAGAAGGACTGTGGGAGAAACTGCGGCTGCTAAATCCGAAAAATCTGCAGCGCGAAGTGCATGTGTACGGTTACCGTTTTTCGTGGAAGACGCATCTTACGGCAGTGATTGCCGCTCTGGTTGGAATCGGTGGGATCGGAATGCTGTTTCAGCTAAAACCGCTGTTTTTTGTAGGTGTGCTTTTAGCAGTGTTTCTCGTATTTCCGGTACTGGTGCTTGACATGCACAAGAAAATGTATGAGCAGAAGCGTTTTGGAGATGCATGTGCCTACATGGAACAGCTGCTCTATGCGTTTCAGAAGACCGGAAAGATCGTGAGTGCATTAAAGGAGGTCCGCGGAATTTTTGAGAAAGGACAGATCCGGCTCTGCGTGGAGGAAGCGATCGCACATATGGAGTACGGGCATCCGGTTGGAGAGCAGGGCGTTCTGCGTGAGGGATTACAGAAAATCGAACGGTATTATGCCTGCGATAAGCTGGCGACGGTACACGAACTTCTGCTGAATGCGGAGGAATATGGCGGTGAGGTGGAGTCGTCGATTGCGCTTGTTCTGGAGGATATTGAGCGGTTCAAAAAGCGCGGATATCAGCTTCAGGCAGAGAAGCGGAAGAGTCATACGGATAATGTGATTTCCATTGTGGTGGCAGTGCTCTTGTGCGCGGCTGCGTTGTATCTTTTGAACGAGATGCAGGAGATGTTTACATCAGAGACCGGCGTGTCGGTGTTTACCATCCCTGTGATTCAGATATCCTCTCTGGCGTTTCTCCTGTTGCTGCTTGCATTTTATGTGAAGAGCGTCAGAAGCCTGACGGCTGACTGGCTGGAGGAAAAGCCGTTGCATGATACGGCATATATCAGACACAGCTATGAGCTGGTAATGGAGTATGAAAATCGGGGGCAGCAGTATCGGCGGCTGCTTCCTGCGGGACTTTTGGTTATGATTGCGTTTGTGCTCTTGGTTGCGGGATGGCGGATTGCGGGAATACTCCTGCTTTTGACCGGTATACTGATTGCAATGCAGCCAAGAATCAGTTACCGCATTGCAGAGCGGGATGTGACGGCGGAATTGTATCAGGCGCTGCCGCGCTGGCTTTTTGAGATGGTATTGCTTTTACAGAACAATAACGTTCAGATGGCGATCGCAAGATCCGCGGAACATGCCCCGGCGGTGCTTGAGGGCGAGCTTGCGGGGCTTTGCGCGAGAATGGATGAGCGTCCGGATCAGCTACAGACATACACGGACTTTTGCAAAAAGTTTGATCTTCCCGAGATGTTAAGCTGTATGAAGATGCTGCATGCTTTTTCTGAAAACGGAACGGGAGACATTGATGTGCAGATGAATCATCTGATCGAGCGTGTGGTTCTGATGCAGGAGCGCGCCGATGTTTTGCGCAGTGAAGAGCGTGCATTCCGGATGAAGTTGATTTTTTCATATCCGGTGCTGGCAGCCACGGGAAAACTGCTGGCGGATCTCACGGTCGGAATGGCGTTGATGATGCAGGTCCTTGGAGGCATGGGAGGTGCGTGAGTGAAATATATCATAGAAGCATTCAGTGTGATGCTGGTGTTGATTTTTAATCTGCTGCTGTGCGTCAGTATGCTCGGTGTGAGTGCCGATGTGGCAGCGGCAAAGGAATTTAAAGCTGCAATGATTGCAGAAATTGAGAACAGCGACTTTAATCCGTATGTGATTGACGGCTGCAAAGCGCAGGCAAGAACAGAAGGGTATGAACTGGAAGTGCAGTCCTACACCTACGGTGGACAAAGCGACCGCAGGATTGCGGGGATCAATCTCTATTACGGATACCGGATACCGCTGTTAGGAGTCTCACAGCAGCGGGTGACGAGGGGAATCGCACGGTAAAAGGAGGAGCAGGATGCAATGGAGTCTGGAAGAACTTGGAATGACAATGCTGGTATTGCTGGCTGGTTGGTTTGGGTGCACGGCAATTCAGGAGATATGGATGCAGATAGCAGGTATGCTATAGGGGGATTTCGTGTCCGGCCGTGTCAGGAAAAAGGAGCGTGCAGATGAAAGAAATCGTAGAGGTTTATGGCAACGGATTTTTGCAGATTGCGGGCGGAATAGGGGCATTGCTCTTATTTTTAAATGCCGTGAGTGGACAGGGGATGATCGGTATGATCCTTCAGTATTATATGACTGGAATCTGTGGGAGTTAAGTGCCCGACAGGAAAAGAACAGAGGTGAAATCAGATGGAGCAGGTGCTTCAATGCTATGGAAAGGGAATTGCAGCAGGAATTGTGCTGGCAGCAGTCATGGTACTGCTGTTTGCAGGAATTCGTGACGAGCAGGGCAACCGGGGAATTGTTAACATCGTAAAGACATGGATACCGGAAGAAGAGATAATCACAGAAAACGCTGCCATCGACGCTTTTGCGGAGGCGGGGGATGTGGCGTATCCCACGATCCGGTATGCGTACAGCGGTATGCTGCACAGGGGAGCATATCTGCCGGGAGACTTATTTTCTGCGGTAGACGGAATGGGAGAAGAACGGAATGTTTTGTGGTGTGGGATGACGGATCCGCATGGAAACAGCTGCACAATAGAATCGCAGCAAGGCGAGATTGTGTTTGATGTGGAGGGAATTTATACAGTGCGGGTCTGCGCGGCAGACGAAGCGAACCGCAGAAGCGTCTGTGAGTTTCAGATACCTGTGAACCGATGAGAAGACAGAAAAAGCCGGGAAAGGAGATATATGTGAAAAATGCAGCGATGATCGTTGTCAGTGCAATCATGGGATTTCTGATACTGGGGATTGTGCTGACGATTGGTGGAAGCATGAACCGCAGATGTGAGGCGGAGACGATTCTTCCTTCCGCGATGGAAAAGACAGTTGAGAGAATGATGCCTGCGGAGACGGATTGTTCTTCCGGGGAACTGGTGCTTGCGGAGTGTATGGAACTTCTGGCAACAGAAATCGATACAGACTCCGATGTAGTTTTGAAGATCTATCAGAATGATGTTCAAAAGGGGGTATTGTCAATGAAATTACAGGAAAAGTTTCAACATCCTAATGGAATGGAAGGTACGGCAGAAGCGGTCAGAACAGTTATCCGGGAAGAGAGGGAGAATGTATCAAAAGAGCAGTACCGGGTGCGGTTTTACCGGAACCGGGAGGGAATGCTCGGTGAGGGAAGCTGTTATAAGGCATATACCGTGGAGGAGGGACAATGTCTGCAGCCACCGGCAGAACCGGGAGGCAATGGTGTGGTATTTGCCGGTTGGCATGACTGGAATGATTACGCGGCGGACTTTTCCCAGCCGATAGAAGAAAATCGTGATTACTATGCCGTCTGGGAATAGATATGGGGATTGCAGAGAATACGGCAAGTGTGTATGGTGCAGATCGTGGCACCGGATCATGACAGGCAGTTGTAGACTATACTATCAATGCGATGATACGATCTGCAGAGAGAATCGGTAAAAAGAGGGTTAACTGGAAGTGATAGAGGGAAGCATTAAAAGCGTTGCTGAGATTATAAAAACATAGAAAAAACGTACTGTGTAGTGTATACTAATGTAGTAGTAGGTATGCCTCTTTAAAAGCGAATGAAAGTGTTGATTTGTATGGCAAGTGTTCAAAGAATTGGATTCAGGTGAAAGGAGCTATGAGAAACTGGTGGAAGCATTTATGAACGAAGTTTTTTAAAGGGAAGAGGCAAAGACAGAAAAGAAAATTATAAGAATCAGGGAGATTAGTTTATGAAAAAGAAAAGCGTAGTAGCATTATTAACAGTAACAATGGTGATGGAAATGACAGCAGCAGGTTGTGGAGATAAGCAGCTTGCGCTTGCAACAGATAAGGTAAGTGTCGAGCTGGGGGATGAGCTTAATACGGATGTGGCAGCTTATGTAGCGGATGCGGATATCGCAGTGGAGACAACAATTGATTTTGGGGTGGTTGATGTAAGTAAGCTTGGAACTTACACAGTAGTGGTTACTTATAAGGATCAGACAGCGTCCCTTGAAGTGGACGTAGTAGATACCACGGCGCCGGAGGCGGAGGTGGTGAATCAGGTTACAGTCGGTGTGGACGAGCCATTGTACGTGGAGGATGTTTTAACGAGTGTAACCGAGCTGACCGGGAATGTAACGGCAACATTTGACGATCTGGCAGATGAGTCTACTGAAGCCAACGAGGAAGTTGGGGTCACTGAGGGTGTAGAGGCTACCGAAGGTGTAGAGGCTGCCGAGGATGTGGAGACCACTGAGGACATGGAGGTCACCGAAGATGTAGAGGCCACCAGAGCGTCAGAAGATATGGAAATATTTGTGTTAGACGATGTAACGGTAACAAATGACGCGATAGTCTTTCATACAGTGGGGGAGTACAGTGTAAGTTTAACACTTGCAGATGAGAGTGGAAACAGCAAGCAGGTAGAAGTGCCGGTACTGGTCGGTTCAGAACCGGCATTTTGGGGAATTGAGGATCTTACCGTAACAACCGGAGCAGAGGATGTGGACTATCTTTCAGGTGTAACGGCAACGGACAGCAATGGGAATGATCTGACAGATAAGATCGCATGTGATGACAGCAAAGTAGACCTGTCTTTGGCAGGAGAGTACGAGATTACTTACACGGTAACAGATGAGAACGGGTTTACAGCAAAGCAGACAGTCAAGGTGACAGTTGCAGATGGAAAGACCTCTAAAAAGGATACCAAATCTGCTACAACAAAGTCGGAGACAACAAAGGCTGAAACAACAAAGACTGAAAACGGATCAACCAACAGCAGTGCTACAAATACTGGAAGCAGTAATACTGGAAATAGCAACAGTGGAACGTCTGGAAGTAGCAATTTCGGAAACAGTAACAGTGGAACATCTGGAAGTAGCAATTCCGGAAACAGTAACAGCGGAACATCTGGAAGTAGCAATACTGGAAATAGCAACAGTGGAACGTCTGGAAATAGCAATTCCGGAAATAGCAACAGTGGAATGTCTGGAAGTAGCAACAGCGAAAGCAATAATACCGGAAGCAGCGAGAGTGGAAGCACAACACCGAGTGGTGACAGCGGAAGTACCGACAATGGAAGTTCTACACCAAGTGCAGACACTGGAAGCAACAACAGTGGAAATTCAAGTTCAGATGGAACGATGTCAGAGCCGGATGATGTTATTGAGGGAGATCCGTCGCTTGGAGATAACTCCGGGACTGGCGGAAACGGCGGGGGAAATTCTACGATCACATTTAATTAGATATAACGGAGGATAACTATATGTATAGTGAGCGCAAGCTCAGATACTACAGGAGTACAATATATAAGATTATTTTATGCGTATTGTTTGTGATAAGTGCGTTATTATTTTCTGATAAAGTTATAGCGGGAACATTGGCAGAAGGCGCGGCAAGTGAGGTACAAAAAAATGTATTTAATGTTTTGCCAGTAGGACAAAATGATGAGAATACTACGGTAGGCAGATATGCTTTGAATTACACGGGCAATATAAATGTCTATTCCTCACCATCACCGGGATATGATGATGAATCTTATTGTAGTCAGACGTTACCGGGATGGTCTAATAGTTCGATGGCGACGCTGCATGGTGATAATAACACGACTCATATTGTAAAAGCGTATTTGATATGGGAGACCCGGAAAAGATACAATAAAGATGATTATAACGCAAATCATGTAAGTTTTCTTATGCGTGATGGCAGAACTCGTTGGAACATTTATCCCAACTGGGTCTATGTAGATGATCGCAGTTCGCGGTATGTTTCTGGATGGGAGCAATCCCGTCCCCGAATTTACTGCAACGTTGCGGATGTAACAACTATCGTTAAAACATACGGGTATGGCGATTACTATGTAGCTAATATACCAGTATGCCGTGCGTCTGATCTCTGGGAGCAGGATACGGGAGGCGGTGGAACGCCGACCGGCTGGCAGCTGATTGTCGTGGAGGAAAATGCCTCTTATCCGGTACGTGCGGTCACTTTAAGTGTGGGATCGAAATTCCGGTTCGGAGATGTTGATTGGGAGGGCGATGATTATGGTTTCGATCCTGTCTCCAGAGCAACTGTTACGATGCAGGCAGAGTTGTTTGATAGTTTAAAAACCAAAGAATACGGAGACGTGACAGGACAGATACTTTTTGGATGTATCGATGCGGCGAGGGTTATGGAAAATCCCAAACTGATATCCATGTTTACACAACAGATTCGGGATAGTGAAAAAAATGTAAGGAATGGCGGGACTGTAATAGGGGGGCTTTACTGTGATGGATCGCTATTTTGCCAACAAACGGATATGTGTTCCGTTTTGTATAACGTCTCGGGATTATCATATGGTGCGACAGTGTTTGGGGTGGATGTTGCCAATGTCCGCTGGGATACCCAGCTTTACATTGGAGCAGCGGTAGACATTGCTTTCCCGGAGTTTGAGTCGCAGCAGACGACAAGTATATCGGATGGAAAGGTTATTGTAAAGGGGACAATCAAAAATACATCTGTACAGGATAATACTGGTATTTATGACGGCGAACTGACGGTGACACTGGATCCGAATCTGAATCCAGATCTGTCGAATTACAGCATTGCGGTAAATGGCAATGTTGCATCCGGTGTTGCTGTGCAGCAGGGTACGGTGACGGATGCAGACGGAACAGTACATAATACGGTTACCTTTTCGGGAGGCGGCATATCGAGCTGTTTCGGGGGAGATAAGATCGAGTATACGATTTACTGCCGGATCAGCGGATCCGGTATGAGTCGGTTCGATAACAGGGATCAGCTTGATGGGTATTTAAGATCTGCCGGAGTGGACACGGGACACTGGATCGACAAGGCATGTACTGCTTCCAGCTGGTGCAGTGCGCTGTTTCGAGTTCATTTGATAGCAGGAAACGGAATCCAGAGTGTCAGTGGCACCGGCGATTATACGCCTGGAGTATCGGTAGCTATCAATGCCGTGGTAAAAAATGGATACCATTGGACGGGATGGACTGGCACGTATGAGACGGATACAAAGCAATATACTTTTACCATGCCTGCACAAAATGTGCGAATGACGGCAAATGCGCAGATTAACCACTCAACTTTAAAAGTTGATCCCAATGGGGGAACATGGCAGGGAAGTGCCGCTGTGCAGAGTTTTACGGAGCACTATGGAACGGCTAAATCCATTCCGTATCCGGTAAGAACCGGATATACTTTTTCAGGCTGGGTGAAATCGGAGCCATTTAACGGTAGTCTGAACAATGGGGTGTACACGTTTGGCACTGCTGATGGTGCAGTGGATGTTCTGACAGCGTCCTGGACAGCGAACAGCTATACGCTGCATTTTGATCCGAACGATGGCAGGGAAGCGACGCCGATTGATGATATAATGATCACTTACGATCAGGATGTGACGTTGCCGGATGCTACGGGACTTTATATACGCTACACGTTGGATGGAGAGGATATCACGCAGCAGGTGTTTGATGGTACGATAGTTTTGGATGATGCCGGCAGAGTGGTTATGATGATGGATGCAGACACGGGGCTGATGATGACACCGACTGGTGGCGTAGTAAATGAGGATGGAAGTATCACGAATCTGGATGGAAGTATTACGAATCCAGATGGAAGCGTAACAGATCCGGAAGAAGCAGAAGAGGATGTTTCCAGTGAATCGACAGAAGTACCGGAGGAAGAGGCAACAGAAGCGGATGCGGATGCTTTAGGTAAGGCGATGAACCAGGATTTTTCTGATGACCACGCATCTATTGAGAAAAGGGGTAGAAGCATTACTGCAATAGCGGAAGAAAGCAATTTAGATTCGGGTGTACAGGTGGAAAGCGATGTAGAAGAAACTGCAGAGGAACAGGCGGCAGAATCGGATGCGGAAGAACCGGAAACTCTGGAAGAATCGGAGCCCACAGATGCTGATCCGGTGCCGGATAAAAAGGCATATGCGTCTGTTTTTATGGGGTGGTCGCTCGAGGATGGGCGCGATAGCTTTATGCCGCAATGGACAGCAGGAGCATCGATTGCAGTTGCAGACTTAACCAATGCTGTCGGCGTGGCAGATCAGAACGGTGCGATGATCACGCTGTATGCGTCGTGGGATGACTGTCCGTGGATTGTTGCCACAAATCTCTACTATACACTGGAGCAGGCGCAGCAGGGGGTTATCACAGACAGTGAGATTTTAAGCCATGCGACTGCATCGGATCGTGAAGATGGAAGCCCGATCGAGGCAGGATTTCATGAAAATGGAACATCTTTTTCGATTCCGGATTATCAAGCGTCGGATTTTACTCAGTTTTTGCGTGGAGGAAGCTGTACGGAAAATCTCACGGTAGTTGACAGCGCTGGGAGTAGCTATTGTAAGCAGATAACGGTTTATGTGGTGGATACGACGCCTGCAGATGTACGAACGGAGAGTACGACACGCTTTATTGATGAAAAATATTACGGAAGTTCTTATGAACGGGGAGGGCTTTTGGATGATTCGATCTGGAAGACGGATACTGCGTACGTGTCTGCGCTTCGGACGGCGTTTGGAAATCTGAAAAATGATGCACCGGTTGAAACCTATACGATTAACGGTGAGACGCGCCGGAAGATCCGCGAATATGTGGATGCGCACGGATTCGGAGACAGCAGAGAAGCCGGAGCACTACAGGAAATGTATGATCGGTATCTTGCGCCAAATTGTGTAAGATGAAAATAAAAAACAGCCGGCAGGCATTTCCTGCCTGCCGGCTGCAGCTCTTTCATTCTTCTGGAGGAAGAGCGGAGAGGATGTTCCCTAATATATTCTTGTTGATTACGGACAGCTCTTACGTGTGTTCTTCTGCATCTGGGACCGGAGTTTCCGGCTTCTTGATATAGATCTTTTCGATTCGGTTTTTATCCATCTGTTCCACGCGAAGCAACACATCATCATCGGTAATAATCACTTCGTTCTTTTCCGGAAGGTGATCCAGCAGACCGATGAGGTAGCCGCCAATCGTATCATAATCCTCGGATGTAAAATTCAAACCGATCTCATCACAGAGATCTTCCAGGTTGGTGGAGCCGAGAACCATGTATTCACGGTCGCTAAGCTGGACAATCGGATCTTCTTCGTCGGTATCGTACTCATCACGGATTTCACCGACAATCTCTTCCAGAAGATCTTCCAGCGTGATCAGACCCGCAGTAGCACCATACTCATCCAGAACAATGGCAAGTGAGATAGAGGACTTACGCATTTCCATAAACAATTCTGCAGTGTTCTTGTGCTCGTATGTAAAATACGGTTCACGCATAATATCACGAACAGAAAAATGCTCCTTGTCGTGACAGAGAAGCAGATCTTTCATGTTGAGGATACCAATCACGTTGTCGGTCGTATCTTCATAGACCGGCAGCCGGGTAAACTTATCCTCCTGAAAAATCTGAATCAGCTCATCGTAGGAACTGTCTACCTGCGCAAAGGTCATATCGATTCTCGGAATCATGATTTCTTTGGCCTGTGCATCGCCAAAATCAAACACATTGTTAATCATGGTGTGTTCTTCAGACTCGATGACGCCGGATTCCTTGCTGACATCCACGATCGTGCGAAGCTCTTCCTCGGTCATCTTCTGGGTATCGGCATTCGGATCAACGCCGAACAATTTGCAGATGCGGTTGGCAAGCTTATTGATGATAAAAATGACCGGAGTCAGAATTTTCATCAGTACTTCAATCACACTTGCATAGGTGAGAGCCAGTTTCTCGGAATTGACGGTCGCCAGTGTCTTCGGTGAGATCTCGCCAAAAATCAAAATGAGTATGGTAAGGATGCCGGTTGCAATACCTGCACCTACACTGCCCCAGATCTTGATTGCCAGAGAAGTCGCGAGCGAGGATGCCGACAGATTTACGATGTTATTACCGATTAAGATTGCAGAAAGCATTTTTCCGGAATTATCTGTGATGCGAAGAACTGTGGCAGCGCGTTTGTTCCCGTCTTCTGCCAGGGTACGCATCCGGATGCGATTGACGGTAATTAAAGCCGTCTCTGCGGATGAAAAGAATGCAGAGAGCATAAGTAAGAGCACTAAGAAAATTATTTGAAATATGTCACTTGAATCCAAGTATGTTCACCTCATTAAATAGCAGGATGAGCACAGATGTATGTGCCATGCCTTTGGTTAATAGTATTCCGGCACACAGGGCGCCGGAATACGAAAGTGTAATATAAATGACATTATATAAAGAAAATGTCTATTCGTCAATACTGTAGTTTGGAGCTTCCTTTGTGATGTGGATGTCATGCGGATGACTCTCACGAAGAGCAGCAGCGGAGATTTTTACGAACTTGCTCTTTTCCTTGAGATCCTCGATCGTCGGGCAGCCACAGTAACCCATACCGGAACGGATACCGCCGACCAGCTGGAAAACAGTGTCTTCCACATTGCCCTTGTAAGCCACACGGCCTTCGACGCCTTCTGGTACCAGCTTCTTGGCACCTTCCTGGAAGTAGCGGTCTTTGCTTCCGTTCTCCATAGCTGCCAGAGAACCCATGCCGCGGTAAACCTTGTATTTTCTTCCCTGATACAGTTCGAAAGTTCCGGGAGCCTCGTCACATCCGGCAAAGATACTTCCCATCATGCAGACATTTGCGCCGGCTGCGAGAGCTTTTGTCATATCGCCGGAGTATTTGATACCGCCGTCGGCGATGATCGGAATACCGGCTTCTTTTGCAACCTTATAGCAGTCCATGATAGCGGTGATCTGCGGAACGCCGATACCGGCAACGATACGGGTGGTGCAGATAGAACCAGGTCCGATGCCGACTTTTACCGCATCCGCACCGGCTGCGATTAAGTCGCGTGTTGCTTCTCCGGTAGCCACGTTACCTGCAATGACCTGCAGATCCGGATAAGCGGTCTTGATCTTCTTGACAGCCTCAAGGATATTTCTGGAATGTCCGTGAGCGGAATCCACAACAATGACATCTACGTGGGCCTTTACGAGAGCTTCCACACGTTCCATCATGTTGCCGGTAATGCCGACACCTGCACCGCAAAGCAGACGACCCTGCTCATCCTTTGCGGAGAGCGGATATTTGATCTGTTTTTCGATATCCTTGATGGTGATAAGTCCCTTCAGATGGAAATCTTTGTCGACGATCGGCAGTTTCTCTTTTCTCGCCTTGGCAAGAATCTTTTTTGCCTCTTCTAAGGTAATGCCTTCAGGAGCAGTGATAAGACCCTCGGAAGTCATACTTTCACTGATCTTTTTGGAAAAATCTGTCTCGAACTTTAAGTCACGGTTCGTGATGATGCCGACGAGCTTGTTATCCTCGCAGATCGGAACACCGGAAATGCGGAATTTGCGCATCAAGTCTTCAGCATCCTGCAGTGTATGGCTTGGAGAAAGGAAAAATGGGTCCGTGATAACGCCGTTCTCTGAACGTTTTACCTTGTCGACTTCATCTGCCTGAGCCTGAATGGACATATTTTTGTGGATAATACCGATACCACCCTGTCTTGCCATGGCAATGGCCATTCTGTGCTCTGTGACGGTATCCATTGCAGCACTCAT
Organism: uncultured Lachnospiraceae bacterium; assembly: GCA_902781225.1. Classification (GTDB taxonomy): domain Bacteria; phylum Bacillota; class Clostridia; order Lachnospirales; family Lachnospiraceae; genus Roseburia. Next base: position 19,246 of record CACZIN010000033.1, on the reverse strand, counting down.
CATAGGGATATTGAGCACGACCTTTTTGGTAAGGTGTGTCGTTAAATTAATCATGTTCGGAGTTACTTCTGAATACTGTGGAACCAAAAGCACATCATCAAAAGTAATTCCTTCACCGATAATTGTTCCCATTTTATTTTCCTCGCTTTCCTTGTATAAATGTTTGTTAAAAAAGTATATTAGTTTCTCTATAATAGCAAAAAAAAATGTGTGTGTCAATGTGGTATAAGCACCGGTTGATAAAAAAATATATTGATAAGTTACACTAATATATAAAAATATTCACAAACGGACGGATGTGTGATATGATGGCAGTGGGCGATGGGGCCACTGTTACAGGGGTACGTTGCCTAAATTTATATTACGAGAGCAGTGTATAAGGAGGCAGTATGGAGTTTCGTCCCTGTATTGATATACATAACGGCAAGGTCAAGCAGATTGTCGGCAGCAGTCTTGCGGATGAGGGAGACCGGGCAGTGGAGAATTTTGTCGCCGGAGCGGATGCTGCGTATTATGCACATCTATATAAGGAAGCGGGACTTCGCGGCGGACATATCATTCTGTTAAACTCGCGAGACAGTGCGTACTATGAGGCGACAAAGGCACAGGCCATGCAGGCGCTTGCGGAGTATCCGGGCGGACTTCAGATCGGAGGAGGCATTGATGCCGCGAACGCAAAGCAGTTTCTGGATGCGGGCGCAAGTCATGTGATTGTCACCTCCTATGTGTTTCGTGACGGAAAAATTGACTATGAACGGCTTGCAACATTGAGGAAAAGTGTCGGAAAAGAGCATCTGGTTCTGGATCTAAGCTGCGCAAAGCGGGCGGATGGCTATTATATTGTGACCGACCGGTGGCAGAAAGATACGAGGGAACGTGTGACAACAGAACTTTTGGAACGTCTCGGTAGTGAGTGCGACGAGTTTTTAGTGCATGCGGTCGATGTGGAGGGCAAGGCAAACGGTATTGAGAGAGAACTTGCGAGTCTGCTTGGTTCCTGGGGCAGGATACCGGTTACCTATGCCGGCGGGGTGCGGGACTTTGATGATCTTGCGCTTTTGAGAGAACTTGGAAGCGACAGGCTGAATGTGACGATCGGAAGTGCACTGGATCTGTTCGGAGGATCGATGCCTTTTCAAAAGGTTGCAGAATACTGCAGATAGCAGGAGAAGAATCGCGATAGTGAGAAAAGATCACGGCGGTGAGGAAGGACCGTTATAGTGAGAAAAGATCACGGCAGTGAGGAAGGATCATTATAGTGAGAAAAGATCACGACAGTGAGAAAAGATCACGACAGTGAAAAAAGATCATCACAGTGAGAGAAGATCATGACAGTGAGAAAAGACCGCGACAGTGAGGGAAGATCACGGCAGTGGAAGATGGAGGAGAAGAAAATGAGCAAGTACACAAAGCAGGATATTATCCGGATCGTGGAGGAAGAGGATGTGGAGTTCATCAGGCTCCAGTTTACCGATATGTTCGGGACACTCAAGAATGTGGCAATCACGTCCAGCCAGCTTGAGAAAGCATTGAACAATGAATGTATGTTTGACGGGTCCTCCATTGAGGGATTTGTGAGAATTGAAGAGTCGGACATGTATCTGTACCCGGATCTGGATACGTTTGTAATCTTTCCGTGGCGGCCGCAGCAGGGAAAAGTTGCCAGAATCATCTGTGATATTTATACCGCAGACCGCAAACCGTTTGAGGGAGATCCGCGGTATGCTTTAAAGAAGGCGGTGGCAGATGCGGAATCTATGGGATACCGTTTTGATGTCGGTCCGGAATGTGAATTTTTCCTGTTTAATCAGGATGAGGATGGACAGCCGACAACGATGAGCACGGAGCGTGCCGGATATTTTGATCTGGGACCGGTTGATCTCGGGGAGAATGCAAGAAGAGATATGGTGCTGACGTTAGAGGATATGGGCTATGAAATAGAGGCGTCCCATCACGAGGTGGCACCGGCGCAGCATGAGATTGATTTTAAATATGACGAGGCGTTAAAAACAGCGGACAATATCATGACATTCAAACTTGCGGTAAAGACCATTGCAAAGCGGCACGGCATGTTTGCAAGTTTTATGCCAAAGCCGAAGTACGGGGTGAACGGTTCCGGAATGCATGTGAATATGTCGCTTTCCAAGGACGGTCGGAACATTTTTGACGATCCGGACGGGGAGAACGGACTGAGCAGGGAAGCTTACTGGTTTATCGGCGGCATTATGAACCATATGAGAGCCATGACTGCAATTACCAATCCGCTCGTCAATTCCTATAAACGTCTTGTCCCGGGATATGAGGCGCCGATTTATATCGCATGGTCCATGACAAACCGCAGTCCGCTGATCCGGATTCCGGTATCGCGCGGCAGCAGAACCAGAGTGGAACTGCGCTGCCCGGATTCGGCGGCAAACCCGTATCTTACGCTCGCGGTGTGTCTGGAAGCCGGACTGGATGGAATCCGCCGGCAGATCGATCCGCCGGCGGCCGTGACTGAGAATATATTCGAGATGCGGCTGTCGCAGATTAAGAAGCAGGGAATCGAATCACTTCCGGCGGATCTGGGAGAAGCGGTCGAAGCATTTAAGGCGGATCCTTACATCCGGGAAGTGCTTGGCGAACACATCAGCGAGAAGTACAGCGAGGCAAAGATGGCAGAGTGGGCAGATTATCGTGCGCAGGTGACGGGCTGGGAAATTGACAATTACCTTTATAAAATATAGAGCCTGAATGCGAAGGGGATAGAATTGACAAATATTATTGTTGCATTTCCCAAACAGGACAATGCCCACAATATCAAAAAAATACTGATGCAGAACGGTCATCATGTCGATGCAGTCTGCAGCACCGGAGCGCAGGTGTTACAGAGCGCCGGTGAACTTGGCGGCGGGATTGTCGTGTGCGGGTATCGTTTTGTGGATATGATGTACACAGAACTGCACGAATATCTGCCGGTACAATTTGAAATGCTGTTGGTTGCTTCTCCTGCAAACTGTGGAAACCGGGATGTGGAGAATCTGGTCTGTCTTGCCACGCCGCTTAAGGTAAACGAGCTGCTGGATACGGTGGAGATGATGGAATATACCATCACCAGGCGCAGAAAAAAGCTGAAGCAGATTCCGAAGGAACGCACGAGGGAGGAACAGGAGATGATCAATGAGGCGAAAGCACTTCTGATGGAGCGTAACAATCTGTCGGAGGAGGAGGCGCATCGGTACATACAGAAACGCAGCATGGATAATGGAACCGGTCTGACAGAAACAGCCCAGATGATTTTAAGTTTGCTTGCCTGATGAGTGAGAGAGGATTGCCGCAGATGCGGCGGTCCTTTTTTATGTAATAGGAAACGTCACAGGCAGGGGGGATTTTGTTTACCAGGAATCAAAAAGTGCTTGCGGATTGGATTTAAGTATGAGATAATGGGTGGCAGAGAGTGGCAATGCGTTGTGGTGTTGGCGACATTTTGAAAGAGAACGAATTCTGTATGGAAGGAATAAGGAGAGAGACATGTACAAGATCAATGATAATTATCAGAAACTTCCGGGAAGCTACCTTTTCAGTACAATTGCAAAGAAGGTAAATGCCTACAGCGAAGCAAATCCGGACAAAAAGATTATCCGCCTTGGCATCGGTGACGTGACACAGCCGATTGCACCGGCAATTATTGAGGCCATGCATAAAGCAGTCGATGAGATGGGGCATGCGGAGACTTTTCACGGATATGCACCGGATCTGGGATATGAATTTCTGCGCAGTGCAATCGTGAAGAATGATTATCAGGCAAGAGGATGCGATATTACGGTTGATGAGATTTTTGTATCGGACGGCGCAAAGAGTGATTCCGGTAATATTCAGGAGATTTTTGCACAGAATAACCGCATTGCAGTGTGTGATCCGGTCTATCCGGTATATGTGGATTCCAATGTTATGGCGGGACGTACCGGTACCTATGATCCGAAGACGGAGATGTGGAGCGATGTGATCTACATGCCGTGTACGATGGAGAATAATTTTGTGCCGGAGTTCCCGAAAGAGACACCGGATATCATCTATCTGTGTCTGCCGAACAACCCGACCGGTACCACCATCACAAAGGATCAGCTGCAGGGCTGGGTAGATTATGCGAATAAGAACAAAGCGGTCATTATTTACGATGCAGCATATGAGGCTTATATTTCAGAGGAAAATGTGGCGCACTCCATCTATGAGTGTGAAGGTGCCAAGACCTGTGCGATTGAGCTGAAGAGTTTCTCTAAAAATGCCGGTTTTACCGGAGTGCGTCTGGGTTATACGGTTGTTCCGAAGGAATTAAAGTGCGGTGAGGTATCGCTGAATGCCATGTGGGCAAGACGTCACGGAACCAAGTTCAACGGTGCGCCGTACATTGTGCAGCGGGCGGGAGAGGCTGTTTATTCCGAGGCAGGAAAGGCACAGTTAAAAGAGCAGGTTGCTTACTATATGAAGAATGCGAAAGCGATCAAGCAGGGATTAAAGGATGCCGGTTACACGGTGTTCGGCGGTGTGAATGCGCCGTATATATGGCTGAAAACACCGGGAGAGATGACTTCCTGGGAATTCTTTGACGATCTGCTCGCACGCGCCAACGTGGTTGGAACACCTGGTTCCGGATTCGGACCGAGCGGTGAGGGATATTTCCGGTTGACGGCATTCGGAAGCTATGAGAATACACTGGCAGCGTTAGAGCGCATTAAGACGCTGTAGAGGCATCACAACAAAAAGCATTAGACAGAGGAGACATGGCGAGTAAAGTCCGTGTCTCCTTTTTGCAAATACAAAGAGCGCCGGATTGAGAAAATTTGCTGACAGGTATTGCGTCAAGGGATTTTATGAAAGGCGTCTGTTGATTTCATGAGAGGAGAATTAAGTGCTGTTTCATTCGTTTTCATTCCTTTTGTTTTTCCCTCTGGTGACGGGAATGTATTTTCTGATACCAAAGAGGACAAAACAGTTATGGCTGCTTGTGGCGAGCTATTATTTTTATATGAGCTGGAATGTGCAGTATGGCTGTCTGATTCTGCTTGTGACCGCAATCGGTTATGGGGGCGGACTTTTGCTGGCACAAAATAAAGTACGACAAGGGAAGAGATGTCTGGCGGTGCTGACCGGCAGCGTTCTTCTGTGTGTCGGAATTCTCTTTTTTTTCAAATATTCTGCTTTTGCAGTGCAGAATATCAACGAATTGCTCTGTGCGGTGGGAAGCGTGCGGGCGTTAAGGGTGCCGGATCTCATTCTTCCGGTCGGCATTTCTTTTTACACGTTCCAGACCATCGGGTATCTGATTGACGTCTGGAAAGGGAAGACAGAAGCGGAAAAAAGTTTCCTGCGTTTTGCGCTGTTTGTATCATTTTTCCCGCAGCTTGTCGCGGGGCCGATCGAGCGGAGCGGCAGTCTGCTTGCACAGCTGCGGGAGCCGGCAGAGTTCGACTATGACAGGGTAAAGGACGGACTGCTTCTGATGCTATGGGGGTATTTTGAAAAAATGTGGATCGCGGACCGTGCTGCGATTCTGGTCGATCAGGTCTATCAGGATTACCGGAATTATTCCTCCGGCATGCTCGTGTTTGCAACGGTGCTATTTGCGGTACAGATCTACTGTGATTTCGGCGGTTACAGCCATATTGCCATCGGGGCGGCCAAGGTGCTTGGTATCCGCCTGATGGATAATTTCCGACAGCCTTATTTTGCGGTGAATTGCCGGGAATTCTGGAGACGATGGCATATCAGTCTCTCGAGCTGGTTCCGCGACTATCTGTATTTTCCGCTGGGAGGAAGCCGCGGCAGCAGTGGGAGAACCGCTGTAAACCTGATGATAACATTTCTTGTCAGTGGGCTCTGGCATGGCGCAGGCTGGCACTATGTGGTGTGGGGAGCAATCCATGGAAGCTATCAGGTGGCGGGCAGAGGCATCCGATATGTAAGTGAGGCTGCGAAAAAGAGGCTGCCGGAGAAAAAGATACGTTTTTTTTCGGAAAAAACGCAGGGACTGACGCGCACTGCCCGGATTTGTGTGACATTTATCCTCACGGATTTTGCGTGGCTTTTTTTCCGTGCAGATCGTTTGGGACGAGCCGTGGCAATGCTTCGGCGGATTGTGCAAAACGGTAACTGGCTGGGACAGTTTGCCGATGGCACATTATTTGGCATGGGGCTTTGCAGACTGGAAGTGTATCAGCTGGCATTTGCCATCGGAGTTCTGCTTGTAGTGGATATCCTGCATGAATCCGGAATTTCCATACGTGCCTGGCTCGGAAAGCAGGTGCTTGCGATTCGCTGGAGTATTTACATGCTGGTTCTTCTGGGATTTGTCGTGTTGTTGCTGCAGAATTATGGAAGAGTGGCGTCGGAGTTTCTTTATTTTCAATTTTAGGAGGAAGGCATGAAGCGTTTTACAAAAAAGTTGATCGCCTTTTTGGGAATATTTGCGGCACTGCTTCTGGCTCTTGATTTGTTATCAGCGACGGAGAGATTTCGCGGTATGTTTGCCGTGTTGACGGATAGCAGCGATTACGAGGAGGGAGCCGAGCGGGAAGTGGCTGCGTATCTTGCAAGGAGCAGAACGCCGGGCGGTTACACGAAGCTTCTGGTCGGTGACAGTGTCTGCGCACAGATGACGGAAGCGTTTTTTGATTGTAATCAGCAATACTGTCTGGTCGGAAATAACCGCGCGCTGACCATGGCGGGGGAATATCTTCTGGTAAAAGAATTTCTGGAGACGCATGAGAATGTCTCGGAAGTCTGGCTGATGGCAGGACCGGATCTGCTTCAGACGTCGATCGATGCCACATACAGCTATTCTTATGTGGTTCTTCCGTTTTTGCAGGCGGATCTGCTGGACGAACTTGACGAGGCGACCGCAGAGGAAATGGAAGAGACGTTCGGAAGCCTTTTTCTGAAAAAGCCGGTGGCAGAACTGGTCGCCGGTTCGGCGGTAAACCGCAAGCTGTATTTGAATTACGTGAAGGAGCGGGAGGAGGCGGCGAAGAAAGGGGAAAGCGGAGAGAACCGGACAGACGGCATGTCCGATCTGGCAGAGCGCTATCTGCGGAAAATCTATGAATTGTGCGACACGCAGGGGGTGGCATGCTATCTGATCCCCGATCCGCTGGCAGATACACCGGCGCGCTGCAGGCAGGTGGAGCAGATCCGGCAGGATTTTGAAACACGGGGACTGGACCGGCTTTTCCCGGATTATTTTTCTGAAATTACCTATTATCCGGCGGACCAGTTTTCGGACGGAATTCATTTTGGCAGACCGTACAATACAAAGGAAGTGTACCGCGAAAAATTAAGAGAATTGTACCTGGACAGAGGGTATCTGGAAGGACTTCAAATGTGAGCCAGGAAGGATTCCGATTCCTGCTTTGTGCAGAATGCAGCGCAAAGAAGTGGAGAGAATTATAGCCGGGCAGCAGTATGGTATCAATGCGGCACTTGAAAGAAAATGATAAAAAGCTTGACAAAACACGATATCAATGTATAATACAAAATGCAAATGAGTTGCAAATGCATGCAAATTGCAAAAACGAATGATTTGCAAATGTGTGTGGCATGCAGGAGGGATAACGCATTGGGAAGCGCTATGACAGCGCCCGGGAGGAATGATTTTATGCTGGATGTATTATTGGATACAGTGCATGACAGTGTCAGGCTTTTGCCGTTTTTATTTTTGACCTATCTTTTTATGGAGGCATTGGAACATCATACGGGAAGCAGGCTGAGCCGGAAGATACAGTCCGCCGGAAAATGGGGACCTGTGTGGGGCGGTCTGCTCGGTGTGATACCGCAGTGCGGGTTTTCGGCAGCGGCATCGAGTCTTTTTGCCGGAAGAGTCATTACAGTCGGAACGCTGGTCGCCATCTATTTGTCCACTTCGGATGAGATGCTCCCGATTCTGATTTCGGAGTCGGTGCCGGTAGTGGCGATCGTGAAAATTCTTGGCAGTAAGGTGATCATTGCCGTGCTGTCCGGTCTGATTGTGGAACTGGTATATGTGAGACTTTTGAAGAAGCAGGAAAAAGAGATGGACATTCATGTCGTGTGTGAGGAGGAGCACTGCCATTGCGAGGATGGGATTGTGGTTTCCGCGCTTAAACATACGGTAAAGATCTTCTGTTTTATTTTCCTGATATCACTGGTATTAAATGGTGTGATCGGGCTGATCGGAGAGGATGCGCTGTCGGGACTGTTTTCCGGACTTCCGGTTGTGGGAGAGCTGATTGCCGCCCTCGTGGGGCTGATCCCGAACTGTGCGTCGTCCGTTGTGATCACGCAGCTGTATCTGGACGGAATTATCCGGTCGGGCGCCATGATGGCAGGACTTTTGGTGAATGCCGGTGTGGGATTTCTGGTGCTGTTCCGGCTGAACCGCGACTATAGGCAGAATGCGGCCATCATCGCTACCATGTATGTGCTCGGTGTGTTCTGGGGTGTTGTGATTGAAGCATGCGGAATTGTATTTTAGGAGACGGGGATATGGTTTCACAGACTTTTGCCTGAGCGTAAAAATGTGATATAATGTACGCGAAGGCAATGAGCAGTGCCAAAATCGTATCAGACAAAATTGCCTGCTTGCAGGGCATATTTTGTCTGGGATGATTTTGATAGGGCGAACGCCCGTGAGCTCGCAAATGCGAAGCATTTGCGAGCGGGCACTGCTTGCAGGTGAATATGTTCCGGACTTTTGCCGAAGTGCAGTTGAAAGCATGTAGGAAAATAGGTGCCGATGCGGAGGAATGAGATGGCAGGAAGTGGATATGCGACAAACAGCCGCAGAAAGATTCTTGATTTTTTAAAAAGCAACAGTGACCGGACCGTGACGGCGGCGGATATCGATCAATATCTAAAGCGAAACGGCGATGCCGTCAATATCACGACGATTTACCGTTATCTGGACAAGCTTGCCACAGACGGCACCGTCATGAAATATGTGGCGGAGGCGGGAGGAAAGGCAGTGTATCAGTACGTGGAGCTGGGACAGCACTGCGATGAGCATCTTCATCTGAAATGTGTCAAATGTGGATGCATCATTCATCTCGACTGCGGATTTATGGATGAGATTGCAGAGCACATCCAAAAGGATCACGGATTTCAGCTACAGTGCAAAAATTCCATATTATACGGTATCTGTAAAGATTGCAGACAGGAATAGTCTGCAGTCTTTTTTTATATAATGAACAAAATGACCATGACAGTGAGGAATGGAAAACGGAACAGAAAGGAATGGAGAGAAGCAGGCGGATCCGCTCGGCCGTGATCCTTGAGGCGGCACTGCTTTTTCTGATGGGGGTAATCCTCTGGGAGAATGGAAAGCTGCCGCAAAAATCAGCCGTGGAAACAACGGCGGACGGCTATATCAAATGGGTAGATTTTAATGTGTCGTATGAGGCATTGTCCAGGGCATACGAGTATGACATAAGTAGTTACGGAGAAAAGCAGCATCTTGACTGGATTGATCTTCTGGCGTACGTCGGGGCAAAGAATGGCGGAGAGTTTGGAGCCGGAGCAACGGAGGACATGCGTACCGCTGCAGAAAAAATTCTCTGCGGGGAGGATACGATGGAGCATATGACCGCGGATATGAAGATGTTTTCCTATTACAGGGAGGCTTACGGAGCGGTCCTTGGCGGTATGGTCGGTGAATATGAGATACAGGAAAAGGAGGATGGGGCATATGTAAAAAAGTATGGTCTGAAGGCATTTTCACCGATCGCAAAAGGGTTTGAGTACAGTGATTATGATGACTTCGGGGTATCAAGAAGTTATGGATATCAGAGACAGCATCTGGGACATGATATGATGGGGCAGGTCGGAACCCCAATCATCGCCGTAGAATCCGGCTACGTGGAAGCGATCGGCTGGAACCAGTACGGCGGGTGGCGCATTGGCATCCGCAGCTTTGACGGGAAGCGCTACTATTATTATGCGCATCTGCGCCAGAACTATCCGTACCGGGAACAGTTGAAGGAGGGGGATGTCGTGACGGCGGGGGATGTGATCGGCTATATGGGGCATACCGGATACAGCACGAAGGAAAATGTCAACAACATAGACACGGTTCATCTGCATTTCGGGCTGCAGCTGATCTTTGACGAGTCGCAGAAAGAGGGAAACAACGAGATCTGGGTGGACTGCTATAATCTGACGAGCTTTTTGTATAAGAACCGTTCCGCGGTGCAGAAAGTGGGGGAAAGCAGGGAGTGGAAGAGGACGCTGCAGATGACGGATCCGGCGGTTATAAAATATCAGAAAAACGTTAAAAAACAGTGAAAAAATATTGACAATAGAAGCGGGAGGGTGGAAAATTTTGATATACGGATAGGGAGGAGGGGTGCCTGTGAGAGAACGTCGATGGATTCAAAAAGGGTGTTGGATTCTTTGCGTTTTTGCGCTTCTTATCTGTGTGGGAAGCATTCCGGCATATGCCAAGGAACAGGTGCCGGATACGGGAAAAATTACCGGCAGGGTATTGTTTATCAGCTCCTACTCCTATGCATGGGAGACGGTTCCGGAGCAGATCCACGGAATAAAAGAAGCGTTGGGTGACGGTGTACAGCTGGATTATCAGTTTATGGATACCAAAAATGTCGAGACGGCGGAGAGTGAACAGCTTTTTTACCAGACGCTTGCATACTATCTGAAGATGGTTCCGGCGTATGATGTTGTGATTGTAGGGGATGATGCGGCGTTTCAGTTTGCAATGACGTACCGCGACGAATTGTTTGCACAGACGCCGATTGTTTTTGAGGGAGTCAATGACGGGGAACTGGCGAAGAAGGCGGCAGCAGACCCGCTTGTGACGGGCGTGGTTGAGACGCTGTCCTATGAGAATACGATCACGCTGGCGAAGAAACTGTACCCGGATGCAAGACAGGTGGTAGGAATACTGGATGATACGGTGACCGGAGAGGGAGAACGCAAGGAATTCCAGTATTATGATACCGTTTTTCCAGAGCTGGACTTTGTGGAGATCGATGCTTCAAAGCTCTCCCAGGAAGAATTAAAAAAACAGGTTGCAGCGCTGGGGGAGGAGAGCATTCTGGTCTATATTATGTGCAGCAGGGACGGCGACGGGAATGTGTATGCGTCGGCGGAATCGATCCAGATGCTGAGTGATGTGGCGCAGATTCCGATGTTTTCGATTGTCTCGCACGGCATGGGAAAAGGATTTCTGGGCGGCGAGATTGTCTCGCAGGAACAGATGGGAAAAATGGCAGGAGAAATGGCGGTGCAGATACTGGATGGCACGGATTGTGCCGGGATCTCCATTGTGATGGAGCCGCCGAAGGTATACTGCTTTGATGAAAATGTGATGCGCAGGTTTGGAATCAGTGCATCAAAGCTCCCCGGGGATGCAGTCATCATCAATCATAGGGAGTCCTTCTGGGAAAAGAACCGGGATACGATCCGGGCAACGCTGGTGATCGCTGCCGTGTCGCTGGCCGTGGTGGCATGGCTGGCGGTGGACAATATGCGCCGGCGCAAAATGAATGAGGTGATTACCAGGGCAAACGAAAAGCTGTCCTACAGTGCACATTACGATGTACTGACACATCTTAAGAACCGCAGTGTCTTTATGGAAGATATCAGGCATCGGATTGCCTCCGGGGAAGAATTTACGGTTTTTATGTATGATCTGGATAATTTTAAGAGGGTGAATGACACCTACGGACACAATGCAGGAGATGAGGTGCTGCGCGAAGTGGCACTCCGGTCGCTTGCGGTGGAGGATGGCCATTTCACACCGTACCGTCTGGCGGGAGATGAGTTTGTAGCGCTGATCGACTGCGGTGATTACGGGGTCATAGAGCGATATGCATCCGATTTGATGGAACGTCTGCAAAAGCCGTGCAGAATGGGAGATGCGGACGAGGCGCTGGGTGTCAGCCTTGGAATTGCGGTGTGGCCGGAACACGGAGCGGGTGCGACAGAACTTCTGGCAGCGGCGGATGCGGCGATGTATACCGTGAAGAAAAACGGAAAAAATGGATATGCATTTTATAAGGAGCCATGTGCACCGTAGGAAACGGTGCACATGGCTCCTTTTTAAGAGTAGAAATACGACTTATTTTTTCATGCCGGCGCGTTTTCTTAAGGTAGGATCAAGAATACGCTTGCGGATACGAAGACTCTCCGGTGTAACCTCCAGGAGCTCATCGACATCGATGAAATCGAGTGCCTGCTCCAGACTTAAAATCTTAGGCGGAACGAGAGTCAGCGCCTCGTCTGCGGAAGAGGAACGCGTGTTGGTCAGGTGCTTTTTCTTGCAGACATTTAATTCGATATCTTCGGCTCTGGAAGAAGAACCGATGACCATGCCGGCGTATACTTTTTCGCCAGGTCCGATAAAGAGCGTACCGCGGTCCTGTGCGGAGAACAGACCGTAGGTTACGGACTCACCGGTCTCAAACGCGATCAGGGAACCGAGCTTGCGGTAAGCGATCTCGCCCTTGTACGGTGCATAGCCGTTGAAAATCGTGTTGATGATACCGTTACCCTTGGTATCCGTCATAAACTCACCGCGGTAACCGATCAGACCGCGGGACGGGATGTTGAACTCCAGACGTGTGTAACCGCCGGTAATCGGCTTCATGTTCAGCATTTCACCCTTGCGCTGGCTTAACTTTTCGATGACGGCACCGGTAAATTCATCCGGCACATCGACATAAGCAAGCTCCATCGGCTCTAACTTCTTGCCGTTCTCATCCGTGTGGTAGAGAACCTCCGCCTTGCTGACGGCAAACTCATAACCCTCGCGGCGCATGTTCTCGATCAGTACGGACAGATGAAGCTCACCACGACCGGATACTTTGTAGGAATCCGGGCTGTCTGTCTCCTCGACACGCAGAGAGACATCGGTGTTTAATTCGCGGAACAGACGGTCTCTTAAATGACGGGAGGTGACGAACTTACCTTCCTGTCCGGCGAGCGGGCTGTCGTTTACAATGAAATTCATGGACAGTGTCGGCTCGGAAATCTTCTGGAACGGAATGGCAACCGGATTCTCAGGTGCGCAGATGGTATCACCGATATGGATATCTGCAATACCGGAAATGGCTACGATGGAACCGATCTTTGCCTCTGTGACGTCCACCTTGTTCAGACCGTCAAACTCGTAAAGCTTGCTGATGCGGACACGTTTCTGCTTGTCCGGCTCGTGATGGTTGACAACAACCGCCTCCTGATTGACCTTTAAGCAGCCGTTGTCGACTTTTCCGATACCGATACGTCCGACATATTCGTTGTAATCGATGGTGCTGATCAATACCTGTGTGTTGGCATCCGGATCGCCCTCCGGTGCAGGGATATAATCAAGGATCGTGTCGAACAGCGGAGTCATATCCTTTTTGTTATTCACCAGATCATCAAGCTCGCGGACAGCGTAGCCGTCTCTTGCAGAAGCAAAAAGGAACGGGCAGTCAAGCTGCTCCTCGGAAGCGTCCAGATCCATGAAAAGCTCAAGCACTTCGTCCACCACCTCGTTCGGACGTGCCTCCGGGCGGTCGACTTTGTTGAGACACACGATAACCGGAAGAGAAAGCTCGAGCGCTTTCATCAGAACGAATTTGGTCTGCGGCATAACGCCCTCGAAAGCGTCAACGACCAGCACAACACCGTTTACCATCTTAAGGACACGCTCAACCTCGCCGCCGAAATCAGCGTGGCCAGGGGTGTCGATGACGTTAATCTTAGTTCCTTTATAAGTAATCGCTGTATTTTTGGAAAGAATCGTGATACCACGCTCTCTCTCAATATCATTAGAGTCCATGACACGCTCCTGAACCTCCTGGTTCTCACGGAACACGCCGCTCTGTTTTAACAATTCATCGACCAGAGTGGTCTTGCCGTGATCGACATGGGCGATGATTGCAATGTTACGGACATCTTCACGTTTCATTTTCATATACAAAATCTCTCTTTCCTGTGTGAAACCTAGTCTAAAAAAGTAACCAATCTATTTTATCATATTTTCGGAGATGCGCAAGTGGTACTTGCGACAAAATCCGCCATTTCATTCCCTTTGTTATCGACATGTTGCATGAAAATTCTGGCACAGGACGTGATAAAAATAATGTGTCAGGCAGATCATACCAGCAGAACGGAACGAAAAAGAAGAACAACGCAAAAAAGAGTATGGTCGTAAGAAGGGAGAAAGATTCATGGCAGATAAAATTTTTGAAAACAACCAGGTGTCAATTATGGGGGAGATTGTATCCGATTTCCGGTTCAGTCACGAAGTGTACGGTGAGGGATTTTATATGGTGGATGTGGCAGTGAACCGCCTGAGCAATTATCTGGACTACATTCCGTTAATGATATCCGAGCGGCTGATTGACGTAAATGCAGATTACATAGGACAGATCATTTATGTGACCGGGCAGTTCCGGTCGTTTAACCGGCACGAGGAGAAAAAGAACCGCCTTGTCTTATCGGTGTTCGTGCGGGAACTGGAGTTTTTGGAGGAACTGCAGGAGGATATGAAGAGCAACCAGATTTTCCTGGACGGATATATCTGCAAGGAACCGATTTACCGGAAGACGCCGCTGGGACGGGAGATTGCGGATCTTCTGATCGCCGTCAACCGTTCCTACGGAAAATCAGACTATATTCCATGCATCTGCTGGGGCAGAAACGCCCGGTTTGCCTCCGGTTTTGAGGTGGGCGGCCACGTGCAGGTATGGGGCAGAATCCAGAGCCGGGAATACGTCAAAAAGATCTCGGAGCTTGAGACGGAAAAACGTGTGGCTTACGAGGTGTCCGTCAGCAAGGTGGATTTCCTGGAGGAATAATCGAAAGTTCCGTTATTGACAACTGTTGTTGATAGTGCTATGTTAATTTTAACTATATGATACATATTTTGATAGAGGTTGCGTGCTTTAAGAGTAGTTTCCCGGATGTGACAGGCACAGGGGAAGGGAAGCAAAAGGAAAGCATGCCGAAAGAGCAAGGCACCTGCTGCCCTGGTTCTTGGGCATAAAGCTAAGAACTTTATGACTGTCATCTTTGCAGATGGGGCGCTATCGGTTCTGTATAATGGCATGCAGATATGCGGCAGAAGAATCAGACCGGCTCATCGAGCCGGCTTTTTTTTACTTTTTTATTCTGACTCTGATCTGACAGGGGCAAAATTGTACCATGGGCATATATTAACATAGGAGAAACGGAGGATTGGCATGGCGATATTCAAGGGCGCTGGTGTAGCGATTGTTACACCCATGAAGGAAAATGAAGAGGTAAATTACGACAAGCTGGAGGAACTGGTCGAATGGCAGATTGAGCAGGGAACGGATGCGATTGTGATTGTGGGAACGACCGGAGAGAGTTCGACGCTCACTACGGAGGAGCATTCCGATGTGATCCGGGCAGCAGTGCGTTTTGCAAAGCATCGGGTTCCGGTCATTGCCGGCACCGGTTCCAACTGCACCAGAGAGGCGATTCACCTTTCCAAAGAGGCGGAAGAGGCAGGAGCAGACGGACTTTTGGCTGTGACCCCGTATTACAACAAAGCGACACAGGGCGGATTGATCCGTTACTATACAGAGATTGCCGAGGCGGTGAAGCTTCCGATTATCATGTACAACGTTCCGGGACGTACCGGCTGTAATATTCTGCCGGAGACCGCAGCCACACTCTTTAAGAATGTGGAGAACATTGTGGGCATCAAGGAGGCGACCGGCAGTCTGGCGCAGGCATCCAAGCTGATGTACTTAACGGACGGCAAGATTGATTTATATTCCGGCGAGGACGGCATCGTGGTGCCTCTGATGGCAATCGGCGCGATCGGTGTGATTTCCGTGTGGTCGAATGTGGCACCGGCGGATGTACACGATATGTGTGCGGCTTTCTCTGCAGGGGATCTCTTACGTGCGAGAGAACTGCAGTTAAAGGCACAGCCGCTTGTGGATGCGCTGTTTTCCGAGGTAAACCCGATTCCGGTGAAGAAAGCATTGAATCTCATGGGACTGGAAGTGGGACCGCTTCGTTCTCCGCTCACGGAGATGACACCGGAGAATGCCGCAAAGCTTGCGGAAGCGATGAAAAATTACGGAATAAAGTTGGCATAAAGAAACAGCTGACTCCGGCGGAAGGGAGCCGTAAGGCCATCCGCCGGAGTATGTGTCTGCACCGCCGGCTGCATGCGGCATGCGGAGCGGGCAGTACAGAGAAGAGAGGATAACGTACGATGATTAAGGCAATCATGAATGGATGCAATGGTAAAATGGGACAGGTCATCTCCGCAATCTGCAAGGAGGATCCGCAGATTGAGATCGTGGCGGGAGTGGATCTCTATGACGGGATCAAAAATGACTATCCGGTATTCCCGAATATTTCCGTCTGCGATGTGAAGGCGGATGTCATCATCGATTTTTCCAATGCGAAGGCCGTGGACGATCTTCTGGTCTATAGTGTGGATAAAAAGATTCCGGTGGTTCTGTGCACGACGGGATTGTCGGAGGAACAGATGGAGCAGGTAAAGGCGGCATCGGAGCAGGTGGCAGTATTAAAATCCGCGAATATGTCACTGGGAATCAATCTGCTGATGCAGCTTTTAGCGCAGGCGGCAACGATTCTTGCGCCGGCAGGATTTGACATGGAGATCGTGGAGAAGCACCACAACCAGAAGCTGGACGCACCGAGCGGCACGGCGCTGGCGCTGGCGGACTCCATGAATGATGCTCTGGGACATGTCTATGAGTACAAATATGACAGAAGCAGCGAGCGCAAAAAGAGAGATCCGCACGAGATCGGAATCTCGGCAGTGCGCGGAGGCAGCATCGTCGGGGAGCATGAGGTCATCTTCGCGGGACTCGACGAGGTCATTGAGTTCAAGCATACCGCATATTCCCGCAGCGTCTTCGGAAAAGGGGCTGTGGAGGCGGCAAAGTTCCTCGCAGGGAAAGAGGCAGGATTTTATGATATGCAGGATGTGATCCGGGCAACGATGGAACAGGCAGACTGATGGAACAGGCAGACGGATAGGACAGGCAGACGGATAAGGCAGATGGAAAGCGGATACAGATGGACCAAATGGGAACAGGAGCGTGGAAACGTTTTCTGTTCCCATTTTTATACAGGGCAGAAAACGAACAAAATCTGGTCATCAGTGCGCGGATATGTTACTATTTGAGAGGTATCATTGATTTTGATATTCTGAGGGGGAACATATGGAAAAATATATGGAAACAGATCTGCGGTATTTAAAAAGTCTGGCAAATCAGTATCCGACCGTGGCTGCGGCAGCGACGGAGATCATTAACCTGCAGGCGATTTTAAGCCTGCCAAAGGGAACGGAACATTTCATTACAGATATTCACGGTGAGTACGATCAGTTCCAGCACGTGATCCGGAACGGTTCCGGAGCGATCAAGCGCAAGATCGAGGAAGAATTCGGGAATGCGATCAGTGCGGGAGAGAAGAAAGCCATTGCCACACTGATCTACTATCCGGAGCAGAAGCTAGAGCAGGTGTTAAAGACGGAGGAAAATATGGAGGACTGGTATAAGGTCTCGCTGTACCGGCTGATCCGTATCTGCAAGAGCGCCTCGTCAAAATACACCAGATCCAAGGTGCGAAAAGCGCTGCCGAAAGATTTTGCGTATGTGATCGAGGAACTGTTGACCGGCAGACCGGATGTCTCCGATCAGGAAGCTTATTATAATGAGATCATCCGGTCCGTGATCCGGACAGGCAGGGCGCCGGAGCTTGTGATTGCGTTCTGCAATCTGATCCGCAGGCTTGTGGTGGATCATCTGCATGTGGTGGGAGATATTTTCGACAGGGGACCTTACCCGAATCTGATTATGGATACCTTGATGCAGCACCATTCCGTGGATATCCAGTGGGGGAACCACGATATTTACTGGATGGGAGCGGCGGCGGGAAGCAGACCCTGCATCTGCAACGCGATCCGCATCTCTGCCAAGTACGGCAATTTAAATCTTTTGGAGGACGGATACGGCATCAATCTGGTGCCGCTCGCCAGACTTGCCATGAGCAAATACGACAAGGATCCCTGCACCTGCTTTAAGCTGGATTACCGGGAGGATGAGTATGATGTGCGTGACGCCATGCTGGATGAGAAAATGCACAAGGCGATTACGGTGATCCAGTTTAAGCTGGAGGGACAGATGATCATGCGTCACCCGGAGTTCGGGATGGATGAGCGGCTTTTGCTGGACAAGATCAATATCGAAAAAGGAACGGTGTGCGTGGAGGGGAAGGAATACCCGATGAAGGATCTGAACTTCCCGACGATCGACTGGGAGCATCCGTATGAACTGTCATCGGAGGAGGAGGACGTCATGGAGCGGATCACGCAGGCGTTCTTGAACTGTGAAAAATTGCAGCGCCACGTCCGCTTCCTGTTCACACAGGGCAGCCTGTACAAGGTCTACAACGGGAACCTGCTCTACCACGGCTGTGTGCCGATGAATGAGGACGGAACCTTTACCAGAGTAAATGTGTACGGAAAAGAATATTCCGGCAAGGCGCTCTACGATGTGCTGGAGAATTACGCGAGAAAAGGCTACTATGCGATTGATCCCGGGGAGAAGAAAAAGGGGCTGGATATCTTGTGGTTTATCTGGGAAAACCAGAATTCCCCGGTGTTCGGAAAAGCGAAAATGACGACGTTTGAACGCTATTTTATTGCGGACAAGGCGACGCACCAGGAGCCGAAGAATCCGTACTACCGCCTGTTGGAGGAGGAAGAGGTGGTCAACCGCATCCTCTCGGAATTCGGGCTTGAGGGCGCGGAAGCACATATCATCAACGGTCATATTCCGGTGGAGGCAAAGAGGGGGGAGTCCCCGGTAAAATGCGGCGGGAAGCTGCTCATCATTGACGGCGGATTTTCCAAGGCTTATCAGCCGAAGACGGGGATTGCGGGATACACGCTGATCTATAATTCCTACGGTCTGGTGCTTGCGGCGCATGAACCGTTTGAGTCGGTCGAAAAGGCGGTGCAGGACGGAAGCGATATCGCGTCGCACACGATTCTGGTGCAGCATGTCGTGCGGCGGAAGCTTGTGGCGGATACGGATATCGGAAGGGAGCTGCGCGCTTCCATTCGGGACCTGGAGGCGCTTCTTCAGGCATACCGGGACGGTATCCTGGTGGAGAAAATTTAAATGAAAAGCCTAATCCCCCAGCTATGCTGGGGAGAATGGAATAGTTGGAAACGGTGAGGATAAAAAAGAAAAACCTCCTGTGGTATATTGAGAAT
>CACZIN010000032.1:0-36543 GCA_902781225.1 uncultured Lachnospiraceae bacterium | reverse complement strand
GGTTTTATATTGTCTGTGAAGAGGTGCCATTAGGGACACCAGAAAGTCCGCCCATTGTCTCCGGTGTGTCGGACATGCACCCGTCGGATTGTCCAAACGCGGAAGAGACACGGAATCCGATGCCAGCCACGGCATGGAAGAAATACACGAATTTTGCTTCAAAGAATTTGCCGCCGTCTGTTTATTCTGGAACTTTTTTGTTCTCTGGTATTCCTGTAATATTACTTATTAACGCAAAGTGCGATATGCTTATTGCGACAGTTCCTTTTGGTTTCAAGGAAAATTATGTAAATAAGGAGAGACGAGATGATACAGGATATTTTACCGCTGCATCTGCAGAATCAGTATGAAAAAAGACAGCCGGACGATACCAGCTATATGATGATCTACAGGGAGAACAAGATCCTTGTAAAGGAGGGGGAGACGCTTACCTTTCTTACTTTCAGGAAATTTAGGGAGATCTGTGAGGCAGCGGGAGAAATGGTACCGCAGAGCATTTATCTGTTTTCCGTTGGTGCGGAGACGTATTTTTTGACGGAACTGCCGGAGCACCTCACAGCGGAGGGGTACTGTTTTGAAAAAATGTTTGCGGTGCGGTCCGGAAAGCCGAAGGAGCACATCTTTGCGGCTGCCACGGCATGGCATCTGTACGAGTGGTACCGGGATAACCGGTTCTGCGGAAGATGCGGACAGAAACTGATGCACGACGGAACACTGCGGATGTTATCCTGTCCCGCATGCGGCAACCAGGTATTTCCGAAAATCGCACCGGCGGTAATCGTCGGGGTGACGGACGGAGAGTACATTCTGATGACAACCTATGCCAACAGGGAGTACAAACGGTATGCGCTCATCGCCGGATTTACGGAGATCGGGGAGACGGCGGAGGAGACGGTCATGCGGGAAGTGCAGGAGGAAGTCGGTCTTAAGGTGAAGAATATCCGCTATTATAAGAGCCAGCCCTGGGGATTTGACCAGAATCTTCTTCTCGGCTATTTCTGTGAGTTGGACGGAGAGCGGGACATTGTGCTGGACACGGGAGAGCTTGCAACGGCGGAGTGGGTGCACTACTCGGATGTGCCGGAGGACCCGGAGGGGCTGTCGCTGACCAGAGAGATGATGTCGGTATTTCAGAAAAATTTTATGTCTGCAAAAATGTCTTGACAGTCAAACAAACATACTGTATTATTACAATAGTACAAAGAAACTTTAAAAAAATGGTAGGATTTCCTAAGAATTCTTAAGTTTTACTTAAACCCATTTTTTTTGAGGGGTGATAATGATACAATCACCATAAATTTGTAAAATACAGGTAAGGGAGAGACGAGAATGAAAGACAAGAAGCAAAAAAACGAGCAGAATGCAGGCGCAATAGCAGCAAAGCCAAAGAAGAAAAAGAAGGTGCTGATCGTTGTGCTGGTTATTGTGGCAGTTCTGGTAGTCTGGATCGGTACATCCATACATAACGCGACCAAGCAGGTGGCGATGGCGGTAAATACCGTGGAAGTGGAGCCGGTACAGAAGAGGGATCTGTCCGATACGATCTCGGTCAAGGGAACGGTTGCCGGAGTCAGCAGTACGAATGTGACATCCAAGGCGGCGTCCGAGATCACTTCCATGAATGTGCAGGTCGGCGACATCGTAAAAGAGGGCGACGTCTTATGTACACTGGACTCCACATCGATCGAGGAGAAGATCGCAGACTTAGAGAAGTCCATGTCGAATGCGAGTGCGGTGAGCAGCATCAATACACAGCAGGCGGCGGACGCCGTACAGCAGGCGAAGGATGACCAGACAACGACGCTTGCGGCGGCGCAGAAGACACTCGACCGCGCGAAGGACAGCTACAACGGCGCACAGATGCTCTACGATCAGGGACAGGCGGATTTTGCCACACTGCTCGCAGCCAAGCAGGCGGTGGAGGACGCCCAGACCGCTTACGATACGGCGGTAGAGACCACCAACCGTGCGATCGAGACAGCGCAGGAGGCACAGGAGCTGAACAAGTACAAGGATACCGACACGACTTCCAAGGACACACTCAGCAATCTGAAGGAGCAGCTGGCAGACTGCGAGATCACGGCGCCGTGCGGCGGTGTGGTGACAGCGGTGAATTCCAAGGTCGGAGACATCAATGTAGAGAAGAACGTCATCATGACAATCGAGGATACGAGCTCCTTAAAGATGGTCGCAACCGTGCAGGAGGCGGATGTATTGAAGCTTCAGGAAGGCATGGAGGCAACTGTGACCGCAGATGCGACCGGTGATGAGCAGATCAAGGGAACCGTGACCAGAGTGGTCCGTGTGAAGAGCCAGGGCACGACGGGAAGTGACGGCAGCACGACTTCTTCCGGCGGTTATTCCATCGAGATCGCGCTCTATAATCAGGAACTTTTAATCGGAATGGCCGTGAAGGCAAAAGTCATGATCCAGGCGAAGGGAGAAGTGCTGGCAGTTCCGTATGACCTGATCCAGTACGATGACAACGGTCAGGCGTATGTTCTTGTGGCTGAGGCGGACGAGAGTGGAAACGCAACTGCAGTGCGCAGGAATATCACGGTCGGCGATGAAGTGGATTATTATACAGAAGTGACCGGCGGCGATCTCGCAGAGGGAGATATGCTGATCTACGACACGACATTTTCGATAGCCGAGGGACAGACATTTACACCGGAGCAGATGTATTCTGAGCAGGATATGGGACTGACAGACGGTACAGGTACGGAGGTTAGCGAATAGTGAGTGAACCAGTAATCCGAATGGAAAAAATTGTAAAGACATATTATGTAGGTAAGCCAAATGAACTGGAAATCCTGCACGGGATCGATCTTACCGTGAATCAGGGAGAGTTCGTTTCCATCGTCGGTGAGTCGGGTTCCGGAAAAAGTACATTGATGAACATCATTGGAGTATTGGACAGACAGACCTCCGGCAGTTATTATTTGGAAGGGCAGGATGTCAACGGCATGACGGACGAGGTGCGGAGTGCGATCCGCAACCGCAGAATCGGCTTTGTATTTCAGAACTTCAATCTGCTGCCGAGAGCCAATGCACTGAAAAATGTCATGGTGCCGCTTTTATACGGCGAGGAAAAGACGAAGAATGCAAAGGAGCGCGCGATGGAGATGCTTGCTATGGTGGGCATGGACGGACGCGCGGATCACAGACCAAACGAGCTCTCCGGCGGACAGAAACAGCGTGTGGCGATCGCCCGCGCGATGATCAATGATCCGGCGATCATTCTGGCAGATGAGCCGACCGGTGCGCTGGATTCCAAGACCGGACATATGGTCATGGATCTGTTTCACCGGCTGCATGAGGAGCAGGGAAAAACGATCGTGCTCATCACACACTCCCAGGAGCTTGCAACGGAGACACAGCGCATTGTCACCCTTTTAGACGGTGAGATTGTGGGGGACAACAAGGGAGGTGAGCACTGATGTTTTTTGAAAATATAAAAGAGGCAATCATCAGTATTCTGTCGAACAAGATGCGTTCGCTGCTCACGATGCTCGGCATTATTATCGGTATCAGTTCCGTTATCATCATCACAACGATCGGTGGTTCCATACAGAGCACCCTGACCGCGACGATGAATTCACTTGGCGGCAATACCGTTTCCGCTTATGTGGAGGCACGGTATCCCGAGAATGATGAGGATTGGGAGAGTTGGACTTCCCCAGATATGACACAGAGTGATTATGTGACCCAGGAGATGATCGATGAACTGGTTGCCCGGTACCCGGATGAAATCCAGGGAATCGCTGCGGAAAATTATCTTGGCAGCGGACAGATCAAGGACGATGCGGATTCCGACAATTATGCCAATGTCAATGTGGACGGCATCACACCGGAACAGCTTGAATATTTAAAGCTGGAGCTTACGGCGGGACGCAGTCTCACAAAGGCAGACAACCAGGGACAGAAGAGAGTCTGCGTGATTGCGGACACGATGGCAGCGAACTATTTCGGAGAAAAAGATCCGATCGGTGAGACTGTCTCAGTGACGATGTCTGACGGATCGATCTTTGATTTTGTTGTTGTCGGCGTCTACAAATACAATGCGGCACTGTTTGGAAAAGTGGATACGTCCGTGAGAGAAAAGGACCGTTCTACTTATATGATGATTCCGATTCAGACAGCGTTTAAGCTGCAGGGGGCGGATAAGACGGGGTATAATTACTTTAATCTGCTGTTGACGCCGCTTGCGGATGTGAACCAGGCGACGGAGGATATTCAGAATTATTTTGATGAAGTATATCAGAACAATACGAATTTCCATGTGACAGCGAGCAACATGCAGTCCAGCATGGGCATGATCAACACGGTACTCAATGTCATCACGGTTGCAGTGTCCGGAATCGCGGCAATCTCACTGATCGTCGGCGGTGTCGGCGTCATGAATATCATGCTTGTGTCGATCACGGAGCGTACGAGGGAGATCGGTGTGCGCATGGCGCTCGGCGCAAAGCGGCGGACGATCCGTATGCAGTTCGTCATTGAGGCGATCATGCTCTGCTTAATCGGCGGCGTTATCGGTATTTTGATCGGCGTCGGTGTCGGAGCACTGCTCGGCCAGGCGGCGAAGTTTGTGATTGCCAATATGTATTCCGAATATTCCAATTACATTATTATGCAGGTGCATCCATCGGCAACTGCTATTTTACTGTCACTGTTCTTCTCGATGCTGACCGGAGTGTTCTTCGGTTATTATCCGGCGAACAAGGCGTCAAAGATGGAAGTTATCGATGCACTCCGCTACGAGTAGGCGTGTGTTGTCAAAGATGACAGAAAAAGGGGCAGAGAAGCGGGAAAGCTTCTCTGCCCCTTTTGCGTGATAGAAATTGAAATCTGCCGGCAAAAAATGTATAATAATAGAAGAAAAGGAAGAAACAGCCAAAAGGGAGAATGAGTTTATGACAGATGTTTTGTTCTATCAGAATTATACCTATGTTGCTGATATCAGTGCGATTGTGCTCTGCGTCAGTTACTGGCTGCTGCTACATTCTTCCTATGCGGTGCGTGAGAAAAGCCTGATTATTTTTAAGACAGGAACGGTATCCCTGATGATGGCGACGGTCTGCAGCATCAGTTTCCATGTGGTGATCGCTCAGATTACAGAATCCAGAAGGCTTCTGATCTATGTGCTGCACGACGGAATGTATCTTTTCTTAATTCTCACGTTTGTTTTGCTCTGCAATTACTTCGGTGCGCTTTTAAAGCTGGAAGAGAGACCTGCAAGGCTTTTGGGCGCGGTGTCCTGGGGCGGCTATGCGGTATTTGCATTTTTTGAGATCGGATCGCCGTTTACCCGTCTGGGTTTCTATATCGACACAGATCTGATGGTTCATCAGAATTTCTATCTTGAACCGTTCCGTTTTGCCTATATCTATTACTGCATTGTTCTTGTGGTTGTGCTCTTTGCCTACCGGAAGAGGTTTGTGCAGAAAATGTTCCGCTGTCTGTGGGGCATTCTGTTGTTTTCCTTTGGCATGATTGCGCTGGAGGCGCAGAATGTGTCGACGTCTTACAGCTGCATGGCGTTTCTGCTGCCCTATATGGGAGCGCTGTTTCTGTTTCACTATACTTCCTACGACAGGGAGACAGGAACACTTGATGCTGGTGCGTTTGACAGTTATCTGAGAGATGTGGGAAACGATGATTTTTCTGTAATCTTCATGGGATTCCCGGAAACCAATCTCAAAAAGATACCAGAACTTTCCCGTACGATCTTGACGTTTGCGGAGAATTATTTCAAAACATTCTGCCTGTTTCGTCTGCAGGACGATAAGCTTGCACTGGTGTATCAGAGACTGAACGATAAAGCGGAGAAAAACGGAAAATATAACATACGAAAAACGTATGAGCATGTGTGCAAACAGCATGGACTGAACTACCGGGTGCTGATCGTACATGCAGATGGCAGGCTGCGTGAGACAGGGGAGTATCTGGCGTTGGATGAATTTATGGAAGAGAAAATACCGCTCGGCACGGTATATGAGTGTCAGAATAAAGATATCACAGAATATCTGAAGGTATTTTACATATTAGGCGAATTAAGGGACATTAATGCACATTGCGACTTAGAGGATGAGCGCGTCAAAGTGTACTGCCAGCCGGTGTTAAATACACGCACCAACCGGTTCGCCTCGGCGGAGGCGTTGATGCGGCTGGAACTGCCGGAAACAGGGATAGTATATCCGGATCAGTTCATACCGATGGCAGAGCGGCACGAATATATTCATACGCTCAGCAAAATTATCTTAAATAAAACCTGCCGCCAGATCAAACGCCTGGAGCAGGAAGGGTATGAGATCGATCGTGTTTCCGTCAATTTTTCTATTCTGGAATTCCGCAGAAAGGAATTCTGCAAGGATGTTATGGATATCATCTGCCAGAATGAAATCCCCTATGAAAAAGTTGCGATTGAACTGACGGAGAGCTGGAATGAGACGGAATTTGACAACATTAAGAATACGATTACCGGTCTTCAGAAGCTGGGAATCAAATTCTATCTGGATGACTTTGGAACGGGCTACTCGAATTTCGAGAGGATTATCGGTCTGCCGATCGATGTGATCAAATTCGACCGGTCGCTGACCATTCTCGCTGGGAAAAATGCAGAGTCCCGCTATATGGTCGGGAGTTTTTCCGATATCTTCAAGAATTCGCATTATGAGATTCTGTTTGAGGGTGTGGAGAATGAAAAAGACGAGGATCAGTGCAAGCAGATGAATGCACTGTACCTGCAAGGCTACAAGTATTCCAAGCCGATACCGATCGAGGAACTGACACGCTTCCTGGGGCGGGCGGTGTAGAATACATCCGGCGTGCAAAAACCCCTCAGCGCATTTCGGGGGTACGGAAGAGGAAAGCCGGGACAGGTTAAGAACAGAATGATAAAATGTTCCGGCTGGAATTGCCGGCAGCAGTTCTGATCACAAAATCCGGCATTTCTAATCCACACCGCGCCTGGCATCCCCGATGATCCATGTCTTTCCAAGCTTTGAACACTCCACGGATGTGTCCGCAACCTGCAGACAATTTTAGGATTCTCGTGTGCCTCTTATGGCACTGCTGAAAAAAACATAACCGCGCGAAGCCGATGTTTGAATTGCCATCTGCCCTGTTTTTAATAGCAGATGGCAACGAGTTTCGGTTCGCGCGGTTTTATATTGTCTGTGAAGCAGTGCCATTAGAGGCACTAGGGAATCCGCTCATTGTCTGCGGTTTGTCGGACACATTCTGGATTGTCAAAGCGTGGCAAAGACACGGAATCCGATGCCAGGCGCGATGCGGAAGAAATGCTCAGATTTTGCTCCAAAGAACCGCCGCCGGCAAGTTCCAGCCGGAACACGTTACCATCTTGTGATTACTTCCTGTCTCTGCTTTTCGCCGCCGTGTCCCCGGGATGCATCGGGGTTTTAGGCGGCTATGATTCGACGATCGCCAGTCCCCAGGGATCCAGTGACAGGACGGCGCCGGCGGCAACCGGGGTGTCGGTTAAAAGCTCGGTGCCTGTATTTCCGGTGTGGGTCATTGTCTGCGGCTCGCCTGAATAGTTGAAGTAGTAGCACAGATTTTTGCCGAAATCGTTTGTACCGCGTTTTACGATCAGTGGAAACTGCGGTGTGTCTTCGGAAAGACCGTCATATCCGTGTCTGGTGAGATAGGATACGAGCAACGATTCCAGCAGCTTATCATCGAAGAAAGTGCCGAGGTAGAGGGCGGAGCCTTTCTGGTAGGTGTTCTCGGTCACGGCGGCATAACTGCCCCAGGACGGATGGTCATAATGCGCGAGCGGCGTCGCGGTGTCGCAGGTGACAAGCTCCATCCAGTCGTGTGCGAGGGCGCTCCTGCCGTCTGCGGTGGCGATGCGGACATTCTTCGGGTAGGTGAACTGGTCGTAGTGAATACCAAGGCACCTACAAAGAAGATGCGGCTGCACATCGTGGCGGATTTTCAACTGTTCGTCGGCGAAGCCCGTGCGGAAAGTGGCGATTAAGTGTCCGCCCTCTGCCACATAGCGGTCGAGCGCACCGAGAAGATCGTCGGATGCGGCATAGAGCGCCGGAACAACGAGAAAATCATAGGCGGAAAAATCCCGCTCGCCGGAAGAGACCATGTCAAATTCGATGTTTCTGCGGTACAGGGCGTCGGCAAGCCAGCGCATCACGGTATTGTAGCTGTGGTCACCGGTGGTCTCAAGCGGAAACTGGCGCAGCCCCGCCAGCGAGAGATTGTCCAACAGGAAGGCGACGCGGTTTTTCTTTTTCAGATTCACAAGGTGTGCGCCGATGCGCTTCCATTCCGCGCCGATTCCGCTGGCCTCCCGGTAGGTGGCATTTTCGGAAAAATCGTGGGAGAGTACGCCTTTCCAGTAGCTCTCGATCGCATTGTGGATTGAGTGCCAGTGCCAGTACATCACGCTGTTGGAGCCGTTGGCAAGGTGGCTGTACGCCTGCAGACGCAGCTGCCCCGGATAAGGAAGCCATGGGGTCAGCCCCTGCGCTTCGGTCTCTAAGATCAGATAATTGTCTTTCTTCAGGCTGCGCGCGATATTTCCACACACGGTGATCTCGGCGCCGGTCAGGTCGTCCTGTGAGGGGTGGTAAATATCGGCGCCTGCCACGGTCATGCAGCGGGCGGCGTCATACTGGTCGACCTCCGGTTGATAGCCGTATGAGTGACTGGTCCAGTCAAAATCAAAATTCTGCGTGATGAACTGGTCGTCGCGCTTGTACTCACGGATGATGTCCGACTGCCAGGAGAGAAACTCCGTGACGAGGGAGCGCTGGAAGCGCTGGAATTCCGCGGCGAGACTCTGGTTGATCGTGCCGCGCACGTCCGGGAAATCAGCCCAGTCATTCACGCGGTTGCTCCAGTAATCCAGACCGAATTCACGGTTGAAATCCAAAATGTCCGGGTATTTTTTCTTCAGGGAAGCGACGAACATCTGCTGAACCCGTGGACCTGCCGTCCCGTAGCTCTTGGTCTCATTGTCCAGCTGGAAGCCGATGATGTTCGGAACGTCCTTTAAGTGCTCCATCATGGCGCGGATGATGCGCTCGGCGTGATAACGGTAGCCGGGGTGCGTGATGTCCATGTTCTGACGGTGACCGTAGAGCTCCTGCCCGTTCGCAGTGACGGCGAGAATATCCGGGTATTTGCGCGCCAGCCAGGTCGGAATCGCGTAAGTCGGGGTCCCGATGATGACGGAAAGGTGATGCTTTGCAGCGGTCTGTACCATGCGGTCGATGCAGGTAAAGTCAAAGACGCCATCGGACGGTTCTAAGGTGCTCCAGGTGGACTCGGCGATGCGGATGGTATTCATGCCGGCACGCTCCATCATTTCCATATCTGTCTCCAGACGGTTATACGGCAAATATTCCAGATAGTAGGCTGCTCCAAAGAGCAGGTGATCTGTTCTCATATCGGGTGATCTCCAATCTTTTCTAAAATTTTCTATAAGAAGTAGTTGTTTTGCACATGCTGGCACAAAAAAACGTGCAACCGTTTGCGCTTTTTCATTATATCATCGCAAAAATGAACTGTAAACAACAGAAAGTACCGTAAATACTGCAAAATATGAGAGCACATTTTTGGTAAAAAAGTGGATTGATTTTTCTGGAATTGTGTTTGATAATAAAAAAAGATTGCGCAACTAGCGCAAAATAAAGGAAAACTCCGGACGATAGTCCAGAGTTGGAGGTTACTATGGAGAAGGAAGAGAAAAAAGATATTACCATTGCGGACGTAGCGGAGGCGTTAGGGGTTTCAAAGACAACGGTTTCACGCGCAATATCCGGAAAGGGAAGAATCGGGAAAGAGACCCGCAAGAGGGTCATGGAATACATAGAGGAGCACGATTATAAGCCGAACGCTATCGCCAAGGGATTGGCACAGTCGAAAACGTACAATATCTGTGTGGTAATGCCGCGCGATTATGAAGTGGTGGACTGGAATTTCTTCCAGCGCTGCCTGTTCGGCATTCAGGAGATGGCGGAGACCGTCGGATACGACATTCTGCTTACGATGTGTCAGATGAATGACATTTCCTCACTGGAGCGGATTGTTGCAAATCATAAGGTGGACGGTGTGATTCTGATGCGTACCTTTCTGGAGGACGCGCAGATTGAATTCCTGCAGCAGAAAAATATTCCGTTTGTGACGACCGGAAGTACGAATTATGAGGGTGTGATCCAGATCGACCACAACCACAGAAGTGCCTGCCGGGAATTGACGTCTATTATTTTAATGAAGAATTTAAAGCGGATTGCACTGATCGGTGAGGACGAGGGATACATGGTAACGCACAGCCGTCTGCTCGGATTCCGGGATGCCTACGAGCAGCAGGGGCAGGCGCTCAATGAGAATCTGCTTTACTTAAGTCCGGAAAACCGGGTGCGCGTCGACCGGACAGTAAAGGAGATCCTGGAGCAGAACGTGGACTGCATTCTGTGCATGGATGATGCGGTGACCAGCAGAGTGTTAAGAGTACTGCGGGAACAGCACGTCAGAGTGCCGCAGGATGTGCGGGTGGCATCCTTTTATGACAGCACGATTCTCGAGAACCATGTGCCGTCAATCACTTCGCTTGCTTTTGATGCCAAGGAACTTGGAAGAGTGGCGTGCCGGACGCTCTTAGATCTTGTGGAGGGACTTGAGGTAAAGCAGAAGACATTACTTCCATATGAGGTCGTACTCAAGGAATCCACGAAATAGTGTGCACCGGGCAGTGCGGATTGTGCCGGAATACGGTGTCTGACACGCCGGAAACGGTGCAGGGAATGGGAAAATCAGCAAAATCGTGCAATATGTGTCTGAAATGTTGGAAAATTAAAAGAAAACAGTGGAATTTGCTTGGAATATTCGGGTTTATCGGTTGCACAAAAATAATGAATGATTTCACGAAAAGCTGATATTTTTTTAAAACTTGTGCATTTATGCCAAAAAAGAAGCAAATTTATTATAAAATATACACATTGACATCAAAACAGGCACGTAATATACTTTAATCATAGAACAACCGATTGCGCAATAGATGCACAGTACCGCAGGTACGATACGGAATTGGGCATGCGGCGTTCTGAAAAAGTTTTGAAAAAAAAAGGGAGGATTTTCAAAATGAAGAAAAAAGTTTTGGGCGCATTATTATGTGCAAGCATGGTAGCAAGCATGGTAGCTGGATGCGGCGGAAGCAGCAGCGAGACAACAACAGACAGCAATGCAGCAACAGACAACAGCGCAGCAACAGACAACAGCGCAGCAGGTACTGAGGAAGCAGCAGCTCCTGCAGCAAGCGGAGACACCATTGCTTTAAGAGTATGGGCGGCTGAGGAAGACCAGACATTAACCAACGAACTTATTGAGCAGTTCAAGGAAGCAAATCCGGATCAGACATTCGACATCACAGTTGGTGTAGAGTCTGAGGCAAACGCTAAGGATGATATCTTAGTTGACCCGACAGCAGCAGCTGATGTATTCGCATTCGCAAGCGATCAGGTAGTTGATCTTGTAAACGCAGGCGTATTACAGGCAGTACAGGATGTTGATACAGTTTCCAGCGAGAACGTAGCAGGTGCTGTAGAGGCAGCTACGGTAGACGGTACATTATATGCTTACCCGATGTCCGCTGATAACGGATACTTCTTATACTATGACAGCAATGTCGTAACAGATCCGACCAACTGGGATGCAATCCTTGCAGATTGTGAAGCAGCAGGCAAGAAAGCCGGAATGGTACTTGCAAGCGGCTGGTACAATGCAGGATTCTTCTACGGAGCAGGATTTACAACAGCATTAAACGATGACGGAAGCACAGCAATGGACTGGAACGGAACATCTGCTGACGGTATCAAGGGTACCGACGTTGTAGACGGTATGCTTGCAATCGCAACAAACTCCGCATTCTTACCGATCACAGACGGTGATACAGCAAACCAGATCGCAACTGGTGAGCTTGGTGCTATCGTTTCCGGTACATGGGATGCATCCGCAGTAGAGGAAGCATTCGGCGACGGATACGCAGCATGCGCACTTCCGACTTACACATGCGCAGGCAAGCAGGTTCCGATGGGTTCCGCAGCTGGTTACAAGATGATCGGTGTTAACGCAAACTCCGCACAGGTTGGCTGGGCTATGGAATTAGCTAAATTCTTAACCAACGAGCAGAGCCAGGAGACACGTTTCGCAGAGAGACAGATCGGACCGTCCAACATCGCAGCTGGCGAGTCTGATGAGGTTACAGCAAATGTAGCAATCGCAGCAGTTACCGCACAGAACGGTGCAAACGGTGTTGTTCAGACAGTAGGCAGCGGTTACTGGGATCCGACCAAGGCATTTGGTGAGATCATCGCTCAGGGTAACCCGGACGGAACAGATGCACAGACATTACTGGATAACCTGGTAGAGTCTGTATCACAGCCGGCAGAATAAGCAGTAACACGATTTTATAAGAGTGTATGAAGAGAAAAAGACCCACATACGAAGACATGGACCGTGAGTGGGTCTTTTTCTTCATCTGAATATCAACAGAACCCAAAGAACACGCAGAACAGGTATGCACTGCGTGCAGCAAAGATACAAGGAGAACGCCGTTTTACAGAAAATGGCGGTTATGGAAAGGCATGGGTGCTTGCATGAATAGTAAGGAAAGTAAAAAGAATCCGGTGGCTGCATTCTTCGGAGCAATCGGAAAATTCTTTAAAGAATTTGGTGAGGCTGTCGCCAAAGGAGACGGCGCAGTGAAGGCATCTCTGATCGTAGCGGGTGCCGGTTATTGGAAAAGAAAACAAATCATCAAGGGATTTCTGGTGACATTACTGGAAATCGGGTTAATTCTATATACGGTATTGATCGGTGTGCCATATATCAGCCAGTTGAATACCTTAGGTACGGTAGAACGTGCGATGGTGTACAACCCGGCGACGATGAAGAACGAGGTCAATGATTATGACAACTCCCTTCTGATTCTGCTCTTCGGCGTCATCAGCTTGAGTTTCCTCATCGTGGGAATTTTGCTTTGGATGGCAAACGTGAGAAATACATACCGCTTACAGCTTCGCGCAGAAGAAGGAAAGCACATCAATACGTTTAAGGAAGACTGCAATGAGATGCTGAACGATAAGTTCCATTTTACATTGCTGGCACTTCCGATTCTGGGCGTGATTATCTTCAACATCATGCCGCTGATCGTCATGATCTGTATTGCATTTACGAACTATGACAAGAGTCATATGCCGCCAAATGCATTGTTTACCTGGGTAGGCCTGGCAAACTTCAAGTCCCTGTTTACCACGAGTATCACTTCCACATTCGGATATACGTTCTGGAGAATTCTGGGATGGACGCTGTTGTGGGCAGTGCTTGCCACATTTACGACCTACTTCGGCGGAATTATTCTCGCCCTTCTGATCAACAACAAGAACACAAAGTTAAAGAAGATGTGGAGAACGCTCTTTGTTGCGGCTATTTCCGTTCCGCAGTTCGTAACATTACTGTTGCTGCGTAACTTCTTCGCAAACACAGGAATCGTCAACACATTTTGCAAGAACATCGGTCTGGTCGATCTGTTACAGAACCTTGGCTGGATCAAATCAAACTATATCCCGTTTTTGACTGATCCGGTCTGGGCGAAAATCACGATCGTTGTCATCAATATCTGGGTAGGTGTTCCTTACCTGATGCTGATTGCAACCGGTGTACTTATGAACATCCCGGAAGAGTTAAAAGAGAGTGCGAAGATCGACGGAGCAAACTCGTTCCAGATTTTCCGCAAGATCACAATGCCGTATATGCTGTTTATCACAGGACCTTACCTCGTAACACAGTTTACGGCAAACATCAATAACTTTAATGTAATTTACCTGCTGACACAGGATATTTACACAACGACCAACCAGAAACTGGCGGCTTCCTGGGGTAAGGAGATTGATCTTCTGGTTACCTGGCTGTATCGTCTGACCAGTGAGCAGTACAACTATAAGATGGCATCCGTCATCGGTATCTGCGTCTTTGTCGTATGTGCAGTCATTACATTATTTGCCTTTAACTTCCTGATTAAAGGAGATAAGGAGGATACATTCAGATGATGGGAAAGAGAAAAATTGTTAATTCCGTTTTGCTTCACGTAGTGCTTGCAGTGCTTGCAGTGATCTGGATCACGCCGATCGTGTGGCTGATTGTAACCTCGTTCAGCGGATATGACGGCATGAACACGAGCCGCTTCTTCCCGGAGACATGGTCGATCCGCAATTATACTCGCATGCTCTTTGAACCGGACACGGTATCACAATTCCCGATCTGGTTTAAGAATACGTTGGTTATTGCTATTTTTGTATGTCTGATTTCAACTTCTTTTGTATTGATGGTCAGCTATGCAATGAGCTGCATGCGTTTCAAAGGAAGAAAAGCTCTCATGAATATCGCAGTTATGCTGCAGCTGTTCCCGGGCTTTTTGTCCATGATCGCTATTTACTTTATTTTGAAGTCCGTCAACTTAACCAACAGCCATATCGGTATGATTCTGGTGTACTCCGGTGCATCCGGACTGGGTTACCTTGTGGCGAAGGGATTCTTTGATACGATTCCGACATCCCTGCGTGAGGCTGCGTATCTGGAGGGCGCTTCCGAGGCAAGAACATTCTTCACGATTGTGCTTCCGCTTTCCAAGCCGATCATTGTGTATACTGTTATCAGTTCTTTTCTGGTACCGTGGACAGATTTCGTTTTTGCGAAGATCATCTTAAACTCAGGTATCTCGACAGACTGGACCGTTGCGATCGGACTTTACAACATGCTGAATCGTACTCTGATCCCGACATACTTCTCGAGATTCTGCGCGGGCGGCGTTATGGTCGGTATCCCGATCGGTATCCTGTTCGTTATCATGCAGAAGTTCTATGTAGAAGGAATTACCGGCGGTTCGGTGAAGGGATAAATAGCGAAGGGAAATACTATTGCAGGCATTGCAGCATTGGCTGCAATGTCTGAGTATTTCCAACTTCGCATTAGAAAAATGCAAAAGCAGCATTTTTCAAAGTGCAATACAAGTTTTTAGGTAGGCGGGTGAGGATGCACCAGGCATCTTTTCCATAAAAATGAAAGAAATATAGAAATTGAGGAGGAAGAAAATGGATCAATTTATTTTAAATCTGATTCACAGACCAGAGATGGTTCCGGAGTATTCCGCAACTGTCACAGGACAGGGAAAGGAAGAGGACATCGGAGACAAGGCTCTCTTGACAGAATCTCTGGATATTTTCAAGACACAGCAGAGACTCGCACATGAGAATGGGTTAAAAGTAACCATTCAGATGACATACGCATCTCTTTTCAATGATGAGGCAGTGGAGATTGCGAAGCATGACCACGACGTATACGGAGACGAGATCGCATTATCTCTGCTCGGACTTCCGTGTGAGGAGTTCCGTGAGAAATACAAGACCAAGGATTTCTGCATCTGGATGTTCTCCATGGAGGACAAGAAAGCCATCGTCAACGATGTATTTGAGAAGTTTCATGACAGATTCGGGTTCTATCCGGAGTCAACCGGTTCCTATTATATGGATGCCGATCTGACCAACTATATCAAGGCAGCTTATCCGACCGTAAAGTGTGCGGTTGCCACCTGCTGGGAGGAAGGACCGAAAGCTTACCATACATGCAACAACTCCTGGTACACTTTATTCGATGGCGGCCCATGGGCACCGTGGATTCCGTCCAAGCAGAATACACATGCACCGGCTGCCAATGCGGCTGAGGACAGCGGTATTGTTGCAATTCCGCATCTGTCCCGTGACCTGATCGCATGCTATGACGGCAACGGTTCCAACTTTGGAACACATCCGCAGAATGTACTTCGCGGAATGATCTACGATACAAAGACCTGGGAGTACCCGTATCTGTACAACCTGATCGATCAGTATCGTTCATTGGGAAAATACAACAACGGTTATGCATACAACATGATGTTTGTAGGACCGGGCTGGATGAACAAGATGGGACGCTGGGAGCAGCCGTATGAGCTTCTCTACAAGTCTTACAGCGACGGCTGTGCATATTATGGCAAGCTGAAAAAAGAGGGTAAGTTAGTCGATATGACAATGTCCGAGTTCGCAGATTACTACCGCGAGAAGAAGGGCGTAGATGCCGGTAACTACAATGAGCCGGAGTGTGCACTCTGGAGAGATATCCTCTACGGATCAGACAAGCAGCTGTTCTGGTACTGTGATCCGTACATGAGAGCCTGCGTCAATATGGATCAGGGCGGTGCAATCGTCGACCTTCGTCCGTATGCAGCGAAGCTGGAGTGGCCGGTTGGTATCGGCACAAAGCATGTACAGGATGCATCTTATCCGTTCCTGATTCAGGAGAAGTACCGCGCAGGTTACTTCACACATTACGCAGGAGAGGGAACTGTAAGAAGTGCAAAGCTTTCCTATAAGGGTGAGGAAGTAGATCTCTGCCTCTGCCCGACACACGCACATTTTTCACAGGAAGGAAAGACAAGAATCCTGACACTGGATCCGGTAACGATCGAGTTCAGAGATCTGACTGTGAAGCTTCAGACAAAAGAATACTTTGAGGAAGGCTCCTCCAACATCAAGATCGAGCGTACCATCCTTGAGATGAGTGACCCGAGCGCAGAGGTTACCTTAAACGAGTATATGGTTGCATGCTACGGTACAACCGAGTATTCCGAGGATATGTCCCATATCACCTTAAAGATCGACGGACCGGAAGAGAAGACGATCCATTATGAGTACAAGTGCCGCGAGGAAGGCGTCAAGGGCGCAACGGAAGTAAGTGCCGTGATTCCGGAGATCGAGACACGCGTATCCATGACTGCATCCAACGCGGACGCAGAGGGATATGTAAAAGAGGGATATGCATTCTCACCGATGTTTACCCTGGGATACAGAAAAACAATCTCAGATAAGGAGGTATTTGCAACATGGCTCAACTTGGCAAAGGCAAATTAAATTATAGATGCCCGTCCTGCTTTTTAAGAGATCTGGACATTGATATGTTTTACAATAAGGAAACAGGTATTTACAGCTGTATCCGCTGCCAGTACAGAGGAACAGAAGAAGATGTCCTGGAGAAAAATGAGATGATCCGCTTCCGCTATAAGGCAATGCACCAGCGGTTCGACAAGTTCGACTTTGATTAAGCTACGAGCAGTGTAGAGAAATCCAGTGACACCGGAGGAAAGCTTGCTTTCCAGAGGGTGTTGCTGGATTTCTCTATAGGGCGACAGCCCACAGCGAGAAGGAGCGAAGCGGAATCGAGCTGTCACGGCGAGGTGCGCAGAGCTGGTTGCAGAAGAATGCGACAGCCCACAGCGAGACGGAGCGGATTCGAGTCAGGCTGTCACGGCGGGCAGCGGGGAGAAAATGGAGTAATTATGGGGAAAAAGAAGAAAGATACCATCGAGCTTCGGTTTTACGAGATACCACAAAATGAATATGTGCTGGCACTTCTTGGAGAAAACTGGATCCGGGACTACGGTCATGATGAGGCGCATCTTCATTTTCACAATCTGATGGAGATCGGAGCGTGCAGAAACGGTACGGGAAAACTGATCCTGGACGAAGAGCAGCGGCCTTATCAGCCTGCCATGGTGAGCATTATACCGAACAACTATCCTCATGTGACGATCAGCAATACAAAAGAGGGACCAAGCTACTGGGAATATCTGTTTTTTGACCCGGCACAGATTATTGCCGAAATGTATCCGAAAAACGAGTTGTTCTGCCGGGAGCTGATCCGGAAAATCAACCGGAGAGCGCTGTTTCTCCATGAATGGGAGAATCACAATCTCGCATTTCTGGTCCGGCAGATCATGGAGGAGATGCGGGGACGGCGCAGCCACTATACGGACAGCGTGAGAGGACTTTTGTATTCCCTTGTGATAGAGATTGTCCGGCTGAACGAGGAACAGGAGGCAAAGCAGGAAGTGCAGGGAGTGGAAATGCAGAAACACTCGGGAGTGACGCAGATTGCTGCGGCACTCGACTATGTGCGCATGGAATATATGCACATGATCCGGGTGGAGGAGCTGGCACAGGAATGTCATATGAGTGAGACGCATTTCAGAAGGCTGTTTGAGTCCTGCATGAACATGTCTCCGGTGGATTACATCAATCTTGTCCGGATTCAGAAGGCGTGCGATCTGTTGAAAAAGACGACGGATTCGATGGAGATTGTGGCACAGAAGGTAGGTTTTACGACGACATCCACATTTAACCGGAACTTTAAAAAGTTTTTAAATACATCCCCCTATCAGTGGAAAATCAATCCGGAAAATTACGAGACAAAACTTTTGAATTACAATATTTCCGCGCGAAAAGGATGGTAATGAATGATGGTAGAAAATGCGTGTTTTGTGCCGAAAAATAAGTACAAAATGCGCATTTTTTCGTTATAATGAACTTAACAAAGGCAGTAACAGCAATCACAAATTGGGGGATGAGCAGTATGGGAGAATTTTTGTTTGAGAAACTAAGCGATCCGGAATATTACGAGGAGAACCGCGTGGCAGCGCACTCCGACCATGTGGTGTACCGGAACTGGGATGAGGCGGATGTGTGGCTGGATCCGCTCGGAAGAAAGAGCAGTTTCCGCCTGTTTTTGGACGGATCATGGAAGTTCCACTATGCGAAAAACTATGAGCAGACGATCCGCGGATTTGAAAAGCCGGAATACGATTGCAGGGGATGGGATGACATCCGCGTGCCGGCACATATCCAGATGGAAGGCTATGACAGCCCGCAGTACGCGAACACGCAGTATCCGTGGGATGGAAGGGAAGACGTCTGGACGGACGAGATGCCGACAAAGTTCAATCCGGTCGCAAGTTATGTGAAATATTTCACATTGCCGGAGTCTTTTTCCGGAGAGCGTGTGTTTATCTCGTTCCAGGGAGCGGAGAGCGGCATGGCACTCTGGCTGAACGGAACATATGTCGGATACAGTGAGGATTCTTTTACACCGTCCGAGTTTGAACTGACGCCTTATCTTAAGGACGGGGAGAACAAGCTGGCGGTGCAGGTATTCAAGTGGACGATCGGAAGCTGGTGCGAGGATCAGGATTTCTTCCGGTTTTCCGGTATTTTCCGCAGCGTCTATCTCTACATGATTCCAAAGACGCATCTCTGTGACATTAAGATCCGTCCACAGGTGGCGGAGAGTCTGTCTGGTGGCACGCTGGAGCTGGATCTTCGCTCCTGCGGCAGCGGAAGTGTGCGCATACAGCTTGTGGAGCGCGGAAGACTTGATCTGGCGGAGAGCCGCTATGAGACACCGGAGGGCACGGAGGTGTTTGCTCTGGAGGAGAAGATGGACGGAACCTTACATGTCTCGCGGGAAGTGGCGGATGTGAAGCTGTGGAGCGCGGAGGAGCCGTATCTGTATGAACTTCGGATGGAGGTGTATGACGCGGCGGGCGATTTGCAGGAGGTCGTCGCATCAAAGATCGGCTTCCGCCGGTTCGAGATGAAGGACGGACTAATGCTTTTAAACGGAAAGCGGATTGTGTTTAAGGGCGTGAACCGCCACGAATTCAGTTCCCTGACCGGACGTGCGGTGAGCATGGAGGAGACACTCACCGATGTCGTGACCATGAAGCGGAACAATATCAATTCCATCCGTACCTGCCATTATCCGGACAATGTCGGGCTGTATGAGCTCTGCGACATCTACGGACTCTACATGATTGCAGAGAATAATATGGAGTCCCACGGAAGCTGGGATGCAGCGGCAATGCGGAAGATCGCGGATCCGCAGACGATTGTGCCGGGGGATAATCCGAAGTGGGAGGCGAGAATGCTCGACCGCGTGAATTCCTGTTACCAGCGTGATAAGAACCATCCGGCGATCCTGATCTGGTCCTGCGGCAATGAGTCTTACGGTGGAATCGTGATTTATCAGATGTCCGAGAAATTCAGAGAGCTGGATTCCGACCGCCTGGTTCACTATGAGGGAGTCTACAACGACAGACGTTACAATGGAAGCAGCGATATGGAGAGCCAGATGTACCCGCCGGTAGAGCGGATTGTGAAAAATCTGGCGGAGCAGAAGGAGAAGCCGTTTATCTGCTGTGAGTACACGCATGCGATGGGCAATTCCTGCGGCGCGATGCACAAGTACACCGATCTGACCGACACGGAGCCGCGCTATCAGGGCGGATTTATCTGGGATTACATCGACCAGTCCATCACGAAAAAAGACCGCTACGGGAAGGAATTTCAGGCGTACGGCGGGGATTTCTTGGAGCGGCCGACAGATTATAACTTCAGCGGCAACGGCATCTGCTATGCAAAGGGGCGCGCAGAGTCGCCGAAGATGCAGGAAGTAAAATTCAATTACCAGAACATCAGCATATCGTTTACCGCAGATGGTTTTACGGTAAAAAATAAAAACCTGTTTACCGATACGGCAGAGTATGATTGCATCCTTCTGCTGGAGAAGAACGGTGTGGCGGTGAACCGCAGAAAAACGACACTGTCTGTGGCACCTCTCTTAGAAAAGACATTTGTTCTGGCGGAACTGGAGGGCTGCAAGGTCCTTGCCGATGAACTGGAGCATGCGGGAAAGGAAGCCGGGGCGGAATACGCGTTGACCGTATCGTTTGTGCTGCGCGAAGAACTGTTGTGGGCAGAGCCGGATTATGAGATCGCATTCGGTCAGAAGATTTTTTCGGCAAAAGCGCCTGCAAACGGCGGGACAATCGGTGCTGCCGCGGCAGAATATGAGGGAAAGTGTGTGACGAACCGTAAGGCGGGACTTCAAGTCATCCGCGGAAAGTGGAATCTGGGCGTGAAGGGTGAGAATTTTGACGTACTGTTTTCCTACAACAACTGTGGGCTGGTGTCCTACCGCTACATGGGAAAAGAGCTGATTGAGAAGATACCGATGCCAAATTTCTGGCGCGCGCCGATTGACAATGACTGCGGAAGCCGCATGCAGGGGCGGATGGCGCAGTGGAAGATCGCGAGTATGTATGCCGGAATGAGCAGCAAGGGCATGTTTGATTATGAGGAACCGGTTGTGAGAGAAGAGGAGAACAGCGTCTCCATCACGTATACCTATCTGCTCCCAACCACGCCGCAGGCAAAATGCCGCGTGACGTACACTGTGACGCCGGATGCGTATGTGCAGACCGAGCTGACCTATGACCCGGTGGAGGAGCTGGGCGATATGCCGGAATTTGGAATGCTCTTTAAGCTGAATGCGGATTACGACAGACTGGAGTGGTATGGTCTCGGACCGCAGGAGACGTATATGGACC
Organism: uncultured Lachnospiraceae bacterium; assembly: GCA_902781225.1. Taxonomy (GTDB): domain Bacteria; phylum Bacillota; class Clostridia; order Lachnospirales; family Lachnospiraceae; genus Roseburia. Next base: position 15,248 of record CACZIN010000032.1, on the reverse strand, counting down.
GCAGATGCGGCGCGAAGCTTGGTGTATACAGGAATCGCGTGGCGGATAATATGGCGCAGTATCTGGTACCGCAGGAGTGCGGCAACAAAGTAGGCGTGCGCTATGCGAAGGTGACGGATGAGAGAGGAAGAGGCATGCTCTTTACCGGAGACGAACTGTCATTTTCCGCGCTGCCTTACACACCGCATGAACTGGAAAATGCAATGCATGCGTATGAACTGCCTGAGGTGCATTACACGGTTGTACGTGTGGCGCTGGCACAGATGGGCATTGGCGGAGACGACAGCTGGGGGGCACCGGTTCATCCGGAATATCACATTGATGTGACAAAGCCTCTGACACTGCGGTTCGGTTTCCGCGGAATATAGAAAAACAGAAAGGAGAGCGGGCATGGAATGTAACCTGTGCCCGCGAATAGGCATATGAAGTTTGTGAAAGGAATGGATCTGTCCACACTGCTCGAACTGGAGCGGTGCGGAGCAAAGTATTACGATAACGGGGAGGAGCGGGATCTTCTTGCAATCATGAAGAGCTATGACGTCGACACCATCCGTATCCGTCTGTGGAATGATCCGTGGTCGGAGACCGGCGAATCTTATGGCGCGGGGGAGAATGATTTAAAGACCTCTCTTGAGATTGCAAAACGTGTCACGACGGCAGGGTTTGGTGTGCTTCTCAATTTTCATTACAGTGATTTCTGGGCAGATCCGGGCAAACAGATCAAGCCGAAGGCGTGGGCAGATTACGGCGTGAAGGAGCTGGAGCAGGCGGTCTATGACTACACGCTGGAATCCATGCGGACATTCCTGGATGCCGGCGTCAATATTACTATGGTGCAGGTGGGAAATGAACTTTCCAACGGTCTGCTCTGGCCGGAGGGAAAAGTCCCGAACTATGACAATATTGCGACATTCGTCAATGCGGGAATTCGTGCGGTGCGGAAAGCGGATGCCACGATTCCGGTGATGATTCATCTGGATAACGGCGGAAACAATGCGCTGTACCGCGAGTGGTTTGACAATTTTACAAAGCGCGGGGAGGATTTCGAGATCATCGGACTTTCCTATTATCCGTTCTGGCACGGTTCACTGCAGATGTTAAACGACAACATGAATGACATTGCGGAGCGCTACGGCAAGGATCTGGTGATTGCCGAGGTTTCCATGGGCTATACGATGGAAGACTACAAGAATTACGAGAAGCTATCCGATGAAGATCGCAAGGGATATGCGACCAGACCGGCGCTTGTGGAGAAGATCGAATATCCGATGACAAAGCAGGGGCAGTACGATTTCATGGAAGATTTCTTAAACCGCATCAGCCACATCAAAGGCGGAAAAGGAAAGGGATTCTTCTACTGGGAGCCGGCATGGATTCCGGTACCGGGCTCCGGCTGGGCAACACCGGCCTCCTTAAAATATATGAACGATCCGGGACCATGTGGAAATGAGTGGGCAAATCAGGCGCTGTTTGACTACGATGGCAACGCACTGCCGACGCTTTCGCTGATCCGTGATTTTAAACCGGAAGTATAAAAAACCGGGGCTGCCGCATGATCGGAGATTGTGATTGATGGCATTGTGAAAAATGATAAATGACAGATCAGAAAAACATGCAACTTTGTTGCATGTTTTTTTGATTATGTTGCAGTTTGAAAAAGGTCTATTGCAAAGGAACACAGAGACGTTATAATAGAATTACAACAGGACGGTAACAGAAACCATTCATAGAAAAAATGATGTATAAGGAGGTAACGCATGATCTGGGAACCAGTACTTGCAAAGTTTAAAGAATTATTTGGGGATGAGGGAGAGATCGGAGTTTATTTCGCACCGGGGCGTGTGAATATGATCGGTGAGCATACCGATTACAACGGAGGACATGTATTTCCGTGTGCGCTCACGATCGGCACCTACGGTGTGGCGAGAAAAAGAGATGACAAGAAGCTCCGTTTTTATTCCATGAATTTTGAGAATCTCGGTGTGCTGGAGTCTTCCGTGGAGGACCTTAAGCCGGAGAAGGAAGCAGACTGGACGAACTACCCGAAGGGGGTAATGTGGGCGTTCGGTGAGAAGGGCATGAAAGTGGAGTACGGTATGGATCTCGTGCTGTTCGGCAACATCCCGAACGGTTCCGGACTGTCTTCCTCCGCATCGGTGGAAGTGCTGACCGGATTCATCCTGCGTGATATGTTCGGCTTTGATGTGACGAATCAGGATCTGGCACTGATCGGCCAGTATTCCGAGAACAAATTCAACGGCGTCAACTGCGGTATCATGGATCAGTTCGCCATTGCGATGGGCAAGGCGGGACATGCGATTTTCCTGGATACGGCGACCTTAAAGTATGAGTATGCGCCGATTAAGCTTGAAAATGCGAAGATTGTGATCTCCTGCAGCAACAAAAAGCGCGGACTCGGTGATTCCAAATACAACGAGAGACGCAGTGAGTGTGAGACAGCGCTTGCCGAACTGCAGAAAGTGGTAAAGATCAACGCGCTCGGCGATCTGACAGAAGCGCAGTTTGAGCAGTATCAGGATGCCATCACAAGTCCGGTGTGCCAAAAGCGTGCAAAACATGCCGTATATGAGAACCAGAGAACGATCAAGGCGGTGGAGGCACTGCAGAACAACGATGTCGCACTGTTCGGAAAGCTGATGAATGACTCCCACGTATCTCTGCGCGATGATTACGAGGTGACGGGAATCGAGCTGGATACCCTGGTTGAGGAAGCATGGAAGATCGACGGTGTGATCGGTTCCCGTATGACGGGCGCAGGCTTCGGCGGATGCACGGTCAGCATCGTGAAGGATGACGCGGTGGATGCGTTTATCGAGAAGGTCGGAACCGCCTATAAGGACAAGATCGGCTATGCCGCAGATTTCTATGTGGTAGAGATCGGCGACGGTCCGGTAAAATTGGCGTAGTGGCAGAGTATATTTAGAAACGAGGTTGGATCATGATACAGGAAAGAATATTGGAACTGACAGAATACGGGCTGGTGACGGGACTCATAGAGCCGCAGGATAAGCGGTTTACGATCAACCGTCTGCTGGAGCTGTTTCACATTGACGAACTGGAGGATGAAGCCACGGCGGCTTATGAGAAGCGCACGCCGATGACGCAGGAGAGCGCCGAGGAGGCACTGCCGCAGATCCTTGCGGAGATGCTCGACTATGCGGCGGAGCAGATGCTGATTCCGGACAATACGATTACATACCGCGATCTGTTTGACACAAAGATCATGAGCATGCTGGTTCCAAGACCAAGCGAGGTGGTCCGCCGTTTCTATGATCTTTATGAGAAGGAGTCTCCGCAGGCGGCGACGGATTATTTTTACAAACTGTCCAGAGACACGGACTATATCCGCAGATACCGCGTGAAGAAGGATCTGAAATGGACGGCGGACACAGAGTTCGGAACGCTGGATATCACGATCAACCTGTCGAAGCCGGAGAAGGACCCGAAGGCGATTGCGGCGGCGAAGCTGGCTAAGCAGAGCGGTTATCCGAAATGCCTCCTGTGCAAGGAAAACGAGGGATACGCAGGACGCATCAACCATCCGGCGAGACAGAACCACCGCATCATTCCGGTGACCATCAACCAGAGTGACTGGTTCTTCCAGTATTCTCCGTATGTTTACTACAACGAGCACTGCATCGTATTCAACGCGAACCATACCCCGATGAAGATCGAGCGCGCTACCTTCGGAAAGCTGCTTGATTTTGTGCAGCAGTTCCCACACTATTTTGTCGGCTCCAATGCCGATCTGCCGATCGTCGGAGGATCGATCCTAAGCCACGACCATTTCCAGGGCGGTCATTATGAGTTCGCCATGGCAAAGGCACCGGTGGAGCGTGAGATCACTTTCAAAGGATATGAGGATGTAAAGGCAGGCATTGTAAAATGGCCGATGTCCGTTATCCGTATCAGCGCCGCAGACAAGGACCGTCTGATTGATCTGGCAGACAAGATTCTCCTCGCATGGAGAGGCTACACGGACGAGGCGGCATTCGTTTACGCCGAGACAGACGGCGAGCCGCACAATACAATCACACCGATCGCAAGACGGCGCGGCGATGCGTATGAGCTGGATCTGGTGCTGCGCAACAACATTACGACAGAGGAGCATCCGCTCGGCGTATATCATCCGCATGCAAAGCTTCATCATATCAAGAAGGAGAATATCGGCCTGATCGAGGTTATGGGTCTGGCAGTGCTCCCGGCACGTTTGAAGGATGAGATGGCGGATCTGGAGCAGGCGATCTTAGACGGCGCTGACATCCGCGCAGACGAGAAGCTGGCAAAGCATGCAGACTGGGTAGAGGAATTTCTTCCGAAGTACGGCTTTACCGCCGGCAGTGGTCTGGAGGGCGAGATCACACCGGAGAAGCTGCATGAGATCATTCAGACAGAGATCGGTCTGGTATTTAAGGAGGTTCTCACCGACGCAGGAGTCTACAAGTGTACAGAAGAAGGAAGAGCAGCCTTCATGCGCTTTGTGGATACGGTGAACGCATAGGAATAGAGAGAGGAAAAGAACGGATAACGGAGCTGGGATATTTTCCCCGGAAGTTGTCCGTTCTTTTTTTCAATTTCCCATAAATGTGTTATACTTGTGCATAGATCAAATTTCTGCAAAATAACCGTTTACTTTCACATGGTAATTTGGTAAAGTATAGGAATGAGAAAACGATGCGGGGGCAGACCGCAGAAAAGAGGATAGGTATTATGGTATCAAAGAGAATACAAAAAGCGCTGGAGGGCAATTCGGCAATCCGCGCCATGTTCAATGAGGGCAGGGAGATGGCTGCAAAATACGGGGAGGAGAATGTGTTTGACTTCTCGCTCGGCAATCCGGCAACCCCGGCGCCGAAGGCGTTAAACGATGCAATCCGCGACCTTCTGGATGAGGCGGATGAAAAAGGTGCGGCAGGTTCCCTCGGCATTCACGGATATATGGCGAATGCAGGCTATGAGGAAGTGCGCCAGGCGATCGCAGAGAATTTGAACGAACGTTTCGGAACAAAGTTTACGGCGCACAATCTGGTGATGACAGTAGGCGCCGCAGGCGGGCTTAATATCATTTTTAAGACGATTCTCGATCCGGATGATGAGGTCATCGTGTTTGCACCGTTCTTCGGAGAGTATCGCCAGTACGCGGCGAATTTTGATGCAAAGATTGTGATTGTACAGCCGAATCTGGAGACGTTTCAGCCGGATCTTGCTGATCTGGAGTCAAAGATTACCGCGCGGACGAAGGCGCTTATCGTGAATACGCCGAACAACCCGACCGGCGTGATCTACAAGCCGCAGACGATGGAGCAGATCGGAGCCATTTTAGAGAAAAAGCAGGCTGAATTTGGAACCGATATTTATCTGATTTCGGACGAGCCGTACCGGGAACTCGTGTATGACGGGAATAAGGAGGATTTTCTGACAAAATATTACCGCAATACCCTGGTGGGATATTCTTTTTCCAAATCCCTTTCCCTTCCGGGAGAGCGTATCGGTTATGTCGTGGTGCCGGATGAAGCGGCGGACGCCGAAGAGTTGATCCGCGGCATTGAGATCTCAAACCGGACGCTCGGATTTGTCAATGCACCGTCCCTGATTCAGAAAGCCGTGGCGCGCTGCCTTGCGGAGAAGACGGATGTTGCATTTTACGATGAGAACCGAAGCAGACTCTACGAGGGACTGACAAAGCTCGGATTTACCTGCATTAAGCCGGAGGGAGCATTTTATCTGTGGGTGAAGTCGCCGGTGGAAAACGAAGAAGAATTTGTAAACAAGGGAAAGAAATTTAATCTTTTAATGGTAAAGGGAAGTGCTTTTGGCTGTCCGGGGTTTGTGCGTCTCGCATATTGTGTGTCCCATGAGACCGTGGAACATTCCCTGCCTGCATTTGCGAAGCTGGCGGCAGTGTACGGACTGGACAAGTAGGAGGAAAAAGGATGGAGAACTGGGAGTCATATGTGAGAAAAGTGGTGCCTTATGTGCCGGGGGAGCAGCCGCAGGAGGAGCGGATGATCAAGTTAAACACCAACGAGAATCCGTATCCGCCCGCGCCGGGGGTGCAGAGGGCGCTTGCCGGATTTAACCCGGATACGCTGCGCCTGTACCCGGAGCCGACCTGTAAGGTGCTTGTGGATGCGATTGCGTCATATTACGGACTGGGCAGCGATCAGGTATTCGTCGGGGTCGGTTCGGATGATGTGCTGGCGATGATTTTTCTGACATTCTTTAATTCCGGAAAGCCGGTTTTCTTCCCGGACATTACCTACTCTTTCTATGATGTGTGGGCAGATATGCTGCGGATTCCGTACGAGACGAAAGCGCTGGATGACGCGTTTGTGATCCGGGCGGAGGATTATTACGGGGAAAACGGCGGAGTGATATTCCCGAACCCGAATGCGCCGACCGGCATTCTGATGCCGCTTGAAAAGATCGAGGATATCATCGCACACAACCGCGACGTGATCGTTGTGGTGGATGAGGCGTATATTGATTTCGGCGGGGTGTCGGCACTGCCGCTGATTGAAAAATATGACAATCTTCTGATCGTGCAGACATTTTCCAAGTCGCGTTCCATGGCGGGAATGCGCATCGGATATGCGATGGGAAATGCGAAGCTGATCCGCTATATCAATGACGTGAAGTATTCGTTTAATTCTTATACGATGAACCGGACGGCGCTTACACTCGGTGTGGAGGCGATCCGTGACCGTGCTTATTTTGAGGAGACCAGAAAAAAGATCATCGAGACGAGAGAGTGGACGAAAAAAGAGCTGCGGGCGTTGGGATTTACGTTCGGGGATTCGATGAGCAATTTTATCTTTGCTTCGCACGAGCGCGTGCCGGCAACAGAACTGTTCGAGGCGCTGCGCAGGGAGCATATCTATGTGCGTCATTTTACGAAGGAACGCATCAACAACTACCTGCGCATCAGCATCGGAACGAGAGAAGAGATGGAGACGTTTATTCGGTTCCTGAAGGAATATCTGAAAGAGGCGTAGCCGATGAGCGGCCGGTCGCCTGCAGCTTTCGGATGCCGAAGTTAAAGACGATCAGACCGCCAACCGTCATGGCGATGCCGAACAGGAACCAGAAGATCAGAGAAAACGTCGTGTCGCCAAACGGGATGAGCCCGGAGAGCACGGTTCCCCAGAAGTTAAACAGCATGTGTAAAAGGATCGAGTAATAGATGCTGCCGCCGCGGTTGCAGACATACCCTAAAACAAGTCCCAGACAGAATGCGTAGATGCCCTGGATCATGTTCATGTGGAAGATGCCAAAAAGCAGCGCCTGCAGCAGATTGGCTGCCCAGAAAGGCAGACATTTCTTTGCCTGGTGCATGGTGACGCCGCGGAAGACCAGCTCCTCGCAGAACGGGGCGAAAATGACGGAGCAGATGACCATCAGAATGGAGATCTGATCGTCGAGGCCTGCCGTCTCGAGCAGGGATTCGTATGCATCCATCCAGTGCGGAAAGAGCGACGCGACAAAGCTCATGATATAGGTCGTCAGATACTGTGTGCCAGGCATCAGCATGACGATGCCGGCGATTGCAGCGGGATGAAACGTCTGACGCAGAACGGGGCGGTAATTGCCGCCATACCGGCAGTAGTACCACAGACCGAACACGGCGATCGACATGGCATTGTAGATTAACAGCACGCCGGTGTTGAAGCGCTGGGAACTCCACAGGGAAAAGGCGTCGTCCACAATATCGAGGAACCCTGCGCTGCCGGTGACAGAGTACCAGCCGTTCTCGATTAGCAGGGAAAGTCCCATGGCGAAGTAGGTTGCGAGAAACTGAATCGCAATCACAAGAAGCAGCGGGACAAAAATAAACAGGAATTGTTTTAATTTCTTCATTATTATAATCTCCAGTTATCGTTGGTATGAAATAAAGTTCTTGCAATTTCCAGATACTTCTATTATTATAACAATCGGATTTCATGAATGCAAGCAGTGGAAAAAGTGCGTGCATGGACAGAAACTTGGGTATTTACTTTAAAACTTTAATATGCTAAAATAACAAAAGAATCCATTTTGGAAGAAGGAGAAGAACATGAGTAAGAAACTTAGGACAGATGCAGTGGATCATCTTTTTGACGCCATCTTGAGCTTACAGAATAGAGAAGAGTGCTACACATTTTTTGAGGATGTGTGTACAGTAAATGAGCTGCTTTCTTTATCACAGCGGTTCGAGGTTGCCAAGATGCTGCGTGACCAGAAGACTTATCTGGATATTGCGGAGAAGACCGGAGCATCGACTGCTACGATCAGCCGTGTCAACCGATCCCTGAATTATGGAAATGACGGCTATGATATGGTATTCAGCCGCATGCAGAATACGGACAAGCAGTAGAGACAGATACAAGCAGTAGAGACAGATAAAAAGAGCCACAGGAGAACGGGAACTTTTGCCCGTGCCTGTGGCTTTTTCGATTATTTTTTATTTTTTTCTGTCTTGGATTTGTCCGATGTGGTCGTGTCGATCAGACGCTCGATGATGGTCTTTTTCACATAGACATCGTAGCTTAACATACAGATCAGACTGAAATTCCGCAGAAGCTCGGCGTCCTCCGGGGCAGCATCCGGGAATGTCTGGCAGGAGGTGTTGAACTTCCTGGCGAGATCCTTCATGAGATTCTGGGTCTCCTGATGCTCGAGTCCGAAGACTTCACGGTAGATGTCCTCCAGGCTGTAGCTGCTGTCTTTTCCGAAATACTTGTCCGTGATCGGATTTAAGATGCTCTGGATGTCGCTGATGCTTAGGATGTTTTTGAAATAGTAGATGAATATCAGCGTCAGAACGTGCTCTTTGGTGTATTTCTTCTTCTCCGGCGGAGGAAGAAGATTGTTCTTGGCGTAGTTGTTGATCATCGTCTTGGTCAGAATCTTGTCATCCGCATGCCGCTTGGATGCCGCCAACTGGGAATCCATAAATGTGGTAATCTGATCCATATATAAATCAATGTTCGGAATATCTTCCGGTCTGACATAATCAATTCTCTGTAATTCTGCTAACAGATCACTCAGAAATTTTTTTGTATCGTTGTCCATATGCGTCACCTCTTATCACATTATATAGTTTTCAAAACCAGATGACAAGAGACAAATGTTGGGAAATGTATATGACAGTGTCCCAGCATGAAAAATAGAAAATATGTTCTGTATGGTATCGAAAAACAGAGAGAAATGTGTTATACTTTCTCATATCACTATAAACGGAAAAGGAAAAACAGGCATGAGTATTTATGATACATTAAACGAGCAGCAGAAGCTCGGCGTTATAACCACCGAAGGACCGGTGCTGATTCTCGCGGGAGCGGGTTCCGGCAAGACGAGAGTGCTGACACACCGGACGGCATATCTGATCGAGGAAAAGGGCGTCAATCCGTACAATATTATGGCGATCACGTTCACCAACAAGGCGGCTGGCGAGATGAGGGAGCGAATCGAGGCGCTGGTCGGATACGGCTCGGAGAGCATCTGGGTGTCGACGTTTCATTCTACCTGCGTGCGCATCTTAAGGAGACACATTGACCGCATCGGATACGACACGAATTTTACGATTTATGATTCAGATGATTCCAAGAGCGTCATGAAGGAGATCTGCAAGCGCCTGAATATTGACACCAAGATCTACAAGGAGCGCAGTCTTCTTGCGGCGATCTCGTCGGCGAAGGACGAGCTTGTAGGCCCGACGCAGTTTGCCCTGCAGGCGGCGGCATCGAGTGATTTTGTGAAGAAAAAGCAGGCGCAGGTCTACCAGGAGTATCAGGCAGCGCTGCAGAAGAACAATGCGCTGGATTTTGACGATCTCATCGTCAAGACGGTAGAGCTGCTGCAGACGGACCCGGAGGTGCTCGCTTACTATCAGGAGCGTTTCCGCTATATCATGGTGGACGAGTACCAGGATACGAACACGGCGCAGTTTGAGCTGATCCGTCTTCTCGCGGGCAAATACAAAAACCTGTGCGTGGTCGGTGATGACGATCAGTCGATCTACAAGTTCCGCGGAGCGAATATCTACAATATTTTGAATTTTGAAAAGCATTTTCCGGATGCGGTCACCATCAAGCTGGAACAGAATTACCGTTCGACGCAGAACATCTTAAACGCGGCGAACAGCGTCATTGCGAACAATGTCGGCAGGAAAGCGAAGACGCTCTGGACGGCAAACGGCGAGGGGGAGAAGATCGACTTTGAGCAGTTTGACACCGCCTACGAGGAAGCGGATTATGTCGCAAGGGATATTGCGTCCGGCGTCCGGGACGGAAAGTACGGCTACGGCGACTACGCGGTGCTCTACCGCACGAATGCACAGTCCCGTCTGTTCGAGGAGCGTTTTATCGTGTCCAATATCCCGTATAAGATTGTCGGCGGCGTGAACTTCTATGCGCGCAAGGAGGTCAAGGATCTGCTGGCGTACTTAAAGACGATCGACAATGCGAGGGATGATCTGGCGGTGCGAAGAATCATCAATGTACCGAAGCGCGGAATCGGTGCGACGACGCTAAACCGTGTGTCCGATTACGCGGAGGCGTACGACATCAGTTTTTATGAGTCCTTAAAGCGTGCGGAGGAGATACCGTCCCTTGGCAAGAGTGCAGCGAAAATCAAGCCGTTTGTGACGTTTATCCAGACGATGCGCAGCAAGCTGCCATATATCGGTGTGGCGGATCTGCTCAGAGAGGTGATCGAGGAGACGGGCTACGTGAAGGAGCTTGAGGCGGAAGGCACCGACGAGGCGGAGGCGCGAATCGAGAATATCGATGAGTTGTTAAGCAAGGTAGTCGCCTACGAGGAGGGCGAAGAACAGCCGACGTTAAGCGGTTTCTTAGAGGAGGTCGCACTCGTGGCGGATATTGACAGCGTCGGCGAGGAGAACGATTATGTGGTCCTCATGACACTGCACAGCGCCAAAGGACTGGAGTTTCCGAAGGTCTTTCTGGCGGGAATGGAAGACGGTCTGTTCCCGAGCTATATGTCGATCACGTCAGACAATGCCAGCAGTGAGCTGGAGGAAGAGCGCAGGCTGGCCTATGTCGGCATTACGCGTGCGATGAAGGAGCTTGTCATCACGTCGGCGAGACAGCGCATGGTGCGCGGCGAGACGCAGTACAACAAGGTCTCCCGTTTTGTGAAGGAGATTCCGCCGGAGCTTTTAAACGGCGAGATCAAAAAGCCGGCATATCTGGAGAACAGGGAGCGGCGCACGGCGGAGCCGGTACGGAAGAAGCGGCCGACGATGCGGGAGCAGCTGTCCGGTCAGAGCATGCAGGCGAGAGCGTTTTCATCAGTACATACGGAAGGCGGAAGCCTAAGCTACGGTGTGGGCGACCGCGTCTCCCACATGAAGTTCGGGGAGGGAACGGTAAAAGCCATCGTGCCCGGCGGCAGAGATTTTGAGGTCACGGTCGATTTTGACGCGGCGGGAACCAAGAAAATGTTTGCGGCGTTCGCAAAATTAAAAAAAGTATAAAATGTGTTAATTTATAAATTTTTTATAGGCGAACAGGGAAAGATATGCTATAATGTGCGTAATAAAAAGACATGCAATAAATGAAGATAAATTAAGGAGGGGAATCTGATGAATAAGATGGAAGATCTGATCAACATGACAAAGTTAAACGAGCTTCTGAATAAGAAGGAAGAAGTGGAGGAGAAGAAGACCTCCAAGGTAGTATGGATTTTTGCAATTATCGGTATTGTAGCGGCTGTAGCTGCAGCGGTATACGGCATTTACCGTTTCTTTACGCCGGATTATCTCGAGGATTTCGAGGACGACTTCGAGGATGATTTTGATGATGATTTCTTCGAGGACGATGATGATGAGGAAGCGCCGGCAAAGTCTGAGGACAAAGAGGAAACAACCGAAGATTAAGACAAAGGGCATGGGGCTGCAGAGAGATGCAGCCCTATTTTTATGTAATAGGAAATGTGCAGAAGAAACTGGATGGATAATGGAGGATAGAACGTGAAAAAGGGACAGATTATCGAGGGGATGGTAGAACGCGTGGAGTTCCCGAACAAAGGAATTGTGAGAACGGAAGACGGGGGACGCGTGATCGTAAAAAATGCAGTCCCGGGACAGAAAGTGTCCGCATCGATTAATAAAGTGCGCAAGGGAAAATGCGAGGGAAGACTGCTTGAGGTGCTGGAGCGTTCGCCGAAGGAGCAGCCGGAGGCTGACTGTATCCATGCCGGAGAGTGTGGAGGCTGCACGTATCAGACACTGCCTTATGAGGAGCAGCTTGCCATGAAGGCGTCACAGGTAAAAAAACTGATCGACGACGTCATCGTACCGGAAAATACAGACTACGAATTCCTTGGAATCAAGGCGAGCCCTAGACAGCAGGAGTACCGGAATAAGATGGAGTTTTCGTTCGGCGATGCGTACAAGGATGGGCCGCTGGCACTCGGCATGCACAAGCGCGGCAGCTTCTACGACATCGTGGATGTCCCGGAATGCCGGATTGTGGACGAGGATTTTCACACGGTGCTCACAGTGACGCTGTCCTATTTTAAAGAGCGGAATCTGCCGTATTATCACAAACTGCGCCACACCGGATATCTGCGTCATCTTCTGGTGCGCAAGGCGGTGAAGACCGGGGAGATCCTGGTGGATCTGGTGACGACAACGCAGATAGCGGAAGGGGAGGAAGAGGCGCTTCTCGCCGGATGGAAGGATGCGCTGTGTGCTGCCGCCTATCGGGGAACGCTCACCGGTGTGCTTCACACCCGCAACGACAGTGTGGCGGACACCGTCACAAACGAGGGCACGGATGTGCTTTTCGGGCAGGACTATTTCTATGAAGAATTGTTAGGACTTCGTTTCCAGATCACGCCGTTTTCCTTTTTCCAGACGAACTCTCTGGGCGCGGAGGTGCTCTATGAGACAGCGCGGGAGTTCATCGGGGATGCCCTGCCGAGCGGAGTGGACGCAGATGTTGCGGAGCATGGAAAAGTCGTCTTTGACCTTTATTCCGGAACCGGTACGATCGCGCAGATGCTCGCCCCGGTTGCAAAAAAGGTGATCGGCGTGGAGATCATCCCGGAGGCGGTCGAAGCCGCGAAGGAGAATGCAAAGTTAAACGGTCTTACAAACTGCGAGTTTATCGCGGGAGATGTGCTCAAGGTAATTGATGAGATCGAGGAGAAGCCGGACTATATCGTGCTCGATCCGCCGCGTGACGGCATCCACCCGAAAGCCCTGGAGAAGATCATCCGCTACGGTGTGCCGCAGATGGTGTATATCTCCTGCAAACCGACCAGACTGGCGAGAGACCTTGAGGTGCTGCAGGCAAGGGGATAGCATGTCGAGACGGTAGTATTGATGTCAAGGGTCGAAGGAAAATAGGCGCGAAAGCCCAGTAATACTGCGGTTTTCGGGCGATCGGACAAATTTGGCATCGGGCAGGGCAAACGCTTCTCGGTAACTTATCCAAGGGTAATCCGGCTCAAAAAGTGTGAGAGTTGAGTTGCCACGATAGATGTCACTATGTTGAGTTGCTGAGTTAGATGTTGGGGAGTTGTGGCTGTGAGATAGATGTCAGAGGAGGTTTTGTATTTGTTTAGTACTTATGATATACGATCTTCTGCAAATGCCTGCAAAACATTAGTAGGACTAAGCGGAGTAGACATTTCAACTTGGGAACAATTCGTAGGGCATGAAAGCGAATACAGATATACAGATGATTTAGTGGAAGATGTAATAAAAAGATTCGGACATCTTCCGAGAACATATCTTGATTTTAATTTTGTGTATTTTCACGTGACGACGAGTGCAAACGAGTGTGAAGCCATAAAGAAATATGGAATCTTAGATTTACAGCAAGCATATCTTTGTGACGAATCAGAATTGAGAGTTTTTTTAGATCGGCACGGGATAATAATAAATATAGAGGACGCTCTATTGACATATAATGGGAAAGTCTTTGATATTTCTTATAACGCTGGCAATTGTCCCAGAACAGGTACACAGGAATATTTATGCTGGTCGATTGGAAGAAAGTTCTATTATGATTTTACGACTTGCGGGTTTTTATCGGTATGGGAAAGAAGTCCTTACGGGGGTCAGGTTCATTGTCGCCCGGAAATCCTATGGGATATTGACAACCTATTAAGATTAAATTTATCTGAGGAATGGGAGCAGTCGCATTTCCCATATGAAATAGTAGCTCAAGTAAACGGTTCCGATATTGTTTTTGACGGGGACGATGATCAGAGCGATAAGGACAAAGTATTGATGTATTTAACGATGGCTTACGATACCGCTTTTGGAGAGCCATTTGAACATATCCTCCTGATGAAAAACGGTATTCAGATTTCTCCAGATCGAATAATTGAAATAAAACCTTTAACATGTTGGAGGTAAAGCAAACAAGCATCTCAGATAATAAGTCTGCGATGCTTGCTCTTTTTATGATTCTATGTCGATTGTGATGCCGGACTTGAATTCCACGGTGAAGTGGTCGGCGAAGACGGTGATCTTCTCGATGAGCTTTTTGACCAGAGCCTCATCGAACTCTGTGATTTCGGTTTCCTGCCCGGCGATAAAGTCCTGCAGCTCTTTGATCCGGTTCATGGCTTCTTCCCGGTGGTGGCTGTCGAGCTCGGATTGTTCCTTCTGGTCGCGCAGCCGGAAAATCTCATCAGCGATGGCGTCATAGTCCTGTTTGTTATTTGCCTTCTTGATGAGCTCTTTTTGAAGTTCCTCCAGCCGTGCCTGAATGCCGTCCGGTGAGAGAGTGTCAGCGTTAACCACGGCCTTGGCGATGTTCTGCTGTAAGGTTTTCAGGAAAAAGTCCCGTTCAGTAAGAATCTGATGGAAGACCTTGACCGTGACTTCCTGCAGCAGAAGCTCGTTGACCGTCCGGTTGGTACAGTCCGTTTCAGCGGAGGAGGGCTCCAAGCGACTGATGCAGCGCCATACGATGGACTTGCAGCCGTGATTGTTCCAGTGAACGCGCCGGTAAAGCTCACCGCAGTCTCCGCAGAAAACCATCTGTGCAAAACAGTGATTGCAGGAGAAGCTGCGTTTTTTGCCTGTCGGGCTGACGTGGACTACCCGGCGACGGACAAGCTCTGCCTGCACCTGCATGAAGAGCTCTTTCGGAATGATTGCTTCGTGATCGCCCTCGACGTAGTATTGAGGGACGGTACCGTTGTTCTTGATACGCTTCTTTGTCAGGAAGTCTGTGGTGTAGGTCTTTTGAAGCAGCGCGTCACCC
>CACZIN010000031.1:0-35380 GCA_902781225.1 uncultured Lachnospiraceae bacterium | reverse complement strand
ATAACCGCGCGAAGCCGATGTCTGAATTGGCATCTGCCATGTTTTCAATAGCAGATGCCAACGAGTTTCGGTTCGCGCGGTTTTATATTGTCTGTGAAGCGGTGATGTTAGGAACACTAAAAAGTCCGCTCATTGTCTGCGGCTTGTCGGACACATCCCGCGGATTGTCAAAACGTGGAAAGACACAGAATTGGATATAAAAAGCGGCAGAGAAGAAATTCTCGCATTTTGTTCCAACGAATGTTTGGCTCCTGCCTTTCCCTGGAACATCAGATTTTCTATTATTATTGCAACCCACAGTTCTCTCTCCGCCCTGTGTGCCAGCCTCATATCACAGCCGGCGCTATAGTTTGGCTTGTCCTGTTTTTTTGAGGTAGATGCGGCGTATGATGACCACGACCGCCCCCGCCAGGAACGGGAATACGAAGGTGCCGAAGCGGTACAGAAGCGATGCGGAGCCTGCCAGCCCGGTTCCGACAATTCCGGAAAAAAGTGCGGTAAAGACAAACTCGGTCGAACCGATTCCCGCCGGCGACGGAATGACTGCCGCCAGCATGACGGAAAGCGATGTGACCGCCATGGTCTGCGGAAGCGTAATCTCTCCCTGTCCCAGAAAGATCAGATACGGGATGGAATACCAGAATGCGAACTTGATGAGGTTCAATCCCACTGCGCCCGCGACCAGCCGTTTTTTTCCCATCAGCTGTCTGGACGCGTCCTCCAACATCTGGCACTGGTCATGAAGCATTGCCGCCTGCACATCAAACCGTCCTTTCAGCTTTCCGTTGAAGAAATCCACCACCCGAAGCAGCGTGTGGTGGAACCGCCTGGAACAGCTGAACAGAATTAAAACCACAGTGATGACCAGCGTCACGAGATATCCCGCCAGCAGCAGCCACATATACTCCCCAAAATGTACCCGCATATAATTCCAGTTCAGTGTGAACAGAATCATTGAGAAAAACGCGATACTGATCTTATGAAACGCGTATTGCAGCATATACATTCCGAAGCTCTTGGAATACTCTATGCCATGCTCACCCAGATAAACAATCGCGGCAACCCCGGCTCCGCTGCCAAGTGTCGCCACGCGGTAAAAAGAGCACAAAAAGGCATTGGTAATCCCCATGCCTAATGTGAATTCACGATTATATTGTTTTGCAAGCAGCGTGGTAATCACGCCCTCGACACAGTGATACACGACAGTCATTGCACAGATGCCTGCAATGACCGCCGGTGTCGTTTTTTCTAATTGTTCTAAGATCGGTCCTGCTGAATCCCGGAATGTATAAACAATGATTCCGATGATGACAAGTACCAATGCCCATTTTAAGATCTGCTTTTTCGCCTTGCTGATAACGATCGCCCCTTATTTTTTCTTAAAGTTGGTGTAACCCTTCTGCTGGTATGGATGCTCTGCCCACAGCTTATCCGCTGTCTCTTTCCACTGGCATGCATATTCCATACATTTTCCGCACAGATGCTCTACCGGCTCTGCCTCCTCAACATCGGTCGAGTGAGCACCGCTCTCATGTACCATCTTCTGAAGCAGCTCCGGATTCTCTAACATCGGACAGGGACGAAGCATGTTCTCATTGAACGGCTGACCGTCTCTGTATGCCATGAACAACGGCTGCTGTAAACACTCTAACAGAGACTTCTCACGGATGTTTGCTCCTGAATAGTGGATGAATACACACGGCTCAACATCCCCCTTTGGGTTGATGTGGCAGTAGTTTCTTCCTCCGGCGATACATCCGCCAACATACTCTCCATCATTCTGGAAGTCCATAACAAAGATCTCTTTGCCGCCTGTAAATCCACGTACCTCACGGATTCTGTGGTAAATATATTCTCTCTGCTCTCTGGTCGGCATCAGTTCCGGTGAAGCCTTCATACCTACCGGCATCAGATGGAAGTACCATGCGAAACGGCTTCCGTGCTCGATCAGAAGATCAAAGAACTCATCCGATGTAACGGCATCCATGTTCTTGCTGGTGTAGCATACGCTGTTACCAAAGATCAGCCCGTTCTCATGAAGCAGATCCATTGCATGAAGAACTTTGTCAAATACGCCTTCGCCGCGGCGGAAATCGTTGGCCTCCTCAAATCCCTCAAGGCTGATGGATAAGGACAGGTTGCCGACACGCTTCATCTCGTCACAGAACGCCTGATCTACGAGTGTTCCGTTTGTGTAGCAGTGAAATGCACACTCGTTGTGCTTCTCACAGAGCTTAATGATATCGTCTTTTCTGACTAACGGCTCACCACCGGTCATCATATAGAAGTAGATACCAAGCTCCTTACCCTGTGTCACAATATTGTCAAGCTCATCGAACGTAAGATTGAGCTTGTGTCCGTACTCAGCCGCCCAGCAGCCGGTGCAGCGCAGGTTACATGCACTGGTCGGATCCATTAAGATCAGCCACGGGATGTTACAGTTATGTACTTCCCTCATCTTACGAATCGTCTTCGTTCCCACGAATGCTGCCTGATATCCCAGATTTAATGCTGTCATCTTTGCTACATGGGGATCGGTCTCATCCAGAAGACGATTTACATAATGCATCCATTTATTGTCCGGATCCTGAATCATCTTTCTGGCTCCGTCATACGCTTCCTTGCGGAAGTTATCGCCCATGAACTTTTCTGCAAGATCAACAATCTGAAGCAGGCCCTTTTCACGATCCTTATTCAGATGCTTCAGTGTCGCGTCGATCGCCACGCTGAATGCCTTTCTCTCTACTGACTGTGCTAAATTTGCCATCACTTAATCCTCCGTTTTCTTCCATACACACTAATTCTTTTCTAAGATGAAAGTATAAGGAATGCTGCTCCTTTTTTACATATGCAATGCATTTTAAGTGTTGCCACCCGATATACATTTTCCTTGTTTTGTCTATCATCTTATGACAATCTGTCTGTTTTGATTACCGCGAAACTATATTATATAGTTTTCATTACTACGTGATAGTATAACACTCTTTTTATGATTGTCAATCTATTGTTTTATTACATTTTTCTTAAATCTTACCTTCCTTACTTAACACCTTCCCACAAAATGGTTATACTCATGGTGAACGAAAGGAGGAATCCCCATGCCGGGTTTTGTCACACATTATCTGTTTGGCGAAGAAATCTATCACCAGTTAAAATGTAATTCCCAGAAAAAGAATCTTTCTTATAACCGCAGCGCTTACGCGTTCGGGCTGCAGGGACCGGATCTGTTTTTCTATTATCTCCCGTCCTACGCCCTGCACAGCCACAATCTCGGCGCCCTCGCACACACCACGGAGCCGCGTGCCTTTTTTCACGGACTGCTGGAAAGTTACAGTCGTCTCTCGTCCGCCGCAGACCGGGGCATTGCCGAAGCCTATATCTCCGGTTTCCTGGGGCACTATCTGCTCGACACCACATGCCATCCCTATATCTATGCCATGACGCATTACCATGATAAGAAGGAGAAAAGCTATTTTTCCAGACATGCCTATCTCGAGACAGAGATCGACACCGAACTGCTTGCCAGAAAACGCCACAAGACACCCTGTGAATTCCACGCCGCCGATACGATCCAGCTGACTTTTGCACAGAAACGCGTGATTGCCGGGCTCCTGTACGATACCTATCATTACGCATTCCCCGAACTTTCCATTCATCGCAGCACCATATGGATGGGAATCATCTCGCTTCCGCTCGGCATGCGGATTCTCCACGATGAGACCGGTCAGAAAAAAGTTCTTTTCCGGTTCGTGGAGAAGCATTTTCTAGGATACCCGCTTTTTTCCCCGTTAATACCGAGCGACACGCTGTTTTTCCGCACAGATCCTTTTAACCTCAGGCATGTCTCCTGGGCCAATCCCTGGGATGCCACACGTATCTCCACGGAAAGCTTTTTTGATCTGTACGAAAAAAGCAGTGCGCGCTTCCTTACCATGGTACGAAAGCTTCACACATTACTGCATACAGAACCAAAAAGTGAGCTGCAGGAACATCTCACTCTGGAATTTCTAAAAGAATACGGCAATCTGTCCTTCCACAGCGGTCTGGATGCGCGGATTCCAAGCTGATGCGCCCCCAAAAGGGCGCATTCTTTTACAGATGGAAAAATTCCCGGATCTGTCCCTCAATGATTTTCATCAGGCGCGTACGCGCCTCGATGCTCGCCCATGCAATATGCGGCGTTATCATCAGCTTATCGCTGTCCTTGATCTCACGCAGCGGGTTGTCTGCCCGCATCGGCTCCGCCGAGAGCACATCCAGCCCCGCTGCAGCGATTGTACCGTTCTTTAACGCCTCCGCCAGATCTTTCTCCACCACGATCGGTCCTCTTCCAAGGTTCAGGAAAATCGCAGATTTTTTCATTTTTGCAAACGCCCCGGCGTTCATAAGCCCTTCCGTGTTGGCATCCAGCGGCGCATGCACCGACACGATGTCCGACTCCGCGAGCAGCGTGTCAAAATCCACTCTCTCGTATCCCGGCTGATCGTGCTTTCCGGAGGTGGAATAGTAGAGCACCCGGCACCCGAACATGCCCGCAATGTCCGCCACTCTTCTGCCGATCGCGCCCAGGCCGATGACGCCCCATGTCTTTCCGCTCAGCTCATGAAACACATTGTCAAAATGTGTAAAGGAAACATCTCCCACATATTTTTCTGATTTTACATACTCATCATAATAATGTAACTTTTCAAGCAAATAGAACAATAACGCAAACGTATGCTGTGCCACTGTCTCCGTGGAATAGCCCGCCACGTTGCGCCATGCAATCCCGCGCTGATCCAGATATTCCTTGTCGAGATTGTTGGTTCCCGTCGCCGTCACACATACCAGCTTTAAGTGCTCCGCCTCGCCGATGGACTGCTCGTTGATCACAACTTTGTTGAGAACAATCACATCCGCATCCCGGGTGCGCTCTCTTGCCTCCTCGGGTGTGGAAAATCCGTATTTTACAACTTCACCAAGAGCATCATAACCGGACAGATCAATGTCGTCACCAATTGTCTTTGCATCCAAAAATACAATCTTCATCGTTTGTTTTCTCTCTTTCTTATCCCAGATATGCACGCAGTTTTTGCATGCTTCTTTCTGTCAGTTCATAACCCTCGTCGTAAAGTCTCCGGAGCTTGATGACGTCCGTGGTTGTCCGTCCCACCCCATAAGTGGATTCCGGAGCGATGACGAGGATTTTTCCCTCCTGCTCGAGTTCCTGCAGTCTGGTCATACATTCATTGTAGCGCTCCGCCCGGGAATCCATGCTCTCCACAATCTTCGGATATTTCTTGTACAGCTTATCCGTAAGGCGGACTGCTTTCTCCGTCTTCTTCACATATCCGCGTTCTCTTGTAAGCACCACGATGAGTCTGTCGCATCCCTCCGCCAATGCGTGTTCATACGGGATGGAATCGGCAATCCCGCCGTCCAGATAATAATGTCTGCCAAGCTTCACCGGCTGGAAAAGGATCGGCAGCGAACAGCTCGCCACCAGCGTATCGCGCATATCCCGTCCCCTCGGCACTTCGACATATTCGGCTTTTCCGGTATGAATGTTGGTCACTGCCGCTTCGACTTTTCCCGGATACGCCGCAAACGCGTCATAGTCAAACGGAATCAGTTCATTCGGCACTTCCTCAAACACGAACTTCGTATTAAAATACGCTTTTTCGTTCCGGTTAAAAAGATGCCGCATGCCCATATACCGCTTGTCCGCAATATAATTTTCCACTACCTCTATATTTCTGCCCTTCTGTCCCGACAGGTAGGATACACCGTACGCAATCCCGGCGGAGACGCCGATCAGATAATCCGGCATCAACCCCTCCTCCAGAAACGCATCCATCACTCCACAGGAGAACACCGTACGGTTGGCGCCTCCCTCAAATACCATTCCAAGCTTCATATTATTCTGCCTCTTGCTCTGTCTGCGGCGGTGTCGGAACCTGCGGCATCAGTCCGCTTTCCGTGACATACATGGTCACACCGCGGATCTCCTTTACCTTCACGATCGTTCCCGCCTCATATCTTTTTCCATCCTCGCTGGCTCTCGCCGTCCACTCCTGTCCCTTGTAGACCGCAGTGCCGGTTCCTCTCTGATTATCCACCGTCTCCGTCAGACACACGTTTTCACCGATCGCCTGCTCGTAGTTGGTCCGGATCAGGTGCGGCTTTAAATACTTCATCGCCCACGGCCGGGTAAATGCCACCAGAACCAGGGAGACCACGAAAAATACGCCGATCTGCCAGCCCAGTCCCACGCCGCACAGGCACAGAATCAGGGAAATCAGCGCGCCCCCTGCGAACCAGATGGACGTCAGTCCTACCGTCGCAATCTCAACCAACACAAAAAGAATTATCAGACCTATCCAGATCATTGCTTCCATATGATATCCTCCTCTCACACATCCCATTTACCAGAATTCGTATTTCCTGCTTTCAGGCGAATTCTTTGGAATTTAGTATAGCATATCCGTTTTTTGTTTTCTATGGTTAATTCTATGCCGCATTCTGCCGAAACATATTAGAGAATCTTTTTAAGGAGGAATCACTATGTCAAATACAGCGTATATCGGATCCGGCACCACCTTAAGTTCCAAATATTACCTGCGCAGTTTCTACCGTTCCGACCGGGAAGCCGGCACTTCCTCCAAACGCCGTGAATTCAGCGGCAGCCAGCTCGCTCTCGCCGACGGCAGAGCGCTCCGCCAGGCAGTGCGCCGGCTGACATCCTCTGATTTTTCGGACGACCAGGGCACCAATACGCGCAACAGCGTGCTCGCCTATATCCAGACCTACAACAACATGCTTTCCTCTGCCGGCAGTTCCTCGGACCGTACCTTAGAGCGCAGTGCAAAGCAGTTGAAAAATATTACAAGCGAATATTCTTCCGAACTTGACAAGATCGGCATCACCGTCAATGATGACGGCACGCTCACAAGCCGTACCACCCTGTTTGAAAGCGCAGATCTCTCCAAGTTCAAAGAACTGTTTTCCGCTGACGCGACTTACATGCAGCGCACTTCAACGTATGCCAAACGGTTTGCAAACCGCGGTGAGGCGCTCGTTATCTCTGATAACAACCTGCTGATGCAGAAAAAAAATGCCGCTGCCACAGGTTCTTCCGCAGCAGACGGCACCACTTCATCCGGCACCACAGAGAATCCGGATGATGGCACTGTCACCACCGCGGCACAGATCGTATCCCAGAGTCTGGATCTGGATACCCTCTTAAACACCGGCATCGGCAAAAATATTAACATTATTCTATAAATATTCCATCTTCACGGAGATGTCATTTCCGTTCACCTGCACCGTTGCATAGCTTCCGCACACCAGCGGCATCATCGGTGCAAGGTGTCCGATATCCACATCCATAACGACCGGCGCCCCGTAATCTTTCAGCAGATCCCACACCGCATGGTACTGGTTCAGACCCATCAGTTCCTGTCCATAGACAGCAGGTCTTCCGATCAGAAAAGCTTTTACATGGGAAAACCAGCCGGCATGCTTCATCTGCCAGACCGCCCGCCGGATTGCCATCACATTGAGATCGCAGGATTCCAGGAACCAGATCAGACCGTCATCCTTATACTTTTCCACAAACTCCTCTGTTTTATCATAAGTTGTCCCCAGAAGATTCACCAGACAGTCCATACATCCGCCGATCAGGCGTCCCTGCGCCGAAAACGCTTCCTTTGTTCCCGGAAAAACGTGTAAAATCCGCTGTTCCGTGACATGGTATGGCACAAGCGGATGTTCGGCGTCTTTTAGGCTTTCCTTTTCCCAGAGATCATATCCGTTTACCGTATGCTTCTGCCCGCGCAGGAGCGCATATGCATCCGAAAGGCTCTGATGCCACGGCTCCATGCCGAACGCCGCCGCACACGGGCCATAGATCGACGCGGTATCGCAGAGCGTCGCCAGAAGATATGTCATGTTCGTATTGTCGGAATATCCCATGTACCACTTCGGGGCCGCCGCCCGGATCTGTTCAAAATCCACCGCGTCCAGCGTCTCACACATCAGTTCCCCGCCGCCGCAGGAGATCAGCACTTCATTCTTATCGCTGCAGTAATACTCCGTCAGTTCTCTGCCGCACGCCTCCGGCGTGTTGCTGATCCCGATCCCGCAGTCGGCATAACAATTCGGTCCAAGGTCCAGGGTATGTCCCATGTTCTTGAATTTTTTCTGTGCATTTAAAAATGCGGTGTGATACGGCTCAGTCGCACACCCGAAGGATGGCGCCACAAAACCGATCGTTCCATGTTCGGATAAATTTTTCGGATATCTCATCTGTGTCTGTCTCCATTCTGTTTTATTTTCCAACGGCAGTTCTATGGGTTCTGCCGCCTCCACTCTGCTTCCTTTTTCTGTTCTTCCAGGGACGCCCGGTACCCCTGCATGTTTTTCCGGATATACGCAAGGCTGATCGTTCCCGATATCTGCTCCGACGGGTGATCCATCCACGGTTTCTGTTTCTCCGGCGGATAAATCGATACGATCGTATTGCTTCCGATCCGAAGCCTCTGCCCCTCGAGCAAAATCTCATTCGTCTCCACAGCAAGCGCATCCTCCCACGCCTCCCACGGGAGCAGTCCCCGCGCAAGTACCGCTGTGCCGCGTAGTATAAGATACGAGACGCCCGTTTCCTTCGGCGTCACCTGTAGCATCCTCGGTTGCTCCGGTCTGTGCATGATTTTATCAAACAGCCAATCAAGCGGCTTTAAAATAAGAACCGTCAAGACCAGCGCCACACCGTAGGAGACATCGCCGACCACACCGCCCCAGCAGGAAAGCCAGACGGAAAATGCCGGCGTCTGCCGCTGTACCGCAAACAGATAAACGACCGTGGCACAGAGCACAAACGCATCAATGATGATCGTCACAATGGCAAACGGCATCAACAGTTTTTCTTTTTTGATGCCCCATGCGGCGTAGCTGCTGCGCTCGTCCTCCGTATAAAGAACCGGCAGATAGTAGGTTTCCGCCCCGGCAGCTTTGTATGAGCTGTCTGCGTTATCATAGATTCCCATGTATGTTTCTCCTTTTTACAACAGTTGTATCGTATTCTTCATTGCTGCTGCTTCGGCTGATAGCGGATATCTGACACCGTGTATACCGTGATGAATGCATGCGGATCCTCACGGCTGATATAATTCATGAGTTTCTGATACTCCGCCTTGTCCACGATAGCAATGATTTCGTTCCGCTTCTGCATATTGTATGCACCGATTGACTCATAGATCGTCGCTCCGCTGTGCAGATCTTCTATGATAAACTTGCGCAGTTCTTCTTCCTTCTCGGTAATGATGCAGACGCGGCGCTTCATGTCATGGTCAAAAATAAAATGATCCAGCACAATGCCGTTGAAATACGTCCCGAGGATACTGAGCACAACCGTCTTCTTGTCATAGACGAGCGCCGCCGAAAGCGCCACACACATACCGGACAGCGACATGGCTTTTCCCAGCTCCATATGCAGATATTTGTTCATGATCTTTGCCACAATGTCCAATCCGCCGGAAGACGCATTCCGGTTAAACAGAATACTGAGTCCCACACTGACCACCAGTATGTAGCAGAGCACATCCAGTTCCTGACTGCCGGTGAGCGATTCGTAATCCGGGAACATTCTCTCAAAAATTCCCAGAAATACCGGCAGCGCCACACTGGTGTAGACCGTCTTTACGCCGAATTCCTTTCCGCAGGTAAAAAATCCGATGATTAAGAGCACCACATTTAAGATCATCGTGATCGCGGACAGCGGCAGCGGTATAAAGTTGGACAGCACGATTCCGAGACCGGAGATACTGCTGACGGATGCGTGGCTCGGCACCAGAAAAAAGTATACGGCTGCGGCGATAATTGCCACGGCTGCCGTCAGGATTGCCGTCTCTTTCGCTAGTTCTGTGTATGTCATCTCTTTTTTCATCTGGTTTCCAACTGTCTCCTTTCAGGTTCTGCACTCCTATGAAGCAGAAAAATGTACTCTTTCTCCGATCCGGATTGCTTTCGCGTCATTTCCGTGACCGATTTCCTGTGTCTTTGCGATCGGAATCTGCGTCCCTGCCGCCTCCCTCACCAATGCAGTGATATCCGGGCTGCACGCATGCGCCTCCATCGCCGTAAATGTTCCGAGTAAAATTCCTCCGACCTTCTCAAACGCCCCCAGCTGCTTTAGCTGCGCCAGATACGTCGCCATCTGCGGCACTTCGCCGCCGTATGCTTCCAGCAGCAGAATCTTGTCGCAAAGATCCGGAAAATAGCGGGTTCCCGACAGCTTCAAAAAGCAGCGGATATTCCCGCCGACAACAACGCCTTCCATCTTCTCCCCCTGCACAAAGCGAACCTGCGGGTCAAACAGCGCCGCACGGTTCTCAAATCTCCGCCGCTGCACCTCTTTTACCTCTCCCCAGACCATGTTCTTGACCTGATAGAGCACGCTGCTTTTTCCGGTCTGTGCATAGATGGCGTTGATGACCGTCGTCAGATCGCTGTAGCCCCAGAAAACCGCCCTGCTTCTTCGGATGGCGGCATAGTCCAGCCCGTCCAGCACCTGATTGGCGAGATCTCCTCCGGAAATGTCATAGATCTCCTCCACCTCCGGATCGTTGAAGAAACGCATCAGCTCCGCAGCGCGCTCTGCTCCCGTCCCCGAAAACGCGGCATTCTTCTCATAGATATAATTGCTCCATAAAACCTTGTGTCCTGTTTCCTCCAGATACCGCGCCAGTTCCTCGTTCTGGCTTCGATATTCTTCTTTCTGTGCGTTGGAACATGCCACGATTGCAACTGTTTTCATTGTTTTCTCCTCTGGTAGTAGCGCAGTGCCCGGCATGCAAATCAGCTACGCTCCGGCAAATGTCCGGGCGCGGCACAATGACTTTCCCTTTTCCTGTAGCGCAGTGCTCGTCCGGGAAATCAAAGATTTCCCGGACTGACGGGCATTCGCCCTATCATCTTTTTGCGCTGCTTTCTGCGCATCCGAAGTTCCGTAGGAACTTCTAATATGAATCCGATAGGATTCATTATATCATATTCGTCTCCACTTCAACACTGATCTCTCACAGAAAGTGGTTGCAATCTTTTTTATTTACGCTATAATAATGGTATGTGTTTTGCAGACATAGTACATCGGTAGTATATCAGCTTCCCAAGCTGAGGAGGCGGGTTCGATTCCCGTTGTCTGCTTACCTTAAAAGCCCGGTAACATCCGTTATGGATTACCGGGCTTTTATTTTGTCTTTGGTGATCAGACTCCCCGCCGCACTTTACGCATATCATAACAGAAAAACCCCGAAGCCTTCCCTGACCGGCTGTTCCAGTCTCTATGTTCTTTCCATGCTCGCCTGCCGGCTCGCTGACTGCCCGTCTGAATACGAGCTTGAAGCGTAATCCTATTTCCAATATCCTCCTATTGCAGAGTTGTTACATAATTGTTACAATTCTTTTGTGCTTAGCTAACACAAATAAAAATAAGGAGGACGAAACTATGTGCTTTAACTTCAATAGCTGTTCCGAGTTATTTACTGCTCTTTGCAAATACTTTAACCTCGGATGTTAATTACCAACAGGATAAACGATGCAGATTCTGACATCCGCATCATAAAACACAGGATGTAACACATCCCAAAAGTGCCGGCACCGATGAACTTCACACATCGGTGCCGGCGCTTTTCATGACGGCTCATTCTAATTAACATATGGAAACACTAATATGATTCGATACTCCTGATTTTCCTTTTCCACAATGCATTCCCCATTCATTTTTTTCATCATATTTTTGATATTCTGTATTCCAATTCCATTACTTTCAACTTTCTCTTCCGGCAGGCGCACTCTGTTTTCAAACAAAATGCCTACCCGATCCTTTTCTTTCCTGGAAAAAATACTGACAACCTCCCCGGGCTCTGCATATTTGATAATGTTTGATGTCACGTTATCCATAATGCGTATCATGTAATCTGTCGATATGCTTATCTTCTGCTCCACCCATTCTACATCGAAATCTACAGTAAACCCTTTCTGTTCCAGATAATTACATGTTTCAGAGAACAAATCAAAAAAAACGGTCTCAAATAGTTCCGGTTCTTCCAACTCTATCTCCTCGTCCCCGGCAACAAGAGCATACTCAAACAGATGATCCACCAGTTGTTTTAACCGATATGCTTTTTTATTTATCTTTTTCACATATTCTTTCCGCTGCTCTTCTGTTTTATACTGTTCTTTCTGGAGTATTTCCGAATATAGCATGATTGCAGTAACAGGTGTTCTGATATCGTGCGACATTTCTGTCACAATCCGCTGATTTTCCTTCATCATTTCCATTTCCTGATTCAACAGGCTCTGGAACGCAATCCGCATATTTTCAATTCCCTCTGCCAGCATGGCCAATTCATCTTTCCCCTTGACCGTGATAGAATAATCAAGGCTACCACCTTCCAGAATAGCAATTTCATCGCTTAGTTTTAAAATATACTTCATTTTCTTTCGGATTCCAAGCAGAACAATGCCAAGAAAAACAGCGAAAGAAAGACAGATTGATCCCACCAATAGCCAGTTATATAGCTGATAGCTGAAACTTCCGGATATCATGACTTCCACCGTTATATCCGACAATTCCAGATTATAATAGCTTTCCCACGGATAATTACCCGCCGCAATTTTGCTTACGCTGACATCTTCCTTAGGATAATCAGAATCATATATCTGGATTTGATCCTTATATATTCTGACATATATCATCTTCTGCCTTTGAACCCATGTATTAAGCTGTGCTATATCACTCGATGAAATATGCTCTGCCGTCACATATTTCTGCATTTTAGCAAGATATTTCAGGTTTTGTTTTTCTACATAAGCAGAGTTTTCCAGATAATAGTCAAGAACATAGTTTCCCGTCGAATAAAATATCTGAAAAAAAACAATTGCTGCAATTGCTGCGCCGGTTAAGAGATACAGCAACTGTACATAAATAGAATGATTCTTATTTACTATCTGTGTCAAATTTGTACCCCTTTCCCCATACCGTTTTTATATATTTGGGATTTTTAGGGTCATCCTCTATTTTTACCCGGAGTTTTCGGATATGTACCATTACCGTGCTGTTACAGGAATAGAAATAAGGTTCCTGCCACACACTCTCATAAAGATTCTGTGCAGAAAATATTTTTCCGGCATGCTGCATCATAAGCAACAGAATATGATATTCAATATCTGACATATCTTTCATCACACCGTCTATATAGACCTCGTTGAAGTTTTCATGAATTTTAATTCCGCTCAGTGTCAGATACGAGTTTTCATTCTCATCCCATTCGCATCTCCTTCCTCTGTATACATTATAACGCCTCAGTAATGCTTTCACACGCCCTAAAAGTTCCGCATAGGAAAACGGTTTTGCGAGATAATCATCCCCGCCTGCCATAAGACCTATGAGCTTATCTGATTCCTGTGCTTTCGCCGTCAAAAAAAGAATCGGCACATTCGATATTTTACGGATCTCCTCACAAGTTCGGAGTCCGGACATACCAGGCATCATAACATCAAGTATGACAAGATCCACTTCATCATTCAGACAATAAAGCCCCTGTCTTCCATCTTCCGCTTCCATAACAGCATAGCCTTCACTCTCAAGCAAAATCCGCACACCATCACGAATATCCGCATCATCTTCGACAATTAATACCTGCTCTTTTTTCATACGTTGTCCTCTCCTGTCACATTCTTAATGTATAACATAACAGATTTGTAATAAACCGTAAACGCTTATCCCGCCCTCCTGATAACTTTCATTTCCCCGGCTGCTTTCTGCCCGTACATTTTGTATTCCTTATCCCATGCGCGGTATGCTTTTTCGCCTCTGTGATCTGGGAAAGTATAATTTTGGGTCAGATAATTGCCAAGGTATCGTGTAACCTTATCTGCTCCCGAGTAATTTAGATGATCTCCGTTGTCAAGACTGTCTGTCTTCCAGTTAATCCCTATTTCTTCCGTTTTCAAGTTTAAATCCAGAAAATCCAGCCCCTTTTCCCTTGCGTATGCCTCTATACTGTTATGCCTCGCATAATTACAGTTTATTGGAGACGGAGTGCTTACCAGCAACAGTTTCGTTCCATTTTTTTCACACAGTTTTCTTATTTTTTCCAGATAGAAACTGACAATTTTTGAAATTTCCTCTTTCTGATCATTTTTCTGCATATATTCCCCCTGCCCATATGGAACAGTCTCGCAGCGAAATGCAAATCCTTTATAATTCTCAGCAGGATATTGTTTTTCGGATAATATGGATTTCCAAATATCATGTCCTTGAAATATTGGAATATAGCGATAGCCAATCTCACCCAGGCAATCTTTTATTTCTGATGACAAATTTTTGCACCGGAACACCATATTCGTCTCCAGAATAACAAGCTTAGGGCTCTGGGTTTCATATGCTGCCTGCAGCATATGAAACGCTTCCTGCATTCTCTGACCGGTCTGTCCACACACATACCCTGTCATTCCGTAATCGCCCCACCACGCCATCGGGGAAATGGACGTCATACCCAGACTGTCCCCTAATACAATGATGTCCACACTGTTTTCTGGCTCCCTTAATATCCGGAAAATGCTTTTATTTCGATCCAGTACATAACTGTCATTCGCAACCATTAAATTCTCTATTCTTTCCGATACTCCCACCAGAAGCAGCACCAGTATCATCATAAAAAGTATATTCTTTGAAATAATTTTTTTGAAACATTTAAAATCCTGCATAAATCATATCCACCTGCTGATAGCCCATTCCATATGCGCCCAGAATCAATACCGCAAAAATCAAGGCGTAATAAAGCGTCCACCTGACTGGAAGCCACAATTTCCGGATTCCTTCCTCTCCCAGCAGCTTTTTCTCTTTTATAATTCCGACAACTGCAACAACAATACAACCGGCAATAACCACAGAATAATCCAGCCGGTCAAGTCCGACCGACATTAAAATTCCTTTTATTTCCTTCTGCCGTGCTACAATATTCTCAAAACTCTGAATATTATTTCCCTTAAAAATGCTGAAAAACATGCTCATTCCTGCCTGTAGTCCGTTTGCCCTGAAGAAAAGTTCCCCTGTAAAAATAATAAGCCACGTTTTAAGAGTCTGTAATATTCGATACGGCAGGGCATTCTTATCCAGATGACATATTTCCAATATGTTATCTCTCAATGGTTCTACTGCCACTTCAGCAAGCAGTATTACAAAATAGTACATTCCATAAAAAATGTAACTCCATCTTGCCCCATGCCATAAACCATTGCACATCCAGACCGGGAATAGACACAGCGCCGATATGCCCAACTTTGTTAAATATTTTCCACAATGCTTCTTTCCAAATTTATTCCACTTTTTTACAATGCCAGACACAGATACCGGATAAAACACATACGTTTTAAACCAGACCCCAAGCGTAATATGCCATCTTCTCCAGAATTCCGCCGCGCTTTTTGAAAAAAATGGTTGTCTGAAATTTTCCGGAAGCGTGACGCCAAACATTTTCCCACTGCCAATAATGATATCCATGCAACCGGAAAATTCCATGTATAGCTGGGTGGTGTAAGCGATTGCCACAATAACAATCATTTCTCCGTAATGATA
Source organism: uncultured Lachnospiraceae bacterium (assembly GCA_902781225.1). GTDB lineage: Bacteria > Bacillota > Clostridia > Lachnospirales > Lachnospiraceae > Roseburia. Next base: position 19,758 of record CACZIN010000031.1, on the reverse strand, counting down.
CTGATAATTATTAAAAATTACATCCACAAGAAGATACAGGCGGTCTGCTATCAGCAGCTTTTTGAAAAGTCCCCAGAAAATTCTTACACTTCCCTGCGCCAGATTTTCCTTCGTCACGGGATTTCCCTCAAATAACGTATCTGCTGTCTGCGCATACGAACTGATCGGACCTTCCATAATTTGTGGAAAAAAGCCCAGAAAAAGAGCGATCTTTCCAGGATGCCTGAACACCTCCACCTTTTCCCAATATACATCTGCCATATATCCAATCGCCTGCAGCGTATAAAATGATATGCCAACTGGAATAAGTATCTGCTTTGTGCCCAAAGTAAGACTGCTTTCTCCTTGTGCCAGAAGCACATTCACATTTTGGATAAAAAAGTTATAATATTTTAAATATGCCAGTATTCCCAGAAGAACGCATATTCCAAATACTAATATCCCTTTTTCTTTCTTTTTATAAGCTTTTTTTATAGTGCATGCCTCGGTCCTCTGCATTCCTGCTGTTTCATCATTACATTTTGTTTTTATCCATGAAATCCATACTGCAATGTAATGCGTGAATAACGTTGTTCCTAACAGATAAAGCACCAGTTTTCCACTACATATCCAGAAAAAAAGGTAGCCGGCTGCCAGCAGCGTAATCCATCTGCTTTTTTTCGGCGTCAACTGGTAGAGCAGAAGGACAGCTGGCAAAAACAGAAGCAAATATATCCCTGTATGGTATGCCATATCAACTCTCCTGTAATTTTGTTATCATTCTCCACATGGCATTGACTGAATTAAGATTTTCAGGAATAATTTCTGACGCATCTATCTCAATCTGGAACTGGTCTTCCAATTCGGAGATCAGGGATATTACCATAAAAGAATCCATGATCCTGTCATCAATCAATTTTTCTTCCTTATCCCATGCAATGCTACTGTCTATTTCCATTAAAATGTTCATCAACTTTTCCATTATTTGTGATCCTCCATATTCCATTTGTAAGTTTCCTGCTTATTCCGTGCCAATTTAAAGCCTTCCTTTTCACTGTAAAACACTACCGCAGGCAATTCATGACTCAGGAACAATGACATTCCCTCTGTCATCGCGTAGGCTCCTGCATTTTCAAAAATAATAACGCTTCCCTCCCCGAGAGCTGTCAACTCAATATCCCGAACCAGAACATCATTCGCTGTACAAAGTGCCCCACAGATGGTCCATTTTTCTTTTTTTCCTTCTCTTCCGTCTGGATACATTCTGCACTTCGGCTGGTACATTCCCCGAATTTGCCCATCATACTGAATCTGATGCATTCCTCCGTCCACAATACAATAATTCCTGTCATTATTTTTCTTACACTCGTGAACACAGGTAAGATAATATCCACATGATGCAACAAACGCACGTCCCATTTCCAGCATTACCTTTCCTTTCCATTTCATTCTAGATATTGCTGTCTTAATTACTTCTATATCCGCTTCTAAAGTATCTTCCTGATCTTTAAAATAAGGCACTGCTATTCCGGGACCGTATTCTAATTCACTCATTGTAAATCCATACTTTTGTTCTATCTTCCAGCAAAGTTTATCCAGATAAGCAATTTCTTTGCTGAATTTTTCTGCTGTTTTTTTCTGTGTTCCTGAGAAAAAATGTATCCCGCAAACTTTAATCATTGGAAACTGATCCCTTGAAGCAATTATTTTCTCAATCGCCTCCTCATCCATACCAAACTGATTTCCGCTTGTCAGTCTCAGATATACGTTGATTTTCTCACCGTGTGTACTGCTCCAGTTTATGTAGCTGTAAAGCTGTTCAACGGATTCTACCGTATAGCGGCATCTCCCCCCGTATATGTTCAATATCTCAGTAATATCTTCCTTTTTCTTTAGAACTCCGGATATCAGCAATTTCTCCGCTTCTATCTGCAATTCTCTGCAAATCTCAAATTCACCCATAGAACATACTTCAATTCTGTCTGTGACTTTCGACATTGTACATGTCAGAAAAGGATTTGCTTTGATTGCAAAACACAGTCCTGCGCTTTCCCTAAACCTGTCCCTAAAATAATCTGTCTTTCTTTTTACTTCATCTATGTCAAATACATATAACGGGGTTCCGTATTTTGTAATTGCATGTTCAAACTTTTCCAAATCCATTACGTCACCACTTCCTGTCGTTTTCCAAAGTAATTCCGATCTATTTTTCCATTTTTATTTAATGGCATATGCGCAACCCGGACAATAGTATGTGGAATCATATACTGAGGAAGTTTTTTCTTCAGACCATTTTTTATTTCTTTTGACTCTGCTGTTCCAAAATAAAAACCTACCAGTCTGTTTTTCTTAGTATTCATAACGCAGCAACTATTTTCTACTCCGTCCAACTGATTCAACGCATGCTCAATTTCCTCCAGTTCAATCCGATGTCCCATATGCTTTATTTGGAAATCTTTTCTCCCGGAAAAATACAACTCACCTGCCGCACTGTAATATCCCAGATCTCCTGTACAATAGTACCGCACCATGCCGTCTGCAGTTTCCATCCACCGGAATTTTTTTCTTGTTTCCTCCGGATTATGATAATATTCTTCTGCGAGCGACTCACCTGACACACAGATTTCACCGTTTTTTTCTGCCGTTGAAATCTCTTTTCCTTCATCATCCATAAGAAATACTTTTCTTCCTTCAAAGGCTTTCCCAAGCGGCAGAATCTCATCATCTTCAAATATTCTTTTTACCCTGTAATAAGTGCAGTTGCAGGTAATCTCCGATGGTCCATACAGATTCACAAACTCCGCCTCCGGCAGTGCAAGCTGCCACTGCCTCAGCTGTTTTACCGGCATTACTTCTCCGCTGAACATTACCCGCTTTACCTCTATCGGTATTCTATATTTCAATCCGTGCAATGCTGAAATGAGCGTAAGCGCCGATACCGCCCAGATCAGGGTATTTACGTGCTTGTTGCACAAATAATCCAGCAGCACGGGCGGCACAGAAAATAGTTTTGTCGGAATTATAACAAGTGTCGCTCCCGTCATCAGACACGTATAAATATCTTTCACTGATACATCAAAATCAAACGGAGCCTGGTTTCCGATGACATCCGTCTCTGCGAACTGGAATGTATGAATAAAATGTGTAATGAAATTTATTACTGATTTATGGCTTACCACAATCCCCTTTGGCACTCCGGTAGAGCCTGAAGTAAAGATTCCGTATAAAAGGTCATCTGCTGTGCATGCTTTACGTACTGCAAGAAGCTGTCTTTCATCAATCTGCTCTTTCATAATGTCTTTCAACAGACATTTACATTCTCCATAACCCGTTTGTTCCAGAAGCGCTTCATTTTCTGCCGGTATGATGATAATTTCAGGTAACAATGTATGAAATATTTCGCATAATCTTTCGATCGGCTGTTTGGGATCCACCATTACATAAAAACATCCTGCATACACTACTCCAAACATTGCAGCCAACGTAACTGCGCTTTTTTCCGCCAATATCACAACCGGTTTTTGTCTGCCTGTTCTTTTGCACAATGCCGTCCCGATGCTTTTTGACATTTCCTGCAATTCCAGCCACGTCATACAAATATTCCCGTCATCAACCGCTGTTTTCCAAGCATTGCATACTGTTGTTCTTTCCAAATAGTCCAGTATGTTTTTCACAAATATCGCTCCCCTAATAAAGTTTTATGTAGCAATCAGCTACGTATCACATTATTATCTTTATTTCTTATCAATTTCTAAATTAAACCTTAACAAATCTAAATCTTAGAATGGAAAAAGCGCCATGCATCCCATAATTCCCGCTGCGGTCATGAAAAGACACTTTTTATAGCGAAACAGGTTGCTGGCGGTCACTTTATTGAGAAATGATACCTTTGACCTTTCCGGTCAGATGGGAATTCTTTTAGATCTGATCCCTCTTAAACCGTTATTTTGTTCCCTCGGAGGGGCATGACGATTACGAGATGCGCTTCTTGCCGATTTTTACCTGTCCGGTCTTCTCGCCAGTGTCATTCGCTGGCTGCAGAACCCTAAAATGACACTGGAAGAGTTTTTGGATTTTATGGTGGGAACCATTTTCTCTATACCTGATTCCCCACAATCTTATAGTAGCTGCGGGAAGTCAGCGCAAACACCAGCAGATAAATCAGCAGAAACACCAATGCCGTAACCGCAACGCATAAGACAAACAGTGCGGTATTGTTGAGGCTGAACGCCGCCAGAATCCATTTGATCATCGGGAATGCCATGACAACATGAAGCACTGCTGCCCCGATCGGCAGGAAAAATACCGTCAGGATCTGTGTACGGATACTCCGCTTTACCTCGGCATTGCTCATGCCGACCTTCTCCATGATGGCATACCGTTCCTTGTCCTCGTAGCCTTCCGAGATCTGCTTGTAAAAAATGATCAGCACCGTCACCATAAGGAACATCGCGCCCAGAAACAGACCGATAAAAAGCAGACCGCCATTTAAGCTGTAGTATTCATCCCGGTTCTGTGCCCGGCATTCGACATACGTTCTAGAATAAGAGTCCTTTGTATCATCCGACGGATGCCCGTCATTGTATGCGGTAATCGCCGCATGAAGCGTATTTTCCGCTGCCACTTTTTCTTCTGCCGTTCCGTCTATGTCAAACGCCATATTGTATTTGATCTGCAGGCTTACACGCTCCTCGTCCCAGTTCTGTTTCAACTCCGTAAAAATCTGCCCCAGCGCCTCCATATCCGGCACAATCATAAATACACTGTCGTCTGCCATGTCATCCAGATAATCGTGATCCGTCTCAGGATATGCGCAGATCTGTTTTACCTGATATGTCTCGTTGTCAAGCGCCAACGTCCCTTTTTCATAGGCAGAGGATGCTGCCAGTGCAATCTCTCCGCTGTCAAGTTCCCCGACCGTTTCACCGGTGTAATTCTCCCAATCGGATTTTGGCAGAATCGTAAGCAGCACCACATCACTAATGCTGTAATCTGTGCCTGCCCCGATGCCGGTCACAGAAAATCCATCGTCTGTGCGCACCGCTGTCAGAGACATGTTCAACATGGCGCTGTGTCCCGTCAGCACCCGTCCGGAATCCTTCAGAGATGCTTCTGCCAGTGCATCCACCTCCTCCGGATGTTCCGGCAATGCATTATAATAGGACACCACAGACACCTCATGTACAAAACGCCGCTTTAGGGCGTCTTCCACTCCCAGATACATACACAGGGTGGTAGAAACCGTCACCAGAACCATCGTCGATAAAATACAGATATTGGCAAGTCCCACCGCGTTCTGTTTCATCCGGTAGATCATACCGGAAACCGTCGTAAAATGTCTTGATTTGTAATAATAGTTTTTATTTTTCCGAAGCAGTTTGAGTACGGCGATACTGCCCGCAGTAAACAGACAATACGTTCCCAGAATCACAAGCAGTACCGCCACAAAAAACATGGTAATGGCAGAGACTGCGTCCGCCACCGTAAGTGCCAGATAATAGCCGCCGCCGAGTGCCGCCGCTCCAATCACCGCCAGCAGCACTTTCGTCTTCGGCTCCCGCTCTCCCGCATTGGCGCTGTGCAGCAGTTCCATCGGGTTGGAAAGCTTTATCTGCATAAAATTATAGAAAAGCGTGACCGCGTATATGCAGCCGAAAAGCACCAGCGTGTGGTGGCATCCCGTCAGTGAAATGGTAAACGGAACGCTCTGGTTAAATCCGGTCATGCGGTACAAAAGCATCGTCATCAGTTTGCCGAATGCAATGCCGAACGCCAGCCCGCCGCCGATCGTAACCGCCGCCGTAAACAGCATTTCCAGAAAAAGCACCTTGGCGATATGCTTCTTCTCCATTCCTAGTATATTGTATACACTCAATTCCCGCTTGCGCCGCTTCATGATGAAGCTGTTGGTATAAAACAGGAAAATCGCTGCGAACAGTCCGACAATAATCACACCGAGCAGCAGCGTTACCGCCACATTGGCGCCGCCCCTCATCTGCTCCAGCCCCGGGTTATCCTGAATGGACATTACCAGATAGAACATCGCTGTCGAGAACACTCCCGCCAGAAGGTACGGCAGGTAAAGCTGTCGGTTATTGCGGATATTGACTGCTGCCAGTTTCACATATAACTTACGCATGATAGCCTCCCTCTTTGCCGGTGGTAAGAACCGTCAGCGTATCCGAAATCCGCACATACAGTTCCTCATTCGTCATATTCCCGCGATACAACTGATGAAATACTTCGCCGTCCTTGATAAAAAGAATCCGGTTGGCATGACTCGCCGCTTTCGTGGAATGTGTCACCATAAGAATCGTCTGTCCTTCCCCGTTGATCGTGCCAAACAGCTTTAACAGTCCGTCGGTTGCCCTGGAATCCAGCGCCCCCGTCGGTTCATCTGCCAGAATCAGCTGCGGACGGGTGATCAGTGCGCGGGCAACCGCCGCCCTCTGCTTCTGTCCGCCGGAAACCTCATACGGATACTTCTCCAACAGCGCATCAATCCCGAGTTTTTCGGCAATCGGCCAAAGCCGCTCCTCCATCTCCTGCACCGGCGCATCTGCCAGGACAAGCGGCAGAAGAATATTATCTTTTAATGAAAAATGATCCAGCAAATTAAAATCTTGAAAAACAAAGCCCAGGTTCTCCCTTCTGAATTTGGATATCTCCTTCTCGCCGAGTGTCACAATGTTCTTATTATTCAACAGCACTTCCCCCGCGGTCGGTTTGTCTAACGCCGCCAGAATGTTGAGCAGTGTTGTCTTTCCTGAACCGGACTCTCCCATAATTGCGACATACTCCCCTTTTTCCACGGAAAAATTCAGATCTGCAAGCGCCTGCACCTGATTTCCCCCAAACCTTGTTGTATATATTTTTTTCAGATTACGAACTTCCAGAATAGCCATGTGTCTCTCTCCTTTCCTTGACTGTACCCAGTATAACAAAACAGAGAAATGCAAGCCATTTCTTTGGATTACATTTCTCTGCTATTTCTTACGTTTTTGTAAGATTCTTCTATGACTCTTCCGGAAAGCCGATCGTCACCCGGGTTCCCGTTCCTTCCTGCGATGTGATCGTAAAGCTGTGCCCCAGCTTTTTTAAAATCGTGCTGCAAAGATACAGCCCGATTCCGGTCGATTTCTGGTTGGCATGACCGTTATAGCCGGTATAGCCTTTTTCGCAGACTCTCGGCAGATCTTCCGCGCGTATTCCGATCCCCGTATCGGTAATGGTAAGGCGTCCCTTCTCCATCCCGATCGTGATGCTCCCCTCATGCGTGTACTTGAGCGCATTCGACAACAGCTGCTCAATGACAAAGCCAAGCCATTTTTCATCGGTGAGCACACGTGCCCCCGTCTCCTCGTAGTGCAGTGTGATCTTCTTGCTGATAAAATGTCTCGCATAGCGGCGCACCGCCATCCGGATCACTCCGTCGAGATCTGTCTGCCGCAGCACAAAGTCCGTGGTCTCCGATCCGAGACGCATATACGAAAGCGCCATGTTCACATACTGCTCAATCGCAAACAGCTGCTGCAGTTCTTCATCCCTGCGCTTCTCCCTCTGCTGCTGCAGCCTTTCCCTGTCCTCTCCCAAAGGCTCCTCTTCACCGGGAATATCCACCACCTCCTCGATTAAAAGCTTCAGCGCCGCAATCGGCGTCTTGATCTGATGCACCCATATGGTATAGTATTCCATCAGATCGCGCTTTTCGCTGACCGCCGTATTCCAGATACGCATTTTCTCTTCCGCCAAAAGCCCCAGCAGCTGTTGATAATCCTCCTCCAGGATTTCGCCGGGTTCCGGAAGATTCTCCTGCGATACCGTTATCGACTGCTGCAGTGCGAACAGTTCCCTGTGCCGCCTGCCGTAACTTATCCCATCCATCGTCACTGCAAACAACAGGATTCCCAGACACAGCAGCATGCCGTAGGCAATCTCCCCGGCAGGCACTTCATTTAAAAATAAGACTGCCGTCATCACGATCCCGCAGCCAATCACTGCAGCAATCCATTTGAGACGGCATTTTATGTAGGATCCCCCTATTTTCTGCTTCATCAAAATCTCCTACCCGATATGATACCCGATTCCCTTCTTCGTCAAAATAAAATCCGGAAGTCCTGCTGCATCCAGCTTTTTCCGCAGCCTTCCCACGTTGACGGAAAGGGTATTCTCATCCACAAAACTGTCGCTTTCCCAGAGTTTTGTCATCAACGTATCGCGGGACACGATCTTCTCCTTGTTTTCCATTAACACCTGCAGTATCTTAAGTTCGTTTTTCGTTAAGTCTACCCGCGTCTCCCCGCAGGTGAGTGTCGCATCGCCCAGATTTAAGAGTGCGCCTCTATGCTCCAGCACCGTATTCTGACCCGCAAAATCATAGGTGCGGCGCAAAAGCGCCTGGATCTTCGCGGTCAGCACATCCAGATCGAACGGCTTGGCAATGAAATCATCACCGCCCATATTGACCGCCATGACGATATTCATATTGTCCGACGCCGACGACACGAAGATTACCGGAACCTTCGACACCTCCCTGATCCTGCTACACCAGTGGTACCCGTTAAAAAAGGGAAGCTTGATGTCCATCAGCACCAGTTGGGGTGCCGCCTCGGCGAACTCCTTCATGACGTCGGAAAAATCCTCCACGCAGACCACATCATAATCCCAGCTTTCCAGATGCTTTTTTAAGCTTCGGGCAATGATCTCATCGTCCTCCGCGATCAATATCCGATACATTTCCTCTCCTTTACCACAGTTCCGCCAGTTCGTAGATCAGCTTCTCGGTCTTCTCCCAGCCGAGGCACGGATCCGTGATCGACTTTCCGTAACAGCCGTCGCCGACCTTCTGCGCACCGTCCTCGATATAGCTCTCGATCATCAGTCCCTTCACCAGCTTTCTTATCTCTCCCGACACCTTACAGCTGTGCAGGACATCCTTGCTGATGCGGATCTGCTCCATAAACTGCTTGCTGGAATTGGAGTGGTTCGTGTCTATGATGACCGCCGGATGCGCCAGTTCATGTCCCGCTTCCCGTGCCTCCTCATAATGTTCCAGCAGATTCTGGAGATCCTCATAATGATAATTCGGAATATTTCTGCCAAACTTGTCCACATATCCGCGCAAAATGGCATGTGCATACGAATTGCCGGTCGTCTTGACCTCCCAGCCGCGGTACAAAAACGTATGTCCGTGCTGTGCCGCAATGATCGAGTTCATCATGACGGAAATATCTCCGCCGGTCGGATTCTTCATTCCTGCCGGAATTCCCACGCCGCTTGCCGTCAGCCTGTGCTGCTGGTTCTCTACCGAGCGCGCCCCGATCGCCACATACGACAGCAGATCCGAAAGATAACGGTGATTCTCCGGGTAAAGCATCTCGTCCGCACAGGTAAAGCCGGTCTCTTCCACCGCCCGCATATGCATGTGACGGATCGCAATGATCCCTTTTAACATGTCCGATTCCCGCTCCGGATCCGGCTGATGCAGCATGCCCTTGTAACCGATTCCGGTCGTGCGCGGCTTGTTGGTATAGATGCGTGGAATCATAAAAATCTTGTCCGATACCTTCTCCTGCACCGTGCGAAGCCTTGAAATATAGTCGATCACAGCATCCTCATTATCCGCCGAACATGGACCGATCACAAGGATCAGCTTGTCCGATTTTCCTTCAAAAATATCCCGGATCTCATCATCCCTCTTCGCCTTGGTGGCTACAATCTGTGCACTGACCGGATGCTGCTCCTTTAACTCCTGCGGCGTCGGCAGCTTCCGCAAAAATTCCATCTCCATCTCCATTTCCATATCTATTGATCCTTTCCGTCATACGCGCTGTCGCATATGGTATCTTCTGATATTTTCGCACTGCAACGCGTTGCAGTGCGAATCCACCTAAGTATGATACAGCTTTATACCGGGACTGTCAACCTCTTTTCACTATAAAACATAAGATTCCACGTTGATCCGGACTCCGTCAAATGCGTCTTCTTCCTCTTTGGAGCCTTTTTCCGGATCCGTATTGATTCTGGCGACATTTTCGCTGACCATCTGTACCGCCTGCTTCTGTGCCTCGCTGCAGATGATTTCCATACAATCTTTAAACTTCAATTTTTCCTGAATCTGCCCTGCCGTCAGATCATCCTCCAGAATGACCTGCACACAATCCTGTATCGTGATGCCAAGAGGCGTCTCATCCAGCAGATCCGGTCCCACGAACGCTTTCAGGCGGTTCGCAATCTGCAGCCCGCTCCGGACGATCATCATCTTGTAATCCACGTTCAGCGCCAGAAATGCGTCCTTCTGCTCCGGCAGAAGCAGTACCGTCCCGTTGACGTACAGATACTCGATCTGTGCGAGATACGGTGTACTGTCCGCACCCAGACTCAGATCGCCGTTAATGTAAAGCTTCTTTCCATATTTGCGCAGAAGCCGCTCATCCAGACTCACGCCGTCTATCTCATCCACATAGGCACATCCATCCGGCACCACGGTAAGCGTTGTCGCCGCTCCCACCAGCGGAACCGCAGCTTCCACATTGCTCTCCGTCACCAGAAGCTCCTGCGTTTCAAACCGTACCTGCTTTTCGGCGAGTGCCGCTACATCGAGCTTTTCATCCAGGAGAACCACGCGGCGCTCCGCATAATAGCGTGCCCCCGCTTCTGCACGCAGCGGAAAATAGGCATCAATCTTAGCGCTTCCCTTCAATATAATGCAATCATCCGGATACACACTTGCTTTTCCGTTGACCTTCATTCTGGTAAGGCCCGCCGAAAGACTTTCCGGGTAACGCACAGAACCGTTGACGATAATCGCAAGATAATTTTTTAAAAGTTCCTCCGTGCCCGGTGAAATGACAAGTCCTCCGTTGACCACCAGCACTGTTTTTCTCGCCGGCGTCTGGCCGCATTTCAGTTCCATCCAGCCGTTCTGCACCTGCACGTCCACATCGCCCTCTGCCTCCACGATATTATCGACATTCAGCTGGATCGGATACCGGCTCAGATTCCTTCTGGCATCTCCGTTCACCAGCAGCACGTCCGCATTGATCACAACCTCATCGTACGGATCAAACAGATTCTCGTGCATCTTTCTCGCGTCACATACCTCACAATTCAACAGATAACGTTTCTTTTTCTCCATCCTTTAATCCTCCCACTCTCTCTGCAAATGTCTTCTTGCCGAAGCAAGCCGCATACGCACCGTCGCCGGCGGTATTCCGAAAAGCTCCCCCAGTTCCCTGGAATTGTAGCCTTCCAGATAACGCATGGTAAACAGGATACGCTCTTCTTCCGGCAGCCCGGAAAGGAGCTGTGCATTTTCCAATTCTCCATAATCCGTGTACCGTGCTTCCTCCGGCAGTTCTGCCATCACCGACTCCCGGCGCTCACGCCGGAACCGGTCCACAAACAGATTTTTGACCGTCCGGTAGAGCCATGCTCTCCCCTGCGCCAGATCCATGCCGTCCAGCTCCTGCGTATGATGCAGTGCGCGGTAAAATGCTTCCTGCACCAGATCCTCCGCGGCGGATTCATTCTGTGTCATACGCCTGCACCACCGGATCAGTTCCGCACGATATTTTTCATAGAGATCTTCAATCACCGCTCCCCCTCCTCTCTGACTGCCTTCGTATAGATAACGTATGACAGCGGGAAAGTGTTGTATCTTTTTCACATTTTTTGGCGCTCTGTCTCTTTCCGGTTCAACTCACGCAGAAAATGCAGCGCAAACGGCAGCGAAATGAAGAAGGACAAAATATCAGCGACCGTCTGCGAGACCTCGACGCCGGTCAGTCCCATGGTATTTGAGAGCAGAAGCAGTACCGGAATAAAACACAGTCCGCTCCGAAGCATGGCAAGCAGCGTCGCCCTGCCGTTTTTCCCGATACTCTGAAACATCATGTTCGCACAGACCGTCATCGGCTGGAAGAACAGCGCCACAAGCTGGACACGAAGCGCAACCTCTCCGATCGCCACGACCTCGGGATCATTCTGAAATACCGCCACAAGCTGCGCCGGGAAAAACATGCCAAGCACCGCAATCGCGCCGAGCAGGACTTCCCCCGCTGTGAGTGTGAAATAGAAGCCCTTCCTCACCCTGCCGTACTTTTTTGCCCCGTAATTGAACGCCGACACCGGCTGGAATCCCTGACCGATTCCAAGTCCGACCGAGAAGACGAACATGCAGATCCGGTTCACGATCGACATAGCAGCCACCGCCGCATCTCCGTACACACCCGCCTGCCCGTTTAACAGCATCGTGGACACACTCGACAATCCCTGCCGCATCAGGCTGGGCAGACCTGTCTTACAGATCATGAGCACTTCTTTTGGCTCCCTGGTAACATACCGCAGCGCGAGCCGGCTCTGCGTCTTATTGCTTGAAAACATATAGAACAGGATTCCAAAACTGATGACCTGGGACACCGCCGTAGAGATTCCTGCTCCCTCCACCCCGAGATGGCACCGCGTCATCAGAAACCAGTCCCCGAAAATATTGATGACACTTCCCGAGATCAGCCCTACCATCGCAAGCGCTGCCCGTCCTTCGTAGCGCAGAATATTATTCATCACGCAGCTGCTCGCCATAAACGGCGCCGCAATCAGAATGAAGACTGCATACGTCTTTGCATACGGCAGAATCGTATCCGTACTTCCCAACAGGCGCATCAGTGGTTCGAGAAACAAGAGTCCCAATACCGTAATCAATCCTCCGGCAGCCAGCGCGCTCACAAACGAGGTCGACGCAAACCGTGTGGCACTCTCTACATCCTTCGCGCCGAGCCTTCTGGAGATAATACTTCCCGCTCCATGCCCGAACATAAATCCGAAAGCCTGAATAATTGCCATCAGTCCGAACACCACGCCGACCGCTCCCGAAGCACTTGTCCCGAGCTCCCCGACAAAATAGGTGTCCGCCATATTATAAATATTCGTGATCAGCATGCTGATTGTCGTCGGTATGCCAAGCATAATAATGAGCTTCGACACCGGCGTCTCCGTCATTTTTTCATACTGCTTTTTCTCTGCCGCGCGCCGTTCCTCTGTCTCCTGCTCCATTTGTTTCACATCCTTATCATCTATTTAAAAAAATAGTTACCTAAACTATAGCACAATATTTCTTCTGCACCATACACTACAGGTATCCATCAGATTCTAGCCTATAAGAAAAAAAATCGCTTGTCAAGATTGTAACTGCTGCTCCAGGCGATGATGTTCCAGACAGAAAAAATCACCGTCCGCATCAAGTCTGCACTGAATTAAAACGATGATTTTTCTTCCATTCCCTATATATAATATTCGATTTCCATGTCTGACTCTTTGAAAAAATCACGGAAGATTTCTCTGCGGATGTTCACAAAATCATAGCTGTTGCGCTCTCTTGGTCTTGCCATATCCACCTTGATCTCCTTGCGTATGACTCCCGGATTTTTCCCCATCACCAGAATGCGATCGCTTAAAAAAAATAGCCTCATCAATATCATGTGTTATCAGAAGCATGGTTGTCTTCTCCGTCTCCCAGATCCGCAGCACCTCGTTTTGCATATTGATTCTGGTCAGCGCATCCAGTGCGCCGAACGGCTCATCCAACAGCAGTACCTCCGGTCCGTTGATCAGACTTCTGGCAATGCTGACACGTTGCTGCATGCCCCCGGACAACTGCCTGGGAAGCGCTTTTTCAAAGGACTGCAGCCCGACAAGTTCTATATGCTTTTGCACCAAATCTTTTCGCACCACCTTATCTGTTCCCTTTGGCATTCCGAACGCAACGTTTTTTTCTACCGTGAGCCACGGAAACAGTCTGGATTTCTGAAAGATCATCCCGATTTTCGTGGACGGTTTTTCCACCTTCTTTCCATTGAGCAGGATACTGCCCGCCGTCGGCTGATCCACTCCTGCAATCAGGCGCAAAAGCGTACTTTTTCCGCATCCGCTCGCCCCGACAATGCTTACAAATTCTCCTTTTTTAATGGAAATATTGATGTCTCTTAATACCTCCAGTTCTTTCTGCTTTAAAGAAAATACTTTATTGATATGTTCTATCTGTAAATGATTTTTTTCTTCCATCTCACACGCTACTCCTCTCCCGTATTCCATGAAACCAGATGCCGTTGCAGCCGCACAAGAATCATGTCGAGCAGCCAGCCTACCAGTCCGATGATCAGCACACCGATCAGCACCACTGCCGGCTGTGCCATCTCACGCGCATAGGAAATCATATATCCCAGTCCGCTGGATGCAGCCAGAAGTTCTGCCGTCACCACCACTTTCCATGCATTGCTGATTCCCAAGCGCAGACCTGTAATGATCCCCGGCGTTGCCGCCGGAAGGATCACTCTCCACAGTACGGTTGGAAAATCTTTCTCAAACATGACTGCCACCTCCAGGAGTTCCGAATCAACGTTTCTGATTCCTTCCACCGTGTTTACCCATACGGAAAAGAACGTCGCCATTGCAATCACGATCAGTTTGGATGCTTCACCGATTCCTGCCCATAAAATAATTAACGGAATCCAGCCGATAATCGGAATCGACCGTAAAACACCGATTGTTGTTCCCAAAAGCCCATCGATCATGCGGCTCTGTCCCACGCCAATTCCGATCACGACTCCAAGTACCGCTCCAATGGCGTACCCTTTCAATACCCGCGCAAAGCTGACGGATAAATTTTTCCATAAGATGCCGCCCTCCACCAGTGAGAAAAATTTCTCAAGGAATTTTTCCGGGGACGGCAGTATCACAGAGCTCACATAACCGCCACTCGTCGCCAGCTGCCATGCTAACAGTATCGCGGCCGGAAGCACCAGCCCCAGTATTGTGTAATTTGTCTTGCGATGTTTCATCCTTTTCTCCGTTCCGCGATCAGTTTTCCTGTATCGCTTCATAATAAGAAGTGTCAAAGAAGTCTGCGATGTTTAATCCGTCCTCCACCGCTCCGGTATCCACCAGGAACTCATAGGACTCTTCGATCGGCTTGATAAAGTGCTCCTCATCTACACTTAATCCGTGATCCCACGAATCCCATGCAAATCTCGCATCCTCTACCTCAATCTGTGTCAGTTCCGAGAATTTTTCCAGCGCCTCGACCTGATGATCGTATATGTACTGTGTTGTCTTCTCCATCACCTTCAGCAAGCGGGATACCAGTTCGGGATACTTCTCCGCAAATTCCCCTCTGACCACAAAACTGTTGATTACGTTGAAATCTGCATACGAGCAGTCTGCAATGACCGTTGCCCCCGCATCCACCGCTTTGCTCAAATTCGCTCCGGTCAGCACAGCAGCATCAATATCGCCGGAGAGAAGCGGTGTCAGATTGTCTGACAGATTTTCCAGGCTGACGTCCTCGCTGCTTAACCCTGCTGAATTTAACAGCTTTAATTCTACGAGATGCGTATTCGTCCCCACACTGTTGCCGATTCGCTTTCCCTTTAGGTCTTCCAGCGTCTCTATGCCGCTGCCCGGCGCTGCCACATAAGCAAATCCCCGTTGTGTCCATTTGCTTGCCGCCAGGATCTTTATATCGGATCCGTTCGCGATGGCGCTGATAATCGGGAGCGTTCCGCTCACGCCAAAATCCTCACTCTTTGACGCAAACGCCTCAATCAGGCCGGTTCCATTGGAAAAATTGTCTACATGGAATGTAATGCCTTCCCCCGCAAACTCCTCATCCAGAAAACCGTACGCCTCTGCCAGCTTGATGATGAAAAATGAATTCTGGTCTCCCAGATTCACTTCCAGCCCTTCATAATTCTCCGTTTTATCTGCTGCCTGCTCCGTGCCTTCCCGCTCTGCTGTTGCCTCTGCTCCGGTTTCCTTTTCCTGCACTACAGCCGTTTCCGCTGCGCCATCCCCCGCCTGCGGAGCATCCGCGCTCTTCGTTCCGCAGCCGCCAAGCAGCGCCACCGTTACAATCATACTCAAAATAAATGCTGATTTTTTCATAATTTTTCCTCCTGTGATTTACCATATTTTCGGTTTCATATCCTCCGGCAGCAGATTCGGATACACCTCTCCTCCAAGGCTTTCCTTAAAAGCTTCTGATGCCTCTTCTACCAGTTCCGGTTTTGTCAGAAAATCATAGCCTGCACGCGCCAGCACTTTCGCCGCTGCTAACAGTCCCTTGTGTGCCAGTTCCGATTTTCCCTGTGCCGTAAGCTGCCATGTATGTCCCGGTGTTCCCTGCGCCATAGTGACTCCTGTAAACTGTCCGGTGGGTATCACCCAGCTCACATCGCCAGCATCTGTCGATCCCACTCCTCCGGCGTTCCTCTCCAGTTCCGCAGGCAGATCAAAAATTGCTTTCTGCAAAAGTTTTTCCGCTTTCTGCTCTCCGTACAAATCCGTCGCAAATTTCTTCAGGTCTTTTCGATCTTCCTGTGAAAGAAGCTGTTTAAAGCTGTCCGCATATTTGTAATCCTCCGGTTCATATGCAATCGGGTAGATTTCTTTTATATGATGATCGAGCACGTTCAAAATGACCGGGTTGGGAATATAGTCGGAGCACACCGCTGCAAGCTCGATGTCGACGGATGTCCCTGTCATCAGTGCCGCGCCGCGCGCGACATCACACACCCGCTCATACAGTTCCTGTACCTGCGTGATCTTTGGTGCCCGGACATTATACAGAACCTTTGCTTCTCCCTGTACAACATTGGGTGCATCCCCGCCTGCATCGGTAATCGCATAGTGAATTCTTGCCTCTGGAATCACATGCTCGCGCAGGAAATTTGCTCCCACATTCATCAGTTCCACCGCGTCCAATGCGCTTCGCCCGCGCTCCGGCGCGGAGCTTGCATGTGACGGTTTGCCGTGAAAATGAAAAAAGGCTTTCATATTGGCAAGGGATGCACGGTTGGTTGCCTTCGTATAAGAGGACGGGTGCCATGTGAGTGCAAGATCACAGTCGCTAAAATAACCGTCCCTGACCAGATACGCTTTTCCGCTTGCGCTTTCCTCTGCCGGGCAACCGTAGTAGCGGATCGTACCGGCAATCCCGTGCTGCTCCATACTGTCCTTCAATGCCACCGCTGCTGCCAGTGCCGCTGTTCCCAAAAGATTGTGTCCACAGCCATGCCCTTCCTTCCCCTCTTTCAGAGGAACTCTCTCCGTCCGGTCTGCCGCCTGTGAGAGACCGGAAAGCGCATCAAATTCTCCCAGGAATGCAATCACCGGTTTTCCGCTCCCATACTCTGCAAGAAATGCGGTCTCCTCACCTGCCAGATCCGCTCTTACCGTAAATCCATGTTTTCCCAGATACTCCTGCTGCAATGCGGATGAGCGGTATTCCCTGAAACGAGGCTCTGCAAACGCCCAGATCCTGTCACTTATTTCTTCGTAATCTCTTTTATGATTTTCTAAAAAAGAATCCAATTCCTCATAACGGCTCATTCCTTTCCTCCTCCTCTTTTCTCTTTTCTCTTCTCATCCTTTCTCTTTCCTCTTCTTTTCTTTTTCTTCTTCTTTTCTCTTTCCTCTTTTCTTTCTTCTTACCGCTTTTTACTCTTTTTTCTACAGAACGGCGTCCTTTGGCAAGTACGGAATCCCCGCGGATGAGTCATCCGGATATTTAATTCCGGCTCCTGTATTCAGCAGTACCACCCGGTCTTCCTTTTTGATCCAGCCTTCGCTCCTTAATTTCTTTGCCGCCGCATAGACCGCTGCGCCTTCCGGACACGTAAATGTTCCCTCCAGAGTGGCAAGTTCTTCTCTCGCCTGCAATATTTCCGGATCCGATACCGCACACGCGCAGCCGTCTGTATTGTAGATTGCATCCAACACGAGAAAATCTCCCAATGCCTTCGGCACATTGATGCCAAATGCAATCGTGCTTGAATCCTGGAAAAACTGTGATTCCACTTTTTTCTCCTTATATGCCTGCACAATCGGCGCACATCCTTCCGCCTGTACAGCAACCAGCCGTGGCAGCTGCCCCTCTATAAACCCCAACTCTTTTAATTCCAGAAAAGCTTTATAGATTCCTATGATCCCGACACCGCCTCCCGTCGGATATAAGATCACATCCGGCAGCTTCCAGTGAAATTGTTCTGCAATTTCAAGCCCCATGGTTTTCTTTCCCTCAATCCGATATGGCTCCTTTAACGTAGAGGCATCAAACCATCCCTCCTGCTCTACCGATCGTGCCACGATCTTTCCGCAGTCGCTGATCAGGCCTTTTACCAGGAAGAGGTCTGCCCCCGCTGCCCAGCACTCATTGCGGGTGATGAGCGGCGCATCCTCCGGCATTACAATCTTTGCCTTAATTCCTGCTCTTGCACTGTAGAGCGCCCACGCTGCTCCGGCATTTCCGTTGGTCGGCATGATAAGCGTCTGCACGCCAAGCTCTTTGGCCCTCGATACACCGACTGCAGCTCCACGGGCTTTAAACGTTCCGGTTGGGATGATTCCTTCATCTTTCATATAAAGCTCCGGTATATCGCTCTGTGCGCCCGCCCGCTCCAATGAAACCAGCGGGGTAAAACCCTCTCCGAGCGTTACAATGTTTTTCTCCTCCTGTACCGGAAGCAGTTCCCGATAGCGCCACAAACTTTTTTCCCGCTCATTCAACATTTCCTTTGAAAAATGTTTCTTTGCCTCTTTTAAATCGTACCGAACCAGTAAGGGGGATCCGCATTTACAGGTCTGGTGAATTTCCGTTATTGAATATTCCTGACCACATTTTGGACAGTATAATCTTTCTGCATAACTCTTTCTTTTTGCCATCTCTCATTCCTCCTGTCGTGTTCTTATCCAGCACTTTAGCATTAAGAATACCAATTTGAAATGATGAGATTTGAAATCATTTGCACAAAGAAGCAATATGTGAGACATTTTTTCCAAAAATGTGAGAATTACAGGCGAACAGCCTTTAAGATATGCAGAATATGTGAAAACGTTATCACTTAGGAAAACCGCTTAAAACGGCACAAAAAAGCGGGAAGCCTTTCTTTTTTTGGCTTTCCGCTTATCTTCTTCAATGAGACACGGGGGATTCGAACCCCCGACAACCTGATTAAAAGTCAGGTGCTCTACCAACTGAGCTAGTATCCCATATTATTTTTAAACAAAACACAATGCCCAGTTCCGGAATCGAACCAGAGACACGAGGATTTTCAGTCCTCTGCTCTACCAACTGAGCTAACTGGGCACAAATGCTTTCGCATTGAGTTGCGGGAATAGGATTTGAACCTATGACCTTCGGGTTATGAGCCCGACGAGCTTCCAGACTGCTCCATCCCGCGCTATGAAGTTACTTCTGATAATACTTGTTATCAAAAGAATGGGCAGAGGTGGATTCGAACCACCGAAGCAATTTGCAGCAGATTTACAGTCTGTCCCCTTTGGCCACTCGGGAATCTGCCCATTTACACACAATATGAAATTATGTGAAAAGCCGATGATCGGACTCGAACCGATAACCTGCTGATTACAAATCAGCTGCTCTGCCAATTGAGCCACATCGGCATATATAATAAGAAATGGGACCTATAGGGCTCGAACCTATGACCCTCTGCTTGTAAGGCAGATGCTCTCCCAGCTGAGCTAAGATCCCATATAAAAACGACCCAAGCGGGACTCGAACCCGCGACCTCCGCCGTGACAGGGCGGCGCTCTAACCAACTGAGCCATTGGGCCATAAAAATTGTACCTTCAAAACTTCACACAGAAATCATCCAAAAAACCTGTGAACATCGTTCGCTATATTTGGTCAAGCCCTCGATCGATTAGTAACAGTCAGCTCCACACGTTACCGTGCTTCCACCTCTGCCCTATCTACCTTGTAGT
>CACZIN010000030.1:0-35689 GCA_902781225.1 uncultured Lachnospiraceae bacterium | reverse complement strand
CTGTGAAGAGGTGCCATTAGGGACACCAGAAAGTCCGCTCATTGTCTGCGGCTTGTCGGACACACTCCGTGAGTGTCCAAACGTGGCAAAGACACGGAATGAGATGCCATCTGCGGCATGGAAGAAATACTCGAATTTTGCTTCAAAGAATTTGCCGCCGTCTGTTTATTCTGGAACTTTTTTGTTCTCTGGTATTCCTGTAATATTACTCATCATCCCAAAGAGATCTATGCTTATTGCGACAATTCCCTTCTCTGACGCTTTGTTATCTATTCCGCTTCGCAGCATGCAAGCAGATCTAAGATTTCTTCCCTCGTCTGCAGACCGATCGCTTTTTTTTTAAAAATGCCGTACTGCATCACAACGAGCATCGGAATACTCATCACCTGATACTTTAACGCAAGCGCCGCCTGCTCATCCACATTGACGCTTCCGAACTTCACCTTTCCGGCAAGCTCCTCGGACAGCGCCTCAAATACCGGTGACTGCATTTTACACGGTCCGCACCACTCTGCCCAGAAATCCAGAATGACCGGCACCTTTGCCGCCAGCACCTCATCCTCAAAATTTTCATTTGTAATCGCAACAACTGCCATGTTCTGCTTCCTTTCTGTGCCTTCCGCCGGTGCCATGTTCTGCCGGCAGACGCCCTAACGCGCTCTATTCCCTGCCGAACTCTGAAAGTACCAGACCTTCGTTCCGTTCTAATACCATGCCGACACTCCATGCATTGACAAACAGTAACAGCGGTCTGCCCTTCAGATCCTGAATCTTCTTCATATCCGAGGTTCCGACCAGCTTATCCATATCAATGTCCTCATTCTCAATCCACCGGATATGCTCATACGGGAGTGTGTCCATGCGGATTTCCACATTGTACTCATTCTCGAGTCGGTATTTCAACACATCGAACTGCAGTACGCCGACCACGCCGACGATGACCTCCTCCATTCCCATATTGTATTCCTGGAAAATCTGGATCGCACCTTCCTGCGCAATCTGCTGCATGCCCTTCATGAACTGCTTGCGCTTCATCGTATCCACCTGCCGCACTCTCGCGAAATGCTCCGGTGCAAACGTCGGGATTCCCTCGAACTTAAACGGCTTCGCCGTGGTAATCGTATCTCCGATGGAAAAAATACCCGGATCAAACACGCCGATGATGTCTCCCGCGTACGCCTCATCCACGATATGACGCTCCTGCGCCATCATCTGCTGCGGCTGTGAGAGCTTGATCTTTTTATTGCCGCCCTGCACATGCGTCACTTCCATACCGGCGGTAAACTTGCCGGAGCAGATGCGCATAAACGCAATCCTGTCGCGGTGCGCCTTGTTCATGTTTGCCTGAATCTTGAATACAAATGCAGAGAAATCCTCTCCAAACGGATCAACCTCCCCGATGTCCGCCTTGCGCGGCAGCGGCGAGTAGGTCATCTTTAAGAAATGCTGCAAAAAGGTCTCCACACCGAAATTCGTCAGCGCCGAACCGAAAAATACCGGGGATAGTTCTCCCTTTGTCACGAGTTCCTGGTCAAACTCCGCGCTCGCTCCGTCCAGAAGCTCGATCTCCTCCATCAGCTTATCATACGCATCCTGTCCGATCTCTGCAATCAGCGCCGGATCGTCCACGGAAATGTGCTTCTCCGTACCTTCCTTGGTTCCCTTTAATGTATCGGAAAACGTCATGATCTCTCTGGTATTGCGGTCGTACACGCCCTTAAAATTCTTACCGGAACCGATCGGCCAATTGATCGGGCAGGTTGCAATGCCAAGCTCCTTCTCGATCTCATCAAGAAGATCAAACGTGTCGTTCGCATCGCGGTCCATCTTGTTGATAAATGTGAAAATCGGAATATGGCGCATCACACAGACCTTGAACAGCTTTCTGGTCTGCGCCTCGACACCCTTGGAACCGTCGATGACCATGACGGCAGAATCCGCCGCCATCAGGGTACGGTAAGTATCCTCCGAGAAGTCCTGATGTCCCGGTGTATCCAGAATGTTGATGCAGTAACCTCCGTAATTGAACTGCAGTACCGATGACGTGACGGAAATACCTCTCTCCTTCTCGATCTCCATCCAGTCGGACACCGCATGACGCGCCGTCGCTTTTCCCTTGACGGAACCCGCCAGATTGATTGCTCCTCCATAGAGCAGGAACTTCTCCGTCAGCGTTGTCTTACCGGCATCCGGGTGGGAAATAATTGCAAACGTACGTCTCTTTTCAATCTCTTTTCTTAAATCAGCCAAACTATCTATCCTCCAAAAAACAAATCACTTCAAAAATGCCAACGCAGCAAAGCCAAAACTTTGCATACGTTGGCACTATAACATAATTTCATGAAAAATGCAAAAACTTCTCTACCGAAGATCTGTACTATTTCTTGAATACCGGAATCGCCTCGCCCGCGCACTCCGGGGTGAGATCAAAGTAGGACAGAATCGTCGCGGCAATATCGGAAAAGCTCTTTCTTGTTCCAAAATTCTCCCCTGCCCGTACCGGTGCTCCGTACATCACAAGCGGCGTGTACTCTCTGGAATGATCCGTGGACGGTGTACTCGGATCGCAGCCGTGATCTGCCGTAATCATCAGCACGTCCTCCTCGCCCATCGCTGCCAGAAGCTCCGGCAGACGCTCATCGAAGTAAGTCAGTGCTTTTGCATAGCCCTCGACATCATTGCGGTGTCCGTAGAGCATGTCGTAATCCACCAGGTTCGTAAAGCACAGTCCGTTAAAATCCTTCTTCATATAATCAAGGGTCTTGTTGATGCCGTCCTCATTTCCGGTCGTGCGGACATACTCCGTAATGCCCTTCTCCGCGAAAATATCGATGATCTTGCCGACGGAAAGCACGTCAAAGCCGGCTCCCGAGAGCTGGTCTAACATCGTCACTTTCGGCGGCTGTAAGGAAAAATCATGTCTGCGGGTCGTGCGGGTGAAGTTCCCCGGCGTTCCGGTGAACGGTCTCGCGATCACGCGGCCGACGCCGTGCTCTCCGCGCAGCATATCTCGCGCGATCTGGCAGTACTCATACAGCTTCTCCACCGGAACGATATCCTCATGTGCAGCCACCTGGAACACGGAATCCGCTGATGTATACACGATCAGATCACCGGTCTTAAGATGCTCCTCCCCGTAGTCGCGGATGACATCCGTTCCGGAATACGGCTTGTTGCAGAGCACGCCCCTTCCTGTCTTTTTGGAAAATTCCTCAATAATCTCCTGCGGGAAACCGTTCGGGTAGGTCGGCAGCGGCTTTGGTGAGATGACGCCTGCAATCTCCCAGTGACCGATCGTCGTATCTTTTCCCTTTGACACCTCCGTCATGCGGGCAACCGCTCCGGCAGGAACTGCCTCCTTTTCTCCGATCTCCACGCCGTCGATATTAAAAAAGCCAAGCTTTCTCATATTCGGCATGGAAAAATAAGGGCTCATGGAAGCGGCTTTGATGGTGTTGCTTCCCGCATCCCCATAATCTGCAGCATCCGGCATCTCGCCGATCCCCACGCTGTCCAATACAATCAAAAATACTCTCTTCATCCTATCTATCTCCCTTCCTCAAAAACTGCATGATCACATCATAATTCTCCGCCTGATGTGGAAACGTGCATTTCATGCAGGACTTGATCTGTACTTCGCTTCCATCCTCCCGTCTGCTCTTAATATACTCCGGGTTTCCCGGACAATGACGTCTCTCATAGAGCGGACAATAGCAGAACAGACAGTTCATCTCCTTAATGCCCTCATGGCACGGATAATACTGGCACTCCCGGTTGGAAAAAAAGCGATATGAATTCTCTGTCATTATACCACCTCCTCATCGTCTTTGACAATAAGCGTCGTAAGATAGCTTCCGCTCTCCCCAAGCGCCTCCGCTCCCAGGCGGATCCGCTCATCCGCCATTCCGCAGTTCTCCACGCAGTAGACGGACATTTTTTTCTCCTTCTGCTGTTCTTCCAACAGCGCTTTTAAATGCGCGAGACTTTTTCCGGATTTCATGTACACCCGGGTGCCGGAAAGCGCCATCGTCTTCTCCACCTCGTACGATCCCGGGATCACATGGATCTCATCCCGGTTATCCCCGAGCGATATTCCAAGACTCGCCGCAGCCGCACAAAAGGAAGGCACGCCGCTTATCATTTTAACATTGCCGCCCCACGCCGCGACTCTGCGGTGAATGTAACCGTATGTGGAATAGACGGACGGATCTCCGATCGTTAAAAATGCCACAATCTTTCCTTCGGTAAGATAAGAGGCAATCCGCGCAAAAATCTCCTCATGCGCCCTGCGCAGTTTTTCTTCATCCTTTGTCATAGGAAACGGCAGGCAGACAAGTTCTTTTTTCTCAATCCCGGGGTATGCCTGTCTTGCAATCTGATACGCATGGCATCCCGCCGGATCCGCCGCCGGAAGCACAATAAGATCACTCTTCTCCATACAGCGGAGCGCCTTTACGGTGATCAGCTCCGGGTCGCCGGGACCTACGCCGATCCCGTAGAGCGTTCCCATGCAGTGTCGCAGATGCCTGAAATAGCACTCTCTCACCGGCTCATACTCTCCAATCCCCCTCAACAGGCAGACCGGCTCATATCCCGCCTCCTTAAGAACGGCAGCAAAGGACTCCTCCTCCCCTGCCATATCATGATTGGCGTGATCTCCCGCAACCAGCATAAACGGCGCCACAAGTACGCGTCCGCTCTTATGTCTTGAACCCTTCATCCTCCCGATCACATCGTCAATCGTAACGCTTCCCTCCACGGTCGCCACGTAGACATCGTTCTCTGTCACCTGCGCAAACACGCGTTCCAGACGCTCATAGCTCTCATCCGCCGCATGCTCGCTCCCATGGCTCATAAAAATCACCGGCGAAGCGCCCGCCTCCGCCGCCACTGATTTCCAGAGTGCCTCCGCCGTTCTCTGATAATCCTCCGGCGTCTTAAGCAGCGCATCCGCAATCCGGACGTCCTCAAACCACGGCGCACAGTCTTTTACCTCCTGCTTCATCCGGTGATTCTCAATCCCGTCAATGATGTGGGTAGGAAATACGATCACACGCCGCACCCCGGCATCGCGCATCCGGCAAAGCGCCTGCCTCACATCATCTTTCGCGATGCCGTCCCGCTCTCTTAACACCTTCCTCACAGTGCTGCTGGAATACGCCTCCTCCACCAGATCATGTGGATACTGCTCTCTGACAAGCGCCACCATGTGATCGATATTCTTTTCTCTTGTCTCCTGATAAGTCGTTCCAAAGCTCACGACCAATATGCCACGCTCCATCGCGCACCTCTCTTTCTCTGCCGCCCGGTGCACATGCACTTCCCGATGCATTCACCTTTCCGGCGCACCTGCTATCCCCAATTCACACACCATCCCCCACAGTCAACCGCAATTTCATATTTTCTACAAATTCTGCTGTGCCTCTACAGAAATCAGCTTTCCGAGTGTTCTTGCATACTCGCGCAGCGCGCGGTTCGCTTCGTTGTAAGGTCCGAAAGCTTCCGCACAGCAGATGCACGTTTCGCACGTCTCAATCCACGATCTCGCCTCCGCGATCTCCTTCTCTGCGACCGGGAAAAACGGCTTCACGGAAACCACCCGGCTTGCCGCGGCACACGCATCCTGATATTCCACATCATTCTCCATCAGAATTCCCGCCGCAAACGGCACATTTTTCCGCTGTAAAGCATGATAGACCGGTATGCCGCTGCCCGCGCCGCCGATCACAAAGATCTTCGGCCGGCTCTTATTTCCGCGCAGATACACAGCTCCTGTCCGCGGATCAAAACACTCCGCGTCCACACCGTATAATTTCTGAATATAATCACCCGAAAATACCTCCTCCGGCGTCCCTGTTTTTCCGATGTGGTCTCCCTCCACACAGGCGATCACATCCGATACCTTTAGCGCCAGATCCAGTTCGTGGAGCGACATGACAACCGCCATATTTCTTTCTGCCGCCAGCCTTCTGATGCTGGATAAAATGTCGATCTTGTAGCGCATATCCAGGTAGGACGTCGGTTCGTCCAGAATCAGAATCCGCGGCTCCTGGCAGATGGCGCGCGCTAACATCACCCGCTGTCTCTGCCCATCGCTGATCTGTGAAAAATTCCGTTCTGCCGTGTCTCCGGCATGCACCAGCCGCATGGCGTCATCCACAAGCTTCCAGTCCTCCGCGGAGAGAATCCCGAGTCTTCCGGTATACGGATACCTGCCGGTCTCAACCACCTCGCGGCAGGTCATAAACTCCGGATGAAGCCGCTCCGTCATTACCATCGCAAGCGTCCGCGCGACTTCCTCTTCCCGCATCCGGCTCATTGGAGTCCCCTCCAGAAAGATCGTTCCTCCAAGCTCCGCAAGCTGTCTGGTCACGGTTTTTAATATCGTGGATTTGCCCGCACCGTTCGGTCCGATCAGCGTCAGGACATTTCCCGGGCTTACATGCAGTGAAATATGGTTAAGCAACGGCTTTCTGCCGTACCCTGCCGCCACATCCTTAAGCCTGATTCCAGGCTCATTTTTCCTCTGTTCCATCACACATTCCCCCGTTACCTGTCTTCATTCCTGCGCAGCATCATCACAATCACTACCGGCACCAGAAATACGGCTGTCACCGAACTGATGGAAAGCTCCGTTGGAGCAAACACCGTCCGCGCAAAGCCGTCGCAAAACAGTGTGATAATTGCCCCTCCCAGGAAGCATCCCGGTATCAGCAGAAGCGGTTTCGCCGTCTTCATTGCCGTCTTCACGAGATGCGGAACCGCAATTCCCACAAAGGAGATCGGTCCGGCAAACGCCGTCACGCAGGCCGACAGCAGACTCGATAACAGAATCAGCAATACACGCAGCAGGCGGATCTTAACGCCCATGTTTCTCGCATACGCCTCGCCCATCTGATACGCACCGATCGGTTTTGCCAGAAAAAAAGTCACTCCCATCGCGACCGCCACCACCGCTGTCATCATCCGCACATTCGGCCATGTCATTCCGGAAAGACTGCCCATCGACCAGTTGTGAAGATTCACAATGTTGGAGTCATCCGCAAATGTCACGCAGAAATCCGTGATTGCCGAACAGATATAGCCGATCATAATGCCACATACCACAAGCATGGACATTTTTTTCACCCGGCAGGAAATCAAGAGCACGAACCCCATCGCAAGCATCGATCCGGCAAACGCCGCCACAATCATGCCGAGTGAACTGATGGTCCTTCCCATCTCCAGAAGAGCAATCATCGTCAGCGCAACCACAAGCTTCGCCCCGGATGAGATGCCAAGCACATAGGGACCCGCGATCGGATTCTGAAAAAATGACTGCAACAGAAATCCGGCGACAGAGAGCGCTCCTCCAAGAATGACGGCAGCACAGATCCGCGGCAGCCTGATCTCCCAGACAATCTGACGCGCAGTCTCATCCACCGCGCCGCCAAAGCGGTGCAGCAGGATGTCTGCGATCTCACTTCCCGTCATCTCAACACTTCCGGTACCAATATTAAAGAAAAACAACACTCCAAGGAGCAGGAGCATTGCGCCAAAGGTTATCACATACCGTTTCATTCTTACCTCACGTATTTTAAAAACCGATAATTATCATCTGTCTCTTCCGCAAGCACCTTGTGCAGATCTTCGATGAAATCACAGGTACCCGTCGATTCCTGAAAGAAATTGCTTCCGGTACAATATACATTTCCCTCTTTTACCGCCTTAAAATCAGAAAACAGTGCACTCTTTGCCAGAAGTTCATCGACACTGTAAAGCTCCCCCTCGATCGTACTGTTGTAGATGAGGATGTCAGCATCCTTTGCCGCCGCATAGAAATCCTCCATCTGCATATTCATCGTGGACAGGGCATTCTCCTCCGCCGAGAGACGGTCGTTTAGAACGTAGGTGCCGCCGGCAAGCCCGATCATCTGTGCAATATAGTCATTCGGCTTGCGGACATTTACCGCTCCGTTCGCCGTGATATAAAAAAAGGCCACCGTGCGGCCTGTATCTTCCTTTTCCATGATTGGTTCTATTTTTTGAAGCTGTTCATCATAAAATGCATCGGCTTCCTGTTCTTTTCCATATAAAAGACCATACAACCGGATCCACTCCAGTCTTCCGAGCGGATGTTCTTCATAGCTGGAACGTTCCACCATAACCGGTATGCCAAGGCTCTCCAGCTTTTCTTTCACCTCCGGATTATGTCCGATCATCGTATTCTCCAGTGCAAAGTTGCAACCTTCCTTTAAAATCAGTTCATAGTCCGGTTCATTGTATTTTCCAGCATACAGCATGCTGCCGTCTTCCATCGCAGCCGCCGCTTCCTCTATATACCAGTCCGACTCTTTCACTCCCGTAAGCCGGATGTCGGAAAGCGCTCCGATCTCACGGATCATATCCATCACCGAGGAGGACACCAGATAGGTGTGATCCAACGGCTGTTTTAACACAACCATATCCCCCGGCACATGTTCCGGTACCGGAACATTCTCCGGCACCAGCAAAAAACGGCTGTCATCAGCCATTGTAATCAGATCATACTCCCCGTACTGCTCCACGCGATACTGCGTGGCATAGGAAAGATCCCACTGCCCCGTCTTTGTCAGTTCCGCAAAGTCCGTCTCTTTTAACGTAAATGACAGGGTGTACTCAATCTCATGCGGCACGCTCATCGCCGTCGTATCCGCGATCACCGAGATCTCACACGGCAGTTTTTCAAGCGGAATCGTAAATGTCGAATTTTCTCCCACTTTGGCCTCGTTGTAGTAGGTCTCATCCGCAACAATCATGTAATCATAATACGGGCTGCTCCACACGATGGTGGCATATATTTCGCCGTCCTCCACCGTAAGCGCCGCCGGTGAATCCACCGTCGCCCTGCCGCTGCCGCCAGTGAGCGTGACATCTGCCTGATAGGTTCCGTCCGCCATTTTTTCACTCTGCGGCGCGTGGCACGCTGTGAGAAAACAGATCACAAATAGCAGGCATACGATCAGTTCTGTTACTTTCTTCTTCATCTCTTACTCCGCAACCGGGTCGGATACACTCACCTTGTGATCGTACCACACACCCTTGGTTCCAATAATTGCCAGATCAAATTCCTGATCCAGTGCTTCCACCGGAATATCGAATCCATACACTTCCTCGGATGTTCCGTCACTGTAGGTCACGGTATCCTTTGTCGGCTCAAGCAGCTTGGCTCCGCTCTTCTGCGCGTCCTCGGATGTTCCCGGATACAGATTCACGATGCTCTGTGACACAAGACTTACGTGAATGGTCATCTTGCCATCCTTGACGGTAAGTGTGCCGCGTCCGTCGCATGCCTCATTGACATGAAACATACTGCTGTCAGTGTCGAAGACGGCACTGTATGTGCCGTCCTCCAGATTTCCTGTTGTGGTTGCCGCTGCTGCGGTATCTACGCTGCCTATCGTATCGATCGCTTCCTGCGTGTGGGATACATACAGCTGCTCAATCGTATCGATTCTTCCAAGACCTGCGATCTGGCATGTTACACTCTCAAAAGATCCGTCCGCCTCAAACATGCTCTTCCAGGAATCATCGTCATCCCCGGCCATATCATTGTTGGCATGATCTCCCGCCACTACCATGAGCGGTCTTAATACCACTTTCGTGTAGCCGGCTTCTTTGACTGCCTCGATCACTGCCTCGCATGCAGTCTCTTCCGGTTCTCCTTCCACAGTGCCGATGAAGACATTCTCGTAATTTAAGTTCTTCATCACACTTGCCATCTGGCTGTAGCTTACCTTCGCGGTATGAGCGGTTCCATGTCCCATGAATACAAATGCGGTACCGTCTTCAGCTGCCGCATCCAGGGAATCATAACCTGCCTCTGCAACTGCCTCTGCCGTGATCGCCTTTGCAACGGCTTCCTTATCGTCATTGATTACTGTTGCATCTTCGCCAACCTCGCCGAGCAGCGGCTCTGCGACTGCAACGGATGTAAACTGATCGCGGTACTTCTCTACCGCTTCCATCAGTTCGTCATACTCTGCGCCATGCATCAGATGGGTCGGCTGAATCACAAGGTTCTTCACACCGTTTGCCACCGCGCGGTCTAACGCCTGATCTACATTGTCGATCTTCTCATCATCTCTCGCCTGTACATGGTTGATGATAATCTGTGCGGTAAACGCTCTTCTTACCGACCAGTCCGGATATGCCTCTGCGATTGCTTTTTCCACGCCGCCGATATCCTCGGTACGGCTGTCATTGAAGGATGTACCAAAACTTACAACAAGGATCTCATTCTCGCCGATCTCATCCTCATTTAACGGATCGTCCTTGGAAGCGTCCCCGGTATCTTTTCCGAAATAATCCGGATCTGCGTTCTCACCTTCGACAAGTTCCTTCTGTGCGTCGGTCAGTGCATCCCATGCCGCCCTTGCCTCTGCACACTGCGCATCGGTCTCATCCGTGCGCTCCTGTACGTAGATTGCATCAATCAGCGCTGCAACATGATCTGCCGCATCCTGATCGGATACTGCCTCTGTCTCGGTCTCCGCAACAGCCTCTGTCTGTGCTGTCTGCACGTTCTCCTCTGTGGTTGTCTCTGTCTTACTGCCGCATCCGCCGATCATGCCGGCTGCGAGTGTCAGGCTTAGTAAGAGTGCCAGTGTCTTTTTTTTCATAATTCCTCCTGCTGATGATTGTATATTTTCCATAAAACAACAGAAAGAAACTCCGCTCTATAAAACATAGAAACGGAGCAGCTGATCAACACACAAAAGTACGACCAATTACTCGTGATCCGGAATCTCTTCCTGTACTATCATAACTGGCAGGTTTCCTGGCTGATAGATCCTCATGCAGATACTTACCTTCCCGGCGTATGCGCGCCAGTGGCGTAAAGCTTTCGTATCTGCACTCCCTAATCACAGTGACGAGATCGTACAGGATTCCCACCTGTTTCCCTTTTAACCGGTACAAAGGCTCATCTGTACATCTTCTGCACACACCTTTGCACCGGCACCAGTTACTTTTTTATGAAATTAAAAACATATTACCATTGCATGTTTATTTTTTCAAGTAGATTCTGTCCGCCGCCTTTTTCAGAAAACGGTACGCGTATTCCGGATTGGAATAATAATACAGATGCGGGAATCCCATCCACTGTGACGGACTCTCATGTACGCACTCCCACGATCTTCCGGTTACCGGCTTTTTGACCATCGCACTCGCGCCGTTGTCCGTGCTGTCATAATAGTGAAACTCATGCCCCGCAATCTGCGCGCCCGCCGGTAGGAAGTTCTCCTCCTTTTCCGTAAGCATCACATAGCCGAAGCGCACCAGCTTTCCGGTATTTTTAGCTGACGCCGAAATCACTCCCGCCATCGGATAACACACTCCCTCATCGTCGCAGAGCGTCTCATGCAGATAGAGGAATCCGCCGCACTCCGCGATCGTCGGCAGACCGCCCGCCACCGCGTCGTGCACCGCTTTTCGCATCGGGGTATTTTTCGACAATGCTTTCGCATGCAGTTCCGGGTAGCCACCGCCTAAAATCAGTCCTGCTATCCCCTCCGGCAGGCTCTCATCCTGTAACGGAGAAAATGGCACCAGCTCGGCTCCCGCCTCCCGCAGCAGCTGCAGGTTGTCCTCATAGTAAAAGCAAAACGCCGCGTCCCTAGCAATTCCGATTCTTACATCCGCAATCTTTCTTTTCGGCAGTGGGTCTGTCTCCAGCTCTTCCGCGGATGCGGCAATCGCAAGAAGCCTCCCGCAGTCCATTGTCTTTCCGAGCGTATCCGCCACCGTCTGAATCTGCTTTTTCACATCCGCAATTTCTTCGGGCATCACAAGTCCTAAATGCCTGCTGTCCCAGTGCAGCTCCTTTAACTTCGGCAGACACCCCAGCACCGGAAGCGACAGTTCGCGCTCTATTTCGGGACGGATTGTCTCACAGAATGTCACCGACGTCTGATTTAAGATCACTCCCCGGATCAGATGATGCCGGTCATAATCCAGAAAGCCCCTTATGACCGGCAGAATAGAACGCCCCATTCCATGCGCATTCACCACCAGAATCACAGGCGTCTTCGTCACCTCTGCCAGATGGTAGGACGATCCCTCCCTGCGGATTCCGCCGAGACCGTCATAGAGTCCCATCACACCCTCCATCACCGCAAGATCCGCACCCTCTGCCGCGCGCGCAAAAAGACTTCCCGTCAGTCTCTCCCCGGTAAAAAAAGTGTCCAGATTCCGGGAAGGGATGCCGAGCACCGTCCGGTGAAACATCGGATCAATATAATCCGGTCCGCACTTGATGGCACTGACCTTTTTCCCTTCCTGCGAAAAAAGCGTCATCAGTGCACAGGAGAGAAGCGTCTTGCCGCTCCCGCTTCCCGCCGCCGCAATCATGATTCTGGGAATGTTCATCCTACCCTTCCTCCTGTCTGTCCGGTTTTTGTTCTTCCCCCACGCCATGCTCCGACAGGGAAAAAGCGATCACATAGATCGGATTCTCCGCCTGCATCAGATGGTGGGAACCTGCCTTTCTTGCACGGCTGACCGCAATCTGCGTGATCTCTTCGTCACAGATCAAAAGCTCCTTCCGCAGTGCCATAACCTCGGCGACCGTCTCAAGAGAGACGGCATTTAAGACAACGCGCACATCCGGATTTTTCTCCCGGAGCGCCAGAAGTATCTCCCGCAGTCTGCCGCCGCTTCCGCCGATGAACGCGTGCGTCGGCGCCGGGAGTTCCCCAAGACATTCCGGTGCCTCCCCCTTTACGACAACAAGGTTCTTCACGCCTGCACGCGCTGCATTTTCCGCAATCAGTCCGCAGGCTTCCTCCCCGTGTTCCACGGCGTACACCCGCAGCTGTTCCGAACGCAGCGCCGCCTCCACCGCTATCGAGCCGGTACCGCTTCCAATATCATAAAATACGCTCTGACTTCTTAACCCGAGCCTGCACAGAGACAGCCAGCGGATCTCCTCCTTTGTCATGGGGACACGTCCGCGCACGAACCAGCGGTCAGGGACTCCCGGAGCGAGCGTCTCCCCCTGTGCCCCCGGATTTTCAATCAGGCAGGCATAGAGTCCATCGTCCTTTAACGTCCGGCACACTTCCGGCGTTCCGTGCCAGATCTGCTCTTCCTTGTAGGAAAGCTGGTATCCGATGGTAAGCTCCACCCCGGACAGTCCCGCCGCCTCAAGTTCTTCCCCGATGCGGATAAGATCGCTTCTGCCTGAGACAATCAGAAATACCTTTTTCTCCCTGCGCACATGCGCTGTAACATCCGCCTCTCTCCCGTGTGTGCTGACTATTTTCGCGTCCTGCCAGCTTTTACCTGCGCGCGCCGCCAGATAGGAGAGCGAGGAGATTCCGGGACAGATGGTGATCCCGGCCTGTAATTTTCCAAGGCGTACCTCTTCCTGCAATGCCTTATACACCGCCTGGGCGCCGCTGTAAAATCCGGTATCGCCGGAAAATAAGATGGCAATCCGCACGGTTCCTCTTTCCCTGCACGCGTGAATGTATGGAAGAAGATCTGCCGGAAGGTACGCCTCCCGTTTCTCTGCATCCGGTGCGATCAGAGGATCCGCCACGGCAAGCAGACGCTTCGCTCCGCAGACCGCCTCCGCCTGCGCAATCGCCTCCCCTGCCTCGCCGGTGAGCAGCTTTGCGTTCCCCATTCCGATTCCCACAAGAGAAATCTGCAGCGGCTGATGCTTCGTCCCGCTCTTTTTCCCGCAGAGTGTTTCGATTTCGGACAGGACTTTTTCCATGCTCATCCCGCCCGCCTGTTCCGGATTCTTAATCATAACAACAGGGATTTTCGTGTGCTCTGCCGCGCGGATCTTCTCCGGGAATCCGCCCGCCTGTCCGCTCTCTTTGGTCACCAGCACGCCGATGTCATACTGCCGGATCAGCGCCTCGTTGAGTTCTGTTCCAAAAGGTCCCTGCATGGCTATGATCTGCTTCCCCGGAATCTGTTCCCTGTGGCAGATTTCGATACTCTCCACCCCCGGAAGCACACGCACAAAAAGCCTCTTGCGGATCTCCTCCCGGACGGCATAGGCGTGCAGTTCCTTGCTTCCCGTCGTAAGAAGAATGTTTCCCGGCAGACTAGACAGCAGTTTTACACATTCCTGTGTGTCCGCCACCGTGTGTATCATCCACTCGTGCTCTGCAATCTCACGCTCCGCCGCCGTGCTCCGGCTGAGTCTTAAATAGGGAAGATTGGTCTTTTTTGCACTCTCTTTGATGTGTTCTGTCACCTCCACCGCGTAGGGATGTGTGGCGTCCACCACCGCAAGAAACGCGCCGTTTCGCATGAGTTCTTCCATCTCCGGTTCGCTCATCCGGCCTTCCCGGATCACAAGGTGCTCCTGCGGGCGCATCACTTCCCTGCCGTACTCGGTCGCCACACTCGCCACGCAGTCGATCTGTCTGGCGCAGAGTGCCTCCGCTAATTCTCTTCCCTCCGTTGTCCCGGAAAAAATCAATATTTCTGCCATATTCTCTCCATTTCCAGACCTCTTATCCGCGCTCATCCGCACGCGCCTTAGCGCCTGCCCCGATCCGATAGCCGCGTTTTGTGACAAGCTTATCTCCCATGATGACCGACTGTGAGTTGCCGATAAATACCGTGGTAAACATATTCACCTGCGTCTCACGCAGTTCCCGCAGGGTACAGGTATGCGCCGTCTCCCCGTCTCTTCCGATATTTTCCACATAGCCGCAGGCACGCGTTTCCTTCGCCCCGGCATCCAGCAGAATATCACAGGCGCGCTGCAGATAATCTGCGCGCTTCCTGCTCGACGGATTGTAGAGCGCTATCGCAAAATCCCCCAGAACAGCTGCCTGAAGCCGCGCTTTAATCTGCTCCCACGGAGTCAGAAGATCGCTCAAACTGATCACGCAGAAGTCATGGTTTAACGGTGCGCCCAGCACTGCTGCCCCGCTGCTTGCCGCGGTAATTCCCGGTACCACAGTAAGTTCGCAGGACGGATATTCCTCGCTCATCTCATACATGAGCGATGCCATCCCGTAGATTCCGGCGTCCCCGCTGCAGATTAACGCTACGCGTTTTCCCTTCCTGGCCTCCTCATAGCACATCCTGCAACGCTCCACTTCCTGACGCATCGGGGTCGACAAAAACGTTTTTCCCGAAAAGCGTTCCCCGAGAAGATCCAGATACACCGTATATCCCACAATTACCTCACAGGATTCCAGCACTGCGAGCGCTTCCTGTGTCATATCTTCCTCTCTGCCCGGTCCCATTCCGACAATATAGATCTCATGTTTCATCAAAACTTCACACTCCATTTTCTCTCTGCTATGGCAAGCGTCTTGCCCTCACATGCCGTCTTTTGCACCAGAAGTCTGCCGCCCTCCCCAGCCGCGCAGACCGCCGCGCGCTCACACACATTATCCGCGCCGACCTGTTGTGCCACAAAACCGGACGACGTGAATGTACCGTCCACACACTGTAGGCGCCCAGCCGGGTAGGTGATATAGGGAACCGCCAACCTCTCTGCCAGTGCCAGAATTCCCGCCTCATCCGCCTTTACATCGATAGACGCGATTCCCGCCACCGCCGTGCTGGAAAGCTTCTCTTTCTCCAGAGTCTCTCGCACAAACGCTTCCAGTTCTTCTTCGCTCTTGCCCCTTCTGCAGCCGATGCCGAGCATCAGGCAGGACGGAATCAGCCATAAGCTGCATTGTTCCCCATCTTCGCACTGCGGCGCAACCAGCACATCCACCGGCTCCTTTGGCGGATACGGCACCAGCCTTACCTCCGGCGGAATCTCTCCTTCGCATTCTCCGGCGACGGACATGGTAAGATACCCGTCGCGCAGAAGCCCGGCGGACACCCGGGCGATTCCGTCATGACTGGCAACGGCAAGATGGTTTGTCGCTGCAAACACATCCACCGCAAAAAGCCCGTTCACATCCGTCGCCGTGGTGAGCACGGCAGTCGCGCCGAGCGCTCTTGATAGCTCCCCGGCGAGCCGGTTGGCTCCCCCGTAATGCCCTGCAAGAAGCGGAATCACGAACTTTCCCGCCTCATCCGCCACAAGCACCGGGACATCGGAAAGCTTATCTTTTACATGCGGTGCGATACTCCTGACCGCAATCCCGCATGCACTGATAAACAAAAGCGCATTTCCCGCCGCAAACTGTTCTCCCGCCCATGTAAAAAGCGGCTGCTCCACAGGCATGCCGATCCCGTCTGCACGGGCATCACTGCATTTTGTATATAATTTGCAGGTCCATGCGTCATCCATCACTTTTTGAATATGTTCTGCCAGTTCTGCTCCCCTGTAAGTAAAACTGATGACAGCTATATCCGTCTTCTTCAATCTGTCTCTCCCTGTCCCTTCTTCGCCTTCCGGTATCCCGTGGTAAATCCGGGATCATACAGCTTTGAACGCTCATACTCCGGCGCTGCCAGCACATCTCCCACCAGAATCAGCGCCGTCTTCGTAATCTGATGCTCCGCCGCCACCGCAGCAAGCGTCTCCACCGTGCACACGTATGCCTCCTCGTCCGGCCAGGTCGCCTTATAGACGACCGCAGCCGGCGTATCCGGCGCATACCCTCCATCCATCAGTCTTTCCGACAGTTCTTTTATCATTCCTGCACTTAGGTAGACTGCCATGGACGCCTGATGTGCGGCAAAACTCTCAATGCTCTCCCGCTCTGGCACTGCCGTTCTTCCTGCCATTCTTGTGATAATCAGGCTCTGTGAGATCCCCGGCAGCGTATACTCCAGATTTAAAGCCGCCGCCGCGCCAAAGCATGCGCTGACGCCGGGACAGCTCTCATAGAGAATCCCCTCCGCCGCAAGTACATCCATCTGTTCACGCACTGCCCCGTAGAGGCTCGGCTCCCCGGTGTGTAGGCGCACGGTGGTAAGCCCTTTATCCTCCGCTTCCCGGATGACTGCAAGTACTTCCTCCAGCGTCATTTTTGCACTGTCATAGATCTTAGCCCCGCTTCCGGCATAAGAAAGGATCTCCGGATTCACGAGCGATCCCGCATAGATAATGACGTCCGCCCGCTCCAGCAGTCTCATTCCGCGGACCGTAATTAAGTCCTTTGCTCCCGGACCTGCCCCGACAAAATATACCATACCGTTTCCTCCTTAAACCATGTTACTGCAAGTGTGCCTCTTCCTGCCGGATTTGTTCCAGAAGCTCTACCGCTCCGTCGCTTCTCGCCAGTTCGCCGTACCCGTTCGCATAGAGAATACATTCCACCCGCAGGTTCTCTTTTACCCGCTTCCTTAAGTAAAAAAGGATCTTTTCCATTAAAACTGCCATCGCTGCCGCAAGACATCCGTCCTTGGCAATGTAGGAGAGCGCCTCCTCCGTCACAAGACAGTCCAAGATCTTCCCCAGCGTATCGGGCGCACATCCGGCGCGGTATGCCGCCGCCATCAGAAGCTCCATGCGCGCGTCCGCCTCCCTGGAATGTGTGTCCATAATTCCGCCGGAGAGCTTTACCAGCTTTCCGATGTGTCCGGTCAGAAGCACCGCCTCAAATCCAAGTTCTCCCACCATATCCATCGTCTTTCCGATAAAATTGCTGCACTTGACGCTGCGGTCCAGGTCGAACCCGTAGGCGCGCTTCATATACTCCAGCCCGTAATTTCCCGGAGAGATTGCCGCGAACCGGTATCCCTCTTCGCGCTTCTGCTTAAGTTCCACATGGATCGTGTCAAGAAGCGCCTGACTGCTCATGGGCTCCACAATCCCGGTCGTTCCGAGGATCGAGATGCCGCCCACAATCCCTAGTCTCGGGTTGAACGTCTTTTGGGCAAGTTCCTCTCCACCCTGCACCGAAATCTCCACCAGAAGGCTCCCCGCATAATCGGTAAGCGCACACACCTCTTCCACTTCGCGGGTAATCATCTCCCGCGGCACATGGTTGATCGCCGCACTCCCGACGGGCTGGTCTAACCCCGGTCTTGTGACCGTTCCGACTCCCTCGCCGCCCGTAATGAGAATCCGCGGTTCCCCCTGTTCTTTTACTTTTTCCTGCACAGATACTTCCGCAAAAATCAGGGTTCCCGTCGTGATATCCGGATCGTCTCCGCCGTCTTTTCTGACGGCACAGCGCACAGAATACTCCGTGCAGCTGATCTCCTCAATCTTCGCATGGTAAAGGATGCCCTTTGGCGTGGTGATGGTAATCTCGTGTTTTCGTCTGCCGGTAAGAAGCATATAAGCCGCCGCCTTTGCCGCCGCCGCTGCGCAGCTTCCCGTCGTAAATCCATAGCGCATGGGCTCACCTCCCAAGCTCGTAGAGAATCGCGTTGCAGATCGCAGCCGCGACATTGCTTCCGCCTTTTCTTCCACGGTTCACAATATGCGGTATCTTCGTCTGTAAGATCAGCTCCTTCGCCGCCTCCACATTGACGAACCCGACCGGAACGCCGATGATGAATGCCGGGCGGTAGCCCTCCTCTATCATCCCGTACAGCTGGATCAAGGCCGTCGGCGCATTTCCGATCGCAAAGATCACCGGTTTTTCGATCTTTGCCGCCCGTTCCATGCTGACGGTGGCGCGGGTGACTCCCCGCTCCTTCGCCTCTCTCGCCACATTCTCGTCCGCCATAAAGCAATGCACCGCTCCGCCGTAGCGTGCGAGCACGCGCTTGTTGATACCGGAGAGCGCCATGTTGGTGTCCGTCACAATGTCCGCCCCCTCTGTGATGAGCTGCTTTGCCGTCTCCACCGCTCCTGCGGAGTAGGTCATCGTCTGCGCGTAGGAAAAATCGGCGCTCGTGTGGATCACACGCTTCGTGACCATTGCTTCCTCCTTAGGCAGCGTAATCCCCCGAAGCCGCAATTCTTCTTCAATAATGGAAAAGCTGCGTTTCTCTATCTCCTGCGGCATCACATACTCGATTCCGCCAGGCACTGCTGCCTGCTTTTTAGAATCTTTCCCTGTTTCCGCCACGCTGCCTCCCGTCACCTGCGCCAGCGCCGCAAGCAGGCGTTCATTCTCCTCGCGCCGTCTGACCGCAATCCGGTAGTATCCCGCGGAAAGTCCCCGGTAATTGCTGCAGTCGCGGATCAGAATCCCGCTCTTTAAAAGTTCTTCTGCCAGCGGACGCCCGTCCTTTATCATGAGGAAATTAGCGCTTGACGCAAACACGGTGATGCCAAGTTCCAGCAGCTGTTCCCTAAGCCAGTCGCGCTCCCGGCATACAAACGCCACCGAATGCTTTACATACGCGCGCTGCCCGCAGGCCACACATCCCGCCTGCTGCGCAAATACCGACAGATTCCACTCCGGCAGATCAGCTCTCACCGCTTCCGTAAGAGCGACGTCGCGGCAGACGAGATAGCCGAGCCGCACTCCCGGCATGGCATAGAGCTTCGTAAATGCCCGCACGATCACAACCCCCGGATAATTCCGATACTTTTTTAAAAAGGAATAGCGTTCTTCCTCTCCGGTGAACGTCACAAAACATTCGTCCAGAATCAGGGTCACGCCGTTCTTCTGACAGCGCTCCGCAATCTTCTCCAACAGTTCCGGCTCCACCACCGTACCCACCGGATTATTCGGGACTGCCAGAAAAACCGCATCCACGTCCTCCCCGATGGCAGTAAGGAAGCGCTCCGTCACCGCATAGCCGTCCGCCTCAAGCAGCTCGTGGCAGCAGATCTCTGCCCCCACGGACTTTGCCGCATGCTCATATCCGTAAAATGACGGCACGGCAAGCAGCACCTTTTTTGCGTGAACCACTCTTAAAATGGCGGGAAACAGTTCTGACGCACCGTTTCCGCACACAATGTCCTCAGGCGCTATCCCTTTTTCCCCGGCAATGGCATCCCGCAATGCCTCCGACCGGATATCCGGATACCGCTCACACCATGCCACCGCCGCCTCAAGCGCCTCACGCATTCTCTGCGGCATTCCGAACGGATTGATGTTCACGGAAAAATCAAGCAATACCTGATTGCGGTATATGTCTCCTCCATGTATGTTCTGCTGCACCATCCCGGTTCTTCCTCCTGTTCTGTCTCTATGCTACCACACAATGGCTGTCACGCACAACCAGACAGCCATACAAATTCCCCATCCAAGAAATGCCATCCCGTACAGCAGGCGGTTGGCACGTCTGATGTCGTCTGTCTCCACTGCTCTTAGCGGATCACCGATGTAGGGCTTTTTTACGACTTTTCCAAAATAGCTGGTATCCCCCGCCAGTCTTATGCCGAGTGCTCCCGCACATGCCGCCTCGGTCTGTGCGGAGTTCGGACTGGCATGCTGATACCGGTCCCGCTTAAAGATTTTCATCGCATTCTTCTGATCGAATTCTTTTCCAAGGAAACAGCAGGATAAGATCATGAGCATGGCGCTGATGCGCGCCGGAATGAAATTGACAACATCGTCCAGCTTTGCCGCCGCCGTGCCAAATGCGTGATACCGGTCATTTTTATATCCCACCATCGAGTCCATGGTGTTGACCGCCTTATAAAAAAAGCCGCCCACCGGTCCAAACAGCGCCAGATAAAACATCGGCGCGATCACTCCGTCGGAGGCATTCTCCGCCACGGTCTCGATCGCCGCCTTCGCCACGCCCTCCTCATCCAGACGTTCCGTATCTCTGCCGACGATCATGGAGACCGCCTTTCTCGCCCCGCACAGATCATGTTCCGAAAGCCGCCTGTACACCTTCATGCTCTCCGTCTTTAAGCACTTCGTGGCAAGCATCTGGTAGGTCATAATGCTCTCTGCAATGATCCCCGCCGCCGGATGGATCTGATACGCCGCAAAAAGGACTGCTGCCGCAAAAAAGAGCACCAAAAGAAGCACGAACGCCACAAGCCACCTTCCTTTTTTCCTCTCGGCGGCTTCATTTCGCACCGCACCGTCTGTCTCTCCCAGAAGCTTTCGATCCAGCCAACCGATCAGACGCCCGATCCACCGGATCGGATGCGGCAGCCAGTACGGATCGCCGAACAGAAGATCCATCACAAATCCGATTGTAAACGCCGCCATATGATATACCGAGAGCATGTCATTCCTCCAACTTTCTCACATCCGCAATTTTTATCGTATCCCTTAAAACATTTCCCGCCGCATCAAATTCCACAGACAGCCGTCCTTTGTATCCCTTCGCATTTGCGCACTGGTAGTCGTAATAACTGCCCTCCGCAAAAGCGTCCAGAAGCGCCATGATCGTTCCGCCATGCACGACAAGCGCAAGCGACGACAGAGACATCTCCCGCGTCCACATTTCCTTAAGCAGCTCACAAAATCCCTCCATGCACCGGCTCTGAAACCGTTCTCTGCTCTCCCCCTGCGGGAACGGCAGCGTTCCGTTGCTGTCGATCCATACCTGGTAGCGGGCGTCCGCTTTCAGTTTCTCATAGTTATGCCCTTCAAACGCGCCAAAATCCATCTCCCGGAACTGATCGACCACGCACGGCGCCTGTCCGGGGTACAACAGCTCTGCCGTCTGTCTGCAACGCTCCAGCGGACTTGCCGCAACGCACGCTGCCGCGGGATAAACGCCTTTTTCCCGCAATGCAAGAAGCTGCTCTCTGCCTTTTTTTGAAAGCGGTTCATCCGTTGTTCCGATGTAGCGGTGCTCCTCATTCCCGGGCGTCATACCGTGACGGATCAGTGCCATGTCTGCCTCGTACCTCATTTGATCCGTTCTCCGATCCCGCACACAATGCGCTCCACGCGGTCCGCCTTTTCTGCCAGTTCGCACAGCAGCCTGCCGGTCGTCTCCCGGTACTCGCGCTCCTCATGCTCGAACGGCACAATTCCGTTGCCGATCTCATCACTGATGATGATGCAGTCCGGGTGTTCCAGAAGCAGCCTGCCGGTCAGCTCTCTTACATCCGCTCCATCCCTAAGCAGTCTCTTCACCCACAGATGGTAGTGGTTGCAGACCGGCGCCTCCTTGGATGTTCTCCCGGCAAACGTCTCTGTAGCTCCGTCCCACACCGGATGTTTTTCCCCCGGATGCCTCTCTTTGACATAAGCAAGTTTTCCCTGTGCATATCCGCCAATATATAGTTCCATGTGTTATCCTTTCTCCTGCGCATCCCGCGATAATTCCATCTCTAACCGATCAGCCCTGCCGCCGCCACGAGCACCGCCATCACACCCTCGCACAGCGTCACAAAATATCCCGCGAGGTCTCCGGTAATACCGCCGAATTCCCGGTAACTCTTCTGTCTGTAGTACGCGTAGGTAAGCCCTGCTCCCGCACACGCAAGAGCGCCAGTCTTCACCGATACGGCAAGCATCAGCCCGACGCAGAGCACAAGCTGCAGATACAGCGCCGTTAATACCACCCGCCGATGCGCCTCGCTCGCGAACTGATAGAGCATCCCGTTCGTCTTGGCACAGCGCAGGGATACGACACCGATCCCACTTAAGGCGCGCGATAAAAAAAAGCCTGCGGCGAGTACCAGAATCTGTTCCTTCTCCGTAATCATGGACACCGCTCCCAGATAGATCAGCTCATACATCACAAAACAGATCACGGCAAACGCGCCGATATGGGAATCTTTTAAAATCTCCAGTTTGCGCTCCCTGTCGCGGTAAGAGTGCAGTGCGTCCATGGTGTCCATAAACCCGTCCGCATGAAACCCGCCGGATATTGCAAGCGGCAGAACCGCTCCGACCGCCGCCCGGGCAGTCAGCGGAATCCCATACACGCCCGCGAACCGGTTCCACAACAGGAAGCACCCGCCGATCACCGCTCCGATCCACGGGAAGAAGCACAGCGTATAGCGCATGTCCTCCTCTTTCCACGCAAACTGCGGCACCGGAATTTTGGAATAAATCGAAAATGCTATAAAAAAAGACTTTATTA
This sequence comes from uncultured Lachnospiraceae bacterium, assembly GCA_902781225.1. Lineage (GTDB taxonomy): Bacteria > Bacillota > Clostridia > Lachnospirales > Lachnospiraceae > Roseburia. The sequence continues at coordinate 12,877 of CACZIN010000030.1, read as the reverse complement.
CGGACATGCCGGTGCTCCTTTCTGTTTGTGTTCACCTTTCTCTTCCGCAGGTACCGGAAGCCTTCCCTTTCTTGCAACGGGAATTCCCGCAATCACTTCCACCACAACGTCCGAACGCTCTGCCAGCCTCACATTGATGTTGCCGAGCGCCCAAAGATATTCCATGGTGGAAGCGTCATAGGCGATGCCGTCCTCAAACACATTGTTGGTGACAATGACAAGTTCCTCCGTCTCCTGTGCCAGCCTGCCCACCTGCGTGACAATCTTTTCTGCAACCTGCTCACAGCCCGCTGGTTCTTCCGTGTCAAACATTTCATTGGCAGCCAGATTCGACATGCACTCCAGAAGCACTACGCCTCCACCGGCTTCCCGGAGTACGGGAAGGCACTGCACGATGTCCGTCGGCTGCTCGATCGTCACAAAGCCTTTGCCTGCGCGCAATTTTCTGTGGCGCTCCACCTTTTTTTGTCCCTCCTCGCCGAACACATGCATGGTTGCCAGGTAGAAATGCCTTTTCTCTTTTTGACACTCCAATGCCACTTTTTCCGCATAAGCCGACTTACCGCTGCCGCTTCCGCCGATCACCAGAATCATGTCCTACTCCTCTCTATGTCTACCCGAATCTGTGATACGGCGCCACATCTATATCCGCGAACGTGGTGCGCTCACCGTAGAGCGTCCGCGCAATATCCAGCAGTCCGCACATCATCACAGCTCCGGTTCCCTCTCCCAGGGCAAGTCCCGCATCCAGCACAGGGCGGACTCCCAGCTCCTCTAATATGCGCTCCGCAGCCGGTTCCCTGCTCTTGTGCGACGGTATCACGTAATCGTGCACGCCGGGAATCATCCGCTCCGCCGCCAGCGCAGCCACCGCGCTGATAACTCCGTCAATGACCACCGGCACATGTGCCAGGGCGCCGCCGATAAACACGCCGGAAAGTCCGGCGATATCCAGTCCGCCCACTGCGCACAGCACATCGAATGCGTCCGCCTGATAGAGTTCATGCATCTGGATTCCCTCCTCGACCACCGCAATCTTGCGTAAAAGCGCTGTGTCGCTGAGTCCGGCTCCCTTTCCGGTAATCTCCTTCGGATCGCAGGATAACAGTGCCGCAGCCACCGCGCTGCTGGTCGTCGTGTTGCCGATTCCCATCTCGCCGGTCGCAAGCAGCTTATAGCCCTCGTGTGCAAGCCTCTTTGCAAGCTCCATGCCAATCTCAATCGCCGCAAGCGCCTCCTGCTCCGTCATCGCCCGCTCCCTGATAAAATTTCTGGTTCCGCGCCGCACTTTGCACGGCAGCACACCCTCCGGCGATCCCTCTTCGTTGATTCCGATGTCCACCGGTATTACCTCGGCTCCGACTGCTTTTGCCATCCGGCAGACGGAACTCGTGCCTCTCCCCATGGATGCCGCCACCTTCGCCGTCACGTCCTGTCCGGACTGGCTGATGTTCTCCTCCACAATTCCGTTGTCCGCACACATCACAACCACTGCTTTTCTGGAAATATCAAGGGAAGGGTCACGCCGGATTGCTCCGATGCGTGCAAACAATTCCTCAAATTCGCCCATGCCGTCCAGCGGCTTGGCAAGCGCATCCCAGTTGCCGCGGACTTCCTTATAGACCGCCTGATCCGGCGGCTCTATCTTCAACTGTCTCATCTGCTGTCTGTCTAACATTTCACGCACCTCTCTTTTGTCACTCATATTCCCGCATCATCTTATAGATCGCATCCAGATCCAGATACTCGCGCAGCGTTGCCGCCAGCTTGTCGTACTGCTGCTCCTTGAACAATCCGTAATCCACGCCATCCTCCCCGAGCACGAGTCCCTTCCTCTCTGCGAGATGCCGCACGACTTTTCCGGCGATTGATCCATGGTCAAAAATGCCGTGCACGTACGTGCCGCACACGTTTCCCGCAAAGACGCCGTCCGTGCGCTCCTTCCCGGTGATCTCATCGCGGATCCTGCAAAACGGTACGCAGTCCCCCTCCATTCTGCTGATTCCCATGTGAATCTCATAGCCGCTCAGTTCACAGCCTTCCAGCATCCCGCCGAGAATCTCTCCGCAAACCCGGGTTCTCACTTTCTGTTCTCCCAGCTCTGTTGTAACCGGAAGCAGCCCCATTCCCCGGATCACACCGCCTGTCTCCACGCCGTGCGGGTCTGCAATCTGTTTTCCGAGCATCTGGTAGCCGCCGCAGATTCCAAAAATGAACGTCTCCGCGCTTCTGTGAAGAATCGCCGCCTCCAGACCGTTCTGGCGCATCCATTTTAAATCCTCCATCGTATTCTTGCTTCCCGGAAGAAGGATCATATCCGGATGATGCAGCTTTTCCACCGAATCGACATAGCGCAGCGACACATCCTCAAACTGCTCAAATACCGAGAAATCCGTGAAATTGGAAATGCGCGGGAAACGTATCACTGCAATGTCGACCGCCGCCTCCCGCCTCGCATTAAACCGGGTCGTCAGACTGTCCTCATCCTCAAGGGAAATCTGCATGTACGGCACCACCCCGACGATCGGAACGCCGCCGCGCTCTTCCAGCATCCGGATTCCCGGCGCAAGAATGGACGCATCCCCCCGGAATTTATTGATGATAAATCCCTTTACCCGCCTGCGCTCCGACTCTTCCAGAAGGAGCTGCGTCCCAAGCAGCTGCGCGAACACTCCGCCGCGGTCAATGTCCCCGGCGATCAGCACCGGCGCGTTTAGAAGTTCCGCCAGCCCCATGTTCACGATATCATTCTCTTTTAAGTTGATCTCCGCCGGGCTTCCCGCACCTTCGATCACAATGATGTCCGCCTGCTCCTCAAGCCTGCGGTACGCCGCAAGAATATCCGGCACCAGCTTTTTTTTATAAGCAAAATAATCCCTGGCACTCATATTCCCGATCACTTCACCGTTCACAATCACCTGGGAGCCGATGTCGTTGGTGGGCTTTAGCAGAATGGGATTCATCGCTACCGTCGGTTCCATCCCCGCCGCTTCCGCCTGCATCACCTGCGCGCGTCCCATCTCAAGTCCCTCTTTTGTGATAAAGGAATTTAACGCCATGTTCTGTGATTTGAAAGGCGCCACCCGGTAGCCGTCCTGCCGGAAAATACGGCAGAGTCCCGCTGCAATCAGACTCTTTCCCGCATTCGACATGGTCCCCTGTATCATGATGCGCATTGCCATAGCTTACTCCAATCTAAAAAAATCTCCATGCCTCAAATAGCATGGAGATTATACTACATATCTGCCTCTTTTACCAGTATTTTAAGCTTATTCCCCGCTCTCATCCACCACAATCGGGGTAATCACAATCTTATCCGCCGCAATGTTGGTCTTGCGTTTTACAATATCTTCCACCTGTGCCCGCTTTGCATCCGTCACCTCTCCCATATTTAAGACAACGTCGCAGTTATCCTCCGTGATGCTCACCACCACATCGGAAAATCCCTTTGCCTCCAGCAGCATTTCCGCAGCTGCCTCCCGCTCGGCAATGTCCGTCATGGCGATCATCTTGTTGACGGCATCCTGTTTTAAGCTCTCGTCGATCGTCGTGTTGTTCACAATCTCAAGCAGGGATTCCTTATTCTTGGAGCGGATCTGCTCACGGTTTAATTTCATCTCCGCCGCATAATCAAGGTTCGCGATCGTCGTGCTTGTGAGCACCGCCTCCCCCGGATTCTCGACGTCCGCGGCACCGTCCGCCGTCTGCGCCACATCCCCGGACTGCGCGGCGTCCACCGCTGCCGTTTCCGTTCCTTCCACAACCGCCAGCTCCTCCCCGGTTCCCTCATCGGTAAAGATCTCCCCCTCCGCAAGCATATCCTCCTCCGATATGTCGTATGTATCCTGCACCGTTCCCGCATCCGCGCTCGCTTCCGCCGTCACCTGGCCGTCTTCCATGTTGTTGTTCATGTAGCTGAAATATCCTGCCACCGCAATCATAAGTGCCAATGCTGTTATCACCAGCTGGTTTTTCCGAAATATTTTCTTCACTCCGATTCCTCCCTGGAACACATCTTAACTACTCTAATCCTATGCGGTTCCACCTTTAATAATGCCTGCACGGACTCTGAAATCTCAGAAACCGCCGCGGGGTTCCCGCCGCCCTCCGCAACCACCACAACGCCTGCCACCGTCGGCAGCGTCTCTTTCTGTACATACGGATATTTTTCATCTGCAGTCTCCACGTATACGGTCGAATCCTCCCCCGCCTGTTCCGTCACACTGCGCTCCCCGCCTCCGGAATCACGCTCGCTCGTCGAGGAGGACGTTGTCTTTTGATCCTTCTCCACAATCTGTTCTCCCCCGTCTAAAACCGTAATCATGACGTCCACTCTGCCCACCCCGTCCATCTGCATCAGAATATTCTCAAGCTTCTTCTCCAGATATTGGACATATTCCTGCTCCCCTTCCTCTGATGTCCGGCTGCCTGATGCCGTTTCCCCGCTGCCGCCTGACGCCGTTCCTCCGCTGCCACCTGACGTCTCCTTTTCCCCCTGCGCCGTATTATATGCTGCTTTTTCTGCGGTAGTATTGCTCTCCGCAGGCAGTGCAATCACGAGCAGTAACACCCCTGCCAGTGCGAGCAGCAGCCAGTCGATTTTCTTCCAGCTGCGCCAGTTTTTGTTCTGTAAGATCCGTTTCAGTTTTTCAGGCATTTACGTTCCTCCCACATAGTCCACCCGTATTCCGGAATCTTCCATCCCGTAGTACGCCGCCAGTTCTTCCTTTACTTTCCCGCAGACTTCCTGCTCCTCCCCGGCTTCCGCCGCGTCCGGCACGCTGATTCTTCCGACCGAAATCGCATCCGCGCTCTCATCTGTGATGTAAATGCAAATCTCCTGCATCATGTTATCCTCCCCCAGTTCCACCGTGACACTCTCCGTGCCAAGCCCGTACTCCCGCAGCATATCATCCACCTTCTCCCTGATATTTTCCGCGATGACATTCTCATACTCCGTGCGGTATCTGTCCTGATTCAGATAGGCGATTCTCTGCGTATCGCGGGAAAGTTCCGACAGTTTTTCCATGTACTGGGCATATGCCATTTTTTCGTAAAACGTATCCCTGCCTCCAAACAGCGCAAACAATGGCGATAAGACCGCAAGCACCATCAGAAGCTGTGCGTAAAAACGGATATATTTCCGGTACTGTTTTCCCGGCGGCAGATAGCTAAGAAGCGCCAGAAGCACAAACAGAATGACAAACCCTCTCATATATGCGGTCATGATACGTCCTCCTATGCATGCGATGTGACCGCAGCCGTCTGCAGCGCAATCGTCGCAAAAAACAGTACAATCCCGTAGCAGACCAGCTTCAGATAGAGCACGCCGCCCTGTGCCATGCTCTTTATGCAGCCTGCAATCCGCTTATCCGCCACCGGCTCCGCCACTGCCGCCGCAAGTTTATAGAGTACCGACATACAGGCAAGCTTTAAAACCGGTATGCACCCCACCGCAAGCAGTACGATCAGTGCCGTCACCCCCACGCAGTTTTTGATCAGAATTCCCGCGCCAAGCATAAGCTCCCCGATTCCTCCAAGCACATTCCCCACCCCCGGAATCATCGTTGCCGCGCGGCTGACCGCTCCGTTTAAAAGCCGGTCCTTTGCCGGTGCAAGCAGTCCCTGCATGACGTTTAATCCGAGCACCACCATCATCGCGCTCTTCATCCCCCAGGAGATCACTCCCGCCAGCAGTTCCGTAAAGTTCTGGAATTTTTCATCCTCAAAGAAATGGTTGAACAGCTCCGTCACCACATACACCCGGATAAAGGGAAGCAGCACGGAAAGGAAGAGCCACTCCACCAGATAGATGACCAGAAACGCAAGCTGATAAAATACGGCGGAGCTTTCCACACCGGAGGAAAACACCATGCTGATGCCAAATGCCGGGATGAGCGCCTTCATAAAATCGATGCTGCCGTTTAGCGCTTCTTCCGCCACCGTCCCGTAGATTTCAAAAGACTTTAGCAGCAGCACGGAAAGGACGCCGTAGACCAGCAAAAAGCAGATGTCCGAGATGTAATTTTTTTCAAAAGTCCCCGAAAAATTCTTAAGCAGGGAAAATCCCGCCGCCAGAAGTACCACCTCAGCCAGGATCGTTTTTCCGGCCTTTATCTCATACAGCAGGACGTCACACAGCCATTGTCCGATTTTTTCCACGGCGGACGGTCCGATTCCATCCGCAAGAAGTTCCTGCACCATCCCGGAAAAGCTGAATTTTTCCTTCTGCTCCGGAAACAGTTCCTCCTTTGTCCATGTATCCAGTTCCGTAAAATCCAGATCTCCCAGAAAGGTTTTTAAGTACGTCTCCTGCGCCTTCTCCTCGCTCCCCGTCCCGCTGTCATAACCTGCCGCCTGCACTGTCACAGGCATCCCGGTCAAAACAAAAAGCATGCACACCAGACATACACTCCTCTTTCCCCACTCTCTCATAAAAAACTCCCCACCGCGTCCAAAAACGCCCCAAACACAGGCACACTCACCACCAGAATGGACAGCTTTGCAAACATTTCAATCTGGCCTGCGATCGCAGAATAACCGGAATCCCTGCACAGGTTCGCCGCAAACTCCGCCACATACGTGATTCCCACCATCTTTACCACCAGCCCGATGTACCTGCCATCGACCGGAAGCTGCGACTTGATGGAATCCACAAAGAGCAGTACGGTCTCCACCTTTGTGAGCAGATAGATAAAGATGCAGATTCCCACAACCATTGCAACAAACGTACTGTACTCTCCCTTTTCTCTTTTGAGCGGAATTGCAAGAAATACTCCCGCGATGCCAAGAACCGCTATTTTTACAATATCCATCGTCTTCTCCCGGCTTACAGCGCAAACAGCGACTGCATCGTCTCAAATAATTCATAGATATACGGAACAATCCAGAACAGCACAATGATAAGCCCGGCTAAGCTGGTCAAAAACGCATGCTCCTCCCTGCCGCTGTGCTTTAAGACCTGTCCGATCACTGTCACAAGAATCCCGACTGCCGCTATCTTAAAAATCAAATTCACGCTCATCGTATTTCTTTCCTTTCTGTTTTGCTTTCCTGCCGTCTAAATCAGAAGAATGACGAGCATTCCCCCCATCACCATACTGACAGTCGCATAAATCTTCTGCTTTTCTCCCAGCTCTCCCCGCACGGTTTTGATCCTGTCATCCAGCTGTTCTAAAATGAGCGTGAGTCTTCTGTGATTTTCTTCTTCGCTTCTCCCGAAAAGCGCGCCGCCCGCCTCCCCGATAAGCGCGCTCTCCTCTCCGGTCAGACACAGTTTTTTCCGATATTCCTCAAAAACCCGCTTCCACACCAGTTCCCCGTTTTTCTCGTTTTTCTCTATCAGGCAGTCTGCAATCTTCCGGCATATCTCATTTAATCTTTCATCCGGTGTTCTCACAAAGCATCCCAGCAGAACTTCCACCGGCTGTCTGGTTCCATTTCCGTAGCAGGAAAGATCCACCAGAAGTTTCCGCAGCGCGTACAAAAGTGCCAGATGGTCCGCCAGCTCTCTTTTGTATGTGCCTGCCATCCCCGCCGCCGCGGCAAAGACCAGGATACTTCCCATGATTTTTAACATATCCTCTCCATCCGTTCATCGTAAATTGTGGTGCTGCGCTCCCCTCCGGAATTCCGTTCTATCAATATGTAGCGCCCGAACAGCTTCTGTGTGACGCATGCCTGCAGATACGGTTTGTCCAAAAGCTCCTGCACGCAGCCGGCATGAACGGTTCCTATCACCCTGCACCCGCAGCACAGTGCCTGTTTTACCGCCGCAAAGTCCTCCTTTCCCCCAAGCTCATCCACCGCGAGAATCTGCGGCGACATGGAGCGCAACAGCATCCGGATGCCCTCCGTTTTCTTACAGCCGTCCAGCACATCCGTGCGGGGGCCGAGATCGTTCTGCGGAATTCCCAAATGGCATGCGGCAATCTCGGAACGCTCGTCCACAACCCCCACTTTCATTCCGGGTGTGCCCGCATCCCCCGCGGACAACTGCCGGATCAGATCCCGCAAAAACGTCGTCTTGCCGATTCCCGGCGGCGAGAGCATCAATGTATTGTAGATTCCGTCCGATCTCCTGATATGCGGAAGAATGTCATCTGCACAGCCCCGTTTTTCGTGTGCAATCCGGACATTTAAAAACGTGATATGGCTAAGACCGGTCACTTTTCCATCCTTTTTTACCACCTGCCCCGCCATTCCGATTCTGTGTCCTCCCTCGATGGTAAGATAGCCCTCCTTTACCTCCTCACTGTAGGCGTAGAGCGAATAATCGCTGATATAGTTGAGCATCTCACGAAGGTCCTCCGGCGTCATCCGATAGCCGTTCTCATATCCGCAGGCAGAAGGCAGGGCACATACGCCCTCGTGTTCCGGCAGATAGCGGCTCTCCCCGCCGTATATAAATTCAAGCGGACTGCCCACCCGGACACGGATCTCCTCCAGTCCCGCCTTCCATGTATCGTTCGCCAGCGCATCTCTTATATGCACCGGGAATATTTTGACGATCTCCAAAGCCATGCCCCCTTTCCGGCTATGTCTAATTCTATGACCTGTCCGAAAAAATATGACTCCTTTTTGTGCCGGTCATAAAAAAGCGCAAAAAAGAAGGGGCTGCCCGCTTGTATCAGACAGTCCCTTCCCGGTGTGAGAAGTAATATGCCAAATAAATCATGCCCTTCGATTTCAGATGGAATGTATCTGGAAATTCGGATCAAAAAACGCGGCATTTCTAACCAGCCGGATATTTGCATCCGCGATGATCCGTGTCTTTCCAAGTTTGGAGCACTCCGCGGGTCATGTCCGCATCCCGGAAGACAATTTGTAGGACTTTTGTGTGTGTCCCTTATGGGCACCTCTGAGCAAAACATAACCGCGCAAAGCCGATGTCTGAGTCGTCATCTGCCCTTTTTTCAATAGCAGATGACGATGAGTTTCGGTTTGCGCGGCTTTATATTGTCTGTGAAGAGGTGCCCTTAGGGACACCAGAAAGTCCGCCCATTGTCTCCGGTGTGTCGGACATGCCCCGTCGGATTGTTCAAACGTGGAAGAGACACGGAATCCGATGCAAATATTCGGCTGGAAGAAATGCACACATTTTTTTCCAACGAATGTTCCATCTACATTTCCATCTGAAATCGCTCGGATGTATTTCTTACATATTACTTCTCACATCAAAAGGAACCGCCCGCTTCATGCGGCAGTCCCTCTTTTTTATCAGCTTACTAAATAGGTTACATGCGCTCCGGCGCCTTAAAGCCAAGCAGATCGATGCAGGTCTCAAGCACCGACTTCGTCAGCTCGAGCAGGCGGATATAAGACTTCTGGATCTGCTCGTTCTCCTCGGACATGATCTTTGTCTCATGGTAAAAGCTGTTGAATGCATTTGCCAGCTCATAAATGTAAGAACAGATCTTATGCGGCGCTGTCTCCTCATAAGCGTTCTCCATCATAGCGCCGAATCCGGAAAGTGCCAGCATAAGGTTCTTCTCACTCGCGGAATGAGCCGCCTCAATCACTGCACCGCTCTCATCCTTCCCCATGCTGTGATACTTGTTCAAAATCGACTTGATACGAACGATGGTGTAAAGGATGTATGGTCCGGTATTTCCCTCAAACGAGGTGAACCGGTCAATATCAAAGATGTAATCCTTGCTTGCCTGGTTGGAAAGGTCGCCGTACTTGATGGCTGCAAGCGCGATCATCTTCGCGGTCTCCTTCGCCTCTTCCTCACTGATCTCAAGGTTCTCTTTTGCCTTCTGGTTCTCCGTGATCTTCTTGAGCATTTCCTCGTTCACACTCTCAAGCAGATACTGCAGACGCATAACGCCGCCCTCACGGGTCTTAAACGGCTTGCCGTCCTTGCCGTTCATCGTGCCGAAGCCGAGGAACTTTAAGCCTGTCTCAGGCTTTACCAGTCCGGTCTTGCGCGCGCAGCGGAACACCTGCGTAAAATAGAGCTCCTGGCGCTTATCCACCACATAGATGAGCTCATCCGGATGGTAGTCCTTCATACGCCACACAATCGTTGCAAGATCCGTCGTATTATAGAGGGATGCACCGTCTGACTTTAAGATCATGCACGGCGGGATCTCCTTGGTATCGGTATCCTCCCTGACATCCACGACAAGCGCACCGTCGCTGATGTAGGCAAATCCGTCATCCTTCATCTTCTGCACCATATCCGGAATGTACGGCTGGGCATCGGACTCGCCCTTCCACAGATCAAACGATACGTTCAGGTTCTCATAGTTGCGCTTTAAGTCCGTGACGGACACATTTAAGATGTGGGAAAGCAGTGCCTGATAACCTCTTCTGCCGTGCTGCAGTTCATAGGTTGCCTGCATCGCCGCCTCCTTGTAGGCTGCGTCCTCCTTGGACTTACCGCTGGCTGTCGGGTAGATCTCCTCCAGCTCTGAGATGGTAAACGGCGCCTCTGCCGGATACTCGCCGGTATAACTCTCATCAAAATATACCAGATCCGGCTTTCTCTCCCGAAGCTCCGTGATGATAAGTCCCATCTGTAAGCCCCAGTCTCCCAGATGCACATCGCCGATTACCGTATGTCCCATAAAACGTCCGATGCGCTTGATGCTCTCGCCGATGATCGCCGAGCGCAGATGTCCGACGTGAAGCGGCTTCGCCACGTTCGGTCCGCCGTAATCGATCATGATCGTCTTCGGTTCTTTTGCCTTCTCACAGCCGTATCTTCCCTCGTCCGCCTGCATTTTCGCCACATAATCCGCCAGATATGCCTCATCCAGCTTGAAATTCAAAAATCCCGGCTTTACGGATTCCACCATGGAAAACATGGCGTTCCCGGAAAGCTTCGCCGCCACTTCGTCCGCGATCATAAACGGCGCCTTCCTGTATTCCTTCGCCGCCGCCATCGCTCCGTTGCACTGATATTCACAGAGATCCGGTCTATTGGATAATGTCACCTTGCCATACTTTGCATCGTAACCGCAGTCCACAAATGCCTGTGTGACTTCCCCGGTGATAAGGTCTAAGATCTTTTTCATATTCTTCTCTCCTGCATTTCGTTCAGACTGTTTCTTTACAACCTGTATCACATTATACCATAACTAAACCATTTCTCAAGCAAAACAACGCGAAAAGATAGCGCCGCCCGTGACATTCTCTCCCATTCATGCTAAAATATTTCCCGTGTGCGTTCCCTATACCGGATTTCGTCCACAATACATCAAAGAGGAAAAAATTATGAATCCAAAAGACAACAGAAGTTCCTTCTCAGGAAAAATAGGCTTTGTACTCTCAGCTGCCGGCGCCTCCGTAGGTCTCGGAAACATCTGGAGATTCCCGTATCTGGCTGCCAAATACGGCGGCGGAATCTTCCTTCTCATTTACATTGTGTTAGCTCTCACGTTCGGCTACACCATGATCGTCGCAGAAAGCGCCCTCGGGCGGATGACAAGAAAAAGTCCGGTCGGTGCATTCCAGTCATTCGGGAAGAAAAAATGGATGTCCTTCGGCGGATGGATCAACGCCGTAATCCCGATCCTGATCGTCCCTTACTACTCCGTGATCGGCGGATGGGTGATCAAATACCTGCTTGAATACATCCGTGGAAACGGAGCCATGCTTGCAGAGGACGGTTATTTTTCCGCCTTTATCTCAGACGGCGCATCGACGGAGCTCTGTTTCGTTCTCTTCTGTATGTTTACGCTGGTTATTATTTTTGCAGGAGTCCGTAACGGAGTGGAACGTGTTTCCAAGCTCATGATGCCGGTTCTTGTCGTACTATCTGTGATTATTGCCGTTTATTCTGTGACAAGACCGGGAGCGCTTGCCGGCGTGAAATATTTTCTTGTACCGAATCCGGCAAATTTTTCGTGGATGACCGTTGTTGCAGCCATGGGGCAGATGTTTTATTCGCTCTCCATCGCCATGGGAATCTTAATTACCTTCGGTTCTTATATGAAAAAGGAAACTTCCATCGAGGGATCGACCAAGAACGTCGAAATTTTTGATACTGCCATCGCGATTATGGCGGGACTTATGATTATCCCCGCAGTATTTGCATTTTCAGGCGGCGATCCGGACACGCTGCAGGCAGGTCCGGCGCTGATGTTCATCACGATTCCAAAAGTATTTGCCAATATGGGACTCGGCACTTTCGTTGGCATCCTGTTCTTTCTGCTGGTGCTTTTTGCCGCTGTGACAAGTTCGATTGCACTGACGGAAAGCGCGGTCTCTACCTTTGAGGACGAACTTGGATGGAACCGCAGAAAGTCCACCGTCCTGGTCGGTATCATCATGATTGCGCTCGGAAGTCTCTCCTCCTTAGGTTATGGCCCGTTAGCAAACGTCCGGATCATCGGCATGCAGTTTCTGGATTTCTTTGACTTTCTGACCAACTCCGTGATGATGCCGGTCGCTGCCTTGATGACAAGTCTTCTTGTATCCAGGGTAATCGGTATCGATCGCATGGAGGAAGAAATCCTGCACGGGGAAGGCACCTTCCGCCGGAAGAAGATTTTCGTCGTGATGATCAAGTACCTGTGCCCGGTTTTTACCATGATCATTCTTGCAAGCTCCGTTGCCAATGCATTTGGATGGATTTCCATGTAACTGCCGGTTACATGTTTCCTATCACACAAAGGAACTGTCACAATAAGCATATCGTGCTTTAATAAGTAATATTATTATAAGAAACGCACTTGGGGATTTCATGTGGAAATACAGATGGAAATTCGGTTCAAAAAATGTGGCATTTCTAACCAGCCTGATGTCTGCATCTTCGATGATCCGTGTTTTTCCAAGTTTGGAGCACTCCGCGGGTCATGTCCGCATCCCGGAAGACAATTTGTAGGACTTTTGTGCCGCACTTGCCTGTACTCCCGCAATAAAACAT
>CACZIN010000029.1:0-36608 GCA_902781225.1 uncultured Lachnospiraceae bacterium | reverse complement strand
TATGACAGTCGGGGAAAACATAAGACGTATCCGGCAGGAACGTAATCTTACCCAAAGACAATTAGGAGAAATGGTTGGAGCAAGTGAAGCCTACATTCGTGCCTACGAAAGTGGCAGAAGAAATCCCAAGCCATCATCCCTTGAAAAAATAGCAAACGCATTATCTGTCAATCCCGAAGTACTGGCGAACTCTGATTTTGATGGCATAAAAGCCATACACAGACTTTTTCAGATATTCCGGCAATACGATGGACAACTCTTTGAATACCAGGATAAAGATGGAAATGATATGGTTGGAATCAGCTTTGGAACATTATCTTTGACGCGATCATGGTTAGACCGATATGAAGAATATATGGTAGAAGTTGAAAAATGCAATGAAATAAAAGATGTTAAGAAACGTGGGGAAGCTCTGCTGAAAGCGGAGGCAGATTTTAATCTTTGGATGGATATTTATCCAGAATCGGAACCATGGCAGGAACGACTTAAGATTCAGAAGGCACATGATGAGGTTTTGGACAAACTAGGACGAAGTGAATAAATTATAACGAGTCAGACAAAATAATTGGAGGAACATATGCAAAATAATAAATATATTAAACTGTACGCTGCTTTTAAAGCTGGATATATGGGGCAAAACATCTTAAATACATACTTTCCTTTCTTTGCAAATATACTTTACGAAAATCATATTGAAGTTATTGATGAATATCTTTTACAAACAGAATTTAATAATAAGTACAATTTTGAACCAACTATTCCATTTATAAGGCAGGTGTTAAGTGTCGGTTTGGAAAACAAATCCATTAAGAAAGTTGCAAATAACTATATAAGCGATTTTTCAGAATTAAAAAAATATTCCTTAAATACCGATGATTTTGAAAGCAATTGGAGTAAACTAATTTACGAATTTGAAAACTATTGTTCTGACAACAAAACAGAATATGACACAACAAACGCAGAAGATGATCTTATTTCTTATATCGAAAATAATGATTACTTAATAATAAGTCAGACAGATTTAGAAAACACAATGCCTCTGCCTAACTCCTTTGAGTACGCATGGGTAAGATTTATCAAAAGACTAGCCGAAAATTCCTCGCCACTTTTAGATTTTATTGCTGCCATTTCCGCAAGTAATATTTTTAAAGATGCCTTATTATACAGCGGAGAGGTTAACGACTCATTTAAAGGACTAAATGTATATCTTGATTCTCCTATGGTTTTTGCACTACTTGGCATGGATTCTCTAGAACGCACAAAATCTTATCAAATTTTACTCAAGGACATGATTAAAGCTGGCTGCAACGTACAAATTTTGGATAATAATTATATTGAAATTGAGGGAATTATAAATCGTTCGGCAACATGGGCTCATAGCACACAATATACCATATCTAAAGCCACAAAAGTCGCTAAATATCTACACGACTTAGATTTATCTCCTGAAGAAATGGTAGAATATTGTGAGTCAATAGAAGAAAAACTCAATAATTTAGGTATTACTATACGAAAAACTGATTTCAATATGCAAGATGCTTCATTTCAAGAAGACGAAACTGAACTATTTAATATGGTAAAAGCTCGATACGATGAACAACATATGGGCATATCGGAAGAGAAAGCACAGAGTATCGAAACAGATGTTCGTTCAATCATCCTAGTATATCGCGAGCGTAAGGGGCGTACATCTGTAAAAATCCAAACATGCTCTGATATTATGCTAACACTGAATGGAGTTCTGGCTAATGTTAGTAAACAATATGAAAGTAACCGAAGTGTGAATGCCGGTCATATTCCTGCATGTATTTCCGCTGATTTATTTGGTGCACTTTTATGGTTAAATAGTCCTAATGACATTGTAAATTACCATAAACACAAGCTTCTGGCTGACTGCTATTCTTCCCTACAGCCCAGTAAAAAATTACTTGATAAATATATATCGTCCTTAGAGAATGCAAAAAGTCTTGGAGAAATCGATGAAAAGAAATATTTATTTATGCGCTCACATTCAATGGTCAGCGATGCATTAATGAATGTAACAAAAGGTGATTATGCTAGATTTAATGACCGAACCTATCTTGATGTATATGAAGAAATTAAATCTCAGGCTAGAAAAGAATACTTAATTGAAGCCGAAAAACATAATCAGACAAAAAAGGATTTGCAAAATATTATTTTTGAAAACAATTTGTTGTCACAAAAAAACGCAGAACTATCGGGAGAATTTATTTCTTTAAAACAAGATTTCGAAAACTATAAAAAAGAACAAATTCAAAAAGAAGAAAAACGATTTAACTCGCTATCTACTTTCATAGGAAATTGTATTGCATTTATTCTTCTAATATTTCCGTATGTTTTGATTCTAGTTAAGCTAGAATTTGTTAAAGCCAAATATGCCGCCCAAGTTACAAAAGGTAATATAATCTATTTGACCTTAGCAGTTATTATTAGTTTAATCGTTGCATTTTTGTATATGCAGCTAAAAAAAATAATTGTCATGTTGGTTAGAAAAATCATGTCTAAATACAAATGAATTTGTACCCAAATCGTACCCACTATCATCTAAAAAATCCCTACAAAGCCCATAAATACAGGCTTTGTAGGGATTTAGCTTTTTATTCAAGCTCAATCGTTCCCGGTGGCTTACTGGTCAGATCATAGAATACTCTATTCACCCCGCGCACCTCATTGATAATCCGGCTCATCACCGTCTGCAGCACCTCGAACGGGATCTCCGCCGCCTCCGCGGTCATGAAATCCACCGTATTCACGGCGCGCAGTGCAACTGCATAATCATAGGTTCTCTCATCCCCCATGACGCCGACGCTTCTCATATTGGTGAGCGCCGCAAAATACTGACCGATCGAACGGTCCAGTCCGGCTTTCGCAATCTCCTCGCGGTAGATGGCATCAGCGTCCTGCACAATGCGGACTTTCTCTGCCGTCACCTCGCCGATGATGCGGATACCGAGTCCCGGTCCCGGGAACGGCTGGCGGAATACCAGATTCTCCGGAATGCCAAGCTCAAGACCTGCCTTGCGCACCTCATCCTTGAACAGATTGCGCAACGGCTCGATGATCTCCTTGAAATCAACATAGTCCGGCAGACCTCCGACATTGTGGTGCGACTTGATGACTGCGGATTCCCCGCCAAGTCCGCTCTCCACGACGTCCGGATATATGGTTCCCTGCGCCAGGAAATCCACCGCCCCTATCTTCTTCGCCTCTTCCTCAAAGACACGGATGAACTCCTCGCCGATGATCTTGCGCTTCTGCTCCGGCTCCGTCACGCCTGCCAGCTTCGCATAGTAGCGCTCCTGTGCGTTGACGCGGATAAAATTCAGGTCGAACTGACCGTCCGGGCCAAATACGCTCTCCACCTCATCGCCCTCATTCTTGCGCAGAAGACCGTGATCCACGAACACGCAGGTGAGCTGCTTGCCGATCGCTCTGGACAAAAGTCCTGCTGCGACTGAGGAATCCACACCGCCGGACAGTGCAAGGAGCACCTTGCCGTCGCCAACCTTCTCGCGGATCGCCTCGATCGTATGCTCCACAAAATGATCCATGCGCCAGGTTCCGGCGCAACCGCAGACACCGCGCACGAAATTGTGCAGCATCCTGGTGCCCTCCTGGGTGTGAAGCACTTCCGGATGGAACTGGATTGCAAAAAGTTTCTTCTCCCGGTTCTCCGCAGCCGCCACCGGACAGTCTGCCGTGTGCGCCGCAATGGAAAATCCCGGAGCAACTTTTGAAATATAATCAAAATGGCTCATCCAGCAGATCGTCTTCTCAGACACGTCGCCGAAAAGCGGCGATGTCGTATCGACAAACACCTCTGTCTTGCCATACTCACGCACCGGTGCCTTCTCAACCTTTCCGCCCAGCACATGCATCATAAGCTGTGCACCGTAGCAGAGTCCCAAAACCGGAATTCCAAGTTCAAACAGTTCCTTCGTGTACGTCGGAGAATCCGTCTCGTAGCAGCTGTTCGGACCGCCGGTTAAAATGATACCCTTCGGATTCATCGCCTTGATCTGCTCGATGTCTGTACGGTAGGAATAGATCTCACAGTAAACATTGCACTCTCTGACACGTCTGGCAACCAACTGGTTGTACTGACCGCCAAAGTCGATGACAATGACCTTTTCCTGTGAAAAATTGTTGTTCATTTCCACACTCTTTTCCTCCTGATGTTTTTCCGCCGCAAAGGGCGGTTTGCTCAATTGCTACTATTATAAGATACGCTCCCGCAATTTACAAGGCGCATTTCTATATTTTCCACCATTTCACAATTCAATAATTTTCAATGTTCCGGTTATACTATCTCCATGAAAAAACATGACCGTCTTCCGGATTTTTCCAAACTCTGCGCACCGGAGCAGACTCCTATATCGTTTTTCCTCTCCCAGCAGATTTATTTCTTCTTTCTCGGCTCGATCAGCGGGTTTCTCTGGGAGGTTGTCATCTTTCTGTATCGGGACAAGACCTTTGCCAACCGTGGCTTCCTCTACGGTCCGTGGCTTCCGGTCTACGGCATCGGCGCGGTGCTTTTCTATCTGCTGCTGGGATGCAGGCGAAAAAAAATCCACCCGGCCGGCGTCTTTTTTCTCAGTGCCTGCATCGGCACCGGTCTGGAACTCCTGATCGGATGGTTTCTGGATACCTTCTGGAATCTGCGCTACTGGGATTACAGCGGCTATCCCTTTCATTTTCATGGCTATATCTGCCTGTACGCGGCGGTCGGTTTCGGCATCGCGGGCGTGCTCTGGATCTGTGTGCTGGAGGCGCCGCTCACCAGGCTCTGGAAACGACTCACCCCCAAAGTGCGCCTTGGATTAAACACCCTGCTTCTGCTGCTCTTTGCCGCAGACTGCGCGGCTGCGCTCATTTTTCCAAACCGCGGAGCAGGCATTACCTTCCCTTAAGATAGCGCTCCATCTCCGCCCGAAGCTCTGCGAACTGCGCGTTTGTCACAGCGTTGCGGCTCTCAAAATGCAGCAGCTTTTCCAGATACCCCTGCTCTTTTACAATCCGCACACTCTCCGGAAATACCAGTTCAAACACCAGCGAAATATGCCCCACCACATGATCCACTGGCGTGCGCTTGATACTGCGCAATGTCGCGTGATGTTCGTAAAAGCTATCCATCACTGCCGGTGTGACGGCTGCATTGCGCAGTTCCTCCGTCGTGGTATTGTAAATCTCCTCCAGCGGCACATCCACATTGACCCGGAGAATATCGATCTTATCGGCGTCCCGCAGGATATGGCACAGCTTTTCCGTGCGCGGCGCAAGCCCCTCCGGAATCCGGTAGGCACTGTGCACTCTTATGGCGGTCTCAATCACCTCATCCTCCGCCGCATCGTCCACATACGTGCGGATCAGACCTTCCCCTTCCTGGAGCACTCCGCCAAACAAAATGTCTGCTCCGAGCGCTGCATGATCGATGGAATCCGCATCGCTGAATGTCCCGTATCTCCGAAGCTGCTCAAATCTTCCCACATCGTGCAGCATTCCAAGGAGCCACGCCAGATCAACCTCTGTCTTCCCCATCCGTTCCGCCTTCGCGATCCGCTCGCACAGTTCCGCCACCCGGTAAGTGTGGTCGATTTTCAGTTTTATTTTCTCATCGGCCGCATCATAAGCATCCGTATACTCCCGGAATGTTTCTCTGACCCGTTCACGCTCGATTTTCATCTGCGGTATCTCCTTCTGACTTTCTTATACTTTTCCCCTGTCCGGTTGGAAGCCTTTTCATCCGGCTTAGGTGCGGTTCGCCTTTTTCGCAGTCTTCTCCTCGTACATGATGGCATCTGCCTCGCGCACATAGTCGTCCAGATCGCGCCCGGTTGTCATATCCGTGTGGACACATCCCGCACTGACGGTCAGCGGAAAAGGCAGTTTCATCTCCGCTGACCGCTCCCGGATCTCCTTCCGGATCTCTCCGATGATCTTCCCGATCTCAGCATCTGCGGTCTGCTCCAGCACAACGAGGAACTCATCCCCACCGCTCCTGACCGCAACCGCTCCCTCCGGAATATAATTTAAAATCGCCGACGCAATCGTCTTGATCGCCCAGTCCCCATAGATATGCCCGAATTCATCATTGATGCTTTTAAGCCTGTCCATATCCATGAAAATAATCGAAAGGTTCTCCCCGTTCTGCTTCTTTTCCTCAAACATACGGCACGCCAGCTTCTGGTACCCGAGCCGGTTGTACATTCCCGTCATGGCGTCCTTCACGTACAGTTCTGACAGCACCTGATTCAGATAGGCAAGGCGCTCCTTTTTATGCAGATTCTCCATCGCAGATGTCAGCACGTTGATGATCTGGAACAGGTACTGCTTCTCCATCAGATACACGGCATTCCGGATGACAAAATATCCCACCGTGTGTTCCCGGAAATGAAGCGGCAGAAACAGAAAATCTTTTCCGCCCTCCGCGTAATCGAAGGTCGGAAAAATCCCCTCCACGACCGTCTCCTCGCTCTCTTTTACCACGCCGTCCTCATAGGCGAACTCCATCTGCATTTTCTCCGGATAACCGTGCACGCAGAACTCTTCATCCTCAATCAGATGCCTGTCATAATAATCGCTCAGTTCCCGGAAATCATTCATGTGCTCATCCATGATCAGATACATCGCGTCACACCGCATGGCCGGAATACATTTCGGGATCCAGCGCGACATCTCCCGCACCGTCTCACACTGCAGCAATTCATACTCCAGAGAAAGCACCTGCTCCTCAAATTCATCCGTCTCGATTCCGTAGACAATCTGAGCCCTGGAATGTTCTGCCTGATCCACCGCAATGCCGGCGTCACAGCCGCAGCTTTCCCAGAAAATGCACTGGTGCCCCGTATAATTAAACCGCGGTACCGTCTCGCCCCTCCACAGCCGCAGAAGAATATCCGCACAGCGGTATCCCACCTGCTCGCGGATATGTCCGACCGTTGTGATGTGCGGGGAATAATAGCTCGCCTTGTCAAAATTATCGAATCCTGTCACCAGAAAATCGCCGGGCGCCTTGTAGCCGTGGGCTGCCGCCGTCTCGCACACGCCGACGGCGATGTTATCGTTGGCGCAGATAATCGCATCCGGCAGTTCCCCGTGCAGCGCGAGCAATTTTTCAAATCCGTTTGCTCCGCACTTATATTCATAACTCTCACAGTAGAGATCCCCATCATCCCACAAAATCCCGTGTGTCTCTGAGAAATCGCGCAGCGCAGCAACACGCCGGTTGCTCTCGTAATTATCGTCCGGTCCCATGACATACCAGAAGCGCCTGCACCCGTGCACCTCATAGAGATGCGCTACCATTTCCTGCATGGCGGAATAGTTGTCAATGCCGACATAATAAAAATCCGCGATCTCATTTGCAATGGAAATCACCGGCTTCCCGGTTGCCTTCGCCGAGGAGATCACATACTCCCGCACCTTGGGATAGCGGATATTGTTCAGATCCACAATAATGCCGTCGAAATCGTTTAAGTCCGGCAGCCGATAGATGTTGTACTCTCCGATATTGTAATCCTCATCCCTGCTCCAGTCTCCGGAACTGTTGAAAATGTACAGATTCACGTCCTCATTCGTCTCTCTGATACGCTCCAGCACTCCGGCGGGCCATGCATATGTGAAGAATCGCTTCCATCCGTCCATGATCAACGCTATCTTCTTCATTTTATCCTCCATCTATCCTGCCGTTATCTTCTCCTATTATATAAAAACGTTTTCATGCCGTCAAATGCTTCTGTGTTTTCACACATGATGATGCAGATACTTCTCCTTTGTCGCCATCCCGCCTCGGATATGCCGCTCGGACTTGTTGATGTCCAGCACCTTGCGCGTCTCCGCCGCGAGAGACGGGTTGACCTGCGCAAGACGCTCGGTGACGTCCTTATGTACCGTACTCTTGCTGATCCCGAAATGTTTTGCCGCCTGCCGCACGGTCGTGTTATTGTCAATGATATATCTGGCAATCTCCATGGCTCTTTCCTCAATATAACCTTTCAAACGAAATCCCCTGCAATACTTGTTTTTACATTGTATGCAGGCTTATTTTCGTATATACTATCTTTATCAGATGTAAAGGAGGATATTGCCATGCCATTTATCAATACGAAAACCACCGTTTCCCTGAGCAAATCCAAAAAGGATTCCCTGACCGCAGATATCTGCCGCATTACCAGGGAGTGTCTCGGCAAGGGGGAGAACTGGGTCATGACCGGGTTTGAGGACAATGCCAGCCTGTCCTTTCAGGGGGATTCTGCCTCCGTCGCCTATGTGGAGGTCAAAACCTTCGGCACGCCGTCCGCTGCAGGCACCAGCCAGATGACCGGAAAGCTCTGCCATCTGCTCTCCGGCGAGCTTTCCATTCCCGCCGACCACATCTACGTGGCATACTTCCCGACCGACAACTGGGGCTGGAACGGAAGCAACTTCTGACTTCCGCCGGAGCAAAACAGGACGAACCGCTGACCGCGCCGCCTAAGGAGATTCCTTCTCCCCAGGCGGCACTGACAGTGGTTCGTCCCGTTTTTAATATATCCGCGCTGTTTTCTGCGCATCCGAAGTTCCGCAGGAACTTCTAATATGAATCCAGCGGATTCATTATTTACCCAACCGTTTCCGTCTTGATCGCTCTTTTTTTCTCGTACATCTTCACATCCGCACGGTTCCTTGTCTCTTCCATATTTCTATCATACTGCTCGTCAAAGATCGCGTAGCCGTAGGCGATCCGCATCGGGACGTCCGTTTTCCCCTCATTGTATTTCCGCTCGAGGTATTCCAGTCTGCGCAGGCGCTCCTCGACCCACTCACTTCTGGCTTGGCGGATCACGGCGCAGAATTCATCCCCGCCGATGCGGTAGCACACCCCGGCAGGCTCAAACACTTCCGAAATCAGCTTTGCCGCATCCTGAATGTACTTATCGCCCGCCGCATGTCCGAACGTGTCATTGCAGTGCTTCAGATCATTCAGATCGAACGTTACAATCGCCGTCTCGCGGTCTCTGGCATTTTCTGATACCCACTCATCATAAGCATTGCGGTTGCGCAGTCCGGTCGGCATGTCATGTTCCGCCAGCTCCCTGTAGATCTCCGCCTTGCGCCCCTCATCAATCTTCTCCATGGACACCGCGGTCGCCTCTCTCGCCAGCAGGCAGATAAACAGCAGGAAACCAAACCTGCCGATCACATCCGTTCTTTTCCACCCGATGTAGTACGCCGACATGTCGACCGCGTAAGACAATAGCAGAATCCCAAGTCCCCAGATGCAGACGCGCACCCGCCGGTCCATTCCACGCACACGGTAGCGCCGCCAGATCACATAGAGCAGATAGAGCAGATCGCACGCCATCAGAAAATGTGTGAAAAATACCGTATTTTTAAACTCGCAGATTCCTGTCATATGCAGCACGGTACATACTATGACATTCGCAAACGAACAGGTGCAGATGATATTGGATACATACTTCTCCTCCACCTCGGAGAATTCCTGCAAAAATGCCGCAAACGGTGCAATCATCAGCATAATCAGCATATAGCCGGTGTACGAGGCCGCCGTCCGGCTTTTTACCATGTAGGCAACCAGCTCCGCCTCATTCATGGACCACATTCCCATCATCAGCGTAAAGATGCCAAAATACAGGATGCCCGGTCCCATCTTTACTTTGCGTCTTGCAATCACATAATAGATGAGCAGCATAATGCCGATCGCTCCGTCGACTGTGCTGACCATGATCTCCGAGACCGATCCTCTCATCGTCTGGTAGACCATCTGTCCGTCGTTCTCCTGATAGAACTTTGTCACATGATCCCGCACCGCCGGATAAACCGCCTCGATCCGCACATAAAAGCTCTTCACGCCCTCCTGCAGCTGGATCGTATTCCATCCGGTTCCGGGCGTCCTCCCGAACACCGTACTGCTCTTTTCCAGCGAATAAACCTGCTCGCCATCCGCATACACTTCCACGCACTGATGTACGCTAAAAAATGTCAGTTCCGAAAACTCCGACTGCATCTGATTGCTGTCGAAATAAAACTCCCTGACATCTTCACTCACTTCCACCACGCGATCGGGCTGCAGTTCGATTCGTCTGGAATCCTCCGCAAAGCTTGTATTCTTTTTACCTGTAAACGCAAAGCTCAGAGCCATCAGAATGAATCCGATGACAAGCAGCACTCCATAAACGGTCGATACTGATTTTTTCATTTGTCCTCACCTGTGGAAAATTCTGGTAAACAGAGATTTTTTCGTATTCTCTGCACTGGTTGTTATCTCCGCAGCAGCAAGCGTCTCTTTTCCTGCCTCTTCCTTTGTCTCCGGCAGAGCCTCCTCAAGGAAGACCTCGTCGAACACGTCGTTTCTCTTGTTGATCTTCTCACACATATCCTTGGTGACCTCCATCATGGTCTCCATCATATGTCTCGCGTTCTGCCCCATGCGGTCTTCAAAAGTCATCCCCTGATCCGGTGCCTCCTCGCCCCAGATACAGTCATCTCCCAGCACACGCAGCTTATTCAGCCGGTCGCGCTGCTCCTTGCGGACGACGCTCAAAAAACGGCTCACCATCACGTTGTGCTCGTTTTCGTCCGTATAACACAAAAACTCTTCCAGCGAAGCGTTCCCTGGATAGCCGATTTGATAATATGTATTATAGATACGACAGATCCGCTCTGTTGTCTGGCGCAGAATGATGCCACACTCCTGCGGTTTTCTCCAATAATAATGCTCCGCGCGCTCCAGTTCCTGCAGAACATTGTCATACATCGCCTGAAGCTCGTCCGACTCCAGCCTGCACTCCCTTATAAACTCAAAATTCATCTCCTGCTGCCCCTCTTATGCTCTGTCTTCCACCGTTTTTAGGATCTCCTCACTGATGGCATCCACGTCCTTGCCGTCCGTGTCCACACAGACATCCGCCACCGCTTCGTAGCGCGGCCGGCGCTTTTCCATCAGTTTCCGGATATATTCCACATTCATATTCCCGTTTAAAATCGGACGGTTCGTGCTGTCCTTTACCCTTTCGTAGATCGTCTCCGGTGTCGCCCGGAGGAACACAATACAGCCGTTCTCCTTCATCAGCGCCGCATTCTCATCCCTGAGTACACTGCCTCCGCCGCAGGAAACCACATATCCTGTGCTCTCCGAAAAAGATCGCAGCAATTCTGTCTCCAGATCGCGGAAATAATTCTCCCCATGTGCAGCAAAAATATCCGTGATTGCCATCCCCTGTTGTTCTTCGATGAGCTGATCCATCTCGATCCGCTTTGCCGGACATTTTTTTGCAAGCACCTTCGCAATGGTACTTTTCCCTGCGCCCATAAAGCCGATCAAATATAAATTCTTCATGCCACTGCTTCACCTTTCTAGCTAAAAAAACGCTCTTTGACTTCCTCGACCGGCATATCTTTTCCGGTATACAATTTAAAGGCCGCCACACCCTGCCACAGCAGCATTCCCTTGCCGCCGATACAGGTTGCTCCGGCTTCCTTCGCCTCCCGGAGCAGTCTCGTCTCCTCCGGGTTGTAGACAGCATCTGCCACCACTAACCCCGGCCGGAATGCGGAAGTGTCCTTTACCACACTCTCATTTTCCATCGGCTTCATGCCAACGATCGTGGCATTTGCAAAAATATCGCTGGACGCGATCTCCTCGGTCATCCGCGCAGTGTCTGCAATATCATAGACATTTACCACGCACGACGGAACCGCCGCACGGATCTTCTCCGCCGTCTTCAGCGTTCTCTCGAAAAAGGCATCCTTGATATTAAAAATGGAAATCTCTCTTGCACCGTCAAGCGCGCACTGCACCTGAATGGCAGTAGCGGCACCGCCTCCGCCTGCAACCGTGATCTTCTTGCCCTTAATGTCAATTCCGTGATCCTTCAGATTATGCACAAATCCCTCGCCGTCGGTAATATGACCAGTCAATCTACCGTTGTCATTTACGATCGTATTGACCGCTCCGATGATCTGTGCTGCCGGAGACAATTCATCCATGTATTTGACAACCTCTGTCTTACACGGCATGGTGACATTGCAGCCGCGCATCTTGAATGTGCGCATGGCGGCAATGGCATCCGCCACTTCCTCCACCTTGATGTCAAAAGCCACATACACATAATCCAGTCCCAGACGCTCGAAACTGTAGTTATACATTGCCGGCGAACCCGAATGTCCGACCGGCGAACCAATCAATGCCAATAATCCTGTGTGTCCTGAAATTCTGCTGTCCATATTCCCTCCATGATCCGGCGTCCGTTTTCTCTCTGCGCCAATAACAATATCATAGCTGTTTTTCACCAGCATTTCAATACATTAAAGTAAAAAAGTGTGCATTCCTACTCCGTGAGAAGCGGCATAAAATCTTCCGTATCGCCGCAGAATATGCCTCCGCATTCCTGCAAAATGCGCCGCATCACAGGCAATACCTTTTCATATTCTTCCGCAGAAAATGTTACCAGATATACTCTGTCGCAGCCGTGTTCCTCTGCAAATGCCGCAGTCACCTGATCCTTAGGGTGGATCGTCCCCTCCTCCATATCCATGGAAGACTCTCCGCCGTACATAATTTCAAGCACGCCCGCTTCCTGCCAGATCTCCATCTCACAGGTTTCCTCAAGCGCATCTGCAATCTGCCGCACACCCACTGTCTGCGGTGCAAAATAGAGCCATTCGCCCGGCACATCTGCCTTTTTTTCCTGCGCAGCCTTGTTCACCGGAGCCGCTGCTTTTTTCGGTGCTCCATGCCCCGCTTTCTTCATCGACGCTGCTTTTCCCGGTGCTCCATGTCCCGCTTTCTTTCCCAGCTTTTTCATCCTGCCTCCTGCTTACCAGCAAAGAACCTCGTGACCGTCCTCCGTCACAAGCACCATAATCTCCCACTGTGCAGACGGAAGTCCGTCCTCCGTGTAGACCTCCCAGTCGTTTGCATCATCGACATAAATGTCCACTTTTCCCATGTTGACCATCGGCTCGATCGTAAAGATCATGCCCGGCACCAGCAGCATCTCCTGACCGCGCTTGCTGTTATAGCCGACCCACGGCTCCTCATGGAACTCCAGTCCCACGCCGTGTCCGCCGATCTCACGCACAACCGTATAACCGTTTGCGAAGGCGTGATCGTGAACCGCCTGACCCATATCGCCTAAGAATCCCCACGGTTTTACCTCCGCGAGACCTTTTTCCACACACTCCTTCGTGACATCCACGAGGCGTTTCTTCTCCGGGCTGACGTCGCCGATGCAGAACATTCTGGAAGAATCGGAAAAATAACCGTTCAAAATCGTGGAAACATCCACATTGATAATATCTCCCGACTTCAAAATGACATCCTTGGACGGGAATCCGTGGCACACCTGATCGTTCACCGAAGTGCACACGCTGTACGGATACCCCTGATAATGCAGCGGCGCCGGAATACCGCCCATACTGGTCGTCATGTCGTAGACAATCTTGTCAATCTCCGCCGTGTTCATGCCCTCATGAATGTGCTCCTGAATATAATCGAGCACCGCAATATTGATCTTACAACTCTCCTTAATTCCTGCAATCTGATCTGCATTCTTGATAATGTCATGGGTCGGGACGATATGTCCCTGCGCAGCGATCGCTGCAATCTTCTCGTCAAATGCCTGATGGCATGCCTTATATTTCCGTCCGCTTTTACACCAGCACGGATCATTTCTTCCAATTTTTACTGACATATTCTTCTTCTCTTCTCTATTTTATTTTATATTATATTCTGCCTGCCGCAAATGCTTTCTTCACATATCAGCGCATATCCTGCTTCACGTGGTGGAAACTCTCTGGCTTTCCCGCTTTGCTCAATGATCCACCGTGATGCTGCCGAACGGCACGCGCTCCCAGGTAGTCTCATCTAACTCACATGTATGTTGCGCCAGAAGCTTTTCGTATTCCGTGCCACCGATGGAATAATCCTCATAATCAACCTGTTCCATCTCCGCAAGAATACTCTGATATTTCTGCGCCAGCGCCATTTTCCGCATGGTCTCATCGAGTGTATCCTCGCTGACCGAAAGGCTCTCTCTCTGTTCTTCGGTGAGATCGCTCCAGAAATCCTGCTGCTCATTGGCAAGATACTGCTCTTCCGCCTCCGAGAGCACGACGCCCTCCTTTGCTGCCATCTGCGAAAACAGCGTATCATGAACGGTCATATCCAGCACCGTCTGTTTCGCCTGCTCCCGCAGGAACGTGTGATTGGTATACAGCCGCCAGTATTCGTCCGTATTATCCGGATTGTAGATGATGGCCGCATCTTCCATGCTGCCTTCCTCATACGCGATATAAAATGCCATCTCCCGCAGGGTCACCTGCTCCCCGTCCACTGTCACCACCACAAGATCCAGTGATTCCGGGAATGACAGCTTCTGCCGCTTTCCCTGTTCTCGGTAGGATGCTGTCCCCAGAATGATGAGCAGAACGACCAGAACAGCGGTAAATCTTAATTTCTGTCTCATGCCTGACAAAGCTTTGCTACCACCTGATTGATCACGCTGCCCTCCGCCTTGCCTTTCAGCTCCGGCATAACAGCCTTCATGATCTGTCCTTTGTTGCGGCTTGCTACCACGTCCGCGAACTTCTCTGTGATGAACGCTTCCACCTCGTCAGCCGACATCATTTTCGGCGCATATTCCATAAAAATATCGTAGCGCGTCTTATATTCTGCAAGCAGATCTTCTCTGGATGCCGGGCAGGTATCGATCTGTTCCTTCACGGACTTGATCTCCTTTAAAATGACCCGGTCCACAAGTTCCTCCCGAATGTCATCGCGGCAGCCCTCATCGATTGCCACCTTCTTCGCAGCCGACACCAGTGTGGAGATTGCATCCTTGCGCACCTTGTCTCTTGCCTTCATTGCTGCGATCATATCATCCTGTAACTGTTTGAACTGCATTTTCTGTTCCTCCATCTCTTATTTCATTTCTATCCAGATTATAGCATTTTGCTTTTGAAAATACAAACCTACAACACACGCCGTACCGAAGTGATCGTACGGTAGGTTGCATTTCCGTAGCAGATGCCGGTTCTCGGGTTGGACGCATGGATAATCCGTCCGCCGCCGATATAGATTGCCACATGTCCCGGATAGCAGATAATATCGCCGGGCTGCGCATTTTCATAGCTGACTGCCTGTCCGCAGCTGCTCTGCGAATAGGAAGATCTCGGCAGGGAAATGCCAAAATGCTGGTAGACCGCCATGACAAAATAGGAGCAATCCGTTCCGGATGTCAGGCTGGTACCTCCAAGTACATACGGATTCCCCAGGAACTGGCTCGCATAGGACACGACGTCACTGCCGCTGACTCCGGTCGTGTAGGACGGGTTTAATCCGCCATCCGTCAGACCTGTGGAAGAACTGCCGGAGGTACTGCTGCCCGAGGTCGAGGTATCCGTCCCGGTCGAAGCGATATTTCCGGTCGTATTCGAGGTCGTTCCGGTGCCGGCTGTCGAGGTATCCGTTCCGGTGGTGCTGCCGGTCGTTCCTGCCGCAGCCGCCGCCTGCGCCGCCTTTTTTTTCGCCGCCTCCGCAGCCGCCTGTTTTGCCTTCTCCGTCGCGATGATCTGGTTCTGCTGCTTGATCGTCTGCGCATACTGGCTTGCAAGGCTCTGTGCATTGGCAAGCTGGCTGTCAAAATCCGCCATCTCCGAACGCTTTGTCGCAATCACCTGCTCCAGAGAACTCTGCTGCTCCTGATAGCTGATCTGAAGTTCCTCCATCTCCGCCATCTCACTCTCAAGCTGTGCCGTCAGGTCTTCCACCTGCTGCACCACTTCCTGATAGTTCGTCAGCATATCGCGGTCATACTGGTAGACGTCCGAGACATACTCCACCCGGTTCAAAAGATCCGTAATGCTGTCCGCGCCGACTAACGCCGTCAAAAACGACTGGTCTCCATTCTCATACATATACTGAATCCGCTGCTTCATGGCGTCATACTGCTGCTGTTCCTCCGCCTTCGCAGTTTCCAGATCCGCGTTTGCCTGTTCGATCTCCTGCTCCTGCGTATCCATATCGCTCTGCAGGATGTCCATATCGGTGAGCAGGCTCATGAGCTGATTGTCATAATTATTCATCTCTGCCTGAAGGCTGTTCTGCGCCGACTGGATATTCTGAATCTGCTGGTTCACCTGATTCAGTTCCTGCTGTGCCTCATCCTTTTTATCCTGTGCATCCTTGATTGCCGAAGCAGACACAGACGCATAGTTTCCGATTCCGACTGCTCCCGCCAGAAGCAGTGCCAGAACGCGTTTCTTAAAATGTCTCATGCGGTATCTCCATCCCAAATATCTGAATTATCTTTCATTGCGTACAAAAAACGGGTATGACTCTGTTATCATACCCGTTGATTATATCATACTTCCTTATAAAATTGTCACAGTTTCCATAATTTTTCGATTTTTCGGAAAAGAGATCAATCCCATCCGATATACATCAGTTCCAGATCGCTCAGCGCGCCCTCATAGAATGTTACGGAAATGGAGTTTTCATCCATATCCTCGTAGATGTCGCTGTGGCTGTACCACTGATAAGACTGGTAGTCGCCGGTATCCGACTCATACTCATAATCCGGCTCGCCGTAAGCAGTCATAAAGTCGTCGTTGACCGCATCCTTTGTCAGACCGTTCGGCAGAAGGATCTCCAGATCGTCATTGTAGTCCATGCTGGTGAATGAGAAGCCGAACACCGTTCCGTCTGCAAGTGTCTGCGGATCGTCGGTTACATTTCCAATGTACACCTCTCCCAGCTCATTTCCCTGTGCATCGTAGAATGTCGGATAGTAATATTCATTCTTGTTGGATACATACTCCTCATCCTCGGAGTCGATGGAAAAACCGAGTGCCTTGAAATTGCTGTAGCTCATCGGAAGCTGAACCAGAATACCGTTGACGGTAATGTCTCCGCTGTCAAACGTATCCCCTGCTGTCACGTCAAGCGGCGCTGCCGTTTTAGCATCCTCTGTATCCTCGCTGTCATCGGTAAAAAAATCGTCGGTGTCGTACTCTTCATCACCGGAATCACCCATGAAATCATCCGTGTCGTAATCATCGCTTACACCTGCGGCCTCGTTATATCCTTCCATGAACGCATCCTCGATGTCATTGCTGTAAAGTACGCTGAAAATAATGCTGAAGACCAGCCATACCAGTGCGATCGCAAAACCGATCCACAGGCAGATCGTCGCCGACTTGCTGTTGCGCTTATATTCCTGCACATCTCCGGACTTGTAGGCACTGTTCGCCTTGCTCGTGAATACGCATCCGATAATACCCAGAATCATGGTAATCAGGTTGCATCCGCAGCAGCACAGAATCTCAAGGATGGAGAATGTAATCTTCATTCCGAACGAGTTCTTCACCGGCTGACCGTTCTCATCGTTCAACACCGTCGCCTCGCCATAGTTTACGCCGGCATATGCATTTCCCGCATACTGACCGTTTGCCTGACCATACGCCTGCTGTCCGTTCACATTTTCTGCCTGACCGTAGTTCTGACCGTAAGCGTTATTCTGTCCATAGGCGTTATTCTGTCCATAGGCATTATTCTGCCCATAGGCGTTATTCTGTCCATAGGCATTATTCTGTCCGTAAGAATAATCGCTCTGTCCGTTCGCACTCTGCTCTCCGTAAGGCTGCTGACCGTAAGGCTGACCCACACTCTCCTGTCCGTATGCGTTGTTCTGTCCGTAAGGCTGACCTGCATTCTCCTGTCCATAAGGCTGACTTGCATTTTCCTGTGCATAACCGTTTCCCGGCTGGCCGTAAGTATTCGCTCCCGGCTGGGAATCCGGCTGCGTCATTCCGCTATTCGCTGCCGCACCCGGCTGACCGTACACATCCTGCGTTCCCTGTTGGTTCTCTGCCCCCGCAATTCCCGGCTGTGTCTGTCCCGGGTCATTCTCTAAATTGTAATTTTTGTTCTCGTTCTGATCCATCTTTTGTCTCCCTGTTTTCAAAATTCCTTTCTTAAAATAACACTCATAACCACTTTAGTATAACAGAGCGTCTTCTATTGCTCAAGTAAATCTGTACAAACAGTACCTTTATCCCATCTGTTTGACGATCAGCACCGCATCACCCGCCTGCAGATTTTTTTCCGTCCAGCCGTTGGTTTCCAGGATATCCCGGATGGTCGTATGGTTCTCCTTGGCAATCGTCCACAGATCATCACCCGCCTTTGCAATATAGCCCACCAGTCCGGGGCGGTTCTGCAATTCTTCCATATCTAAAGGTTCTTCTGTAATCTCTTCGATATTTTGTATTTTCTGCGTCAAAAACGCCATCAGGTTTAACTGGATCACCGCTTTGATCTCAATATGTTCCTGATCCATCATCACCGCAGACAGCTGTTCTAATCCGCAGTCCATCTGCGTCTCCACGTCCGGCTGCATATCGGGAATCTCAAGACTTTGGGAAAACGGATAGATTTCCCTTGCCGACTGGATCGGCATATTGTCATCCGTTGTGATATAGAGAAGTTCCACCGTGATCGTTCCCTCCGCCCGTATTCCGTTCTCCACGGACTCATATTTTTCCAGGCGCACCGTTCCCTCACAGGCACAGATCTGCAGGATTTTCTCCTGGCTTTCCGGAATTTCCAGCTGTTCCGCCACCCGGCATTTTGCCGCATTTTTTACAAGGAGTCTCTCACCGATCCGCTCCCTGACTACCGGAACGGCTTTTTCCTTGAGCGAGTAGAGATCGGTCAGAAGTTCCATCTCTTCTTCCCGCCACACGCGGACATCGACCGAGACGGAGAGTTCGAGCACAAGAATGCGCTCCTCCCCGTCGTAATCCGGCTTGATCTCCAGTTCCGCCGACAGCGGGGCAGCCGATATTTTAAAAATGCAATTCTCCCCGGCAGCGTCACAATCGGCCGCACATTCCAGAGGAACCGTCGTCTCGTACCACTGCAGGCGCTCGCTCTCCTCTTCCTCACTATAAAGCACTGCCGCCAGAATCTCACCTGTGACGACCGCCTTTCCATCCTCCACATGGCTTTCGACGTTGCGGAGTTCTACACTGCGCCACAGAATTTCCCGCACATTGGGTTTGTTCGACGGCAGAACAATCTCACTCTTCTGCCGGCAGACATCCCTGCAGGATGCGAGCAGATTGAGCGCTCCCCAGATTCCCGTCTTCTGCTGGTAATCCCCCGGCAGTTCCAGTCTGGACGTAAACTCCTCCAACACCTGTTCCTCCGCCGAAGCGCGCAGCACAACCACCGCACGGATGCTCAATTTTCTCGAATTGATCACGCCGACCGTCAGATCCTCGATCTCTCCGGTGGCATGTACCTCCCCGTTCTCCTGCAGCCCGTCTATGTTGAGTTTCTCCTGAAACGGGATCTCGCCTTTGAGGCAGCTGATTTTTCCATCGCTCTGTTCACACCGGTAAAGAATGTGAAACACCAGGCTTCCTTTCACCCACACCGCCTTGTTCGCCGCCTTCACCTCGTCAAACCGCAGTTCGCCGTTTTCTTTCAAAACCTTCACGATGTCCGGCCGGTAGTCCGGGACATTATAGTCATCATCCAGCGTGATCTGGCTGACCGCCGTGCCATTCTGCTGTATTCTATGTATCTTTACTTTTTCGAGTTCCAAAAAATATCCCCCATATCCGAATCTTTGAAACATCTTATTCGAATACGGGGGATATTATACCTGATACCTTATGTTAACATAATTTCATCCGAATATCTCTTGTAATGATATCCGAATAACTGAATGAAAGTAACTGAGGCGGATTTTCTTCCTGCTCGTCATTCACCAGTATTGTAAAAACACTCGGATATGCGTTCTGAATGACTCCTTCCTGGATGTCGACCTTGTTGCGTCCTCTGTCAAGCTGAATCAGTACCTTCCGTCCGCACTGCTGATACACGGAAGCGCGTACCTTATGGATGTCTGCCTGTTGCATTGTCTACCTCCCTGTTCCGGCTTCTTATCGTCCTAACACCGAATACCATTCCGCTTTAGTTTATCACTGTACTAAATTTTTGTCAAATAAACCGGAGAAATTTTTAAAAATATTAAGAAAATTCACTCAAATATGGTACTTTCGTCACGTTTTTCGGTCTTTATCACAATATAAGGATAACTCGGTCCGCTGCTTACCTGTTCTCCCTTTCTCGGTCCCACAAGCTCCGTATCGAACAGAATCGCATTCGACGTCAGATACAGATCCCGGATACAGATGCTGTAGCCTCCCGTCTCCTGTTCTCCATACCCGCGCACTATGTACAGATCCCCGTCGAGTTCATAGGTCGTTTTAAAATCAGCCGCCTTTTTTTCCTCTATCACAGCCTTCACTTCCTCCGGTATCTGCGCCTCCTCCACGATCTCATAGTCAAGATCGGCAACCTTCGCTCCGTTTGTCGTCTCAATGCTGCACCCGGCAGCAAGCAGGGCCGTCGCTGCCAAAAAGACCAGACACCCCTTCTTCCATCTCTTCCCATACCAAAACATCTGACAGTCCCCCAAATTTTCGGTTCTATCCAAAGTATATGCCGCGTCTTTTTTAAATATGCCTGCGAATTCTCTTTTCCGCGTCTTGTGTTTCCTCATTTCAGGCTTTATAATAAAAAGTATGTAAAAATCTACGGGGCGCTTGCCCGGAAAGGATCTTTTTATGTTACGAGCCATCCTTGCTCTGCTGTTTGCCATTCTTTATCTGATCATCGGAATTCCCGTCCTCGGAATCGAATGGATCATCAGCAAGTTCAACCGTAAGGCTGCCGACATCAGCCAGCTGCGCATGGTGCAGTGGGCGTTTCGCGTCATTCTGTTCATCTGCGGAACCAAAGTCACCGTTATCGGCGAAGAAAATGTTCCAAAGGGTGAAGCCGTTCTGTATATCGGCAATCACAAAAGCTACTTCGATATTATCATCACCTATGCCAGATGCCCGGGTCTGACCGGCTACGTCGCCAAGAATGACATGGCAAAAGTTCCGCTTCTTTCCCTGTGGATGAAGCGTCTCTACTGCCTGTTCATCAACCGCGATGACGTCAAGGAAGCCTTAAAGACCATTCTTGCCGGCATCGATCACATCAAAAACGGCATCTCGATGTGCATTTTTCCGGAGGGAACACGCAACAAGACTGACGATCTGATGCTTCCTTTTAAGGAGGGAAGTTTCAAGATGGCAGAGAAGACCGGCTGCGCGATCGTCCCTATGGCAATCACCGGTTCCGCTGATATTTTAGAGAATCATTTCCCGAAGGTAAAGGCAACGCACGTCGTCTTAGAGTATGGCAAGCCGATCTATCCGAACGAGCTGGATAAAGAGACGAAGAAGAAAATCGGCGCCCACTGCCAGGGCATCATCGAAGAAATGCTCGTAAAGAACGAAAAGCTGCGGTAATAACAGACATGCAGCAGGAGACAGCGGACCGTCGGATCGCTGTTGCTCGTTAAAG
Source organism: uncultured Lachnospiraceae bacterium (assembly GCA_902781225.1). Classification (GTDB taxonomy): domain Bacteria; phylum Bacillota; class Clostridia; order Lachnospirales; family Lachnospiraceae; genus Roseburia. The sequence continues at coordinate 15,157 of CACZIN010000029.1, read as the reverse complement.
GGCATAACGCGAGCGTTCCAGATGAAAAGCAGGCGGGAGGATTCTGATCACAAAATACGGAATTTCTAACTCCGCCGCTTTTGCCAGCTGTGATGATCCGTGTCTTTCCAAGTTTTGAACACTCCGGAGGCGTGTCCGCAATCCGCAGACAATTTTAGGACTTTTGTGTGTGCCCCTTGTCGGTACCGCTAAGCAAAACATAACCGCGCGAAGCCGATGTTTGAATTGGCATCTGCCTTGTTTTCAATAGCAGATGCCAACGAGTTTCGGTTCGCGCGGTTTTATATTGTCTGTGAAGCGGTGCCGCTAGGGGCACCAGAAAGTCCGCTCTTGTCTGCGGCTTGTCGGACACATCCTCGTGGAGTGTCAAAACGTGGCCAAGACACGGAAGAAACTGGCAAAAGCGGCAAAGAAGAAATTCTCGCATTTTGTTTCAAAGAATCCTCTCGCCTGTTTTTCGCTGGAACACCAGAGTTACGCTCTTTAACGAGGATCACCGGTACAACCAATCTTCGCTGCCTCCTGCCGCAATATCTGTCATTGCCGCAGCTTTTCTTCTATTCCGTCGCACTCTCCGTGACGGTCTCGGTCTCCGTATCCTGCACTGTCGTGGTGAACAGGTTGTCAAATGTTACCTTCGCCCACACGGAATCTTTTACGTTCCAGTCGTGCTCTTCTTCCCAGCCTTTGAGCGTCTCGTCGTACAGATCACTCTGACGCTGGCTGATAATGTTCTGTCTGGTCGTCTCGGTTGCGTCCGCATCCGTCTTCTCATCCAGACGAACTACATAGTAATCGGTATCTGTGTCGATGACATCCGACACCGCACCTTCGTCCAGTCCCTGCAGTGCCGTAAGAACTGCCTCGTCGAGGTTACTGTCGTCCGCGGTAAAGGTTCCGCTGCTCACCGTGTAGTCATACTGCTCTGCAGCATCCTCCAGTGTGCCTTCCTTCGCGTCCGTATCAAACATGCCTACGGTCTTGCCGAGCAGTGTGAGCTCGCTGTCGGTGTACTCCACCGTATTGCCGTCCTCATCTGTATGGGACTGCTTGGACACTTTGACATAGCTGTAGGAGCTTGTGTTGGCTTCCTCGTCCGTCACATTGGTATCGGCATCCGCAATGATCGCCGTGTGCATCCGGTTCTGGATCGTCGCCAGCGTCAGATAACGCTCCACCGTCTCCTCGTCCGCGCCGAGTGCATCCAGCGCTTCCTTGCTGTTGTCTGCAATAAATGTGGCTGCGGTGTCAGCGATCGCCGCCTTGTCATCATCCGTCAGCTCCACATCGTACTCTGCCATATGCGCTTCCAGTGTATACATATCGAACAGTGACTGCATCACACTGTCCTTGATATTGTCCTGCATCGTGGTGCCGTTGTTGTACAGGTCGGAAGACCATACATCCTCGCCAAAATACGCCACATAGAAATCATCGTAAGTTGCCTGTAAAAATCTTGCCGCAAAATTTGCCACTCCGAGCGGCACTTCCGTCTCATCAAAAGTTGCCACCGTCTCGTTTTTATTCCATCCGCATCCGGTCAACATGGATGCTGCCATAACACCGCTAAGAAGCAGTGCACTCCATCTCTTTGCTCTCATAGGTTCCTCCTGCTATATGCCGTGCCGGTGTGGCATGGCAGTCTTGCTCTATTATAGTGCAATTTTCTCCGGGTCGCAATATTTTTCATACTTTTTTCAAGCTTTTCCGACGCCGGAGAGCCGGTCTCCCGGATTCCAAAAAGCCGGCTCTCTACCGCCTTTTTCAACCTTCCTTGGGCGCTTCCCGCTCCGTCAGAAGTCCTCCGGCGTCGGCGAGGAACTGCTCCACCACCGCTTTGATGTCCACATTCTTATCTCTTGAATTCTTTTTCAGGTGATATGTGAAATACGGGTTCTTCGGATCGGCGGTAAACGTCACCTTCTGACCGTATGCCGCCACCAGTTCCGGAATCTTCGCCACGTCAATCCGCGCTTTCTCGTAGAGGGTAAAACGGACGGTCTCGCCCTTCTGCGCCACTTCCGTAAAATAAAGCCGGTGCGCCATCGATTTGATTTTTGCAATGTAAAGCAGATTTTCCACGGACTTCGGCGGATCTCCGAAACGGTCGATCAGTTCTTCCGTCATCTCCTCCGTCTCCTCCTGTGTCTCAATGTCCGCGATCCGTTTGTAGATGTCCAGCTTCTGCAGTTCGTTCGGAATATAGCCCATCGGAATATAGGCGTCGATCACAATATCGATCGACGTATCAAAGCTCTCCTCCACCGCGATGCCCTTCGCTTCCTTGACCGCCTCGTTTAGCATTTTACAGTACAGATCATAGCCAACCGCTTCCATGTGACCGTGCTGCCGCTCGCCGAGCAGGCTGCCCGCTCCGCGGATTTCGAGATCACGCATGGCAATCTTAAAGCCGCTTCCAAGCTCCGTGTACTCTTTGATTGCGGCAAGCCGCTTCTCCGCGACCTCCTTTAACATCTTATCCCGCTTATACATCAGAAACGCATACGCCGTGCGGTTCGATCTGCCCACACGCCCGCGCAGCTGATACAGCTGGGAAAGTCCCATATTGTCCGCATCATGGATAATCATCGTATTCACGTTTGAAATATCCAGTCCCGTCTCAATGATCGTCGTGGATACCAGGACATCAATCTCGCCGTTGATAAAACGGTACATGATATTTTCCAGTTCAGTCTCCTTCATCTGCCCGTGCGCATATGCCACGTTCGCCTCCGGCACAAGCTCCGCAATCTTCGTTGCAACATCGGCGATCTCGCGCACTCTGTTGTATACAAAATACGCCTGCCCGCCGCGCGCCAGTTCCCTGGAGATTGCCTCCCTCACCAGTTCCTCATTGTACTCCATCACGTATGTCTGGATGGGCACACGATCCATCGGCGGCTCTTCCAGCACACTCATATCCCGGATGCCGATGAGGCTCATGTGCAGCGTCCGCGGAATCGGCGTCGCGGTCAGTGTGAGAACATCGATGTTGGTCTTCAGCTGCTTGATTTTCTCCTTGTGCGCCACGCCAAAACGCTGCTCCTCGTCGATGATTAAAAGTCCCAGATCCTTGTAGACCACATCTTTGGACAGCAGCCGGTGCGTGCCGATGATGATGTCCACCTGCCCCTTTTTCAGCTTTTCGATTGTCTTTTTCTGTTCCGCGCTGCTTCTGAACCGGCAGAGCAGATCAATGTTGACTGGAAAATCTTTCATGCGCTGCACAAAGTTGTTGTAATGCTGCTGGGCGAGGATCGTCGTCGGCACCAGAAATGCCACCTGCTTGCCGTCCTGCACCGCCTTAAACGCCGCACGGATCGCAATTTCCGTCTTTCCGTATCCGACGTCGCCGCAGATCAGACGATCCATAATCTTCGTGCTCTCCATGTCGGCCTTGGTCGCTGCGATGGCAAGATCCTGGTCTTCCGTCTCCTCAAACGGGAACATCTCCTCGAACTCCTTCTGCCACACGGTGTCCGGTCCGAACGCAAATCCCTGGTCATTCTGGCGCACTGCGTAAAGCTTCACGAGGTCTTCGGCGATCTCCCTGACCGCTCCCTTGACCCTCGACTTGGTCTTGTTCCACTCCTGTCCGCCAAGCTTGTTTAACTTCGGCTTTTTCGCCCCCGCGCCTGCATATTTCTGGATCTGCTCCAGCTGAGTCGCCAGAATGTAGAGATTACCCCCGCCTGCATACTCGATCTTGATGTAATCCTTCTCGGTCTTATCCACCTCGATCTTCTCAATGCCGCGGTAGATGCCGAGTCCATGGCTCTCATGCACCACGTAGTCGCCAATGTTCAAATCCGTAAAGCTTGCGATCTTCTCTCCCTCATAGATACGCTTGCGCTTCTTTTTCTTCTTCTCGCCGCCGAAAATGTCGCTCTCGGAGATCACGACAAACTTCAGCATTGGATACTCATATCCTTTTTTGATCTTGCCGTAACCCGTCATGATCTCGCCGGGCTTTACCTCGTGATCGTAGTCTTCCGAATAAAAAGCGTTCAGCCCTTCCGCCATCAGATCATCTGCCAGACGCTTCGCGCGCGTTCTCGATCCCGACAGCAGAATCACTTGATATCCATTCTTTTTGTAGCGCTCCAGATCCTTTATCAGAAGTTCAAAGCTGTTGTTGTACGGATTGACCGTCTTAGACTGGATATTCAGACGTGTTCCGATCTCCAGATGCGGATTTTTAAGGTCGAGCGCCACCAGCGAGATGCATCTGCGCCCCGCAAGTTTTCCCAGAATCTCCTTGCAGGTAAAAAGTTCCCGCATCTGCCCCGGCAGTATATACCCTTTTTCCAGGCGCTGCTTCATGCTCTCCGAAAATTCGGTCTCCGTCACCATTCCTCGCTCAATGCTCCGCGGTGTTTCATCCAGAAACACCAGCGTATCCTGTTTTCCAAAATAATCGAGCAAGGAGACTCGTTCCTCGCAAAAATAGGACAGGTAGGCGTCCAGACCGGCAGAGAGCCCCAGCTCCCCGGCTTCCTCCGCCACCTGGTCCGCCGCAGACTTGACGCGGTACGCCTCCTCGGTCTTCATCTCCCCGCGGAGCTTTTCCGAAACCTGCTTTGCTTCCGCCAGAATGCGCGCAATACCGGCGTCACGCTCCTCTTTGGTCAGCACCAGTTCGCACGCCGGATAGATGTGGACCTCGTCCAGATTCTCGATCGACCGTTGGCTTTCCGCATCGAATGAGCGGATTGAATCGACCTCATCATCCCACAGTTCAATCCGGAACGGATTCTCCTCCGTCAGCGGGAAAATGTCAATGATTCCGCCGCGCACGGAGAATTCACCGCTTGTCTGCACCTGATAATTCTTCTCGTAGCCCAGTTCCGCCAGGTGCCTTGTAAACTGCTCTAAGTCAATCACATCCCCGACCGCCACTTTCCGCACCGCACTGATAAACTGATCCGGCGACGGCATCGGATTCATCAGCCCGTCAAACGTCGTTACAATCGTGCACGAGCGCTCTTCCGCCATCATCTTGAGGGCATTGATACGCTCCGCTGTCAGCACATTTCCCCGGATATCCGACTGGTAGAACAGAATATCCTTTGCCGGATAATAGGCAACGTTCGGATCAAAAAAGCGGTATTCCTCCGCCAGTTCCTTCGCTTTTTGTTCCTGAAACGTAACAATGATTCTGTTTCCAGAACCATTGCCAATGCTGTACATCATATGTGGTTTGGCTGCATCGATACAGCCGGAAATCTGAATGACGCCGGATAACTTCGGCAGTGCCGCCTCCAGGTCCTCAAATTCCTTCAGCCCCTGCATGGGCTGTGTGAATGTCTTCATGACTGACTCTCCCGCTTTTTCCTGTTAAAATCATTCATTGCCTGATCAATCTCATCCTCCAGGATCATCTCCGCAGCCTTTACGGATTCCTTCACCGCTTCCTCAAATGCCGCGCAGTCTTCCTCACTCATGCGTCCGAGCACATGGTCCGCCAGATCCCATCCCGCCGGCTTTTCGCCGACGCCCACCTTAATCCGCTTAAAGTTCTCCGTCCCGGTCATTGCAATAATGTTCTTGATTCCATTATGCCCGCCGGCGCTCCCTTTTTTGCGGATACGGATGTTCCCCGGCGCCAGGCTGATGTCGTCAAAAATGACAAGAAGCTCCTCCTCGGGATCGATCTTATAATAATGTAAAAGTTCCGCCACGCTCTCGCCGCTTAAGTTCATAAATGTCTGCGGTTTTGCCAGAATCACCTTCTGTCCGCCGATCATCCCTTTGCCGAAAAGCGCCTTGTGTCCGCTTTCGCTGATACTGATATTATATTTTTCCGCAAGGGCATCCATGACATCAAATCCCGCATTATGGCGTGTATGCTCATACTGCCTGCCCGGATTCCCCAGACCTACGATCAAAAACATCGCTATCTCCTGTTCTTTGCTTTGTTGCCTGCGATTCTCCGCCGGATCACGACTGCTGCAGCCGCAAGCTGCTCCTGATCGTTGACCCCTGTGATATCCTCCGGGTCATCCAGCGCATACGCATCCACCTTCAGTCCCTTTTCCTTAATAATTGTGAGCGTATCCGGCAGATAGTATTCACCCTGCGCGTTATTCGGCTGAATCAGATCCAACGCCTCACGCAGCTCCTTCGTATCAAAAATATACATACCTGAGTTGATCTCGTGGGATGCCAGTTCCGCCTCCGTCGCATCCTTGTGCTCCACGCTCTTCACAAAATTGCCGTCTGCATCGCGGATAATTCTGCCGTATCCGGTCGGATCCTCGACCATCGCTGAGAGCACTGTCACTGTATTTCCACTCGCAATGTGATGCTCCCTTAATTTTTTTAAGGTCTCTGCCGTGATAAGAGGGGTATCTCCAAACAGGATCAGTGTCTGTCCTTCCTCCCCGAGAAAATCCTTTGCACACCGCACCGCATGACCGGTTCCCAGCTGCTGCTCCTGTAATACAAACTTTACGTCCTTGTGTGAAATGGTCTCCCGCACGATCTCGTATTTGTAGCCGACCACAAGGCAGATCTCACCGGCGCCGGCTCCTTCTGCCGCCTCAATTGCATAATCCACCAGACATTTTCCCTCTATGGTATGAACCACCTTCGGCAGATCCGACTTCATTCGTGTGCCTTTTCCCGCTGCAAGTATCACTGCTTTTAACTGACTCATCATACTCCTCCTGCCATCTATTGTAATTGACGATTCCTGCTGTCTTTTGTTTGATCTTGTCACAGTTCACGTTTCATTTTACCCTAGTTTGCGGATTTTACAAGAGTTTTCTGCACCGCCGCCCGATCCCTGCGCGTATAAACGAATGCGCACAGGCTTTACCTTCCCGTAAAACCTGTGCGCATTTGTTTTCCTGTGTAAGCTGCCATCCGGCACCTGTCCGGTTCTATTCCTCAGCAGCCATTGTCTCCTGGTATTTCTGAAGGATCAGAGTCTGCATCCGCTCTCTTGTGTCCGAATTGATCGGATGAGCGATGTCGCGGTATTCCCCGTCCGCGGCCTTTCTGCTCGGCATTGCAATGAACAATCCCTTGTCTCCCTCGATCACCTTGATGTCGTGTACCACGAACTCTTCATCGATGGTGATGGACACCACCGCTTTCATCTTGCCTTCCTTCTCGACTTTTCTGATTCTCACGTCCGTAATCTGCATAGATTCTGTCCCCCTTTAGTCCCTTCTCTACAGTACATACCTTTCGTTGTTCTCGGATACAATCTTGATACCGTTGTCGCCGCAGTAATAGGTGTTCGCCTTGAGCGTATCACGGCTCTCGACAATGCAGTTCTCAATGTGTGTGTTGTCGCCGATGTAAACATCATTCAGAATGATGGAGTTCTTAATCACACAATTCTTCCCGACAAATACCTTCTTGAACAGGATCGAATTCTCCACCTTGCTGTTGACGATGCATCCGCTGGCGATTAAGCTGTTGCGCACATCGGAACCGATATTGTATTTTGCAGGCGGGAGATCATCCACTTTGGAGTAAATCTTCGGCTCATCATGGAAAAAGTATTTCCGCACCTCCGGTTTTAAGAAATCCATGTTCGTCTGATAGTAGGATTCTACGGTCGCAATATTGCTCCAGTATTCCTTCATCTTATAACCATAGATCTGTTTCATATTCTTATAGCGGATCAGAATATCCGTCACAAAATCCCAGCGTTCTTCCGCTGCGCTGCGCTCTAACATCTCAATGAGCTGTCTTCTGCGCACGATATAGATTCCGGTCGATACCGTGTTCGACTTGGATACCATCGGTTTTTCCTCGAACTCTACAATCTTGGAATCTTCATTCATCCGAACCACGCCGTATCTGCTGACATCCTCTCCCGGCGCCATATCCTTGCATACCACCGTGATGTCTGCCTTCTTCTCGATATGGTAATCGAGTACCTTATTGTAATCCAGCTTGTAAATGCAGTCACCGCTCGTGATAATGACATACGGCTCGTGGCGCTTCTTCAAGAAATTGATGTTCTGATACATGGCATCCGCTGTTCCGCGGTACCACCAGCTGTTATCCACGGTTACTGTAGGATTGAATACAAACAATCCGCCCTGTTTGCGCCCGAAGTCCCACCATTTGGAGGAGCTCAGATGCTCGTTTAACGATCTCGCGCTGTACTGTGTCAGAACCGCAACGGTCTGCACATGGGAGTTGCTCATGTTGCTGAGTGCGAAATCAATGCTTCGATAGCTTCCGCCGATCGGCATTGCCGCAATCGCCCTCTTGTTGGATAATTCCTGCATACGGCTGTTATTACCACCAGCTAAAATAATTCCTATTGCCTTCATACCGAGTCACCTGCCTTAATGATTACTTCACCGCTCTCAAGAATTCCGTTCGGGTAATCTTCCTTGTCCGTCGTACCGGAAATTGCCGTGTTCTTTCCTATCTTAACACCGTCCGGTATCACACTGTCTTCTCCGACCGTCACCAGACCAAAGGAATAGATGCTCGCATTGAGCTTATTCGGTGCCTCTTCTCCAATGCCAAGCTCGGTATTCGCTCCCACCTGGCAGTTCTCTGCTATAATTGATTTATCGATGATGGCATTCTCGCCAATCGTTGTTCCTTTCATTACAATGGAATCCCGGATCACTGCCCCCCTGCCGATCGTGACGCCGGCTCCGATCACGGAATTATGTACCTCGCCGTATACCTCGGTTCCCTCACCGATGATGCTCTTCTCCACAACGGAATCCGCGGAGAGATACTGTGGCTCGATAATATCACTCTTTGTGTAGATCTTCCAGTATTCCTCGTACAGATTGAACTCCGGAATCAGGTCGATCAGCTCCATATTTGCTTCCCAGTAGGAGCCGAGTGTACCGACATCCTTCCAGTAGCCGTTGTACTCATATGCAAAGAGACGTTTTCCATTCTCGTGGCAATACGGGATGATATGCTTGCCAAAATCACATCCGCTCTGGTCCTTCATGGCGTAGAGCGCTTCTTTTAAGGTATCCCAGCTGAAAATATAGATACCCATGGACGCAAGATTGCTGCGCGGCTTCTCCGGCTTCTCTTCAAAATCCATGATCTTCTTGTTCTCATCTGCGATCACGATACCAAAACGGCTTGCCTCCTCAATCGGCACCGGCATCGTGGCAATCGTCACATCCGCATGATTCTCCTTATGGAAATCAAGCATGACCTCATAATCCATCTTATAAATATGGTCGCCGGATAAGATCAGCACATACTCCGGATGATACTGCTCCATATAATTCATATTCTGGAATATTGCGTTTGCCGTTCCGGAATACCACTCGCTGTTATCGCTCTTCTCATAAGGCGGTAACACCGTCACTCCCCCGCTGTTACGGTCCAGATCCCACGGAATACCGATTCCAATATGGGTATTCAGACGCAATGGCTGATACTGGGTCAGAACTCCGACCGTATCAATTCCGGAATTGATGCAGTTACTCAGCGGGAAATCGATAATGCGGTACTTTCCTCCGAACGCAACTGCAGGTTTGGCAACCTTCGCTGTAAGCACTCCCAGGCGGCTGCCCTGGCCTCCAGCTAATAGCATGGCTATCATTTCTTTTCGAATCACGTCAATCACCTCTCGTCTTTCTAGTCAGTCTATTTCTCTTTGCACTTATAATTATAACATAATCGTCCACCCATGTACATCATTTTTTACAAATTTACCAGCACATTTTTCTATTTTTTGACATTTTTACCAAATCTTTTCTCTTTCTACACTCTTCTTTCACTTTCTGTCGAAAATATTTTATCCCAAAAGAATTTGCAAATCAGTAAGATAAGGTTATAATGAACTTTATCATAGAAAGAAAAACAGGCAGGTAGAATTATAATGTATAAAATCAATTTTAAAGAACCCATACATATCCATTTTATCGGGATCGGCGGCATCAGCATGAGCGGGCTTGCCGAGATTCTCTCCGAAGAGCATTTTACGGTATCCGGATCCGACGCAAAGGAATCCGATCTGACCAGACACTTAGAGCATCTCGGCATCAAGGTTTACTACGGTCAGACAGCCGCAAACATCACGGATGATATTGATCTTGTCGTCTACACCGCCGCCATCCACGAGGACAATTCGGAATTCGCCTGTGCGCGCGAAAAGGGAATTCCGATGATGCCGCGCGCAGAGCTGCTCGGACAGATCATGGACAATTACCGCAACTCCATCGCGGTGGCAGGCACCCACGGCAAGACGACCACGACTTCCATGATCAGCCAGATCCTTCTTGCAGCCAAGTGCGACCCGACCATCACGGTCGGCGGCATTTTAAAAGCGCTCGACGGCAACCTGCGGGTAGGCAAGTCCGATTTCTTCCTGTCGGAAGCGTGCGAATACACGAACAGCTTCCTGCATTTTTATCCGAAATACAGCATCATTCTGAATATCGAAGCAGAACATCTCGACTTCTTTAAAGATATTCAGGACATCCGCCATTCATTCCACCAATTTGCATCCAACACCCGGGAGGACGGCGCGATCATCATAAACGGCGATATTCCGGATTATACCGAGATTACCGCCGGATTAAAGCCGCAGGTGATCACCTTCGGTCTCAGTGACAGCTGCACGTTCCATCCGGCCGACATCACATTCGATGAGAAAGCCTGTGCAAGCTTCACCGCAATGAAGGGTGAGGAGCCGCTGATGAACGTCACGCTTCACGTTCCGGGCATGCACAACGTATCCAACGCGCTGGCTGCCATTGCGCTGGCAGATGATCTTGGACTTTCCACCGATGCGGTCGCAAGGGGATTATCCGACTTCGGCGGCGCCGACCGGCGTTTCCAGTACAAGGGCTGCGTGGACGGCGTCACCATCATCGACGACTATGCGCATCACCCGACGGAGATCCGCGCGACGTTGACCGCTGCCAAGAACTATCCGCACAAACGGCTGGTTCTCTGCTTCCAGCCGCACACCTACTCGCGCACCAAGGCATTTTTAGAGGATTTTGCCGATGTGCTCTCCCTCGCCGATGTGGTTGTCCTTGCCGACATCTACGCCGCCAGAGAGAAAAATACCTACGGCGTCTCCTCCCGCGATATCCTCTCCAAGCTCAAAGAACGCGGCACGGAATGCTATTATTTTCCGTCATTTGAGGAGATTGAAAAATTTTTATTAAAAAATTGTGTAAACGGAGACTTGTTGATAACTATGGGCGCCGGAGACATTGTAAATGTTGGCGAACATCTTCTCGGTAAATAAGTTATCCACTTTATCCACATTCAATTGGGGAAAACTTCAACTTTTGAATGTGGATTTTTTTGTTTACATAATCCTTATGCACGTTTCCTGCGCTTTTGCCGCCTTTGCCGTCTTTTGCGCAAAACCTTTAGTTTCCATAATCCGGTTTCCACCCGATTCGTTTTCTTTATCCACATTATCCACATTTCTGCGGTCGATTGTCTGTGCCGGATGTGTTCCGGAAAAGATACTTCTCATTCCAGTTTTCCTGTGCTATAATGCATCAGGGAATGTCGGCGGCTGCCGTACATTTCGCTTGTTACGTTTGAGAAAGAGGAGTCGGTTTCAATGGCCAATATTAAGCTACACAGTGACAGTCCAGTCTCTGCAACCAGTGTTTCCAACACGTTTATCGATGAATATATGTCTGATGCCAACGGGGAATTCGTCAAGATTTACCTCTATTTGCTGCGCCTTATGAATGCGCCGCAGGCGTCTTTTTCCATTTCTTCCATCGCGGACAAGTTCGAGCACACGGAGAAGGATGTCAAGCGTGCCCTTGCCTATTGGGAGCGCATGCACCTGCTGCAGCTTGAATATGACAATGATAAGAATCTGACCGGTATCCGCATGCTGGATTCTTCGTCCAGAGATGCCTCCCCGTCTGATCCGGGGACTTCCGGGACACAGACAGAGTCCTCCGGCGCACCGGCACAGACAGTTCCTGCCAAAAAGAACTATTCCGCGGACGATATTTTGAATTTCCGTCAGAATGAATCCGTCGCGGAGCTGTTCTTCATCGCAGAGCGCTATCTCGGCCGCACCTTAAGCGCCACCGACATCAATACGCTTCTCTATTTTTATGATGTGCTCGGATTTTCCACCGAGCTGATCGTATACCTGATTGAGAGCTGTGTGAGCAACAATCACACCAGCATCCGATACATAGAAAAAGTTGCACTTGGCTGGGCAGATCAGCATATCACGACCGTCGAGGAGGCCAAGCAGGGTTCTCCGGTTCTTGGCAAAATGTACTACGCCGTGATGAACGCGTTCGGCATTACCGGACGCAAGCTGGTTTCCGCCGAGATCGCTTATATCAGCCGCTGGACGAACGAGTACGGTTTTGACTCCGACATCATCCTTGAGGCATGTAAGCGCACCATGGCAAGTCTGCATCAGCCGAACTTCAAATACACGGATTCCATTCTTTCCGACTGGAATAAAAAGCAGGTTCACCATCTGTCCGACATTGCAAAACTGGATGCGGCGCACCAGGAACGCAAAAAAAGTTCCGCTTCCGCTGCTGCCAATCCAGCATCCAAAAACAAGTTCAACAATTTCACGCAGCGCTCCTACGACTACGACGAACTGGAGCAGATGCTTTTGACCACGAACGTACACTGATTTAAAGGGGAAACAGATGCCGCTAAGCAATTCACAGTATGACGAGATATTCCGCAAATATGACGAAAAACAGTTAGCCAGCCAGCACCAGCTCGAGCGCCGCACAAAGGACGTCTACGCCCGGATTCCGGCGCTTAAAGAGATCGATGACGCGATCGCTACCTGTTCTGTCGAGCAGGCACGCAGGCTGTTAGACGGAGATGACGCCGCTCTGGCCACGCTCCGCGAAAAGCTCTCGGACTACCGCAGGCAGAAGGAGCAGCTGTTGCAGGAGCACGGGCTTACTTCTGATTATCTGAAGCCGGTGTACCACTGCCCGGACTGCAAGGATACCGGTTATGTGAACGGCAGACGCTGTCACTGTTTTGAGCAGGCAGCCATCAATCTGGTCTATACCCAGTCCAATTTAAAAGAGATTCTGGAACGTGAGAATTTTTCCACGTTTTCCTTTGATTACTATTCTGCGGATGACATCAATCCGGCAACCGGACGCTCGTCCCTTGAGACAGCAAGGGATGCCGTCGCAAAATGCCATGATTTTATCGATCATTTCGACAGCACCTTCTCCAATCTTTACCTCTACGGAGATACCGGCATCGGCAAGACCTTTTTGTCCAACTGTATTGCCAAGGAGCTGTTAGACCGCGGTCATTCCGTCATTTACTTTACCGCATTCCAATTATTTGATATATTAAGCAAGGGCGTGTTCAAACGGGACGAGGAGGCACTGCTTTCCCACCGGAATATTTTTGACTGCGATCTGCTGATCATCGATGATCTCGGCACAGAGCTGTCCAATTCCTTTACGACCTCGCAGTTATTTTTATGTATCAACGAACGCATTCTGCGGCAGAAATCCACGATCATCTCCACAAACCTCGGGATGAACCAGCTTGCCGATATTTATTCAGAGCGCGTTTTATCCAGAATATCCAGCAATTACACATTATTAAAGCTCTTCGGCGCGGACATCCGTATTTTAAAGCGCCACCGTTAACATTTTTATCCATGTATTTCATTAGAGCAATCTATTGAAAATAAAACCTATGTAACTATTCTTTAATGGAGGAACCATTCATGCCAAACGATGAAAGAAACTTAGAAACCATGCCTGACGGAGCATTGGGTCTCATCCCACTGGAAAGCTGCAAAGAACTCGGTCTTAAAGTAGACCAGTACCTTGTCGGCTGGCGCGAAAAGAGACAGCACCAGCACCAGAACGACCCTGCGTTCAAGGGCTATCGCAGAGATTCTTATATCATCTCAACTGCAGTGCCGCGTTTCGGAACCGGCGAAGCAAAGGGTGTCATCAAAGAGTCTGTCCGCGGCTATGACCTGTATCTGATGGTCGACGTTACCAATTACAGCCTCACCTACTCTGTATGCGGTTACGAGAACCACATGTCTCCGGATGACCACTATGCAGATCTGAAGCGTATCATCGCTGCTGTCGGCGGAAAAGCAAGACGTATTACCGCGATCATCCCGTTCTTATATGAGAGCCGCCAGCACAAGCGCACCGCCCGCGAATCCTTAGACTGCGCGCTTGCTTTACAGGAGCTCACCGCTATGGGCGTCGACAACATCATCACCTTTGACGCGCATGACCCGCGTGTACAGAACGCCATTCCGCTCAAGGGATTCGAGACTGTACAGCCTGCTTATCAGTTCATCAAGGGTATCTTAAGAGAAGTCAAAGACTTAAAGATCGATTCCGAGCATATGATGATTATCAGCCCGGATGAAGGTGGTACCAACCGTGCCGTATATCTTGCCAACGTGCTCGGCCTGGATATGGGTATGTTCTACAAGCGCCGCGATTACAGCAAGATCGTAGACGGCCGCAACCCGATCGTTGCACATGAGTTCTTAGGTTCCTCCGTCGAGGGCAAGGATGTGATTATCATCGACGATATGATCTCCTCCGGTGAGAGTATGATTGATGTTGCTACTGAGTTAAAGAAGAGAAAGGCAAACCGTATCTTCGTTGTTGCAACCTTCGGTCTGTTCACCAACGGTCTGGAGCGTTTTGACGAGGCTGTTGCAGACGGCACAATCTACAAGGTCGTAACCACGAACCTGACCTATCAGACACCGGAACTGCTTGCAAAGCCATATTATATCAACTGCGACATGAGCAAATACATTGCTTATATCATTGATACGTTAAATCACGACAGCTCGATCAGCGATCTCTTAAATCCGTATGACCGCATCCAGCGTCTGGTTGCAAAGTACAAAGCAGAGCAGAACTAAACATAAAGAAGGGACTGACACTTTTGGCGGACGGTCCCTTTTTGTGTGATAAAATAGGCTAAAAAGACCATGCCCTTCGATTTTCTGATGGAAATGCAGATGGAACATTCGTTGGAGAAAAATGTGAGCATTTCTTCCGGCTGAATGTTTGCATCGAATTCCGTGTCTCTTCCACGTTTGGACAATCCGACGGGTGCATGTCCCACACACCGGAGACAATGGGCGGACTTTCTGGTGTCCCTAATGGCACCTCTTCACAGACAATATAAAACCGCGCGAACCGAACTCGCCGGCATCTGCTAT
>CACZIN010000028.1:0-37360 GCA_902781225.1 uncultured Lachnospiraceae bacterium | reverse complement strand
ATGCACCCGTCGGATTGTCCAAACGTGGAAGAGACACGGAATCCGATGCAAACATTCAGCCGGAAGAAATGCTCACATTTTTCTCCAACGAATATTCCAGCTGCATTTCCACATGAAATCCCCAAGTGTGTTTTTTATAATAGTACTTATCAAAGCAAAGCAGGATATGCTTATTGCGGCAGTTCCTTTTTACATACCGTTTCTGTTCTGCAAAAAATGAGGGATGCATATACATCAGTGAAGTCGTTTTGGGAGAATGGCATGTATCGACGCTTTCTTTCTCTATTGTTAAGTATGAGTTTCCTTATTTTTTCGCCTGTGAGTGTCCGGGCGCAGGATGCGCCGGCAGAGTCGGAACTGTACGCAAAATCTGCCGTTTTGATGGATGCGGATTCCGGAAGAATTCTCTATGAGAAAAACGGGCATGAAGCGATGGCGAATGCGAGCACGACAAAGATTTTAACCTGTATTGTGGCACTGGAAAACTGTGATCCGGCGAGCGTGGTTACGGTGTCAAAAAATGCGGCGTCCCAGCCGAAGGTGCATCTGGGGATGCACGAGGGACAACAGTTTTATCTGAGGGATCTTTTATATGGCCTGATGCTGGAATCCTACAATGACTGTGCGGTGGCGATCGCGGAATTTGCGGCGGGGGATGTGCAGGGATTTGCCGCGCTGATGAATGCGAAGGCAGAGGAACTCGGCTGTGAGGACAGCTACTTTATTACACCGAACGGACTGGATGCGAAGGATGACGCCGGGGTTCATCACACGACGGCGGCAGACCTTGCTAAGATTATGAAATATTGTATTAAGGAATCGTTAAAAAGCGACGAATTTCTCGAGATTACACGAACAGCGCAGTATTCTTTTTCTGATGTGGCGGGGAAATGCACGTACCAGTGCACGAACCACAATGCATTTTTGCAGATGATGGAAGGGGCACTTTCCGGAAAAACGGGATTTACCGGAACCGCCGGATACTGCTATGTCGGAGCGCTGCAGCGGGAGGACAAAACGCTGATTGTGGCGCTGCTCGCCTGCGGATGGCCGAATAATAAGACCTATAAGTGGTCCGACACCAGAAAACTCATGAATTACGGATTGGAGCAGTTCAAAAAGATCGACCTGCTGCAGATTGAGCCGGACGAAGCGAAGCTTGCGCCCATAGAGGTGCGGGACGGACAGGGCGGCCAAATCGGCGAAACGGTGTATTTAAAACCGGTTGTCAGGGACTATGCAGGGGAGGAGAGTATCTTAGCGCCGCTAAGCAGTGAGGTTACGCTTAAGTATGAGATCGCAGACCGGCTGTATGCACCGGTGAAGAGCGGAGATTACATCGGGAAGATTAGTTATATGCTCGGGGAGGAAGTGCTCGCGGAGCGCTGCGTGGTGGCCGGGGAGACGATCGGAAAGATCGATTATCCATGGTGTCTGGGGCAGGTGCTTCGGCTTCTCTGGATCGAATAAAAAACACAAACAAAAAGTGTCAAAAAATTAACAATTTACTTGAAATATTGCAGAAAAGCAATTATAATTTAACATAGCGTAATTTGTTGAATTTTTATACAAAGACGCATGGATTTACATCATTCACTATGAAGCCGCATCCCAAATGGATGTGGACAACAATTTATAGATGGAGGGCAAAAAGAATGAATAGTAGCAATGATAGCCTGGCTATGCAGCGCATCACCAGGTTAGTCGACGAGAACAGTTTCATTGAGATCGGTTCTCTCGTAACCGCAAGAAGCACAGATTTTAATCTTGCAGCAACGGATACTCCTTCTGACGGAGTCATCACAGGACACGGTCTGATTGACGGCAATCTGGTATTTATCTACAGCCAGGACGCTTCCGTTTTAAACGGAACAATCGGCGAGATGCATGCGAAGAAGATCGCTGCAGTGTATGACATGGCGATGAAGATGGGAGCACCGGTGATCGGCTTTATCGATTGCGCGGGAGTCCGTTTACAGGAGTCTGTGGATGCACTTGACGGCTTCGGACTGATCTATGCAAAAGAAGTTGCAGCATCCGGCGTGGTTCCGCAGATCTCAGCCGTATTCGGCAGCTGCGGCGGTGGACTGGCAGTGGTACCGGCACTTTCTGATTTTGCTTTTATCGAAGAGTCCAAAGGAAAGATGTTTGTGAATTCTCCGAACGCAATTGACGGAAACCGCATCGAGAAGTGCGACACATCATCTGCGGCATTCCAGGCAGATGAGAACGGCTGCATCGACGCGACGGGCACAGAGGATGAGATCCTTGCAGACATCCGCGAGCTGGTCGGCATGCTTCCGCTCAACAACGAGGGAGATGTCTACACAGACGAGTGTGCGGACGATCTGAACCGTGTATGCGAGAGCATGGATGCCATGAAGGGTGATCCGAGATATCTTCTCAGTGAGATTTCGGACAGCCATACATTCTTTGAGACAAAGGCAGGCTATGCCAGAGATATGGTGACCGGATTTATCAAGTTAAACGGTATGACGGTCGGCGCAGTCGCAAACTGCACAACGGTATATGACGAAGAGGGCAAAGAGAGCGAGAAGTTCGACAATGTTCTTTCCGCAAAGGGATGTGAGAAGGCGGCAGAGTTCGTATCGTTCTGCGACGCATTCGAGATTCCGGTACTGACTCTGACAAACGTCAAGGGCTACAAGGCATGCAAGTGTTCTGAGAAGCGTCTTGCAAAGGCACTTGCTCATCTGACCTCCGCATTTGCAGGAGCTACATGTCCGAAGGTGAACCTGATCACGGGAGAGGCATACGGTACCGCTTATGTTGCGATGAACTCCAAGTCTATCGGCGCTGATTTCGTATACGCATGGCCGGATGCAAAGGTCGGCATGATGGATGCGGATCTTGCAGTAAAGATCATGTACGCGGATGCATCTGCGGATGAACTTGCGGAGAAGGCGAAGGAATATGATACACTGCAGGGCAGCGTTATGACAGCAGCCAGAAGAGGCTATGTGGATCTGATCGTTGATCCGGCAGATACGAGAAAGTATCTGGTAGATGCGTTTGAACTGTTATATACAAAGTGTGCATATACACCGGACAAGAAACATGGAACAAAATAGAAAGGTGAAGTTTATGAAGAAAAAATTATCTCTTATACTTTGTCTTTGCTTTATGGCTCTGGGACTTGCAGCATGCGGAACAGATCCGACAACGGTTGACTATTTCGGAATGACTTACGATGAACTGCAGAGCAGCATGGAACAGGAAGTTTCCGCGCTGGTTGGCCTTACGGACGACAACAGAACCTATATTCAGTCCTACGGCAGCGACACGGCAATGAAACTTGTCGAGAGCTGGGATGAGGCGACAAGTGATGTCGGCGCATATCAGGGACTTGGAGAATTCAATATCACAAAGGCACAGAAAACCTTAACAGTAGATCAGTATGTAGAGTATCAGAATCGTGAAGTCATCGTTTCTTACATCTATACATACAATTACGAGACCGAGCAGCCGGAGCTTACCGACGCATCCGCGGACAAGGTATATACGCTGGGTGAGAAGATGGAGAAGGCTGCGTTAAATACCCTGATGGGAATGGGAACCGTATTCGTGGTTCTGATCCTGATCAGCCTTATTATTTACTGCTTCCGCTTTATCTCTGTAATACAGAACAAGGCGGCCGGCAAGGGCAAGAAGGACGAGGCAGAGGCAAGCGCTGTGGTAGAGCAGATCGGACAGGGTGAAGAGCAGCTTACCGATGATCTTGAACTTGTGGCAGTTATTTCCGCAGCGGTTGCGGCAAGCACCGGTGCATCCGCGGATTCTTTCGTCGTGAGATCGATCCGCAGACGCTAATTCGTATAAATGAAAAGAAATCATTTTAGGAGGATATTTCAATGAAAAGCTATACAATTACAGTAAACGGCAATGTATATGATGTAACCGTAGAAGAGAACGGCGCAGTGAGCGCACCGGCAGCAGCACCGAGACGTGCAGCGGCACCGGCAGCAGCACCCGCAGCAAAGCCGGCTGCAGCAGGCGCAGGCAGCGTTAAGATCGAGGCAGGCGCAGCAGGAAAGGTATTCAAGCTTGAGAAGTCTGTCGGCGACGCCGTTAAGAAGGGTGACAGCATCCTGGTTCTTGAGATCATGAAGATGGAGACTCCGGTCGTTGCAACGCAGGACGGTACGGTAGCAAGCATCAATGTAAGTGTTGGAGATATGGTAGAAGCGGGCGCATTACTTGCAACATTAAACTAATTTAGGAGGAAGACAATGAGCTATTTTAGTGAGACAATGGGGAACCTCCTGCATCAGACCGCTTTCTTTAACCTTACCTGGGGAAATTTTGTGATGATCATTGTCGCATGCTTTTTCCTGTATCTGGCTATCGCGAAGGGGTTTGAGCCATTGCTTCTTGTTCCGATCGCATTCGGTATGCTGCTTGTAAATATCTATCCGGATATTTTCGCAGACCCGGAGCAGATGAGCAATGGTGTAGGTGGTTTATTCCACTACTTTTATGTGTTAGACGAGTGGTCAATCTTACCGTCTCTGATTTTCCTTGGAGTCGGTGCGATGACAGATTTCGGACCGCTGATCGCAAACCCGATCAGCTTCCTGCTTGGAGCTGCAGCTCAGTTCGGTATTTTCGGAGCATACTTCATGGCAATCCTGTTAGGGTTCAACGATAAGGCAGCAGCTGCTGTTTCCATCATCGGTGGAGCCGATGGACCGACCTCCATTTTCCTTGCCGGAAAGCTTGGACAGTCGGGACTGATGGGACCGATCGCTGTGGCGGCATATTCCTACATGGCACTCGTGCCGATCATCCAGCCGCCGATTATGAAGCTGTTTACAACCAAAAAAGAACGCGCGATCAAGATGGAGAACTTAAGACCGGTTTCCAAACTGGAGAAGATTCTCTTCCCGATCGTGGTTACGATTGTGGTATGTACGATTCTTCCGACGACAGCGCCGCTGGTTGGTATGCTGATGCTCGGTAACCTGTTCCGCGAGAGTGGTGTGGTCCGCCAGCTGACAGATACCGCATCCAACGCGTTGATGTACATCGTAGTTATCCTGCTCGGTACTTCCGTAGGTGCTTCTACAAGTGCTGAGGCGTTCTTAAATACAACGACATTAAAGATCGTTGCACTTGGACTGATTGCATTTATGTTCGGTACAGCAGCCGGTGTCCTGTTTGGTAAGCTGTTATGCTTCCTCACAAAGGGCAAGATCAATCCTCTGATCGGATCTGCCGGTGTATCTGCCGTTCCTATGGCAGCCCGTGTATCCCAGAAGGTCGGCGCAGAGGAAGATCCGACGAACTTCCTGCTGATGCATGCGATGGGACCGAACGTTGCCGGCGTTATCGGTACTGCAGTAGCAGCCGGTGTATTCATGGCAATTTTCGGAATTTAGTGAAAGAGCAAATGCCGTCATAGACGGATAGCGGTATCAAAGTATCCGCTGATAAGGAGGAAAAAATGTCAGAAGTTGTTAAAAAACCTTTAAAAATAACAGAGACGGTGCTGCGTGATGCGCATCAGTCCCTGATTGCGACAAGAATGACAACCGAGCAGATGCTTCCGATCATAGACAAGATGGATAAGGTCGGATACAATGCGGTTGAGTGCTGGGGCGGTGCTACCTTCGATGCATGCCTTCGTTTCCTGAAGGAAGATCCGTGGGATCGTCTCCGCAAGTTAAGAGACGGATTCAAGAACACCAAGCTTCAGATGCTGTTCCGTGGACAGAACATCTTAGGATATCGTCCGTATGCGGATGATGTGGTAGAGTATTTCGTACAGAAATCCATTGCAAACGGTATTGATATCATTCGTATTTTCGATTGCTTAAACGATGTCCGCAACCTGCAGACAGCCGTTACCGCATGTAACAAAGAGAAAGGACATGCACAGGTTGCATTATCTTATACGCTTGGCGATGCCTACACTCTGGATTACTGGATGGAGATGGCGAAGAAAGTAGAGGATATGGGTGCCGATTCCTTATGTATCAAGGATATGGCAGGTCTTTTGGTTCCGACGAAGGCAACCGAGCTGATTCAGGCATTAAAGTCTGCAACCAACCTTCCGATCGAGCTTCATACACACTATACTTCCGGTGTCGCTTCCATGACATACATGAAGGCGGTTGAGGCAGGCTGTGATATTATCGATACAGCAATGTCTCCGTTCTCCATGGGAACCAGCCAGCCGGCTACCGAGGTTATGGTAGAGGCATTCAAGGGCACAGAGTTCGATACCGGTCTGGATCAGAACCTGTTGGCTGAGATCGCTGACTACTTCCGTCCGATGCGTGAGGAAGCGTTAGAGAGCGGTCTGATGAACCCGAAGGTTCTCGGCGTCAACATCAAGACTCTGTTATATCAGGTACCGGGTGGTATGTTATCCAACCTTCTGTCCCAGTTAAAAGAGCAGGGCAAGGAAGATAAGTTCGAGGAGGTTCTCGCAGAGGTTCCGCGTGTGCGTAAAGACCTCGGTGAGCCGCCACTTGTTACACCGTCCTCACAGATCGTTGGTACACAGGCTGTGTTCAACGTACTGATGGGAGAGCGCTACAAAGTGGCAACCAAGGAGACCAAGGACGTACTGCTTGGAAAGTACGGTCAGACTGTAAAACCGTTCAACCCGGAGATCGTAGACAAGGTACTTGGCGAGGAGAAGAAGAACGCCATTACCTGCCGTCCGGCAGATCTGCTTGAGCCGGAATTAGATAAGATCGAGGCTGAGATGAAGCAGTGGAAGCAGCAGGACGAGGACGTATTGTCCTACGCACTGTTCCCGCAGGTTGCAACCGATTTCTTCAAGTACCGTGAGGCACAGCAGAAGAAAGTCGATGCAAGCGTCGCAGATACCAAGAACGGAGCATATCCGGTATAATCAAATAGAGCAGTAAAAAGCGGGTGACGGGTCACCCGCTTTTTTGCTGCTTTTTTGCTGACGTATTTGCTACCTTATCACACCGCAGGCAATCCGTTCGCCGGAGTCGCCCGCGGGCTGCGTCGTAAAGTTATCCGGCATCCGGTGAATGATGAGGGATTTTCCGATGATTTCCGGAATCGTAAAACGTTTGTCATAGAATGCCGTCCAGGCATAACCCTGGTTGCCCAGAAGCGGGGGCATGTCGCCGCTGTGATTCGGGTGTTCGGCCGGAGTGCGGTTGTAATGGGCACCGGCGCTGGTGAACGGTGAGACACACGCACCGTTTCCGTGGATGTGCATGCCGTAAAAATTACTGGAGCCGGGAGTCGTGACGTTTGGAAGACCGAAGACTTCAACCTCTACGAGAGTTCCTTCGTATTCTGTGGCATAGAACCGGGCAAGCCCGGAGATGGAAGGAAAATCGTTGCCGCCGGCAATCCAGGCGGATGCATCCGGCGGAGACTGCATCAGGGTATGAACAAAATTGGTTGCTGGTGTTATATCGCGCATAGCTGCCTCAATGGAAGAATGTCATTGGTTTATTATATGCAGCGGCGGAAAAATGCGCTGCATGTGAGGAAAGTTCCATGCACAATTTCTTGCAAAACACCATGTATTTGATATAATAAAAACATTGAGCGGATCACAATTCCGCAGAAGTGAGGAGAAGTATGAGCAATACAAATGACCTGAGTAACCGCATCAATGATGCTTACAGTAAGCTGAGCAAGGGACAGAAACGGCTGGCAACCTACATCACGGACAATTATGACAAGGCGGTATTTCTGACCGCTGCAAAGCTGGGCGAGGTTGTAGGTGTGAGCGAGTCCACGGTGGTGCGCTTTGCAACGCATCTGGGATATAAGGGGTATCCGGAATTCCAGAGTGCGCTGGAGGAACTGGTGCGCAATAAGCTGAACTCCATTCAGCGCATGGAGGTTACTTACGGCAGGATCAGCCAGTCGAAGATTCTGGAGACGGTGCTGAAATCCGATGCGGACAAGATTCATTCCACACTGGAAAAGATTGATCAGAACGCATTTGAACTCGCGGTTGACACGATCCTGCACGCCAAACATATCTATATCATCGGAATCCGGAGCTGTGCGCCGCTTGCCAGCTTCATGGCTTTTTATTTTACCCTGATGTTTCCGAACGTTCATCTGATTCAGACAAGCAGTTCGAGTGAGATTTTTGAACAGATGGTGCGCATCGGCAAGGAGGATGTGATCATCGGAATCAGTTTTCCACGCTATTCCATGCGTACTTTAAAGGCGATGGAATTTGCGAATAACCGGAGCGCGAAGGTAATCACGCTCACCGACAGCGTACATTCCCCGATGAACCTCTATTCTTCCTGCAATCTGATTGCGGACAGCGATATGGCTTCCATTGTAGATTCCCTGGTTGCCCCTCTGTCGGTGATCAATGCGCTGATTGTGGCGCTCTGCATGAAAAAGCAGAACGAGGTGGCGAAGACCCTTGAGATGTTAGAGGATATCTGGGACGAATACCAGGTTTACGAGAACGATGAGATCAATTATATTGATGACTCCATCAAGATGCGGTATGGAAAAGTAGGAGATGCGGAACTGTATGAGTAAGGTGATCGTAGTCGGCGGCGGGCCGGCGGGAATGTTTGCTGCCATTGCGGCGGCGGAGCGGGGACATGAGGTCGTTTTGCTCGAGAAAAATGAAAAGCTTGGGAAAAAGCTCTATATCACCGGCAAAGGGCGGTGCAACATCACGAATGCGGGGGATATGGACACCCTGTTTGCCAATGTGATGACGAACCCGAAGTTTTTGTACAGTGCTTTTTACGATTATGACAATCAGAGAGTGATTGATTTTTTTGAGGAGAATGGTCTGGCGACGAAGGTGGAGCGCGGCAACCGTGTATTCCCGGTATCGGATCATTCCTCGGATGTGATCGCCACGCTGCAGCGGGTACTAAAGCGCACGGGTGTTGTAGTGCAGCTTCATACGGAAGTGTGGCAGATCCTCACCGGGGAAGGCGCGGTGCGCGGTGTGAAGCTTGCCGACGGTAGCGTTCTTGAAGCAGAGCGCGTGATTCTTGCGACCGGAGGATTTTCTTATCAGACGACCGGTTCGACCGGAGACGGCTACCGTTTTGCGAGGGAACTCGGACATACGGTGACGCAGATTACGCCGTCGCTGGTTCCGTTCTACGTGAAGGAGCCCTATGCGGCGAGGATGCAGGGGCTGGCGCTGAAAAATGTGCAGGTGCGCATCCGGGACGGCAAAAAGCTGTTATATGACGAATTCGGCGAGATGCTCTTTACCCACTTCGGGGTAAGCGGACCGCTGATTTTAAGCGCCAGTGCGGCAATCAAGCCGGGACGCGTGGAAAAGGAACTGGCGATGGAGATCGACTTAAAGCCGGCGCTCACGGAGGAACAGCTGGATGCGAGACTCCTGCGTGAATTTGAGGAGGCAAAGAATAAACAGTTTAAAAACGCTGTTGTGCATCTGTTTCCGGCGAAGATGATTCCGGTGATGTTAGAAGCCGGAGGGATTGATCCAGAGAAGAAGGTCAACGAGATCACGAGAGAGGAGCGGATGGGATTTGTGCATCTGATCAAGGCGTTTCCGCTGACGCTCTGCGGTCTCAGAGATTTTAATGAAGCGATCATCACACGCGGGGGTGTCAGCGTAAAGGAAGTGAACCCTTCCACGATGGAATCAAAGCTTGTGCCGGGACTGTATTTCTGCGGGGAACTTTTGGATCTGGATGCGATGACCGGCGGATTTAATCTGCAGATTGCCTGGTCGACCGGACATCTGGCGGGTGAGAGTATCGAATAGAAGAGGAGAGAAGAAGAGATGAGTATGAATATTGCGATTGACGGACCGGCAGGCGCCGGGAAGAGCACGATTGCGAAAAAACTGGCGAAAAAGCTGGCGTTTGTCTATGTGGATACGGGAGCAATGTACC
The DNA here is from genome assembly GCA_902781225.1 of uncultured Lachnospiraceae bacterium. GTDB lineage: Bacteria > Bacillota > Clostridia > Lachnospirales > Lachnospiraceae > Roseburia. The sequence goes on along the minus strand of CACZIN010000028.1, from coordinate 27,479 downwards.
GTGCGATGGCATACTATTTTTTACAGAACGGCATTGCACCGGATGATGAGCTGGCGATTGCGACAGCCTGCCCGAAGGTTGACGTGACGATTGTGTATGAGAACGGCGAACAGCAGGTGCTCTTAAACGGAGAGAACGTAAACGGCGTCATCCGGACGGAGGAAGTCGGCAATATGGCATCGGCGACCAGCGTCTACCCGGTTGTGCGCACAAAGCTTGTGGAACTGCAGCGGCAGCTTGCGGCGAAGACGGACGTCATCATGGACGGAAGGGATATCGGCACCTGTGTGCTTCCGGATGCGCAGGTAAAAATATATCTCACGGCAAGCGTTGCGACGCGCGCAAAGCGCAGATATGATGAACTGACCGCCAAGGGAACCCAGTGCAATCTGGAAGAGATCGAGAAAGATATCGAAGACCGCGATAACCGCGATATGCACCGGGAGACGTCGCCGTTAAAGCAGGCGAAGGATGCGGTGTTAGTGGACAGCTCCGAGATGAACATTGACGAAGTGGTGGACGCAATCTATCAGATTTATGCGAGGGTATAGAGAATATGAATGTAATCTTGGCAAAGAGCGCGGGCTTCTGCTTCGGGGTAAAACGTGCTGTGGATACGGTATATGAACGGATTCTGGAAAAAGAACCGCTTTACACGTTCGGACCGATCATCCACAATGAAGAAGTGGTGCGCGATCTGGAGAAAAAGGGCGTCATCGTGGTAAACAATGTGGACGAACTTGCGGGGAAGCCGCAGGGGACGGTAATCATCCGGGCACACGGCGTGGAGAGAGGTGTCTGTGAGAAAATACAGGCGCTCGGTTTTTCCATCGTGGACGCGACCTGCCCGTTTGTGTTAAAGATTCACCGGCTGGTGGAGCGCTACAGCGGGGAGGACTGTCACATCGTGATTGTCGGGAATGCCAGCCACCCGGAGGTGAAAGGCATCAAAAGCTGGTCGAATGCGGAGGATACGCGCGTGATCGGAACCCGCGAAGAGGCCGAAAAATACGATGCTTCCCATGGGAAAAAGGTATGTATTGTATCACAAACGACATTTAATTACAATAAATTTCAAGAATTAGTTGAAATTATAAAAGAAAAAGGTTATGATATAATTGTTTTAAATACAATCTGCAATGCTACGGAGGAACGTCAGACGGAAGCCCGGGCAATCGCGGAGCAGGTGGATGCCATGATTGTGATCGGCGGCAGGAACAGCTCCAACACGCAGAAACTATTTGAAATATGTAAAAACGAATGCAAAAATACTTACTATATACAAACTGTAAAGGATCTTGACCTTGCCGAAGTCAGGTCTGTCGATAACGTAGGTATTACCGCAGGGGCTTCTACCCCAAACAATATTATTGAGGAGGTTCAAAAGAATGTCAGAAATGAGCTTTGAACAAATGCTGGAAGAATCATTTAAAACAATAAGAAATGGAGAGGTAGTTGAGGGTACCGTTATCGATGTGAAACCTGATGAGATCGTTCTGAATATCGGCTACAAGGCAGACGGAATCATTACTCGTAATGAATACACAAACGAAGCAAACGTAGACCTTACCACATTGGTATCCGTCGGCGACACCATGGAAGCAAAGGTTTTAAAGGTAAATGACGGTGAGGGTCAGGTATTACTGACATACAAGCGTCTGGCTGCCGAGAAGGGAAGCAAGAGATTAGAGGAAGCATTTGAGAACAAGGAAGTGCTGACCGCTAAGGTTGCACAGGTACTGGATGGAGGATTATGCGTAAACGTAGATGAGACAAGAGTATTTATTCCGGCAAGTCTTGTATCAGATACCTACGAGAAGGATCTTTCCAAATACAAGGATCAGGAGATTGAGTTCGTTATCAGCGAGTTCAATCCGAAGAGAAGAAGAATCATCGGCGACAGAAAGCAGCTTCTGGTTGCTAAGAAGTTAGAGCAGCAGAAAGAACTGTTCGCAAGAATCAAGATCGGTGATGTATTAGAGGGAACTGTTAAGAATGTAACAGATTTCGGTGCGTTTATTGATCTTGGCGGAGCAGACGGTCTGCTTCATATTTCCGAGATGTCCTGGGGCAGAGTAGAGAGTCCGAAGAAGGTATTCAAGGTAGGCGATCAGGTTCGCGTATTCATCAAGGATATCAATGAGAATAAGATTGCACTCAGCATGAAGTTCCCGGCAGAGAATCCGTGGAACGGCGCAGCAGAGAAGTTCGCAATCGGCAACGTTGTAAAGGGCAAAGTTGCAAGAATGACAGACTTCGGCGCATTTGTTGAGCTTGCACCGGGTGTGGATGCACTCCTTCATGTATCCCAGATTTCCAAGGAGCATGTAGAGAAGCCGTCTGACGTATTAAAAGTTGGACAGGAGATCGAGGCAAAGATCGTTGATTTCAACGAGGAAGAGAAGAAGATCAGTTTATCTATGAAGGCACTGCTTGCACCGGAAGAGGATGCGGATGCAGATGTTGCAGATGTAGATATTGATGCGGTTGCAAAGGAAGAGGAGTAATCTCTGATTTCGATGATTGCAGAGTTACAGATAGGCTTGCACGTTGGTGGAAGCCTATTTCTGTATTTGCATCATGTAAATAACAAAGAGAGTCGAGGGATAAAATATGCTGGAAACGGACAATTATGAAAAGTTTAAAAAGGATATTTTAGCGCTTGCAAAGATTGATCTGAATTCTTATAAGGAAAAGCAGATGCGGCGCAGAATCAACACGCTGATTACGAAGAATCATATTGCGACATATGATGAGTATGTGGCGCTGATCAAGAAGGACAAAGAGAAGTTTGAGCAGTTTATCAATTTCCTGACCATCAATGTGTCGGAGTTTTACCGCAATCCGGATCAGTGGAAGATTCTGGAAAATGAGGTATTCCCGAAGCTGATCCAGAAGTTTGGCAAGAATCTGAAAATCTGGAGTGCTGCCTGCTCGACCGGGGATGAGCCGTATTCGCTGGTAATGGCATTGTCCAGACACCTGCCGCTTGCAAACATCAAGGTGATTGCGACCGACATTGACAAGCAGGTGATCGATACGGCGCGGATGGGACTCTACAATGAGAAGAGTATCGCGGGTGTGCCGGATGACTTGAAGAAGAAGTATTTTACCAAGGTCGGCAATTCGTATCAGATCTCGGATGAGATCAAGAAACGTGTGGAATTCAAGGAGCATGATCTTTTAAAAGATCCGTATCCAAGCGGATGCAATCTGATTGTGTGCCGGAACGTTGTGATCTATTTTACCGAGGAGGCAAAGGACGAGATTTATGCGAAGTTCTACAAGGCGCTTGCAACAGGCGGCGTGCTTTTCATCGGAAGCACAGAGCAGATCATGAATTATCGAGAGATCGGATTCGAGAGAGACAAGTCCTTTTTCTTTGAGAAGGCGTAAGGTTATTTCAGAGGACGTATTTTTCTATAAAGCAGAAAAGCGGCAGGGAAGAAGCTGTGCAGTAGATGCCAGATTCTTTCCTGCCTTTTTTGTGATAATTTTATCAGGGCTCTCCGCCATGCGTTTATTTGCGGTGGGAACGCATGGTTTCTAACAGATGCAGAACATAGTCCGTCTGCATAGCGGGATCGGAGGCAAAGTCCGCGGATAATTCAAAATAGCATTTCCTGCCGCGCGGCTGTTCGCGGAATACCGGGGAAAACACGGCGTCATACTGCGGAAGAAAGATGGCATATTTTTTGCCGTAGCAGTTGGAGGCGTTCGCCTGCACGCGGTGTTCCTTGTCGACGGCGGAAGCAATGCTCTTGTGAACTGCGATATCCTCCTCGGGGAGATAGTAGTAATCCTTGGGACTGCCGCTGTAAAAGAAGCGCAGTTCTCCCTCGAAGAGACGCACACGCAGCCGCGCGGTACTTCCGCTCATGGAGAGATAACAGTCATCGTAGGAGAAGGAGACCGGTTTGGGAACGGGGTACTGCAGCGCCAGTGTAAAAAACAGCTCCTTGTTGCCGGAGGCACCGTCCATCGACCGGTACTCGGACGCCTGGAGTGACTGCAGCGAAAATGCCTGTTCCCAGAGTTTCGGGTAGGAGAGGACGGGCAGAAGCTTCGGCATATAGAGAACGTCCTCATAGTTGTGCTGCTTCAGCAGCGCCAGGGAATCCTTTGCGGGATGCCGCACGTACTCTTTGTAGACTTCGATCAGCTCGCCGCCGGAGTAGGCGTCGATGCGGTCGATCCCGAGAAAAAGCTCGATGGATTTCTGCTTGTAGCTGGTCAGGGCAAACAGAAATTTGAACCGTGAGACTTCCTTATAAAGGTCGATATAACTGTGCGCATCAAACGGATCGGAAAGGTGCAGTGTCTTGCATTTCGCCTTCAGGTATGGAATGTCAAAGCCGATACCGTTGAACGTCAGAATGGTATCATAGCCGGACAAAAGATCCAGAAAGGCAGAAAGGACATTTGCCTGATCGGCGGCGTTCTCGGAAAAGAACTGGTCGATGCACAAAAGGCTGCCGCGCCTTGTGGCGCAGCCGATCAGGTAGAGATCCGTGCGCGCCGGCGAGAAGCCGGTTGTCTCAATATCGAAAAAAATGCAGTTTTCTGTAAATACCTCGTTGGAAACGGGGTCTGAAAAAACAAAAGTCAGTTCTTCATGCCAGGTTATCATCTGAAAATCCTCTGTATGTAATATTAGGGTAAGGGTTACTCGCGGGCGTTCGCATGGAGCAGAACCGTCCGCACTTTTGTTGCAGTGCAAGCCCGGAAATCCTGTGGCTTCCCGGACTCGCGGGCGTTCGCAGCAAATAGTAATGTACGCTTCGGCAAAAGCCCGGAAAGCCTGCGGCTCTCCGGGCTCGCGGGCGTTCGCCCTATCAAAATCGTATCCGGCAAAATATACACTGCAAGCAGGTAATTTTGCCGGATACGATTTTGGCACTGCTCATTGCCTTCGCGTACATTATAACATAAATGTGGGAAAAATATTGTGAATTCTTTGTCAATAGGTTCGTGAAAAAATACAATAAATTGCTACAATTTCCGAGTGATTGTGCTATAATCTACACGAGGGTATTCTATGACTTTTGGCATAGAATATAATATAGATAAGAGAAAGTGGGGCACGAGAAATGGGTTCTAAGACATTTAAAGGCGGCGTCCATCCTTATGAAGGAAAGGAACTGGCAAAGGATCAGCCGATCGTAGAAGTTCTACCTAAGGGTGATCTGGTATACCCGTTGTCACAGCATATCGGTGCACCGGCGACTCCGGTGGTAGCGGTTGGTGACAAGGTGCTGAAGGGACAGAAGATCGCAGAGGCAGGTGGCTTTGTGTCATCCCCGATCTATGCGTCGGCATCCGGTACAGTAAAGGCAATCGAACCGCACCGTGTGGCAGTCGGTGACATGGTCAATTCCATCGTCATTGAGAACGACGGAGCATTTGAAGAGGTGGAGTACACGCCGTGTGAAGACGTGACGGCTCTCTCCAAGGAGGAGATTGTCAATAAGGTAAAAGAGGCAGGCGTTGTCGGCATGGGCGGTGCAGGTTTCCCGACACATGTGAAGCTGTCTCCGAAGGAGCCGGAAAAGATTGAATATGTAATTGCAAACTGCGCAGAGTGTGAGCCGTATCTGACGGCGGACTACCGTAGAATGCTCGAAAATCCGGAAGAGCTGATCGGCGGAATGAAGATCATTCTCCAGCTGTTCGATCATGCGAAGGGCGTTCTCGGCATCGAGGACAACAAGCCGGATTGTATTGAGAAGCTGACAGAGCTTGTCAAGGATGAACCGAGAATTGAGGTCTGTCCTTTACAGACCAAGTACCCGCAGGGTGGTGAGCGTCAGCTCATTTATGCAGTGACAGGCCGTGCCATCAATTCCAAGATGCTTCCGGCAGATGCAGGATGTATCGTGGATAATGTGGAGACCATCATTGCGGTTTACCGTGCGGTAAAGCTTGGCAGACCGGTAACCAATCGTATTTCTACAATTACAGGCGATGCCATTGCCAATCCGGGCAACTTCTTATACAGCATCGGTACCAGCTATGCAGAACTGGTGGAGGCTGCCGGCGGATTTAAGACACAGCCGGAGAAGATTATTTCAGGTGGTCCGATGATGGGATTTGCAATGTTCAGCCTGGATATTCCTACGACGAAGACATCTTCCTCACTGCTTTGCTTAAGCAAGGACGAAGTGTCCAAGGTGGAGCCGTCCGCGTGTATCAACTGCGGCCGCTGTGTGGAAGCATGCCCGGAGCAGCTGATTCCGTCAAGACTTGCCAAGTTTTCCAATAACGGTCTGGCTGAGGCGTTTGAATCCTGGCACGGACTCGAGTGCGTGGAGTGCGGAAGCTGCAGTTTTGTATGCCCTGCACGCAGACAGCTCGCACAGTCCATTAAGACGATGAAAAAGCAGGTACTTGCTGCAAAACGCAAAAAATAATTCAAAAAACAAGAAGAGAGAGGTGGATTATCGTGAGTGATTTATATCATGTTTCATCATCACCACACGTTCGTGCCAAAGATACCACAAGCCGTATTATGCTGTATGTGATTATTGCATTGCTTCCGACAAGCCTGTTCGGTATTTACAATTTCGGATATAAGGCATTGGTTCTGATTCTGGTAACGATCGCAAGCTGTGTGGCATCAGAGTGGGTATTTAATAAGATTGTACATAAAAAGCAGACGATTGATGACTTGAGCGCCGTTGTAACGGGACTGCTTCTGGCATTGAACCTTCCGGCAACCCTTCCGTGGTGGGAGGCGGTAATCGGCGGTGTGTTTGCAATCGTGGTTGTAAAATGTCTGTTTGGCGGACTGGGACAGAATTTCATGAACCCGGCGCTGGGCGCAAGATGTTTCCTTTTGATTGCATTTGCTGCTGATATGACGAAGTTCGGCATCACAAAGAACGGTATTGAAGTGTATTCCAGCGTAACCCCGCTTGCTGCCATGCGTAACGGCGAGGCTGTCAATACGATGGATATGCTGATCGGACGCACCGCAGGTACCATCGGTGAGACATCTGCGATCGCCATTCTGATCGGAGCTATTTTCCTGATCCTGATGGGGGTGATCAATCTTCGCATCCCGGCATCTTACATTATTACATTTGCTGTATTCATGCTTTTGTTCGGCGGTCATGGATTTGACGGCAGCTATCTTACCGCACAGCTTTGCGGCGGCGGTCTGATGCTCGGCGCATTCTTCATGGCAACGGATTATGTGACATCCCCGATCACACCGATGGGGCAGATCATCTTTGGTATCTGCTGCGGTATCCTGACCGGATTATTCCGCTGCTTCGGTGCGAATGCAGAGGGTGTTTCCTTCGCTATTATCTTAAGCAATATCCTTGTGCCGCTGATTGAGAAGCACACCGTTCCGATGGCATTCGGACAGGTGAAGGAAGCGAAGAAGCAGGAAGGAGGCAAATAGAAATGAACAAGAAGATTGTACATGACGCATTGGTTTTATTTGCTTTTACTGTTGTATTAGGTCTGATCCTCGGCGTGGTCTATGGCATTACCAAAGGCCCGATCGACCAGGTAAATTATGAGAAGACACAGTCCGCTTACAAGCAGGTATTCGAGGATGCGGATTCCTTTGAGGAGTACGCTGATTTTGACACCGCTGCAGCGGAAGATCTTATGGCGCAGAATGGATATTCTGACGATATCGAGGCTGTCAATACAGCACTTGACGCTTCCGGCAATCCGCTCGGCTATGTGCTTACCGTAACGGCGAAGGACGGAAGCCAGGGCAGCATTACATTCTCTGTCGGCATCCAGAATGACGGTACGGTCAACGGTTATTCCATCACAAGTATTTCCGAGACACCGGGACTTGGTATGAAAGCACAGGAAGAGCCGTTCTACAGCCAGTTTGAGGGCAAGAACGTAGACTCCTTTACGGTTGTGAAGTCGACACCGTCTGCGGACAATGAGATCGAGGCAATTTCCGGTTCCACCATTACCTCAAAGGCAATGGCGAACGGTGTGAATGCCTGTCTTACATACTTCCACAGCGTATTAGAAGGAGGTAACTAATCAATGAACAAGAATGTAGAACGTTTATATAATGGACTCATTAAGGAAAATCCTACTTTCGTTCTGATGCTTGGTATGTGTCCGACACTCGCTGTCACATCCTCCGCAATCAACGGACTTGGTATGGGACTTTCCACAACAGTGGTACTGGTACTTTCCAATATGCTGATTTCCGCATTCCGTAAGGTGATTCCGGACGGCGTGCGTATGCCGGCATACATTGTTATCGTTGCATCGCTGGTAACGGTGGTGCAGTTTATCATGCAGGCGTATACCCCGAGCCTCTCCGAGTCGCTTGGTGTGTACATCCCGTTAATCGTTGTAAACTGTATTATCCTCGGCCGTGCTGAGAGCTATGCTTCCAAGAATCCAGTTGTTCCGTCCATTTTCGATGGACTTGGTATGGGACTTGGATTTACGATGGGTCTTACCCTGATCGGACTGTTCCGTGAGCTTCTGGGCGCAGGTCAGATCTTTGGTTTCCAGATTCTGTCCTTAAGCTGGTTCACACCGATCACCATCTTTGTTATGGCACCGGGAGCATTCCTCGTACTGGCATGTCTGGTAGCTGTGATGAAGATCGTACGTGAGAAGATGGCAGCCAAGGGCAAGCCGCTTGCCGAGCCGTCCGGATGTATTACCGGAGACTGTGCAGGATGCGGTATGTCTGCTGCATGCACAGGTAAGAAACCGGCAGCGGAAGCTCCGGCAGAAAAAGCAGAATAGGAGGATAGATACGGATGAAAACATTACTTTTAATTGCAATCGGCTCTGCCATTGTCAATAACGTTGTATTAAGTCAGTTCCTTGGTATCTGTCCGTTTTTAGGCGTTTCCAAGAAAACAGAGACCGCTGCCGGAATGGGTGGCGCAGTTGTATTCGTTATCACGATCTCTTCGTTCGTGACAGCGCTGATCTACAAATATATCCTTGCCAACAACTATCTGATGAGCAAGGGCATTGACCTTACCTACCTGCAGACGATCGTATTTATTCTTGTAATCGCTGCACTGGTACAGTTCGTTGAGATGTTCTTGAAGAAGTCCATGCCGGCATTATACCAGAGCCTTGGTGTATACCTTCCGCTGATTACGACAAACTGTGCCGTTCTCGGTGTTGCACTGACGAACGTTACCAAGGAATACGGTATTTTGGAGAGCGTGGTAAACGGTTTTGCAACCGCATTTGGTTTCCTGATTGCGATCGTTTTAATGGCAGGTGTGCGTGAGAAGATCGAGTACAATGATATCCCGAAGCCGTTTCAGGGTACTGCAATCGTATTGATTTCCGCATGTCTGATGTCAATCGCATTCATGGGATTCTCAGGAATGATTTAGGAGGAAAAAGAAGATGAACGTTACAGCAATTTTATTTGCAGCCTTAATCGTGGGCGGCGTAGGTATCTTGATTGGATTTTTCCTTGGTATTTCCGGAGAAAAGTTCAAGGTAGAGGTAGATGAAAAAGAGGAAGCAATCTTAGGTGTGCTTCCGGGAAATAACTGTGGTGGCTGTGGTTATGCCGGTTGTTCCGGTCTGGCGGCAGCAATCGCAAAGGGCGAGGCTCCGGTCAATCAGTGTCCGGTCGGCGGTGCGCCGGTAGCAGCCAAGATCGGTGAGATCATGGGTGTGGCAGCCGAGGAAGGCGAGCGCAAGGTAGCATTTGTAAAGTGTGCGGGAACCTGTGAGAAGGCAGGACGCGATTACGAGTATACCGGCAACGAGGACTGTGCAGCTATGGCATTCGTGCCGAACGGCGGACCGAAGTCCTGTAATTACGGATGCCTTGGATACGGCAGTTGTGTAAAGGCTTGTCCGTTTGATGCGATTCATATCGTGGACGGCATTGCACAGGTTGACAAGGAAGTATGTAAGGCATGTGGAAAATGTGTTGCCGCATGTCCGAAGCATCTGATCGAGCTTGTTCCTTACAAGGCAAAGCACATTGTACAGTGCAGCTCCAAGGATAAGGGCAAGGATGTCATGAAGGCATGTTCCGTTGGATGTATCGGATGTCATCTGTGCGAGAAGAACTGCCCGAAGGATGCGGTTCATGTCATTGACAACGTGGCATACATTGATCAGGAGAAGTGTGTCGGATGCGGTATCTGTGCACAGAAGTGTCCAAAGAAAATTATTCTGTAGAAACAATTTTCTACGAGAATCATTCTGTAGAAACAATTTTCTCCGAAAATCATTCTGTAGAAACAGTTTTCGCGGAAAATCATTTTGCAGGAATTATTTTCTCTGAAAATCATCCTGTAAGAATCGTTTCTTAGAATGAAAGTGTGAAATAAAAACAGGCGTGAGGAATTCGCGGTAATAAGTACGAATTCTTCACGCCTGTTTTGTTGTTTAATCTTCCAGAATCTCATAGGGAATGACGGTGCCCATGCCGGAACTGGTGTGTACCTCATAGTCGTCTGTGATGAAAATGGCTTCCGTATCGTCAAGGCTTTCAACGAGTGCCAAACCGTCTTCCAGCCCAAGGGAGAAACATGTGGTGGAGAGACCGTCGCCGTCCACCGATGCACCGGTGATGATCGTGACCTCGAGGAGCCCGTTATCGTAGGGGTAACCGGTTGCGGTGTCCAAGATATGGTGATAACGCGTTCCATCCACTTCAAAATAGCGTTCGTAGACGCCGGAGGACACGACAGTCTGACCGGTTATGGAGACGGAGGCAATCGCTTCGTTTTCCTCACCGAACGGGCGCTGTATGCCGATGGTGTATGCCGAACCGTCCGTCTTCGCGCCGAGCGCAAGCACATTCCCGCCGAGATTGATGTAACCGGAAGTAATTCCCTTATGGTTCAGGTAGGCTTTCATCTGATCCGCGATATAACCTTTGGCAATGCCGCCAAGATCAATCCTGGCATCGGGATTTTGCAGAGTTACTGTGTTGCCGTCAATCTGAATCTCCCGGTAATCCACTGTGGCAAGAGCCGCCTGAATGTCCGCGTCGGAAGGGATCATGGAGACATCGGTATGATCAAGCAGTGCCTTGGTCGAGATATCCCACAGATCGGAAAGCCGGCCGATGGTGATGTCGAATTTGCCGCCGCTTAAGTCGCCATATGCGATGCCGGTCTTAAGAAGTTCGATCGTCTCGTCGTGTACCGTCACGGGAGCGCCGTTGGCATCGTTGATTTTGGAAATATCGCTGTCCGGAATCGTATTGGAAAAATATCCCTCGTACTTTTGCGCAAGGGAAAAACAGTCATCGAGCAGTTCCTCGCTCCCTTTTTCATAGATCGAGACCGAGATGACGGTGTTAAAATAAAATCCTGACTTGGTAACCGGTTCGTCCGCCGTGCGGCTGCAGCCGGAGAGCAGCAGATTTGCGGAGAGCAGGGGAACCAGAAGACAGGAAAGTACCTTCTTTTTTCTCATCATAAAAATCTCCATTTCTGATGTTTCCCATCCAATGTATCATAAACTTTCCGTTCGTACAATGCGAAAACATCAATTTGCCATTTTGATAAAGATATGATAGAGTAATACAGTATGAGGTTTTATGCCCATTTTGGGATGAATGTTTGGAAAATGTTACATATAAAGGGGACGTTAGACAGATGGAACAGAAGCATTTTCATTTTAATGAGAAAAAGAGAGTTGTAGTCAAGATCGGGTCTTCCTCACTGAATTACGGGGAGACGGGCAATCTGAATTTTACCAAGCTGGAGCATCTGGTAAGGGAGCTCTGCAATCTGCGGAACCGCGGGATGGATGTGTGCCTGGTAAGCTCCGGCGCGATTGCCGTGGGCAGACAGACGCTCGGCATGGATGAGCGGCCGAAGGACATATCCACAAAGCAGGCATGTGCGGCGGTCGGCCAGGCGCGGCTGATGATGATCTATCAGCGGCTTTTTGCGGAGTACAATCAGGTGGCAGGTCAGGTGCTGATGACGAAGAACACGATGGTGAACCCTGTCTCGAGAGAGAATGCGAAGAATACGTTCGACGAATTGTTCCGTCTTGGCGCAATCCCGATAGTGAATGAAAATGATACGGTTTCTACTTATGAGATGCAGTTTGGCGACAACGATACGCTCTCGGCAATCGTGGCTTCTCTGATCGGGGCGGATCTCTTGATCCTGCTCTCGGATATCGACGGGCTTTTTACCGACGATCCGCACAAGAATCCGGATGCAAAGCTCATTGAAGTGGTGGAGGAGATGGATGCGTCGATCTACGGCATGGCGAAAAGTTCAACTGGCAGCGATGTTGGAACCGGCGGTATGGCGACCAAACTGACAGCGGCAAAGATTGCAACGCTCTCGGGAACAGACATGATTATTGCGAACGGCAAGGATGTCTGCATTCTGCATCATATTTTTGATGATTCCTTTAAGGGAACCATTTTTCAGGCAAAAAAGAAAGAAGCTTTCCGGATCGAGGACTTTATTTTGGAGACGATCGGTTAAGAATACAGGAAAAGGAGCAATATGAACCAGGAACAGATTGACAGAATCAATACGTTATACCGCAAGTCGAAGGCGGAAGGACTGACGGAGGAAGAGAAAAAGGAGCAGGAGCTGCTGCGCAAGCAGTATGTTGCGGATGTGAAGAGAAATCTGGCGGCGCAGCTTAACAATATCGATATGGTGAATCCGGACGGTTCCGTGGAGAACCTTGGAGATAAGTATGGAAAAAAGACAGGACTTTCCTGATGCAGCGTTAAAGGAAGAGAAGGCGCGTCAGCAGATAAGGGCGAGGCACAAAGCATGGAGGATGGAACTGCCGCAGGAGGAAGTGCAGGAAAAGAGCAGAAAGATCTGCGAGAGGCTGGCGGCATCTGACTGGTATAGGGACAGCGTTGTCATCTACGGTTATTATCCACTCGGAGCGGAGGCTGATTGTCTGCCGTTTCTGGAACAGGCACTTTCGGACGGCAAGACTGTGGCGCTCCCGGTTACATCGAAAGAGCGGCTGCAGCGGGACTGCGGTCTTGAGAAGAGAATGCCGGACACACACCGCATGGAGTTTTACCGGATCAGTGAGCTTTCCAGGGTGCGGGAGGGCGCGTTTCGTGTGATGGAGCCGGATGAGAGCTGCAAACGCATTGGGGAAGAAGCTGCGGTGGTGCTGGTGCCCGGGCTGGTCTTTGACCGTAAGGGGAACCGTTACGGGTATGGCGGCGGTTATTATGACCGTTATTTTGCAAGGTTTCCGAAGCTGTCCCGCATGGCGGTAGCGTTTGAAGGGCAGATCGAGGAACAGCTTGCGGTGCTTCCCACCGACGTGCGGATGCATCGGATTTATACGGAGGAGCGGGAATATCGGATCTGACAGAAAGGATGGAAAGGATATGGAACTGACAGAACTTTGTAAGAGAGCAAAAGAAGTGAGCAGACAGATCGGCAATCTGGACACGAATACGAAGAACGAGGTGCTGCGTGCAGCGGCAGAGGCACTTGTGGCACATACCGATGAGATTATCCGCGAGAATGAGAAGGATCTCGCCCGCGGCAGAGAGAATCATATGCCTGAGGGAATGCTGGATCGTCTGATGCTCACCCCGCCCCGGATGGAGCAGATGGCGGAGGGGCTGCGGCAGGTTGCAGTCCTTGCCGATCCGATCGGCGAAGTCCTTTCCATGAAGAAGCGCCCGAACGGTCTTATGATCGGTAAAAAGCGCGTCCCGCTCGGTGTGGTCGGCATGATCTATGAGGCGAGACCGAATGTGACGGTGGATGCGTTTGCGCTTTGTTTTAAGACGGGCAACGCAGTGATCTTAAAAGGCGGCAGTGACGCCATTTCGTCCAATATCGTCATCGTTTCGGTTCTGCAGGAAGTTTTGGAGGCACATGGCATTCCGCGTGCGGCAGTGTCGCTGATTGAAGATACAAGCCGGGAGACGGCGGCTGCGTTCATGAAGATGAACGAATATGTGGATGTGCTGATTCCGCGTGGAGGAGCAGGGCTGATCCGCGCCGTCGTCAATCAGGCGACGATTCCTGTGATTGAGACGGGAACCGGCAACTGTCATATCTATGTGGATGAGAGCGCGGATTTCGATATGGCAATCCGTATTATCTTAAACGCAAAGACCCAGCGGATCGGCGTGTGCAATGCCTGTGAATCACTCGTGATCCATGAGAAAATCGTGGATGCATTTATGCCGGAACTTGCGGCGGCATTGCAGCAGAAGGATGTTGTTATTCACGCGGATGAGAAAAGTCTTGCAGCGGCAGAGCGCCGGGAGACGGCAAATGGCGGAGAACTGAAAAAGGAACTGTTGTCGGCGGCGACGGAGGAAGACTGGGGCCGGGAGTATCTCGATTATGTGATTTCTGTGAAGACGGTGTCGTCCCTCGACGAGGCGATCGCACACATCAACCGCTACAATACCGGGCATTCGGAAGCAATCATCACAGAGAACTACACGAACGCGCAGCGTTTTCTGGATGAGATCGATGCCGCCTGCGTCTATGTCAACGCATCGACGCGTTTTTCAGACGGATTTGAATTCGGATTTGGCGCGGAGATCGGCATCAGCACCCAGAAGCTTCACACAAGAGGACCGATGGGACTGGATGCGCTGACCAGCACAAAATATATTATATATGGAAACGGGCAGACACGTCCGTAGATGGTAAGGATGAAGATGAAAAAGAAAATAGACATTGAAATAATCGATAAAAAGCAGATCCCGCAGAGCGAGCCGGAGCGCCAGTATTACTTTATGGACATCGCTAAAAATTATGTGGAACAGCTCGCTGCAAAAAAGGGCAGTCCGCTGACGTTCCATGTCACGACGTTCGGCTGCCAGATGAATGCGCGCGATTCCGAGAAGCTTGTCGGCATCTTGGAGCGCATCGGTTATGTGGAGACGGATACGGAGGAAGCGGATTTTGTTATTTACAATACCTGCACGGTGCGTGAAAATGCGAATAACAAAGTCTACGGAAGACTCGGGGTACTCCAGAATTATAAAAAGAAAAATCCGCATATGCTGATCGGACTCTGCGGCTGCATGATGCAGGAGGCGGTAGTTGTTGAAAAATTAAAAGAAAGCTACCGCTTTGTGGATCTGATTTTCGGAACACATAATATCTACAAATTTGCAGAGTTGATTGTGACGGCAATGGAATCGGATTCCATGACGATTGATATCTGGAAGGATACGGATCAGATCGTGGAGGATCTCCCGGTAGAGAGAAAGTATTCGTTTAAATCCGGTGTCAATATCATGTTTGGATGCAATAATTTCTGCAGCTACTGTATCGTACCGTATGTGCGCGGTAGAGAGCGCAGCAGAGAGCCCAAGGAGATCATCCGTGAGATCGAACAGCTCGTGGCGGACGGTGTTGTCGAGGTCATGCTGCTCGGACAGAACGTCAATTCCTACGGCAAGAATCTGGCGGAGCCGGTGACATTTGCACAGCTTTTAGAGGAAGTGGAGAAGATTGAGGGGTTAGAGCGCATCCGCTTTATGACCTCCCATCCGAAGGATCTCTCGGACGAGCTGATTGAGGTGATGGGACGGTCCAAAAAGATCTGTAGGCATCTGCATTTGCCGTTACAGTCCGGAAGCAGCCGGATCTTAAAGATCATGAACCGTAGATATGACAAGGAACATTATCTGGAGCTGGTGGACAAGATCCGCGCGGCAGTGCCGGACATTGCGCTGACGACGGATATTATCGTGGGTTTCCCGGGGGAGACGGAGGAGGACTTCGAGGAGACGATGGACGTGGTGAGAAAAGTGCGTTATGACAGCGCGTTTACGTTTATCTATTCCAAGCGTACCGGAACACCGGCGGCATCCATGGAAGAGCAGGTGCCGGAGGATGTGATTAAGGCGCGTTTTGACCGTCTGCTTAAGGAAGTGCAGAAGATCTCCGCAGAAAAAGCGGGAGCACTGACCGGACAGACGCTGCCGGTGCTGATTGAGGAGCAAAACGAGCAGGATGCTTCGCTCGTGACGGGAAGACTCAGCAACAACTCGGTGGTACATCTGCCGGGGACAGCGGACATGATCGGAAAGATTTTAGATGTAAAGCTGACTGAGTGCCGGGGCTTTTATTACCTTGGTGAGCGGGCAGACGGAGAAGGTCAGACGGCATGAAAAAGCGGATCAGCAGAAACGATGTGATTTTTCTTTTGATACTGCTTGCCGTGACCGTGGTGTTTCTTGTGGTCTATGAGCGGACGGGAACACGCGCGGATGCGGGCGCAAGCGTGCGTGTCACGGTCGACGGCAGCGTGTACGGGATCTATGCGCTTGGGGAGGATCAGGAGATACCGATTGTGCAGGACGGCGTGACAACGAATGTCCTGACAATCCGCGACGGCAAGGCGGATATGACGGAGGCGGACTGTCCGGATAAGCTGTGTGTCCATCAGAAGGCAATCTCTAAGAATCATGAGATGATTGTCTGTCTGCCGAACAAAGTGGTTGTGGAGGTGACGGGAAGTGAAGAAAACGGATTCGACTCCATTGCGAGATAAGGTGGCGTATCTCGGCGTCTTTCTTGCGCTCGCCCTAATCTGCAGCTATGTGGAATCCCTGATCCCGTTTTATTTCGGAATACCGGGGGTGAAGCTGGGGCTGACCAATATCGTGGTGGTACTGATGCTGTACTGTGTCGGTACAAAGGAGGCATTTGCCATCTCGATGCTCCGGATTGTTCTGGCGGGGTTCCTGTTCGGCAATCTGTTCAGTATCTTATACAGCCTTGCCGGCGGAATGTTCAGTTTTCTGGTGATGTACCTTTTAAAACGGATCGGAAAGCTCGGTGTCCTGCCGGTCAGCGTCGCCGGCGGAATGTCGCACAACATCGGTCAGATTGCGGTGGCGGCGTTCGTGGTGGAGAATATCAATATTTTTTACTATCTGCCGGTGCTTTTAGTGGCAGGCATCGTTACGGGACTGCTGATCGGTGTGGCAGCCCAGGAGATTATACTAAGGATTGGCGGACGGTTGAAATGATAAGGAGGAAATACGTGTGTACGCATATATAAAAGGCGCTCTTGCGGATGTGGAAGAAGAGAGCGTGGTTGTGGAGGCAGGCGGAATCGGATACCGGATCTATACGACCGGACAGACGTTTGACTATCTTCCGGCTGTGGGGGAGGAAGTGAAACTCTATACGTATCTGAATGTGCGCGAAGATGCGATGATTCTGTACGGGTTTCTGACGAAGGATGACCTGCGTGTCTTCAAGCTGTTAATCGGCGTCAACGGTATCGGTCCGAAAGGGGCGCTGGCAGTGCTGTCTGTGATGACAACCGATGATCTGCGGTTTGCGGTGCTCGGCGATGACGCCAAGGCGATCGCCAAAGCGCCCGGAATCGGAGCCAAGACGGCGCAGCGCGTGATTTTAGAACTCAAGGACAAGCTATCACTTGAGGAGGCGTTTGAACTCAAATCCGAGCATGTGAGCAGGCAGAACGAGAACGGAAGCGGCGGTGTGAAGAATGAGGCGGTGCAGGCGCTTGTGGCGCTCGGCTATGCCTCCTCGGAAGCGTTAAAGGCGTTAAACGGCATTGAGATCACGGATGACATGGATGTGGAAATACTGTTAAAAGCCGCGCTTAAGAATATGGCATTCCTGTAGTACGGGAAGCGTCAGGGCGGAAGAAAGGAAAGCTGGGACATGGAGAAGCGGGTCATATCCACGCAGGTGCAGGAGGAAGATCTTAAGATCGAGAAAAGTCTCCGACCGCAGACGCTGGATGATTATATCGGACAGCAGAAGGCAAAGGAAAATTTAAAAATATATATCGAGGCGGCAAAAGCGAGGGGGGAATCCCTCGACCATGTGCTGTTCTACGGTCCGCCCGGACTTGGAAAGACCACGCTCGCCGGAATTATTGCCAATGAGATGGGAACACATATGAAGGTCACATCGGGACCTGCCATCGGAAAACCGGGGGAAATGGCGGCGATCTTAAGCAATCTGCAGGAGGGCGATGTCCTCTTTGTCGACGAGATCCACCGCCTGAACCGTCAGGTGGAGGAGGTGCTGTATCCGGCGATGGAGGACTATGCCATCGATATCATGATCGGCAAGGGAGCCACGGCGCGCTCCATCCGTCTGGATCTGCCGAAGTTTACCCTGGTGGGAGCGACCACGCGCGCGGGACTCTTGTCGGCACCGTTGAGAGACCGTTTTGGCGTGGTGCATCATCTGGAGTTCTACACGGTGGAGGAGTTAAAGACGATCATCCTGCACTCGGCATTGACGCTCGGGGTGGAGATCGATGAGGAGGGTGCTTACGAGATGGCGAGACGCTCGCGCGGAACCCCGCGTCTTGCAAACCGGCTGTTAAAGCGCGTGCGCGATTTTGCGCAGGTAAAATACGACGGCCGGATTTCAAAGGAGGTAGCGTCCTTTGCACTGGATCTGCTGGAGGTCGACAAGATGGGACTCGATCAGAATGACAGAAACATTTTGATGACGATGATCGGGAAATTTGCGGGCGGACCGGTCGGACTGGACACACTGGCGGCAGCGATCGGTGAGGATGCCGGAACCATCGAGGACGTATATGAACCGTATCTGGTAAAGAACGGTCTGATCAATCGCACGCCGAAGGGACGGGTGGTGACGGAGCTGGCATACCAGCATCTGGGAATCGAACATTCCGTATAGAAATAGTTGCTTTTCCTTAAATATGTCAGTATAATATACTATATATTGTAGCGGATACCCGAGTTTGGAGGAAATGGTATGGCAGAGAAGACAAGCGCCGAAGTGATCATCGGTGGAAAGGTATACACACTGAGCGGTTATGAGGGCGAGGAGTACCTGCAGAAGGTTGCCACCTATATCAACAATAAGCTCAACGAGTTTCAGGGCATGGAAGAGTTAAGACATCTATCCGGCGACATGAAGGCGACGCTGTTGCAGTTAAATATCGCGGATGATTATTTTAAGGCGAAGACACAGGTGGAGAAGCTTGAGCGTGAGATCGAGCAGAAGGAAAAGGAAATCTACGATCTCAAGCATGATCTTATTTCCAATCAGATCAAGGCAGAGAGCGATGAGAAAGCCAGAAAAGAGCTCGAGGAACAGAACAAGGAGCTTTTAATCAACAAGGCAAAGCTGGAGGCGAGTCTCGAGGACGCGTTGCTCGGCAAAGTACCGGAAAAAGATAAAACAGAAGAATAGACAATACGGGGACGTAAGAGATTTGCTTTCGTCCCTTATTTTCATATAACAGGTAAGAAAAATGATACAGAAAAGAGAATTGGAGCTGCTGGCTCCGGCGGGATCGTACGAGACGTTTGAGGCGGTCATACGGGCGGGAGCGGATGCGGTATATCTGGGCGGCAGCCATTTTGGCGCCCGCGCCTATGCGAATAATTTTAATGAGGAAGAATTGCTGCGTGCCATCGACTATGCACACATCCATGGCAGACAGGTCTATCTGACGGTGAACACCCTGTTCAAGGAGGAAGAACTGGAAGAGGGACTCTACGAGTATCTGCTGCCGTATTATGAGCAGGGGCTCGATGCGGTGATCGTGCAGGATATGGGAGCGTTTGCAAAAATACGAAGCATGTTCCCCAAGATGGATATTCACACCAGCACGCAGATGACCGTGACCGGCGCGGCGGGGGCGGCGTACATGAAGCAGCTCGGTGCGAGCCGGGTAGTCATGGCGCGGGAGATGTCGTTTGCCGAGATAAGAGAGATTCATGACAAGGTGGGAATCGAGATCGAGAGCTTTGTGCACGGTGCGCTGTGCTACTGTTATTCCGGACAATGTCTGCTCAGCAGTATGCTGGGCGGCAGAAGCGGCAACCGCGGGCGCTGTGCACAGCCGTGCCGGCTTCCCTATGAGGTCTACAAAAAAGATCAGAAATCCCGTATCGCGTGCGGCAATTACGTGTTAAGTCCGAAGGATCTGTGTACGATTGATGCCATTCCAGCACTTGCAGAGAGTGGTGTCTTCTCCTTCAAGATCGAGGGACGGATGAAGCAGGCGGAGTATGCGGCAGGCGTCGTATCCGTTTACCGGCAGTATATGGATCGTTATCTGGACCGGCTGAATGAGGAGAGAGCGGGCGGCTGCAGCGAGGATGAGGCGCGCCGGCGGGCGAAGAAGGCTTACGCGGTAACAGCGGAGGATCACAGAAAGCTGCTGGCGCTCGGCAACCGCAGCGGTTTTACCGACGGGTATTATTTCCGCAGAAACGGCAGGGAGATGATTACCTTTGATTCCCCGGGACACGCGAAGACAGACGAGGCACTGCAGAAGACGGTGCGGGAACACTATATCAAAGTGCGGCCAGAACAGGAAATCAAAGAAAAAATCAATGGTTTCTTAAGATTAAAAAAAGATTTATCTGCTACACTGAAACTGCAATGTGGAGAATGTGAGATTACGTGCGAGGGGGAGCAGGTATTGCAGGCGCAAAAACAGCCGCTCTCGCGTGACAGGGTGGACGCCTGTATGAGAAAAACAGGAAATACGCCGTTTGCATTTGCGCAGCTGGCCATTGAGATGGACGAGGATGTTTTTCTGCCGGTGCAGGCATTAAACGCGCTGCGCAGGGAGGCGCTTCTTGCACTGGAGGAGAAGCTTCTGCAGGGATACCGCAGGGAGGGGGCAGCGTCCCCGGAGGCGGAGAAGGCAGGCTGCGGCGCGGAACAAAGCATGTGGCAGAAGGAGCGAAGAGAAGCGGAGGATGCCGGTAAAACGGTCATTGTTTCGGTGGAGAACCGGCGTCTGCTTCCGGTGGCGCTTCGTTCTTCCTTTGTACATGAGATTTATGCGGACAGCAGCTGCTATACCAGGGACGAATTATGGACGGCACTTTTAAAAGATGCCGAAGAGGCACACCTGGCGGGAAAGAAATTGTATTATATTCTGCCGGCGGTATTCCGCAGCAGAACGGCAGCATTTTACCGGGAGAATATAGAGCACGTAAAGGCATTGCCGCTGGACGGATTTGTGGCAAAAAGCTACGATGCCGCCGCATTTGTGCGGCAGGAGCTGGGCGCGGAGACGCCGTTAATTTTAGATCACAGTCTCTACATCTGGAACAGTGCGGCGCGGGAGGTGTTTTTACAGCTTGCACCAGAGCGCGATACCGTACCGCTTGAACTCAACCGGAGCGAACTGTTTGCGCGGGACAATCATCACAGCGAGGCGGTGGTGTACGGTTATCTTCCGCTGATGACGTCCGCGCAGTGCGTGCATGCGAACACGGAGAAGTGCGACAGAAAGCGCGGAATCTTATATCTGAAGGACCGGTATGGAAAATATTTCCCGGTCAAAAATAACTGCACGGAGTGTTATAATACGATCTATAATACCACGCCGCTCATGCTTTTTGACGAGCGCGCAGATTTTTTGCGTATGGGAATCGCCGCATACCGGATATCGTTTACGATTGAGGAGGAAGGACAGGCGGCTGCAATACTGGATCTTTTTGCAGGAACGTTCCTATCCGGAGAACACAGCGTAAAGGAACTGTTTTCCGGCGGCTATACGAGGGGACATTATAAACGAGGGGTTGAATAACCAATGACAGATTTGATTGTAGAATTATCAAAATATCTCATGACACTTTTGTTCGCGTTCTATACGTACGAGTGTTTTTCCTCATTCCGCGGGAAGCTTACTCCGGAGAAGAGGGCGAAGATATTTAAGCGTCAGATGTGCCTCATGTATCTGATTCATCTGGATGCGTTTCTGGCAATCTATGCGGTGACGGACGATATCCGCATGATTTTGTTTTATGTGGTGCAGGCGGCGTTTATTGCAGTCACGATTTCCTGCTACCGCCTGGTGTACGGACGGGCTTCCGGACTTTTGATCAACAATATGTGTATGCTGCTAATGATCGGTTTTATAATGATTACAAGGCTTTCTTTTGACAAGGCGATCCGGCAGTTTGCCATTGCGGTGGGGGCGATGGTGTGTTCGCTCATTATACCGGTGCTCATTCAGAAGGTACGTTTTTTGCGGAAAATGCCGTGGCTTTACGCGGCGGCAGGAATCATCGGTCTTCTGGCGGTGCTGGCGTTCGGAATCACGAGCAGCGGTGCGAAGATTTCGATCTCGATTGCCGGAATATCGGTTCAACCGAGTGAATTTGTCAAGATCATATTTGTATTTTTTGTGGCATGTATGCTTTACGAGAATACGGATCTGAAGCACGTGTGCATCGCGACGGTGCTGGCGGCGGTGCATGTCCTGATTCTGGTGTTATCGAGAGATCTGGGAGGAGCACTGATCTTCTTTGTGACCTACCTGGTGATGCTCTATGTGGCGACCAGAAAGCTGTTCTATTTTGCGGGAGGACTCCTGACCGGATGTATTGCGGCGGTGGTGGCATATCAGCTGTTTTCCCACGTGCGCGTGCGTGTTCTGGCATGGCAGGATCCGCTCTCAAGAATTGAGAATGAGGGCTACCAGATCTGCCAGTCCCTGTTCGCCATCGGTACCGGCGGCTGGTTTGGAATGGGACTATACCAGGGGATGCCGGAAAAGATTCCGGTGGTCGAGCAGGACTTTATCTTTTCCGCCATTGCGGAGGAGATGGGCGGCATTTTTGCGATCTGTCTTTTGATGGTGTGCATCAGCTGCTTTTTGATGTTTTTTAATGTGGCAATGCAGATGAAGGAGCAGTTTTACAAGCTGATTGCGCTGGGATTGGGAACCGTATACGGATTTCAAGTGTTCCTCACCGTCGGGGGAGTCACAAAATTTATTCCGTCGACAGGAGTCACGCTTCCGCTTGTCAGCTACGGAGGAAGCTCGCTATTTTCAACGATGATCATGTTTGCCGTTGTGCAGGGCTTATACATCAGACGGCAGGATGAGGGGGCAGCAAATGAAAGAAAGAATGCAGCACCGCCAAGACGAAGAAAAACAGGATTTGACGAAGATGTGGAAACTTTTTCATAAAAACGGAAAGAAAAAAAAGAATACAAAAAACCGGGAATTTGCGGTAGTCACCTACTCTTTTCTGGGACTGTTTCTGTGCCTGATGGGATATTTTGCGTATTTTGAGCAGGTGGAGAGCGAGCAGTTTATCAATAATCCGTACAATAAAAGGCAGGAACTCTTTACGCGCAGTGTTGTGCGCGGCAGTATCTATTCCGCCGACGGAGTCACGCTGGCGGAGACGGTTACGGATGCAGAGGGAAATGAGACCAGAAAATATCCGGCAGGCAGGATTTTTGCACATGTTGTCGGATATTCCACACACGGTACGTCCGGCATTGAGGCGATGGCGAATTTCAATCTGCTGCGCTCCAATATTCTGTATATGGAGAAGGCGGTCAGTGAGATCAAGGGAGAGAAAAATCCGGGGGACAGTGTCACGACGACGTTGAATTATGATCTGCAGCTTCAGGCGTACGATGCACTGGGAAGCTATGACGGCGCGGTCGTTGTGATGGAGCCGGAGACAGGCAGGATCCTTGCCATGGTGTCAAAGCCGGATTTCGATCCGAACATGATCGCGGATGACTGGGATACCTTTGTGTCGGACGACAGTGACAGCTCGGTTCTTCTAAACCGTGCCACCCAGGGGCTGTATCCGCCGGGATCGACGTTTAAGATCTTTACCACGCTCGAGTACATCCATGAGAATGCGGACTATGAGGACTACCATTTTGACTGCAGCGGCGAGTATACCGTGGGCACAAAGACCATCCACTGCCATAACAATAAGCGGCATGGATCGGAGGATCTAAAGACGTCCTTCGCAAATTCGTGTAATTCCTCCTATGCGTCTTTAGGACTCACGCTGGATCTGGAACAGTTTGACAACCTCTGCGACCAGATGCTGTTTAACACAGCGCTCCCGACAGATTTAGAGTCGTCGAAGAGCAGCTTTGTGCTTGAGCCGGGGGACAGTGATTCAGCCGTGATGGAGACTTCTATCGGACAGGGTAAGACGCTTGTGACGCCGTTTCACATGGCGTTAATCGCCTCTGCGATCGCCAACGACGGCGTGCTGATGAAGCCGTATGTGATCGACAGCATCACGGATGCGGAGGGCGAGGTCGTGGAGCAGTATGAGCCTGAGGAGTATGGAACACTGCTCTCGGAGAGCGATGCGTCCGTTTTACAGGAATATATGCGCTACGTTGTGGAGGAAGGAACAGCGAACAAGCTAAAGAGCGACAGCTACGAGGCAGCAGGAAAGACGGGATCGGCGGAGTTCTCATCCAGCTCGGACGCCACCCATTCCTGGTTTGTGGGATATGCGCGTAACGGGGAGAAACCGGACATCGCGGTCGCGGTGATCGTGGAGGATTCCGGCGTCGGAAGCGAGTATGCGGTTCCGATTGCAAAACAGATCTTTGACGCGTATTATACATGGGAGAACTGAGCGTATACGAGGTTGCGTGAAGTCTGAAAAAGTATTATACTGGATATAATTATGAAAAGACCACATCGGGAGGTATTGCAATGATAGAGGCAACGAGCTGTGGCGGTGTGGTAATATTCCGTGGTAAGATATTGCTTTTATACAAGAACTATAAGAACAAGTATGAAGGCTGGGTTCTGCCCAAGGGGACGGTGGAAGCCGGAGAGGAATATCCGGATACGGCAACGCGCGAGGTGTTGGAGGAGACCGGGGTGAGGGCGGCAATTATCAAGTATGTCGGCAAGAGCCACTATTCCTTTACGGTACCGGAGGACACGGTGGAGAAGGATGTCCACTGGTATCTTATGATGGCAGACAGTTATTACAGCAAGCCGCAGCGGGAAGAATATTTTGTTGATTCCGGATATTACAAGTATCATGAAGCGTATCATCTCTTGAAGTTTCCGAATGAAAAACAGATTCTGGAGAAGGCTTACAATGAATATCTGGAGCTTAAGAAGAGTAATTTGTGGGGAAATCACAAATACTTTTAGAGCAGTGTGATATGGAGAGCATGCATGACCTGGTATGACGAGTTATATGTAGGGGAAAGTATTGTACATAAGACAAAGCGTGTGAAGTGGAAAATCAATCACAATGCGGGACAGATCGGCATTTATGTGATCGCGCCTGCGTCGAATGACAAAAATCTTCTGGATATTATCCCGGCTGCCGAACTTTTGCAGAGAGGGTATCCGAAGAAAGACCTTAAGATTGCCGGACTTGCCGGGAGTTATGACGAGGCACTGGAAGTGGCGGTGTCGATTGTGGATGAAGTATACCGGAATACAGGCGCGTTTTTGGTGCGCAGTTATCTGGATGAGCATCGGAGCGGCAGGGAGGGATAATGGCAGTTCTATTGCTGATATTAAAAATAATTGGAATCATCCTGCTGATCCTGCTTGGACTGATCCTGCTCATTTTAGCAGTGGTGCTATTTGCTCCGGTGCGGTATCAGGTGAGCGGCAGCATCGGAGAGAAGACGACCGTCCGGATTGCGGTGACGTGGCTTTTGCATGCGGTAAGCTGGAAGGCGGCGTATGAGGAGGAAGGTTTTTCTTCGCAGCTGCGGATCTTCGGGATCGCCCGGAGAGGGAAAAAGCCGGACGACGCAGAATCCGGGGAGGATGACCGGGAGGATGGCGCAGAAGAATCCGAAGAGTGCAGCGCGGCGGATGATATTCATGCGGCACAAAGAGCGGATGGTCCCCAAGCTGACGGGGAGCAAAAAACAGACGGCACCCCGGCTGACGGGGAGCAGAGGGATCCGAAATCCGGGAATACGGCTGCGCGGGGAAAGCGGCGCGGCGGTCTGCTTCATCTGCTTCGGCGGATACCGGAGCGCATCCGGACATTTTTTTCGGGGCTCGGCAGAAAATTGCGGCAGCTTCGCTCCAGCATAAAAGAGGCTCTTAAGAAAATAAAAGATGTCCGTACGTTTTTGACGGACGGGCGGCACAGAGAGGCGCTGCCGCTCATTCTTGCAGAATTAAAATACCTGCTGACCCATTTTAAATTCCGAAGGATCCGGACGGATCTGACATTTTCCATGGGCGATCCGGCGCTGACCGGGCAGGTGCTCGGGGGCTTATGTGTGCTTCCGTTTCTGTATCGGTATCAGGTGCAGGTATATCCGGACTTTGAGGCGGAGAATACCTATATTACAGGCACATTTGATATAAAAGGGCGTGCAAGAGGACTGCATATCGCGGTATCAGCGGTCCGGCTGCTTGGCAAAAAGGAGTTCCGCATCTGGCTGAAATGGCTGATGCACAGATAAAGGATAAGAAAGGGGTAACATTATGGCAGATAACAGTTTTCACACAACAGTAGAATCCCTGTTTAAGGGAATGGACAGTTTTATTACGACGAAGACGGTGGTGGGCGACGCGATTCATATCGGGGATACCATCATTCTTCCGCTTGTGGATGTATCATTCGGCGTTGCCGCAGGAGCATTTTCGCAGGATAAGAAGAACAACGGAGCCGGCGGTATGGGAGGCAAGATTATGCCGAGCGCTGTGCTGGTGATCCAGAACGGTACCACGAAGCTTGTGAACATCAAGAACCAGGACGGCGTCACAAAGATTCTCGATATGGTGCCGGATTTTGTGAACAAATTTACCTCCAAGAATCAGGTTGCATCCGACGCAGCGTCCGTTGCAGACGAGGATGAGACGAAGGCGAGAGAAGCGGCAGGCAAAGAGATGGAGGATATCTTAAAGGATTCCGTGAACAAAGAAGAAAACTAAAAAACAGTAGAAAAACTTCCGGCAGATGCATATGATGAAGAGACAGAGTGTTTGGGGGATCTTATGAAGCGGATGATGGGATTTGCACTGTTTTGCTTTTCCATGGGGATGCTGGTGATGCTCGTGCTCCACAGCCGTTTCTTGGGGTTCCTTCTTTTGGTATTATGCATGATTACCGGTTACTATCTGTTCTGCTGCGATGACTGAGAGCGCACGGCAGAGGTGAGGGAAGAAAATGGCTGGGATGTAAGAGAGAAGATGCGCACTGCAATGTTAAAGGAGATGTTTGCCGAGATCGGGGGAGTGTGGTAACGCATGACCTGCCGTCGAACGTTGTCGCGGTCGGCACGCCGTGCAAGGTATTGCGGGAAGTCGGGGAACACGACAGAGAGTACTATTTTAAAGAGTATAAGATTGACTGGGAGCATATGGAAGAATAGAAAGGAACTGCCGCAATAAGTATATCGTGTTTGGGTCTGATAAGTAATATTATGAGAAACACACTTGGGGATTTCATGTGGAAATACAGATGGAATATTCGTTGGAGAAAAATGTGAGCATTTCTTCCAGCTGAATGTTTGCATCGAATTCCGTGTCTCTTCCACGTTTGGACAATCCGACGGGTGCATGTCCGACACACCGGAGACAATGGGCGGACTTTCTGGTGTCCCTAATGGCACTTCTTCACAGACAATATAAAACCGCGCGAACCGAAACTCGTTGCCATCTGCTATTAAAAACATGGCAGATGGCAATTCAAACATCGGCTTCGCGCGGTTATGTTTTGTTCAGAGGTGCCATAAGGGACACACACAAAAGTCCTACAAATTGTCTTCCGGGATGCGGACATGACCCGCGGAGTG
>CACZIN010000027.1:0-37731 GCA_902781225.1 uncultured Lachnospiraceae bacterium | reverse complement strand
GATTTACTTACAGGCAGCATAAAAATGCCAGCAGATACTCGCTGCTGGCAAGAAAAATTTATATTTTTTCAATTGTCTACTTGACGGGGAGCAGTTCAACCTATACTTTGCCCTGTTTTTATCTATACTTCCTCCAATTGTCTGAATGTGCCAAAAAGGTAAAATAGTATTATCAAATAGGGAGGTAGTTACAAAATGAAGAGAAGGAAACTTATCAGTGTATTGCTGACAGCAACAATGATGGCAACCATGTTTGCCGGATGTGGAAGTGATGCAGCTTCGACGGACGCAGAGGGAAAAGCAGACAGTGCGGACAGCACGGAAGCCGGTGGAGTAAAAGAATTTACGGCGTTTTTTGCAGTTCCCGGTTCGGAGATCAATGATGACAATGAAATTCAGCAGATCATTGCCGACAAGACGGGGGTAAAAGTAAAGGAGACATGGCTGACCGGACAGACGGCGGAGGAAGCCGTTGGTATGATGATTACCGGAGGCGAGCTGCCGGATTTTATCTGCGGGGGAAGCGGACAGTCACAGCTCTATGATGCAGATGTTCTGGTTCCGCTGGATGATTATCTGGATGATTACCCGAATATCAAAAACTTCTTTACACAGCAGCAGTGGGATCAGCTTCGTCAGGATGACGGACATATCTACTGGATTCCGCAGTTCAGCAATATCAAGGGAGAAGAGAAAGTTTGTACACACAACGATGAGGCATTCTGGATTCAGGCGCGCGTGTTAAAATGGGCGGATTATCCGGAGATCCGGACAATGGATCAATATTTTGACCTGATTGAGCGGTATAATGAGGCAAATCCGACGATGGAAGACGGAACAGAGAATATTCCTTATACCATTCTTTGCGATGACTGGAGATATTTCTGCCTGGAGAATGCACCACAGTTTTTGGATGGATACCCGAATGACGGTTCCTGTATTGTAGATCCGGAGACATTGACGGTCATCGACTATAATACGACAGACACAGCGGTCCGGTATTTCCAGAAATTAAATGAGGAATACCAGAAAGGAATTGTAGATCCGGAATCTTTTACACAGACCTATGATGAGTATATTGCCAAACTTTCGACCGGTCGTGTACTCGGTATGATTGACCAGTGGTGGGATTTTGCATACACTGCAGGGGATGCGATCAAACAGGCAGGTCTGGATGAGCAGGGATGTGATTATATTCCGCTTCCTATCACGATTGATGAGAGTGTGGAAAATCAGTGGCATTGTTCCGGCAGTGTATTGAATGTATCGGACGGGCTTGCCATTACCACAAGCTGTGAGGATGTGGAAGGTGCGCTGCAGTTCGTAGATGATCTTCTCACACAGGATATTCACAACCTGCGTTTCTGGGGAGTGGAAGGCGTTGATTACAATGTGGATGAAAACGGGGAATTCTACCGTACGGAGGAGCAGAGAACCAGAGCGGCAGATACTGCTTACAAAGCATCCCATACCTGTACCTATTCTTATTTTCCGCAGTATTCCGGCACCAGTGATGACGGAATCAATGCGAATAAGCCGGATGGCCAGGCAAATGAATTCTTTGACGGATTAAATGATGATATAAAGGAAGCATTTTCCGCCTATGGTGCAGAGACGTATGTGGATATGATCGGAACAAACGAGGCTCCGGGTGCATGGTACCCAATGTGGTCTTATTCAAACAGCTTTACCACGGACACGGAAGGCGGTATGGCATGGAATAAGATCGCCGAGATCAAGCATGAATACCTTCCGCAGGTTGTAATGGCAAAGAATTTTGACGCAGCCTGGGCAGAGTACATGGAAGCATACAACAGCTGTAATCCGGAAGCGTTTATCGGTGAGTTACAGACAGAACTTGATAAGAGAATGGAAGAAGCAGCGAAATACGAATAGCACATAAAATGAAATTGGAAACAGGCAGATGCAAGGAAGATTTCATCTGCCTGTTTTTTAAGGAGTGGGATATGGCTTTGACGAAAACAAGATCAAAAGAAAAAGAAAATCAGTATAAGGCAAAGATCACCTGGAAAGAAGTAAAGAGGCAGAAAGTTCTGCTGTTCTGGAGTGCTGTGATGGTAATCTACGGTATTATTTTTTATTACCTTCCGCTGGCAGGGTGGGCAATGGCGTTTCAGAATTATAAGCCGAAGCTTGGAATTCTTCACTCTGAGTTTGTGGGATTGCAGAAATTCCAGACCTTATTTTCCGACATGACGTTTATCCGCGTGATACGGAACACACTTGCGATGGGCGTGATCAATCTGGTTGTGACATTTGTGACGGCGATTGCATTTGCGATTCTTTTAAACGAGATAAAATCACGCGGCGGGAAAAAAGTAGTGCAGACCATTTCTTATCTGCCGCATTTCCTGTCCTGGATCATTGTAACGGGAATCCTGCATGATATGCTTTCGGGAAGCGGAATTGTCAATGAGATATTGATGAATCTGCATGTGATTGCGCAGCCGATCAATTTTTTTGCACATCCGAACTATTTCTGGCCGATTGTTGCATTTGCCAATGTGTGGAAGGAGACAGGATGGAATGCCATCATTTATCTGGCTGCCATTACATCCATTGATCCGTCCCTGTATGAAGCGGCGTCCATTGACGGAGCAGGAAGATGGGCTAAAATCAAATATGTAACGCTTCCGGGAATCAAACCGACGATTATGATTCTTCTTTTGATGAACGTGGGAAATGTACTGAATGCCGGATTTGAGATTCAGTACCTTCTGGGAAACGGACTGGTGCAGAAAGTGTCTCAGACGATTGATATCTATGTACTCAAATGGGGTATCAGTCAGGGAGATTATTCCATTGGTACGGCTGCAGGTATCTTTAAGAGTGCGGTAAGTATCATTCTGATTGTCATTGCAAACCAGATTGCAAAGCGCAACGGAGAAGAAAGGTTATTCTAAGGAGGGTAATATCATGCAACAGCTGGCAGGAGCAAATAAAAAAAGAAAGAGAACAGGAGCCTTTGATGCATTTCCCGTTGTGAACGGAATCATTATGCTTGTGATTGTTGTAATCACATTATATCCGGTGCTGAATACGCTGGCGATTTCATTAAACGATGGCACGGATGCATTGCGCGGTGGAATTTATCTGTGGCCGAGAAAATTTACATGGAAAAATTATATCACGGTATTGCAGAAAGATAATCTGATTACCGGTGCATATATCACGGTTGCGCGAACAGTTATCGGAACGGTGCTGGCACTGGTTGCAAACGCGATTCTGGCGTTTGTTGTCAGCAGAAAAAGATTTCTGTTTAAGAGAAGCCTTTCACTGTTCTGGGTCATTACAATGTATGTGAATGGAGGAATGATTCCGACATTCCTGCTTTACAAAGGACTAGGTCTTACCAACAGTTTCTGGGTGTATGTGATTCCGGGCATGGTAAGTGCGTTTAATATGCTGGTAATCCGCACCTACATGAATGGTATACCGGACAGTCTGGAAGAATCCGCACAGTTAGACGGTGCCGGATATACGACAATTTTTCTAAAGATTTACTGTCCGCTCTGCAAGCCGGTATTTGCGACGGTGGCATTGTTCGTTGCAGTCGGACAATGGAATTCCTGGTTTGATGCCATGCTGTACAACCGCATGAATTCTGATCTGACGACGTTGCAGTATGAGCTGATGAAGCTGCTGTCATCCGTCACGAATCAGGGAACTTCGGCAGAAGCCATGAAGAATGCAGTGGGAACCGTTACACCGACGTCAGTCCGCTCCGCTGCAACGATACTCACAATGCTGCCGATTATCTGCATCTATCCGTTTTTACAGAAATATTTTGTCACAGGACTTACGCTTGGCGGCGTAAAAGAATAGATACACATGAACCGGAATTACTGTATGTGATCTGTGACTTGCCGGTTTTCCTCAAAAACAGTATAATTGACTGGAAAAGAGGGAGAACGGATGAAAAAAAGAGGGATAGAAGTAAGTCTGATTCTGGTATTGCTCGCAGCATTGTGGGGAATGGCAGTAACGCAGGAGCATACGAACAGGACACAGATAAAGCATTTTACGGCATTTTTCCCGACAGAGGGAAGCCCGTTAGAGTACGGAAATGTAATGAAGGCAAAGATTGCAGAGGTGACAGGAGCAGACTGTGAAGAAGTCTGGCTTTCCGGGCAGTCCAAAGAAAATGCGCTGAATTCATACATAGCAAGCGGCAGATATCCGGATTTCATACAGGGCGAAAAAGATCTGTATGAGGCAGATGCGCTGATTCCGATTGATGAATATTGGGATGAATACCCCAATATCAGGCAGTACATGACAAATGAACAGTGGGATACGCTGCGCCAGGAAGACGGGCATATTTACTGGATCCCGCAGTTTGGGGTAATAAATGGAAAAAACACCGATGTGATACATGACGGGGAGGCATTTTGGATCCAGACAAGAGTATTAAAATGGGCGGGATACCCTGAGATCCATACGGTGGATCAGTATTTTGATCTGTTGGAAGCGTATATGGATGCGAATCCGACGATGGAAAACGGGACAGAGAATATTCCGTTTACCGTTCTCTGTGACGATTGGAGATACTTTTGTCTGGAGAATGTACCGCAGTTTTTGGATGGATATCCGAACGATGGCTGTTGCATGGTTGATCCGCAGACCTTCCAGGTGATGGATTATAATACGACAGAGACTGCGAGGATGTATTTTGAAAAATTAAATCAAGAATATCGTAAGGGGATTCTGGATGCGGAAGCATTTACAAATACCTATGAGGAATATCTGAATAAGCTGTCAACCGGGGCGGTGCTTGGAATGGTGGATCAATGGTGGCAGTTTTACTATGCAATTTATCCGGCGTATGAAAGACAGAATTTAAGCGGACAGGGATGTGATTATGTCCCGCTTCCGATTACGATGCAGGAGGGGATGGAAAACCAGTGGCATGTAGAGCGGTCGGCATCTATAGATACCGCCTCCGGACTGGCGATCACAGTTTCCTGTGCAGATATAGACGGTGCCCTGCAGTTTGTGAATGATCTTTTGAAACCGGAGGTGGAGATTCTGCGTTTCTGGGGGCAGGAGGGAATCGATTATTCTGTAGATGAGGAAGGTGTTTTCTATCAGACCAGAGAACAGTCGGAGCGTTTTTCGGATAATATGTTTGTAGCTGATTATTTCTGCTATTATTCCTATTTTCCAAGGTGGGAGGGATTGCTTCCGGATGGGAAAAATGCGTTTTCGCCGGAGTATCAGCCGGCAGAATTTTTGAAAAGCCAGCCACAGGATGTGCAGGAATGTCTGCAGGCATATGGATGCGCGAGTTATGTAGATATGATCGGCAACCATGAGGCTCCGGGTGCATGGTACCCGCTGTATTCTTATGCATCATCGCTTTCCGATGCCACGGAGGCGGGAAGGGTGTATGAGCAGATCAATGAGACGAAACATGACTGGCTGCCACGTGTAATTATGGCAGAAGATTTCGATGCAGCATGGCAGGAGTATATGGCTGCATATGATGCCTGTGAACCACAGATTCTGAGGGATGATCTGCAGCAGGAAGTTATGCGCCGTATTTGTGAGTGAGACCTTCCGTTCCATACGATATTCTTACAGGATATCGTATGGAACGGGAGGCTTTTTTAATGTGTGAAAAGTTGAATCAGGCGCTGCAGCAGCAGGCGCTTTCTTTTGAAGCAAAGATACCGGAGGAACGGTGTGCTGTGAACGTGCAGGACAATGGAACCGTGGAATTTTACCTGTATGCACCGTCGGCAGAGACCGCGGAAGTGGCAGGTGTGGGAGGCTGTTTTGATACGACGCCGATTCGGCTTGCACCGGACGGAAACGGGGGATTTTATAAAAAAGTAACGGATTTCCCGAGAGGCATGCATTACTATCACTGGTTTGTGGACGGGGTGAAACTGTTTCATCCGAATGCCGCCTTTTCCTATGGTTGTTTTGAGACGATCAATACGTTTGAAGTGCCGGAACGCGGAGAAACATTTTATTATCTGAAAAATGTGCCGCATGGAACGGTGCATCTGGCAAAATATGTTTCCGGTGTGAACGGACACTTAAAAGAGTGTTATGTATACACGCCTTATGGAAGCGAAAACCATCCGGAACGCAGATATCCGGTCTTATATCTGCAGCACGGAGTTGGGGAGAATGAGACCGGATGGATCTGGCAGGGAAAGCTGAATTATATCATGGATAATCTGATCGCAGAGCGTAAATGTAGGGAAATGATGGTTGTGATGAGTTGCGATTATGCATTTATCGAGGGCGAGGAGGCAGTTTTTTTCCCGGGAGACTTTGACAGAGAACTGACGGAGGATCTGATTCCCTATGTGGAGACTCACTTTCCGGCAAAGCGCGGCAGAAGTTACCGGGCGATAGCGGGATTGTCGCTGGGGTCTGCGCTGGCGGCGAGAAGTGTGTGCAGACACCGGGAGATGTTTTCCGCGCTTGGAATGTTTTCCGGGGTATCGCTTTTAGATGCAGAGCAGATTTGTATGGATGAGGAGGAAAAGCCGGATGTCCTGTTTTTCTCCTGCGGCAGCCGGGAAGGGGATATTTTGCGCGGAATAGAATCAATTGGCAGGAGAATGCGCCAAAGGGGAGATTGCTGCGTAGAAAAAGTGTATGAGGGCTATCATGAATGGCATGTGTGGAGAAAAAGCTTAAGGGATTTTGTGCCGCTTCTGTTTCAAAAAGCGGGGCAGGAGGAGATGACGGGCATTACATATCAGGAACGCAGAATGGATGAGCGGCAGCTGCTGCGCCAGAGCATGGAGGAACAACAGCTGTTCTTTGATCCCGTGCATCGACAGATCCGTTTTGAGACAGATGAACAGGGGAGACCGGCAGGCAGATATCCAGGGACGATCCCCGGAGTAAAGATATGCCCGGATGGTGAGGCGGAGTTCTGTCTGGAGGCAGCCGGCGCTGAATGTGTGGAAGTCCTGATATACGACAAAGAGAGGATCGGTGTTGCGCTGGAAGAACATTATCCGGGAATATGGACGGGAAGAACCAGCGGACTTTCCGCAGGCTATCATGAAGTGCATTTTAGAATCAACGGTGTTGAGACGATTCATCCGGAAGTGCCGGTGGGATACGGAAGAGGGAAAAGCTGCAACTATTTTGAAATACCGGAGCCAGACTTCTACTATACGAGTCTGGCAAATGTGCCGCACGGAATGCTTCATATGGATTTGTACCGGGAGAAAGAAACGGATGGAACCGGGCTGTGTTATGTGTATACACCGGCGGGATATGAGAAAAATACAAAAAAGCAGTATCCGATTCTTGGCGTGGAGATTCCGGAGGATGAGAGTGAGTGCGTATGGATCCATCAGGGAAAAATTGCCAATATTGCGGACCGGCTTATGGCGGATGGCGAGATACCGGAGATGATTCTTGTAATGCAAAAGTGTAGTGAAAAACAGAACATACAGATACCGGAAAAGATCTTCCGGAAATATCGTGTGGTGCCGCGGGAAGATGCACAGGCGGTGATAAGAAAGGAAAAGCTGTATGAAAAAAAGCCGGAAATATCGAATCAGCAAGCGGTGCCTGACTGGACATCCCGCAGACATGTGCTGGTAAAGCTGCTGAAAGAAATGTTCCGGTAAGGGGAGGGAAGTATGGAAGAACTTGTATTCTGGGTGGAAGATACTGCCTGCTCCGGGATAAAAAAGATTACGGACAAAGTTGCGGGTGACGTGGAACTGGTAACCGGCGTACGGCCGCGGGTGTTATGCGGCGTAGCGCAGGAAGAATTTTTATCTATGGCAGAGGAAGTGGAGACAGTGATTGTTCCCGCAACGATAGGGAAGAGCCGGATGCTGGAGCAGATGGAGAGAAAAGAGCGGATCTGTCTGGAAGAAATCAGGGGAAAAAGAGAGTGTTACGGCTGGTTTTTCCAGAAGAATCCAAAGAAAGACGGATCACAGATCCTGCTTATCGCGGGAAGTGATAAGCGTGGGACAATCTATGGCTTGTTCCATTTATCAGAGCTTCTGGGAGTGTCACCGTTTGTCGACTGGTGCGGCATAAAGCCGCCGCACCGTGACCGGGCAGGACTGTGTCCGTCGATGGCATGTGTCACAAAAGAGCCATCTGTAAGGTACCGGGGCTTTTTTATTAACGATGAATGGCCGGCATTTGGAACATGGTGCAACCGGAGATTTGGAGGATTTGGGGCAGAGGTCTATGAGCATATATTTGAACTTCTGCTCAGGCTTAAGGGCAATTATCTGTGGCCGGCGATGTGGAGTGCCAGATTTGGAGATGATGGACCGGGGCTTGCAAATGCAATGCTGGCAGATGAGTATGGAATCATTATGGGGATGTCGCACCATGAGCCGTGTTTAAGGCAGGGGGAGGAGTATAAATACCTGCGGGGGAAAGATTCTGTGTACGGTGATGCCTGGAATTTCCGTACGAACCGTGAGGGCATCCTCCGCTTCTGGAAGGACGGTCTGCTCAGAAGAGGAAAATTTGAAAATGTGATAACGGTCGGCATGCGTGGAGAGGCAGATACGGCAATTCTCGGAGAAAAAGCTACATTGGAAGAAAATATTGAACTGCTGCGGGATGTGTTAAAGACGCAGAACGGCCTGATCCGGGAATGTGTGAATCCTGATCTGGAACGTGTGCCCCGGATGCTTGCACTCTATAAGGAAGTCGAAGAATTCTATTATGGAAATGATGAAGTACAGGGGCTGATCGGATCAGAGGAGCTGGAAGATGTCATCCTGTTGTTGTGCGATGACAATTATGGGAATCTGAGAACGCTTCCGACGGAGGAGATGCGGGCGCATAAGGGCGGCTATGGAATGTACTATCACCTGGATTATCATGGCTGGCCGGTCTCCTATGAATGGATGAACAGCTCGTACCTTCCGAAGATATGGGAGCAGATGACAACGGCATATGAATTCGGTGTGCGGGAACTTTGGATTGTCAATGTGGGAGATATTGCAACGCAGGAGTTTCCGCTGTCCTATTTCCTGGATATGGCATACGATTTTGAAAGATGGGGAAGCAGTGCGGTTAATCAGACCATGGAGTATACCCGGCAGTGGACCGCACGGCAGTTCGGAGGCTTTCCGGGGGAGATCCGGGAGCAGATTGCAGATATTCTGCAGGGATATACGAGAATCATTCAGAAGAGAAGACCGGAGGCAATGCACCCGATGGTATATCATCCTGTGCACGGGGGAGAGACACAGGATACGCTTGATGAGATCGGGCGTATTCTTACAGAGACCGAGGCGGTGTATGCATGGGTGCAGGAAACTGCGCCGGAATATGTATCACCGTTTGTGGCGCTTGTCTATTATCCGGCGTTCGGAACCTTAAATCTGACGAAAATGCATCTCCTGGCAGGGATGAATCAATATCTGGCAAAGCTTGGCGCACTCTGTGCAAACGATTACGGAGATGCGGCAGAACAGTGCTTAAGGCGTGATAGGGAACTGGTAAAGGCGTACCATGAGATGGACGGCGGGCGCTGGTATGGAATGGGATTGTCGGAACACATCGGGTTTGTACACTGGAATGAGGACGAATGTCAGAATCCTGTAATCTGCCGGGTACTGCCCGCGGATAAACCAAGGCTTGTTGTGACAGTGGATCATACCATGCAGCATGTGGAGGGAAGTCCGTGGCTTTCAAACTGGATGGAGGTACGGGACTTTTTAAATCCGTCGTGCCACAGTGCGGGAATTACAATCTATGGTATGAGTATGTGCGGCGCTGCATACGAAATAACCGAGAAACCGGAATGGCTATCTGTGAGCGCGATGCGTGGGATGGTGGACGGAAGTACACACAACCGTGAGAGGCTGGAACTTACGGTTGACCGTAAGAAGGCAGCGCAGTGCAGAGAGAAAGAGAAGGACACCGTAGTGCAGGGCATGCTGCAGATAAAGACGCCTGCGGGCAGCTGCAGAATCAGGGTGCTTGTCTGTGTCGGACTGCCGGTAGATACTGCCGGTATTTTTGTGGATACTGCGGGATATATTGCAATTGAAGCGGAACATTATGCAAAAAGGGAAGCCGGATGGCTGATGCAAAAGCAGGGCAAAAGAAAGCGGGAAACGGTACAGTTTTGCTGTATCCGGGATTACGGGAAGACAAAGTCGGCTATGAAAGTGTTCCCGGCGACGGCGTATTGTGTACCGGGAAAAAATGCCCCGTATCTGGAGTACCATTTTTCTGTGCGGCAGCGCGGCAGATATACACTGACTCTTTATATGCAGCCTTCCAATCCGGTGGCAAATGATCAGAAACTCTGCTACGGCGTGCAGAATAACGATGGAAAAATTATAATCTATAATGCGATACCGGAAGGATACCGGATCGGAGACCAGGGAGAATTCTGGGCGGAAGGCGTATTAAGCCAGATACGCAGGCAGGAACTTGCAATTTCATGCGACCAGGGAATCAACCGGCTGCGCATCTATGCAATGACGCCTGGCTTTGTGCTGGAAAAATTGTCAATTTATCAGGAAGGAACAGACATACCGGAAAGTTATCTTGGCCCGAAAGAAACCTATCGTACATAAAAAGATAAGAAAAGGAGAGAAGCATATGGCAGGAGCATATCAGACCGGACAATACCGCAATGTGTTTGCAGAGTGTGGCTATCCGGAAGCGGAGATTCAAAGAAGAGTGGAGCAGACATTTGAGACGATTTTTTACGGAACAGAGGAAGAGCGCTTCTATCATGAAGCAGGAGCGGATATGGCGTATATGGAAGATACCGGTAATCATGATGTCCGTACGGAGGGAATGTCCTATGGGATGATGGCATGTGTGCAGATGAACCGCAGGGAAGAGTTCAACCGCCTGTGGAAGTGGGTTCGTACTTATATGTACATCGAGAATGGACCATGCAAAAATTATTTTGCGTGGTCAGTTGCAACGGATGGAACCAGAAATGCGGACGGACCGGCCCCGGACGGAGAAGAATACTTTGCCATGGCGTTGTTTTTTGCCGCGCACCGCTGGGGAAACGGATCCGGGATTTTTGATTATGAGAGAGAGGCGAGGGCGATTTTACGGGAGTGCATTCACAAGGGAGAACCAGGGCATCCGGGAGAGCCGATGTGGGAGCCGTCCAACCATCTGATCAAGTTCATTACAAACTGCAGCTTCAGCGATCCGTCGTATCATCTGCCGCATTTTTATGAACTGTTTGCCATGTGGGCAGATGAAGGTGACCGGGCGTTCTGGAGGAGTGCGGCAGAGGCGAGCAGGGAGTATCTGCATCTGGCGTGCCATCCGGTGACCGGCTTATCGGCAGAGTATGCAGATTATGATGGAACTCCGCATACGGGACATCAGGAGATCTTCGGCAGACACGACTGGTATTACAGCGACGCATACCGGACGGTTGCGAATATTGCCATGGATTATCTGTGGTTCGGGAAAGACCCGTGGCAGAGAGGGGAAGCGGAAAGATTACAGCGTTTTTACTGTAAGGAGCAGAGCGCGCACTGGGACGGGGTATTTTTGACGGACGGTACACTTCTGGAGGAGCGGGCGCTGCATCCGGTTGCGGTGATTGCAGTGAATGCGCAGGCATCTCTGGCAGCGCAGGGAGAATATGCAAAAGCGTGTGTCAGAAAGCTCTGGGAGACGCCTCTTCGGACAGGAGAGCGGCGTTATTACGATAATTTCCTGTATCTGTTTGCCATGCTGGCATTGTCCGGAAGGTATCGTATTTATGTATAAAAGTTATGTCATGAATCTGATATTTTGATGTCGTATCTGATATCCTGAATTTGAAATCTGGGGTATATTATATACAGAAAACATTAGAAATCAAGAACAGGAGAATACATACATGAAATATGGATATTTTGATGAAACAAAGAAAGAGTATGTAATTACGAGACCGGATACCCCGGCACCCTGGGTTAATTATCTCGGTTCACCGGAGTATGGTGCCATCATTTCAAATAATGCAGGTGGGTACAGCTTCGCAAAATCGGGAGCTAATGGAAGAATTTTAAGATATATCTTTAATCAGTTTGATGAACCTGGAAGATATATTTATATCAGGGATAACCAAAGCAAAGATTACTGGTCGGCGTCCTGGCAGCCGGTGGGCAAAGATCTGGAATGTTACCGGAGCGAATGCCGTCATGGAACGGCGTATACGAAAATGACGGCTGAATACAGCGGTATCCGATCGGAAGTGAGATACTATGTGCCGTTAGAGAAAGCATATGAGGTATGGAATGTATGTATTGTCAACACATCCGATAAGGAGAGAGAACTGACAGTTACTGGATATGCTGAATTTACAAATAACAGTAATTATGAGCAGGATCAGGTGAATTTGCAGTATTCACAGTTTATTACCCGCACGGTTTTCTGCGGTGATCATGTGCGCCAGATGATTCATGCAAACCTGGATCAGATAGAGGAAGGCAAAAATGTGGATGATAAAATAGTTGTCAGCCGCTTTTTTGCACTGGCGGGAGCAGATGTATCCGCCTGGTGCGGCGACAGGGAAAAGTTCCTCGGGAGATATCACGGGTATGGCGATCCGTCAGGCGTGGCTGAGGGAACGCTCTGCAACGAGGGAAACTGCAACGGCAACAGCTGCGGTGCTCTTGCTACGGTGGTGCGGCTTGCACCGGGAGAATGTGCAGAGTTCGCATTCCTGGTTGGAATGAAGGAAGAACCGGAGGTAGCGCAGATTCTGGCATCATATACGATGCCAGGGCAGATCTGCGCAAAAGAATTGCAGCAGCTGACGGATTACTGGCATGGGAAGCTTGCACATTTTCAGATAAAGACGCCGAGCGAAGAATTTGATGCCATGATAAATACATGGAATGCCTACAACTGTTTTATGACGTTTATCTGGTCGAGAGCAGCGTCGTTTGTCTATTGCGGACTGCGCAATGGATACGGTTACCGCGATACGGTACAGGATATTCAGGGGGTGATTCACCTGGCACCTGAGATGGCGGTAGAAAAAATCAGGTTTATGCTTTCGGCGCAGGTGGATAACGGCGGTGGCCTGCCGCTGGTAAAATTCACTCATCATCCGGGACATGAGGATACGCCGGATGATGCATCTTATGTAACGGAGACCGGACATCCGGAATACCGTGCGGACGATGCGCTCTGGCTGTTCCCGACAGTCTACAAATACATAACGGAGACCGGACATCTGGAATTTATGGATGAGGTGATTCCGTATGCAAACCGTGGAGAAGCAACCGTGTATGAACACCTGAAACAGGCGATTGACTTCTCAATGAATCACTTGGGAAAACATGGTATGCCTGCGGGGCTGTATGCAGACTGGAATGACTGTCTGAGACTGGGCAGGGACGGGGAATCCACATTTGTTGCCATGCAGTTTTATTACGCGATGCGTATAATGCAAAAGTTTGCGGAATACAAGCAGGACGAAAGTTATATTGCATATCTTGGTGAAAAGCAGAAAGAACTGGAAAAGCTGCTGCAGGAGCTCTGCTGGAATGAGGATCGCTTTATCCGCGGATTTACAGAGGCGGGAGAGGTGATTGGAAAACGCACGGATCCCGAGGCGAATATGTGGCTGAATCCGCAGAGCTGGGCAGTAATCAGCGGACTGGCGGGAGCGGAGCAGGCGGATATGGCGCTGGAACAGGTATATGAAAGACTGAACACGGAATATGGAGCAATTCTTATGGATCCGCCTTATCATGCGCACGCATTTGATGGTGCACTCGCTGTTATCTATAACCCGGGAGCGAAAGAAAATGCCGGTATTTTTTCGCAGTCCCAGGGCTGGATTATTCTGGCGGAGGCACTGCGGGGGCATGGCGACCGGGCATTTACCTATTTTATGGAAAATGCGCCGTCTGCACAGAATGACAGAGCGGAGATCCGGGTGATTGAGCCGTACTGCTATGGGCAGTTCACAGAGGGGAAAGCGAGTCCGGATTTTGGAAGATCACATGTGCACTGGCTCACGGGAACGGCATCCACAATGATGGTCGGCTGCGTGGAGGGAATCCTCGGCATGCGCCCGGATTTCTTCGGTCTGCATCTTACACCGGCAATTCCGCACGAATGGAAAGAATTTGAAGTAAACAAGGTGTTCCGCGGCTGTAAGCTGCATATTGTTGTGAAAAATCCCAAGCATGTTCAATCGGGCTGTGAGAGCCTGCTCGTGAATGGAATCAGGATGCAGGGAGATTATATTCCACAGGAAGTTTTGACGGAGCATACAGAGATTGTATTGTATATGTCATAAGGCAGGGGGAGAGATTTATGGGACAGATAGAATTTTTTGATCAGCAGGGAAGCTTTAGGGTGCATCAGCCCGAGAACTACAGCGGTTTATATTTCCCTCTTGCAGGAGACGGAGGTCTGAAATCCTGCGTGACGCCGACGCTTGGCGGCGACAGCAAAACGGATCAGAATCATTTTCTGCTGGAGCCTGTCAGCATCGAAAATCTTCATAATAATAAAAATACCAGAAATTTCTGGTGCCGCGTCAAAAACAGAGGCTACTGGTCGGCATGTGGTTCCTCGGCAGAAGCAGAACTTCAGAGATTCACTGAAGAACAGGATGAGAGTGTGCTGGAAGCCGGATTTATGTGGCAGAAACTGACGAGAAGTTCCCGGGCGTATGGATTAAAAGCGGAGATTACTTCCTTTGTGACAGTTGACGGGGCAGTGGAAGTGATGATGACCGAACTGACCAATATGACAGAAGAAACGCTTGAAATCACTCCGGTCGCAGTGATGCCTGTTTACGGAAGAAGTGCGGACAATATCCGGGATCATCGCCATGTGACTTCGCTGCTACACCGGATTCGCACGACAGAATATGGTGTGGAGGTGACGCCTACGATGTCGTTCGACGAGCGGGGACATCAGAAAAACAAAACGACCTATTTTGTGTATGGCTCTACCGGAGCAGGAGAGGCACCGGCTTCCTTTTATCCGACGGTGGCGGCATTGATCGGGGAAGGAGGTTCTTTCCTCATCCCTGAGGCAGTGCGGACGGAGAAGCCGGGGATTGCTGCAGGAATCCTGATGGAAGGAAAAGAGGCTGTGGGAGGTATCCGGTTTGCGGAAATTTCCATAAAGCCGCACGAGAAAGTCTGCTACAACATTTTGGCGGGAATTACCGATGACAGGGATCAGATTGAAACGCTTACGGCGGCACTCCGGAAGGAAAAGCAGGTGCGGGCGGCTTATGATGCGGTAAAGCGATACTGGACAGAGAAAGTGAACGTTACCTTTAAGACCGGAAATCCGGATGCGGACAATTATATGCGATGGATTACGTTTCAGCCTGTTTTGCGCAGAATTTACGGATGCTCGTTCCTGCCGTATCATGATTACGGAAAAGGAGGACGTGGCTGGCGGGATCTGTGGCAGGACTGTCTGGCA
This sequence comes from uncultured Lachnospiraceae bacterium, assembly GCA_902781225.1. Lineage (GTDB taxonomy): Bacteria > Bacillota > Clostridia > Lachnospirales > Lachnospiraceae > Roseburia. The sequence continues at coordinate 22,317 of CACZIN010000027.1, read as the reverse complement.
CTGCTGCTGATGGATCCGTCAGAGGTTCGGCAGATGATCGTGGATCATTTTGGCGGCGTCCGGATTGACGGAACCAATGCTACGATTATCGGAAATGCGCAGGGCGAGTTTATCGCAGACCGGAATCATATTACCCGTGTGTGGATGGATCATGCTTTCTGGCCGTTTGTAACGACGAAATTTTATATAGACCAGACGGGAGATCTGGAAGTTCTCTTTGAACGGGTTCCGTATTTTAAAGATCTGCAGTCTAAGCGGGGAACAGATCATGATGCTGGTTGGAATGCAGAATACGGAGAGCGCCAGCGCACGGAGGGCGGAGAGGTGTATTTCGGAAGCATACTGGAACATCTGCTTCTCCAGAATCTGTGTGCGTTTTATGATGTGGGAGAACACAATGAGATCAGACTGCATGGGGCGGACTGGAATGATGCGCTGGATATGGCATGGGAAAACGGAGAGAGCGTTGCGTTTACGAGCGCTTATGCAGAAAATTTAAAAGAGATTGCACAGTGTATAAGGTGGTTAGAACAGACGGCCGGGTGGAAGCGGTTTGAGATTGCCGAAGAGATGGAGATTCTGTTTGCCGGCGGTCGGGAAGTGTATGAAAGCGTTGAGAAGAAACGTGAGATTCTTGCAAGGTATTTAAATACGTGTTCCCACAATCTCAGTGGTCAGATGGTAATTGTTAAGGCAGAGCAGGTCTGCAGAAATCTGGAAGAAAAAGCGGACTGGCTGATGGAACATATCCGGGCAAACGAGTGGATTACAGAAGATGAAGAGCACGGGTGGTTCAACGGTTACTATGATAATCACAAAAATCCGGTGGAAGGCTTAAAAGACGGCAAGGTGCGGATGATGCTGACGAGCCAGGTGTTTGCGATCATGAGCAAAACGGCGACAGAAGAGCAGGTGAGAAAAATCTGCCGGAGTGCAGACCGGTATCTGTATGATGAAAAAGCAGGCGGGTACAGACTGAACACGGATTTTGGCGAGGAAAAGACCGATCTGGGAAGGATGTTTGGATTTGCCTACGGTGAGAAAGAGAATGGGGCGGTATTTTCCCATATGGCGGTTATGTATGCGAATGCACTGTATCGCAGAGGGTTTGCGCGGGAGGGATACAAAGTGCTGCAGTCTCTTCTTGATGCTGCAATGCGTTTTGAAAACAGCAGAATGTATCCGGGACTGCCGGAGTATTTTGACCTGTCGGGCAGAGGCATGTATGCGTACCTTACAGGGGCGGCAAGCTGGTATCTTCTCACAATGGTTACGGAAGTTTTTGGCGTAAAAGGGATGATGGGAGATCTGGTCATTGCACCGTCACTGATGCCGGAACAATTTGATGAGCAGGGAAATGCAGAAGTGAAACTGACGTTTGCGGGAAAGAAGTTCCGGATTATTATTTCAAATCCGGAAAAATGCGAATGTAAGAGAGAGCGGGTAAAGGAAGCTTTCTGTGATGGAAATCCGTTAGAAATGGATGAAGGAACAGAATACGCCCTGCGGATAAAGCAGGAGTGGATCAAACATCTGCCAGCGGAAAAAGAGCATGTCATAAAGGTGGTATTCGGCAGATAGAAGTAGCGGAACAATGTGTGGGCACATTGTTCCGTTTTTTGATATTATTACCACATGGATTTGTAATATTTATTCCGGTATTTCTTGGGCGTCATACCGGTAAAGCTTTCAAATGTCTGTATAAAATGACTCTGTGAAGAAAAAGAAAGATAGTTGGCAATATCGATGATGGATTTATCGGAATAGCGCAGGAGATGGGTTGCCTTTTCTATCTTTTTTTCGCGGATGTAATCACTGATGGAAATGCCGAGATTCTGCTTGAATATGCGGGAGAGATAGCTCTCTGACAAACCGGTGTATTCTGCCAGTGCTGTGACCGTGATGCGCTCCTTGATATGACTGTAAATATAGTCGACGCATTGTACAACCGGCTTTGACAAGATGGAACTTTTTTTCTGCAGAATCATTTTACCGGTAAAATCTTTTGCCATTTCGTGATGCAGATCGGCGACCTGACGAATGGTTGAGCAGGAATCCATCTTCAGAATATAGAAATCACTCAGACGATATGCCTGTTCCGGCTCGAGACCACCGTCAATACAATAGCGGGTCAGCATGGCGGCGGTAACGATAAAATGATATTTTATGTTGGTCAGTGTGTTGCGCGAAAGTACACCGGTTCCCTCCAGATGAATAAAAGCATCCTCTTTGCAGTTTGCAACGACAGATTCCATGTCTCCTGTTTTGACAGCTGTGTAAAAGGAATATTCCACAGTTGGCGGTCTGTGGAGCGTCTCAAGTTCACTGCTGTTTAATTCTGTACGGTACCACTCTTCTGAAATTGCCATCCATTATTTCCTCCGTAATAAGAATATCGCTATTATGACATGAATCTGACATTTTTACAATTGATTTAGTATAATCTGTTTATGAAATCCGGTACAATTCTATCTGTAATCAAGATGTGTCTGTTCTTCTTCTATATTCTGATTATCAATGCAACCTGCTCGCATGCGGAACTGCAAAAGGGATTTTCTGCATTGCCGGGAACTCATCTGCTGGAAAACTTAAAGAATGTGGCGAACGACGGAAGCTTCCCGATGTTCCGGGGAATTATAAACAGTATCTGTATTTCGACAGCATGTGCGGTACTGTGCACTTATTTTTCCGCATTGACGGCATATGGACTGTATGCGTATGAGTTTAAGACCAGAAAGATAGCGTTTACGTTTATTATGGCAATTCTTGTCATGCAGACCCAGGTAACAGCAATGGGATTCCTGCGGCTGATAACGAAGATGGGGTTGTATGATACCTGGTATCCGCTGATTATTCCGAGTATTGCATCGCCTGCTGTATTCTACTTTATGTACAGTTACCTGCAGTCAGCGCTTCCGCTGTCGCTGGTGGAAGCCGCACGGATCGACGGATCGGGAGAATTCCGGACGTTTAACTGCATTGTTCTGCCGATTATGAAGCCGGCGATTGCGGTACAGGCAATATTTACATTTGTTGGTTCCTGGAATAATTATTTTGTTCCGGCACTGCTTCTTCAGACTAAGAGCAAGATGACAGTCCCGATTTTGATTGCGACACTGCGCGGAGCTGATTATATGAATTTTGATATGGGAAAAGTTTATATGATGATTACCGTGGCGATTGTGCCGATTATCGTCGTATACCTTCTGCTGTCAAAATATATTATAGCGGGAGTGACGCTTGGAGGAGTAAAAGAATAGCAGGCAGTATGAAAAGTAGAGAGTGGAATTACAGTGGAACCATAGAGAAAAAAATTTCCATCCGGGAGCAGGTACATCATATTCTTGCAAGGAAAGTGGCAGAAGAGGCAGTCGTTTTGTTAAAAAACGAGGCAGTTCTGCCATTGCCTGTGGATATGCCGGTGGCATTGCTCGGAAGCGGAGCACAAAAGACGGTAAAGGGGGGAATCGGTTCCGGGGATGTCAATAACCGCCGGACGATTTCTGTCTGTCAGGGAATGCTTGATGCAGGCGCTGTGATCACAAGCAAAGAGTGGCTGTGTGATTATGAAAAACGGTATGAGCAGGCAAGAAAAGCGTGGAAGGAACTGGTGCTGGAAGAGGCAAAAAGCGTGGAGAATCCGTTTGATGCCTATGCAAAGAATCCGTTTCGCTTTCCGGAGGGAAGAGCGGTCAGAGAGCAGGACATCGAAGGAGCAGAGGTGGCGGTTTATGTGTTAAGCCGCATTTCCGGAGAAGGCAGCGACAGGAGAGAGGAACGGGGCGACTATGAACTGAGCTTCAGGGAGCAGGAAGATCTGATGTTTCTGAATGAGAAGAAGATTCCTGTGGTGCTTTTACTAAACACCGGAGGTCCGGTGGAACTGGCAGACATTCTTGGACGGGCGGAGAATATCCGGGCAGTTTTAAATATTTCCCAGCCGGGGCAGGCGGGGGGAACGGTGGTGGCGGATATCCTGTTTGGCAGGGTGACTCCAAGTGGAAAACTTACTGCAACATGGGCAGAACATTACGGGGATTACCCGGCGGCAGATACATACGGATACAGGAATGGAGACCTGGAAAAGGAAGAATACCGGGAGGGGATTTTTGTTGGATACCGCCACTTTGACAGGGAAAATCTGCCGGTACTTTTTCCGTTTGGATATGGACTTTCCTATACATCTTTCCGGCTGAGTCTGCTGTCGATGCGTGAGGACGATCATTCCCTGGAACTTGCGATACTGGTGAAAAATACGGGTCAGGCATATGCCGGAAAAGAGACGGTGCAGGTGTATGCAGCACTTCCGCAAAATGGAATGGAAAAGGAAAAGAAGCGGCTGGTGGGATTTGCGAAGACAAAATGCCTGCAGCCACAAGAAGAGCAGCAGCTGCAAATAAAAGTAGAAAAAAAGATGCTGGCAAGTTTTTCGGAAGAATTGGGGGCATGGTGCCTGGAAGCCGGAGCGTACGGAATTCTGATCGGCGAGGATTCACAGAATCTGGAACAGGCGGGATGGATTTATGTGGAAAAGCTAAAAATCCTTGAACAGACATGCAGGATCGATCAGACGCATATGGGCAGCTGCGAAATGGACACCATTGGAGAACAGGTGATTTGTCTGACAGAAAATCTGCCGGTGGAAAAACTGATTCCGCTTTTGTACGGTCATGTGGAGCAAAACAGCAGTACGCTGGGCGCAGCTGGAATCCGTGTCCCGGGATCCGCTGGAGAGACGACACATGCATTGGAACAGTCCTGCGGGATCCGCCCGTTAATCATGGCGGACGGACCTGCGGGAATCCGTCTGCACCAGTCGTATGAGGTAGACACGGTTTCAGGGAGAGTCTATGGAAAAAGTGTGCTGGGCGCGCTGGAAAACGGTTATCTGGAACCGTTGCAAAAGCACGAAAATGCAACGACCTATTATCAATATTGTACGGCGTTTCCGGTCGGAACAGCAATGGCGCAGACATGGAATCCCAAATTGCTGCAGGCTTTTGGGAGAGCGGTAGCACAGGAAATGAAAGAATTTCAGATTGATCTGTGGCTGGCACCGGGGATGAATATCCAGAGGAACCCGTTGTGCGGGCGCAATTTTGAATATTACTCGGAGGATCCGTTCCTCACAGGGAAAATGGCTGCAGCAGTTGTGCGCGGCGTACAGGAAGACGGCAGCTGCGGAGCGGTCATCAAACATTTTGCCTGTAACAATCAGGAAGACAATCGTATGGGGGTTGATGTACATATTTCAGAGAGGGCATTGCGGGAAATTTATCTGCGGGGCTTTGAGATAGCGGTAAAGGAAAGCGCGCCTCTGGCAATTATGACGTCTTACAATCAGATTAACGGTATTCACGCAGCCAACAGCAGAGTATTGTGTAACGTAATTGCAAGAAAAGAGTGGGGATTTGGCGGTGTGTTCATGACCGACTGGAGTACAACTGCGCCTGCAGACGGCAGTGTGCCATGGAAGTGTATAGAAGCCGGAAATGACCTGATTATGCCTGGCAGTGCAAAGGATGACGAGAATATCCGCAAGGCTTATGCCGATGGAATGCTTTCGGAAAGGCAGATCCGTGTCTGTGCCGGAAGATTGATTTCTTTGATAGATAAATTAGATAAAAAGACAAAAAATTGACATGGAAGAGACAAGAAACAGGTAGTCTCCATGACTGCCTCCTGTTATACTCTGCTCATAAGATACATTGATTAAAAAAGCAGGAACAGGGGGTAATCATGGAGATTTTTTCAGTTACGGATGAAAAGTTCCGCAGATACGGAAAAGTCTGGAACGGCTTTGACTGTGCGAGAATGATCCGGGAGATGGAACATACACCGCTGCCGGAAGATGTCATTTATGTGCCATCCATGGAGGAACTGGAGGTGCTGCCGGAGGCGGGAGAGTTTGCCAGACGGATCTACGGCGGACTTCCGATTCAGATCGGTTACTGTAACGGCAGCAATCACAGATTAAATGCGTTGGAGTATCACCGCAATTCGGAGATCAATATTGCGGTGACCAATATGGTGCTGCTGTTAGGGTGGCTGCCGGATGTGACGGATGCGTTTACTTATGACACTTCTAAAGTGGAAGCATTTTTTGTCCCGGCGGGAACGGTCGTTGAGATGTATGGAACGACACTTCACTATGCGCCGTGCAATGACGGGGCAGAAGGCTTCAAATGTATTGTGATTCTTCCGAAAGGAACGAATACAGCGATTGATTTTGTCTTGCAAAAAAGCGGAGAGGATGCACTTATGACCGCGAAGAACAAGTGGCTGATCGCACATGAAGAAGCGGGAATTGAGGGTGCTTTCTGCGGGCTTTTGGGAGCCAATATTGAGGTGTAGGAAGATACAGAGAAAACAGAACAAATAAGTTTCTACGGAAGCGGAATGGAGGATTTTATGAACAGAGAAAATATGCCGGATGTAAAGATCGGAGTTGTGGCAGTCAGCAGAGACTGTTTTCCGGAGAGCCTGTCAGTGAACCGGAGAAAGGCGTTAATAGACGCTTATACGAAAAAGTACGGAAAGGATCACATCTATGAATGTCCGATCTGTATCGTGGAGAGCGAGATACATATGGTACAGGCACTGGAGGATGTGAAGGCTGCCGGGTGTGAGGCCCTTGTCGTATACCTTGGCAATTTCGGACCGGAGATTGCAGAGACACTGCTGGCGAAGCATTTTGACGGACCAAAGATGTTTATTGCAGCGGCGGAGGAGTCCGGGGACAGCCTGATGGATGGCAGGGGCGATGCCTACTGCGGAATGTTAAATGCGAGCTACAACTTAAAGCTCCGCAATATCAAAGCTTATATTCCGGAGTATCCGGTCGGAACGGCGGAGGAATGTGCAGACATGATTCATGAATTTGAGCCGGTTGCACGCGCCGTCGTGGCACTTTCCGGCTTAAAGATCATCAGCTTCGGACCGAGACCGCTCAACTTCCTTGCCTGCAATGCGCCGATAAAGCAGCTTTACAACCTGGGCGTGGAGATTGAGGAAAATTCGGAGCTGGATCTGTTCGAGGCGTTCCGCAAGCATGATAACGACGAGAGAATCCCAGCGGTTGTGGCTGAGATGGAGGCGGAGCTTGGCGCAGGCAATAAAAAGCCGGAAGTACTTGCAAAGCTGGCACAGTATGAACTGACATTAAAGGACTGGGTACGCGATCACAAGGGTTACCGCAAATATGTGGCGATTGCGGGCAAGTGCTGGCCGGCATTCCAGACACAGTTCGGTTTTGTTCCGTGTTACGTCAACAGCCGTCTGACCGGACAGGGAATTCCGGTGTCCTGCGAGGTGGATATTTACGGCTGCTTAAGTGAGTTCATCGGCACCGTGGTGAGCGAAGATGCCGTGACGCTGCTTGACATCAATAATTCGGTGCCGGCAGACATGTATGAGGAAGAGATTAAAGGAAAATATCCATATACGTTAAAGGATACCTTTATGGGATTCCACTGTGGAAATACGACTTCCGGAAAACTTGCGTTCTGTGAGATGCGCAATCAGAAGATCATGGCGAGAAGCCTTCCGGTCGAGGTGACAAACGGAACCCTTGAGGGGGACATCATGCCGGGGGATATTACGTTCTTCCGCCTGCAGAGCACCGCAGACTGCAAGATCCGCGCTTACATCGCACATGGGGAAGTGCTTCCGGTGGCAACAAGATCTTTTGGATCGATCGGTGTTTTCGCCATCCCGGAGATGGGGAGATTTTACCGTCATGTACTGATTGAGAAGAATTTTCCACACCATGGTGCGGTGGCATTTGGACATTACGGCAAGGCACTGTACGAAGTATTTAAGTATATCGGTGTGCCGGTGGAGGAGATTGGCTACAATCAGCCGGCGGGCGTGCGCTATCCGACGGAGAATCCGTTTGCGTAGCGAAGTCTTGCAATGCATAGCGGAGTCTTGCAATGCATAGCGGAGTCTTGCAATGATCAGAAAAGAGGACAGTATGTTATATATAGGAATTGATCTTGGCACATCAGCAGTAAAATTGCTGCTGATGGATGCCGACGGTAAAATAAAAAAAATTGTATCGCGCACCTACGATCTGTCGTTTCCGCATCCGGGCTGGTCGGAGCAGAATCCGGCAGACTGGTATGAACAGTCGATCGACGGCTTAAAAGAACTTCTGGGGGAATGTGATAAAAGCCAGGTGGCGGGCATCGGTTTCGGGGGTCAGATGCATGGCCTGGTGACACTGGATGAGCGGGATGAAGTGATTCGCCCAGCGATCCTCTGGAACGACGGACGCACGGCAGAAGAGACCGATTATTTAAATCAGGTGATCGGAAAGAAAGCGCTGTCAGAATATACTGCGAATATTGCCTTCGCCGGATTTACGGCACCAAAGATTCTCTGGATGCAAAAGCATGAGCCGGATCTGTGGAAACGGGTGAAAAAGATCATGCTGCCGAAAGATTATCTGGCATACCGCCTGTCCGGAACGTTCTGTACCGATTATTCGGACGCCTCCGGCATGCTGCTCCTTGATGTGGAGCACCGGACATGGTCGGAGCAGATGCTTGAGATCTGCCATGTGGAAAGAGAGCAGCTTCCAAGGCTTTATGAGAGCTATGAGGTGGTGGGAACCTTAAAGCCAGAGATCGCAGAAAAACTGGGACTTTCTCCCGAGGTAAAGATCATTGCGGGAGCGGGCGATAATGCTGCTGCGGCCGTTGGCACAGGGACGGTCGGTGAGGGGAGATGCAACCTGTCGCTTGGAACGAGCGGCACGCTCTTTATCTCCAGTGAAAAGTTTGGTGTGGATGCACACAATGCCCTGCATTCCTTTGATCACGCGGATGGCGGTTATCATCTGATGGGATGTATGCTCTCGGCGGCATCCTGCAACAAGTGGTGGATGGATGGGATTTTAAAGACGACGGAGTATGCGTTGGAGCAGGAAAAGATAAAAAATCTGGGAGAAAATCAGGTGTTTTTCCTGCCTTATCTGATGGGGGAGCGTTCTCCGCACAACGATCCGGATGCGAGAGCCATGTTTCTTGGAATGTCGATGGACACCACACGGGAAGATTTGACGCAGGCGGTGTTAGAAGGCGTAGCGTTTGGCCTTAGGGATTCCCTCGAGGTAGCGCGCAGTCTGGGCATCCGGATCGAACGATCCAAGATCTGCGGCGGCGGTGCAAAGAGCCCGCTCTGGAAGAAGATTCTTGCAGCCGTTTTAAACCTCAGGCTTGACATCATAGAGAGCGAGGAGGGACCGGGATATGGCGGTGCGATTCTTGCGGCAGTGGGCTGCGGGGAATATGAGAGTGTGCAGGCAGCATGTGAGAAGCTGGTGCATGTTGTGGATACCGTTGAGCCGGATCCGGCGCTGGTGGAGAAGTATGAAGCGCGCTATCAGGAATTCCGGAGGCTGTATCCGACTGTGAAGACGCTTTTTCATGGTGAAAACAGATAAAACGAGAATGTAAAAAAGAGGAGAAAAGAATGAAGTTTTTTATTGACACGGCAAATGTAGATGATATCCGGAAAGCAAACGATATGGGAGTGATCTGCGGAGTGACGACGAATCCGTCCCTGATTGCAAAGGAGGGGAGAGATTTTCACGAAGTGATAAAAGAGATCACCTCCATCGTGGACGGACCGATCAGCGGTGAGGTAAAGGCAACCACGACAGATGCGGCAGGAATGATTGCGGAAGGGCGTGAGATTGCGGCGATACATCCCAATATGGTGGTAAAGATTCCTATGACGGTGGAGGGATTAAAGGCAGTCAAAGTACTTCATGCGGAAGGCATCAAGACGAATGTCACGCTGATTTTTTCTGCCAATCAGGCGCTTCTTGCGGCGGAGGCAGGGGCAACCTATGTATCGCCGTTTTTGGGACGCCTTGATGATATCAGCCAGCCGGGAATTGACCTGGTGCGTGACATTGCGGAAATTTTTGAAATCTATGGTTATGATACAGAGATCATTGCAGCCTCTGTCCGCAATCCGATTCATGTGACGGACTGTGCGCTGGCAGGTGCCGATATTGCGACGGTTCCTTACTCTGTGATTGTACAGATGACGAAGCATCCGTTGACCGATCAGGGAATTGAAAAGTTTCAGGCGGATTACAGAGCGGTTTTTGGAGATTAGAGACAGACTTTCTCAGAGACATATTTCGTTGACGGCAAATGCATTTTTCACAGATGACGAAACATGCATTTGCAGAGAAAATGGTCTGTTATGAAATTTATGAGTGACTTATGAATTTGCTGATGTCTTGCTTGAGACGACATTGAACAATCTAAAAGCAAACGGCGGCAGAATCGCCATTTCCGTGTACGATGCAAAGAATCTTGAGGGATATCAGATCAAGGGAACGGCAGAGTACGTTACCGAAGGAGAAGTCGTTCGGACATTTAAGGCTATGGTAGAGAAAATGTTTCAGGGTGCTGCGACGGCAAAGGCAAAGGCAAAGGCAAAGGGAGCACTTCTTATTACACCCGAGCAGGTGATCGTCACGACACCGGGGGCAGACAATAAAAAGGTTCTGGCATAAGACAAAATTACAGGTAAAGAGGTGTCATGGAAAACGGCTTTTTGTGATCGGAAAACATCCGATTGCAGAGAGCCGTTTTATTGTATACCTATACAATAAAACCACCTGCTCTGCGGGTGGTTCCCCATCCGGCTTTAGCCCTAGATAACAAAACCTCCAATGCTATAATAAGTGTGGGTCCTAAACCGCACTACATATAACAAAGGAGGTATCCAAAATGGATAAAAATACTTTATCACACACAACGTGGGAGTGCAAATATCACATTGTATTTGCACCAAAATTCAGAAGGCAGGTAATTTACGGAGCAATAAAAGCAGATGTGGCAAATATATTAAGCACACTGTGCAAGAGAAAAGGCGTAGAAATAATAGAAGCTGAATGTTGCCCAGACCATATACACATGTTAGTAAGAATACCACCAAATATAAGTGTTTCAGAATTTATGGGATATTTAAAGGGAAAAAGCTCGTTAATGATATTTGATAGGCATGCAAACTTAAAGTATAAATATGGCAATCGTAAATTTTGGTGTCGAGGTTACTATGTAGACACATGTGGAAAAAATGCGAAGAAAATCGAAGAGTATATAAAGAATCAGCTCATGGATGATCAAGCATATGACCAATTAAGTCTCAAGGAGTATATCGACCCGTTTACGGGTGAGCCAGTAGTCAAGGGCAAATAAAAAGTCCTTGTAAGGACTAGCCGGAAAATGAGGTGCGGTTGGGGATTTTATTTTCGTGGAGCCTTTGAGGCCCAAGCCGGCAATAGTCCCTTACAGGGACAGAGCAAACCACCAGCTAAGCTGGTGGTGCTGATTGTTTACACCCCAGTGTGACCGGTAATGATTACAGCCCATTAAAAGTGCTTCTACGAGGCAGGGCTGTAATCATGCAATAATTTACATTGCTATGAAATTTCATAGTTACTTCCATGACACACAGAAACATTGTATAATCCGGATTATGAGGTGATGAAATGTATCAGAAGAAATTAGAAGAAGATATCCGTTGTCCGCTTGACGCAGTGCCAGAAGTGTGATTACAGAAATTAGGCACAGGATATTGCGCCGGGCAGGAATGGCGTTTATAATGTGTTTGAATCACAGAGGAGCGCAAGGAGGATCGGGAGATGACAATCAGACATGCGGCAATGGAGGACTTAAAGGCGGTTACAGAGCTGGAAGCAAAGTGCTTTCCTGCGGCGGAAGCAGCGGGGAGAGAGGCATTTTTCGATCGGCTGGCAAGTTTTCCCGGTCATTTCTGGCTGCTCTACGAGGGTGAAAAACTGGTATCCATGATTAACGGCATGGCAACTGACGAGGAGCATCTGACCGATGCGATGTATGAACACGCCGATATGCACAGTAGGGACGGTGCATGGCAGATGATCTTTGGCGTGGCGACGGACCCCGCAGAGCAGGGAAAGGGATATGCGGCGGCGTTGATGCGCCGGGTCATTGCGGATACAAAGTCCCGTGGAAAAAAGGGACTGGTGCTGACCTGTAAGGAGAGGCTGCTTTCGTTTTACGGGCAGTTTGGCTACCGGAATGAGGGGGTATCCAGATCGGAGCACGGAGGCGCAGTGTGGTATGAAATGCGTCTGATTTTTTAGGATAAGGAGAAAAACATGGAAGAATATCTGATCAAAAATACAACAAGAGAACAGCGGGAGCAGATCGTAAAAGACTCTCTGGGATACAGTGAGTTGGGATGCGATGACGCCATGGACGGGTACGATATGTATCTGCCTTATATTGAGGGAATCAAGGAACTTCGTGAGATCACGATGGAATATCAGGCGCAGTATGTGCGCGATATGGAGCGCGAGGAGCGCGGGCGCTGCAATCTGTACTAGAAAAGTGTTGAGTTGATTTAGAAAACAGAGATTTGTTTTCTAAAGGATATGTGGTTAATGTGATGGGCTCTATTGCAGACAATCTGTCGGAAGGGGGAAGACAGATGAATGATATTTTAAAATTAGAAAATACTGATATTATGAGTAAATTTCATAAAACAGAAAATATATTCAACGATGTTTAGAATATTATTGAAGTTTATCAGAAAGAAGCATATCGTACTGTCAATACTATATTATCACAAAGGAATTGGTTGATTGGATATAGAATTGCACAGGAAGAGCTAGGCGGTGAAAAACGCGCCGAATATGGTGTGGAAATTATAAAGAAATTGTCAAAAGAATTAACGGATAAATATGGAAAGGGTTATGATAGGAGTAATTTGTACCATTGTTTGAGATTTTATAAAGCATTTCCTCAGATTGTCGACACGGCGTGTCGACAATCTGGCATTAGGCTTTCGTGGTCACATTATAGGACTTTGTTACAGGTGCATGATGAAACGGCACGTAAGTGGTATGAAAAAGAAGCTTATGAGCAAACTTGGAGTGTGCGCACATTACAGAGGAATATAGATACACAGTATTATTATCGTTTACTGCAATCAAAGGATAAAAAGGCTGTGGAACATGAAATGCAGGAGAGAACGTCTGGCTATCAGCAGGATAAGTTAGAGTTTATTAAAAATCCGGTAGTTGTTGAGTTTTTAGGACTGACACCTGATACTTCTTTTAATGAGACAAAATTGGAAACAAGTATTATTTCTAATTTGCAAAAGTTCCTTATGGAAATGGGAAATGGGAAAAGGGTATGCTTTTGTGGCGAGACAGCAACATATTCATACGGAAAAGCAGGATTATTTTATTGACTTGGTTTTTTATAATTATATTTTGAAATGCTTTGTACTGATAGATTTAAAGACAAGTAGAATCACCCATCAGGATGTAGGACAGATGGATATGTATATTCGTATGTATGATGAACTGAAAAAGTCTCCTGATGATAATCCAACCTTAGGCATTGTATTATGTTCACAAACGGATGAAGATATTGCAAGATATTCCGTATTGCATGGAAATGAACAATTATTTGCGAGTAAGTACAAATTATACCTTCCTACGGAAGAAGAACTGCGTGAAGAAATAGAAACACAGAAGGCGATTTTCTATTTACAGCAGAAAGAAACGGAAGAGGAGACTGATGCTGGAATGTGAGAAAATGAAAAAGGGAGAACAATATTTAATAGCGAAAAGAAACTTGACAATACAAGCATATCTGTTATAATACGAGTTGCTTGCTCGGAGGGCAGGTCATTCGTTGGAAATGACAGGCTGGATAAGGCACAGACTGAAATGTCTGTTCCTGATCCGGCCTTTTTTGTGTAATAGGAAACTTCGTCCCTATTACACAAAACGCTCCGCGGGGATGCGCACCTCGCGGTGAGGTAAATAATGCTTTGCATACCGCTTGGGCGCAAGTGTGCGGCAAGCGCACACTTTGTTCTTAATAAAGTCATACTATGAAACAACCGGTTTCAGATGGCTTTGGAAGAGAATGATAGGGAGAAAAAAGAGTAAGGAGAAGAGAATATGGCGAAGACACAGAATCTGACGGAAGGAAAAATCTTAAACACACTGATCCGTTTTGCAATACCGGTATTTTTTACGCTGTTTCTGCAAGCACTCTACGGCGGTGTGGATCTGCTGGTCGTGGGGCAGTTCGCAGACACGAGCGATGTCTCCGGTGTGGCGACTGGAAGCATGCTCTTATCGACGGTGACGATGATTATCACGGGTCTCTCGATGGGGATCACGATTCTTGTTGGGGAGCGGATCGGAAAAGGCGAGCCGGAAGAAGCGGGACGTGCGATCGGTGGGGGAATCTGCATGTTTGCTGTATTTGCGGTACTGCTGTCTGTGTTTATGCTAGCGTGTGCGCCGCTTCTGGCAAAAGCGCTGCATGCACCGGATGAGGCATTTGCGCAGACGGTGCATTATATCCGTATCTGCGGAGGTGGTGCGCTGTTCATTGTGGCTTACAATGTACTAGGAGCGACGTTCCGCGGAATCGGTGATTCCAGAACACTGCTGATTACCGTGATTATCGCGTGTGTGGTCAATATCGCGGGAGACCTGTTTCTGGTGGCTGTCTGTAAAATGGGAGCTGCCGGAGCAGCGCTCGCCACAGTGCTGGCACAGGCGGTCAGTGTGGTGGTCTCATTTGTGATCATCAGGAGAAGAAAACGTCTTCCGTTTGCGTTTCACAGAGATTTTCTGCGCTTTGATAAAAAAATGATCGGCATGGAATTAAAGCTCGGCACCCCGGTGGCGCTGCAGGAACTTCTGGTGGGAATCTCGTTTCTCGTCATCCAGACGATCGTCAACGGCTTTGGCGTGGTGGCGTCGGCGGGTGTCGGTATCGGGGAGAAGGTCTGTGCGTTTATCATGCTGGTTCCGTCGGCTTACATGCAGTCGATGTCCGCGTTTGTGGCACAGAACATGGGAGCGGGCAATCCGCACCGCGCAAAGCGGGCGCTTGGCTACGGTATCGCGACGGCGTTCGCGGCAGGTGTGGTCATGTGTGTGCTTGCGTTTTTCCATGGAGATCTTTTGTCTGCAATCTTCTCCAGGGATGCGGAGGTGATCGCGGCTTCGCACAGTTACTTGAAAGCGTATGCGATTGACTGTCTGCTGACGCCGATTCTGTTCTGTTTTACCGGATATTACAACGGGCGTGAGAAAAGGGTGTTCGTCATGCTGCAGGGGCTGATCGGCGCGTTTCTGGTGCGTATTCCAGTCGCATATCTGGTGAGCCGGCAGGCGGGAGCGACCCTGTTTCAGATCGGGCTGGCAACGCCCGCGTCCAGTACGGTGCAGATTATTCTCTGCCTTGGGATGTTCGTTTTGATGGAGAGAAAAGAGCGGAGAGCGGCAGAAAGCAGCGCAAAAAGATGATATAATGAACTCTGACGAGTTCATATTAGAAGTTCCTGCGGAACTTCGGATGCGCAGAAAGCAGCGCAAAAAAAGGAGGTAACAGGGGGGAAAACACATGGTTTATGAATTGACGGATACCGGCAGAGCGGCAGCTCTTTTTGACGGCTGGGAGGAGACGTTAATCTTCTCGTGCCTGCAGCAGGTGATGGGGAAAATTTATGTGACAGACAAAAAGGCACCGCAATCTGCCTGCGCTCATGTGGGATGTTTTGCCTTTTATGCTGGTATTCCGGACGAGGAACTTGTGCGCCGGAAGCCGGAGGGATTTGTGATTATGACACCGCAGAATAAGGACTGGGCGGCTCTCATTGAGAAATGCTTTCCTGAGGCGAAAAGGACGGTACGGTATGCCATAAGAAAAGATACAAAGTTTGACAAGGAGAAGCTGCGCGGGATGTGCGAATGGCTTCCGGAGGGATATTGTCTGAGAAAAATTGACGGTGAACTCTACGAGAAGTGTCTGCTGCATCCTGCAACGGAGGATTTTGTGTCCGTGTTTGCAGACAAGGAGCAGTATCTGAAAGAGGGACGCGGAATTGTGGTGTTAAAGGCTGGACAGATCGTAGCGGGAGCTTCCTCTTATACCAGATACCGGCAGGGGATTGAGATTGAGGTTGATACCATCGAACCGGAGCGGAGACAGCATCTGGCAACGGCAGCCTGTGCGGCGCTCATACTGGACTGTTTAAAAGAAGGCCTGTACCCAAGCTGGGATGCACAGAATAAAGCATCCGTGCATCTGGCAGAAAAGCTTGGATATGAATTTTCTCATGAATACGTTGTGTATGAAGTGGAGTGACAAGTGAAAAAGGACGGTCTACAGCAGGAAGATCCATGCCAGCATCGAGATCATGGCGGCGATGTGCAGGGTGCCGATGATCCGAAACGGTGCCAGAATGAGAAGTAGCGGCAGTATCGTGAACAGGGCAGCCCACAGCGGGAGCGCCGCGGTACCCGATACGATGGCGGCAATCAGGGTAAAAATGAACACAAGGTATCCGGCGTAGCAGATCCGGGTGACGGGAGCGCTGTTGTAGAGATCGAGCATCAAGGCTTTTGCCCGGTCATCGCGTCCGAGTTTGATGAAAACATACTCGACCAGACCGTATTTGACGTGGTGCGCGGTTCCGATGATTAAAAACAGGGCGATCGATACGAAGAGAATGGAGCCGTACCATACGGAATGTCCGTAGATATAGGCTGTGATGGCAAAATAGCCGAAAAACTGCAGCAGAAGGGAAAAGGCGCCGAGGATTGCAGAACGCATGGGAACGTCGGCAGAGACGCCCTCGAGGAGCTTTGCCATTTTCCCCTCATTGCCGATGTCCTTTAGATCTTCCAGCTTGAGCATTCCGTTCGGAAATACGCTTAAAAGGCGGTCACAGTACATATTTAACGCATGTCCGGCAATTCCGGATGCCAGCATGATTCTTAAAACAGTCAGATTCATGATGCTGCCTCCTTACAGATGGATTGTGTATGTATCAGATAAGAACAGGTTAGCTTATACTAACCTGTTTGTCAAGAGAGGCGTCCCAGCCTGCGCGAAGGAGCGCGGCAGGACGTAGAAACGGTTAAAATATAACTTTGAAATTATTATAAGAACCCGGAAGGAAATGTCCGAATTGCGGAGATTTTTTTCTGGGTTCTTTTTTCAAAATCCTTTAAAATGTGAAAAGAGACAAAAACTTATACACTAAGTGTATATAATCAATAAAAATATATACACTAAATGAGCGAAGAGAACGGCGATAGGAAGAAAAGAGGCAGATTATTAGAAAAAACAGACAAAAAGAGAGTTGAAAAAGAAAGCATTTTGTATGAAAATGAGTATAGATGAATGATATAGAATTTATACACTATGTGAAATTGACAGTCAGAAAGAAAAAACATATAGTAAGCGTATCGAAGAGATCAGCGATTTCTTATGAGGAACCATATGAAGGGAAACAGAGAGCAGATATACGAATTTGTAAAACTTCACAGCTCCGTGAATGCCAATCACGGGATCTCGACCAATGAGATCGCAGAGGCACTCGGAATGCAGCGCACCAACGTCAGCACGGCGCTGGGCGAACTTCTCCGGGACGGCAGAGTAAAAAAGAGCAGTAGCCGGCCGGTATTATATTCGCTGACGGAAGCGTTTGCGGATGAGGAGGGAGCGTTCCGGGAACTGGTGGGATATGACGGCAGTTTAAAATACGCCGTTCAGCTTGCCAGGGCGGCACTCTTGTATCCGCACCGCGGACTGAACGTTCTTCTGATCGGAAGAGAGGGAAGCGGCAGAAAACACATGGCGGAAGTGATGCACAAAGCTGCCGTACAGCAGGGACTGGTTGCGGAGCAGGCACCGTTTGTAATGTGCGACTGCATGGATTTCGGAGCGGACGATGCGGCAACGATCGCAGAGCTGCTCGGAGACGGCGTGCAGGGAGGAATGCTCGCGGAGGCAGCCACGGGAATCCTGTTTTTACATAAGGTACAATTCCTGTCGGTGAACGTCAGACGCAAGCTGCTCCGCTGTTTTGTGGAGGCGGAGGATGCGCGGGAACTGCCGATGATTTTTCTCTCCTGCGATGATAAGGCACTGGATGTGATTTCCCTGCTGGAAGACCACGTGCTGGCGGAGATAAGGCTCCCGTCCCTTACGGAGCGTCCGCTTTTAGAGCGGCGGAAGCTGCTGGAACATTTTCTGGTGGCGGAGGCATGCAGAACGAAGCGCACGATCACGCTGGAGTCCGAGGTGCTCACCTGCCTGATGCTGTTCCCTTGTGAAAAGGAGATACTGACCTTAAAGACACAGATCCGGAAAGCCTGCATGAATGCTTATCTGCGGGACTACATGGATCACGAGGGAGAACTTCACCTCTACATCAGCGACTTTGATCCGTCTGTGCGCAAGGGATTCTTAAACTACCGCGCGGACAAGGAGGCGGTGGATGCGCTGGTAAAACCGCAGATGCGCTATTCCTATCAGGAAGGGGGCGTGACGGTGCTTGCACCGGAAATGCCGTCTGTCGAGGAGACACAGGTCAGCGAGCCGCAGATCCGGACGGACGAACCGGCGCCGGTACTTTTATTTGTTTTTTACGGACAGGGAGTCGCCCGGGCACTTGCAGATACCATCGAGGAACAGCTTCACCGCGGAAACGTGTATGCCGTTGACATCCCTTACGAACAGAAGGATGAGCAGACCTACGAGCTGCTGCGGCAAAAGCTGCTTGCGATCGACCAGGGGGCGGGAGTCCTTGCTGTGTACGACCAGAAAGTATTGCAGCAGATGCTGTATACAATTTCCTGCGAGACCGGAATGCAGCTCCGCGCGGTAGCACTTCCGGTCACAAGATTCGGAATGGAATGGTCGAAGGGAGCTGCAATCGCCGATGGGGTGGATCGTGTTTACCGCATGGCGGCGGAGTCACTCGGAGCGCTGTGGCATTCTCCCAAAAAAGTAATCGTTACCCTATGTACCACAAGCGAGGGCGTTGCGCTGCAGATGAAGCAGTATCTCATCCAGCATAAAGCCTGCACGGACGCGGAGGTGATCGCATTATCCTTATCGGACCGGAACCTGCTGCGGGAAAAACTGCTGGAAATCATGCAGGGGGCAGTGATCCTGTGCATTATCGGAACCTACGATCCGGACATTCTGGCGATTCCGTTTCTGTCGGCGGCGGATGTCCTGTCGGCGCCGGTGGAGCGCCTGCCGGAGCTTTTGCGCACACAGCGCATGGAAAAGGCGGAGGTTGATTTTGATGAAATGTTCCGCTGTCTGGGCGACCATCTGGAATATGTGGATATCGGCCGCTTAAAGGAGGCGCTCATGGAACTGGCGGAGCAGATTGAGGGAAAATACCCGATGTCGTTAGATACCAAGACAGGTCTTATGATGCACATTGCCTGTGCGATCAACCGGATCGCGGGAAGGGGCGTTTCCATAGAGAATCCGCACCGCGAGGAAATTGTGCAGAAGTATCACGGGGTATACCGGGATCTGCGGAAATATGTAGCGCCGGTCGAGCGGAAATTCCACATGATTTTTTCCGATGACGAGATGGCGAACATCATTTCCATATTGATGCAGATTCAGGAATGAGACAGAGGCGGTCACGGAGGTGAGCAGGATGGATGAAATCGATGAGACAGAACGGCTGCGAGAGGCGGCGATGGAGATCATTGCGAAGGCGGGTGCGGCGAAAAGCTGTGCATTCGCAGCGATTCACAGAGCTAAGGCATTTGATTTTGCGGGAGCCGCGGAGCAGTTGGATGAGGCGGAACGCTATGCCATGGAGGCGCATAAGGTGCACACGGAGCTTCTGGTGAGAGAGGCGGGCGGACAGCAGACAGACGGAGGATTGCTGGTGACGCACGCGCAGGATCATTTCATGATGGCGACGCTGGCGCAGGAACTTGCGGAGGAGATCGTGGATGTCTACCGTGCGCTTGGGGAGACAAAAGGAGGCAGCCGATGAAGATATTACTTGTCTGCAGCGCGGGAATGTCGACCGACATTCTGCGCGGGGAACTGATAAAATATGCAAAAAAGGAACAGATTCCGCTGGAGGTGAAGGCCGTCGGAGTACATGCCTACAGGGAATGCTGCACGGGGTATGATGTGATCCTTCTGGGACCGCAGATTGCATACCGCAGGGAAAAGATTGCGGCGGAGTGCGGAAATCTGCCAGTGCTTGCCATTGCGCCGGGGGATTATGCAGCGGGAAATGCCGCACACATTCTGGAACAGGTAGAGACCACATTGCGTGGATTAGAAAAATAAGCGAAGAATGAAAGGAGAACGCATATGATTTGCATCGAGGGAAAAACCGCTTTTAGCGGAATCGCAATCGGCCCGATCCGGGAGTTTGCCAAGAAGAGCAGCGCGGTGAGAAGATCACATGTCGATGATACCGCAGCTGAGTGTACGCGTTTTGAGGAGGCAAAAAAAGTCGCGATGGAGGAGCTGGGAGCACTCTATGACAAAGCGGTAAAGGAAGTCGGAGAGGACAATGCAGCGATCTTCGAGGTACATCAGATGATGCTGGATGATGAGGATTACTGTGATTCCATCCGCAACATTATCACGACACAGGAGGTCAATGCAGAGTTTGCCGTTGCCACGACAGGGGACAATTTCGCAGCGATGTTCGCCGGCATGGATGACGAGTACATGAAGGCGCGTTCGGCGGATGTCAAGGATATTTCCGAGCGTCTGATCGCCGTGTTGCATCACGGAAGCGGCGCGCAGTCCATGGAGATGGAGCAGGCGGTCATTCTGGCGGACGATCTGGCGCCGAGTGAGACGATCCAGCTTGACCGTTCCAAGGTGCTGGCATTTGTGACGAGAGAGGGATCGACGAATTCCCACACCGCAATCCTGGCCCGCACGATGAACATTCCGGCACTGGTATGTACGCCGGTAGCGGACGGCATGGACGGTAAAATGGCGATTGTGGACGGCATGGCAGGCAAAATCATCATTGAGCCGGATGAGAGCGTTCTGGCGGAGTACCGGAAGAAGAAAGAGGACGAGAGCAAACGGAAAGAACTGTTATCGGCATTGAAGGGCAAGCCGACCGCAACAAAGTCCGGCAAATCCATTAAGCTGTACGCGAATATCGGCGGTATCGGCGACGTCGGCGCGGCGTTAATGAACGATGCGGAGGGAATCGGACTGTTCCGCAGTGAATTCTTATATCTGCAGAATGACCATTACCCGACGGAGGAGGAACAGTTTTCCGCATACAAGAGCGTAGCGGAGATGATGGGCGGCAGAAAAGTTATCATCCGTACGTTGGACATCGGTGCAGATAAGAAGATTGACTACTTTAATCTGGACAAAGAGGATAACCCGGCGCTCGGCTACCGCGCAGTGCGCATCTGCCTGGACCGCCCGGAGATTTTTAAGACACAGCTTCGCGCGCTGTACCGTGCGAGTGCGTTCGGCAACATTGCCATTATGGTGCCGATGATTATTTCCGTCTGGGAGGTACAGAAGGTCAAGGAGATCATGGCGGAGATCCGTGCAGAACTTGATGCACAGAAGATCCCGTACGGCAAGGTGGAGTTCGGTATTATGATCGAGACACCGGCGGCGGTCATCATTGCCGATGAGCTGGCAAAGGAAGTGGATTTTTTCAGTATCGGAACCAACGATCTGACACAGTATACACTGGCAATCGACAGACAGAATGCAAAGCTTGATATGTTCTATGATTCCCACCATCCGGCAGTGCTTAAGATGATTCAGATGGTCATCGACAGTGCGCATAAGGAGGGTATCTGGGCAGGAATCTGCGGGGAACTCGGCGCAGATACAACATTGACGGAACAGTTCGTTGCGATGGGAATTGACGAATTGTCCGTATCACCTGCGATGGTACTTCCGGTGCGCGAGCGCGTTGTCGGAATGGAGTAAATAAAAGCCACATAAATTAAGAAAAGAAAGGAAATGGAAAACATGAAAACATTTGATTACACCGTAAAAGACGAACTTGGAATTCACGCAAGACCGGCAGGTCTTCTGGTAAAGGAGGCAAAGAACTTCACCAGCAAGATCACCATCAAGAAAGGTGAGAAGGAAGTGGACGCTACCAGAGTGATGGCAGTGATGGCGCTTGGCGTAAAGCAGGGCGAGAAGATTACCGTCAATGTGGACGGCGCGGATGAGGATGCCGCTGTTGCAGCGATGAAGGCATTCTTCGAGAAAGAACTGTAGAATCTGAAAAAAAGAGTAGCTCCGGCGGATTCATAAGAGTCTGCCGGAGTTTTTTTATGGGGCTGCCGCAATAAGCATAGACCTCTTTGGAGTGATAAGTAATATTATGAGAAACGCACTTCGGGATTTCATGTGGAAATGCAGATGGAATATTCGTTGGAAAAAAATGTGAGCATTTCTTCCGGCTGAATGTTTGCATCGGATTCCG
>CACZIN010000026.1:0-37762 GCA_902781225.1 uncultured Lachnospiraceae bacterium | reverse complement strand
GCGAAGCCGATGTCTGAATTGCCATCTGCCATGTTTTCAATAGCAGATGGCAACGAGTTTCGGTTCGCGCGGTTTTATATTGTCTATGAGGGAGTACAGCTAGTGCGGCTAGAAAGTCCGCCCATTGTCTCCGGTGTGTCGGACATGCACCCGGCGGATTGTCCAAACGTGGAAGAGACACGGAATCCGATGCAGACATTCAGCCGGAAGAAATGCTCACATTTTTCTCCAACGAATTTCCATCTGCATTTCTATCTGAAATCCCCAAGTGCGCTTCTTATAGAATTACTTATCATCCAAAAGGGGGCTATGCTTATCGCGACAGCTCGTTCTTTCTAAAATGATCTCGTATTTTTCGATAATGTCGAGCAGCTGCTTATGCTCCAGCCGGAGGTTGCTGATATAATTCATAACCGTCGGATCTGTCACAATCTCATGCAGGGTGTGTTCCATCAGATCTTCATAAAAGGGAACGTCTTTCGCATAATCCCACCAGAGCTGTTCAATGTCGCAGTGAAAACAGTTGCCCTCCCACGGCTTGGAGCCGCAGAAATGAACGATGGCAGCCTGCGTGCGGACGGTCTCATAGTGCAGATTGTATGCGGTATACGCTGTCCGGGCGGGCAGGTTGTAGACTTTTGGATCAAGCGGAAGAACAGAGGGGAGTCCTTTTTGTAAGGAAAACGGTTCCCGGGATGCGCCGGAATCCAGATTGAAAAGCAGTACCCCGTCTGCAATGCCGGATGCTGTCTGGCAGGCAGCGAGCATATGATGCGTCAGGTCGGCTGTATACAGCGCGGACAGGGAGGCATTGACAATAACGTCGGAATCCAGATAAAGGATGCGCGACAAATCCGCCGGGAGAATCTGAGGAATAGACAGATAAAAGAGGCTCTCCGGGGCTGCCGGTGCAGCGTTGTCATCCGCGGAAAGCGGAATCTGATCCTCCGACAGCCGGCAGTCGTTTATGACAAGCGGATGCGTGTGGGTCAGTGTGCGCAGAAAATCAAAATCGGCAGAGCACAGTTCCCGATGCAGGACATAGACGTCAATGGGACATGCATTATTTTTCAGAAGGGAATGAAGCATGACGTAGGTGTATGGCAGATAGTATTTGCTGACAGATACCGCAATGTTCATTGGTTCAGGCTTCATGAAATGGTTCCTCCGTGCGTTTCTAAAAGCTGTTCGTAGGTTTCAAGTTTCTGGTAGAGCGCTGCGTTTTTTTGCGCCAGATCCGCAATGTACGGATTGAGCGGGGAGTCCATAATATTTTCGCGCAGGGCTTCCTCCAACAACTGGCGGTAAAACGGCGTGTGTTTTGCGTATTCCCACCAGAGCCATTCGATGTCATAGTGCAGGAAGTTGCCGCGCCATGGTTTGGAGGACGCATAGTGAATGATGACACCCCGCTGCTTTAATTCATCGTAATGGATATTATAGTCGTCATAGCCGTATCGCGCGTTCAGATTGTACAGAAAGGGATCGACAAAAAGCGTGTCCTGGTAATGACAGTAATTTAAGAGATCCTGATCCGGATATTCGATCGCATAATGCAGTTCCCTTGCCGTGTCCATATAGATCCGGAATGAATAGTCCGGGCGAAGGGCGGCGAGATTATAAAGAATCATGCCGGAGTTGAAATAGGAAAAGCCGTGTTCAAAGAGCGGTGCAAATAAAACATCCCGGTAATTTCCGAACGGGGGATGGCAGGTAAATTCTTTGCAGGCAGCGATAAGCTTTGAGCCGAAATCCAACTCATACAGGTCGTAGACCGGCGCATTTACAATAATGTCGGTATCCAGGTAAAGCGCACGGTCGACCGAAGCGGGAAGAAGATCTGTGATCGCAAGCCGGAAGTAGGCTTCGATTCCCCAGCTGCTGGTTTCAAGAACTTCGGGCGGAGGAAGCAGGGAATCCGGAACATACACCAGGGATATATGCACGGCAAACTGCTGACCTAATGTCTGCAGGATGGCTTCATCCTCGGGGGTAAGCTCATGGTGCAGAATATAGACCGATACAGGCTCCGGGTGATGGCATAAGAAAGAGTACAGCATCACATAGGCGTATTTTACATAGAGCCGGTTGATGGCGATGACCAGATTGATAGGCGTATGATTCATAAAAATATCCTTTTCTGAGGTTATAATATCTTAAGGTTATATCGGTTTAAACGGAGGGAAAGTTAATAAATGGATCGCAGATACCGATATAATAGAGTAGACTTTATGAGGATTTGAGAATGATAAAAACAGTAAAGAAATCACAAAACAGGAACTGGTTTATGGACCTGCTGCTTGACGAAACAATCTGTGCCGGAACCGTGGCGATTCCGCGCGAAATGGTCCGGCTGGCAGGCGGGGTGAATAAAAAGCTCGGGGCAAAGCAGAAGTATGAGCTGCTGCTGCGAATTGCCGCAGAGACGCCGGTTGAGCTTGCGGAGACAGACGAGGATGCGTGCGGGCAGGAGAACGCGATGGTGTTCGACGACGTGGAGGAGCCGCAGAATGCCGGCTTCGGCTGGCGGACGGACTGCTATGTTCTGGGAAAGTACAGCGCACAGCTGCAGGAAGCCGGCTATTTTAATGCTGCCATCGAGGCAGTGCTCGCGGAGGCGCAGATGGAAGGGCGCTATGAAGAGACGGTTTCCTATCTGGAAGGGATGATCGGGCATAAGGAGGAATATTACCGGATCGATGAGGCGACACAGCCGATTCTGATCTACAAGGGAGATCCGGTATGTTACAACATACTCACGATTTTTGCGGAACAGCTCGGAGCGGCTCTGGAACGCAGAGGAGAGCGGGTTCTTTATTTCGATCAGGAAGAACACGATCCGCGCGAGATCATCCAGTTTAAGGGAAGGCATTTTAAGGCGGTAATCGGGGTGCAGTCCTGCGCGTTCTCGATTAAGATGGAGGACGAAGTCCACTATCTGCACGAATACATATACGGTCCCAAGTACAATTTTTTCCTGGATCATCCGATCTGGGGAAAGCAGCACTTTGAACATCATTACCCGGATTTTCATGTGCTGGTACTGGATCAGACGTATGCCGATTTCTTTCGGCGCTTCTACAAACAGGATGCGATTCTTTTTCCGCCGGCAGGAATGGAGGACGGGGAGGATTCCGTAGAGCGGATCTACGACCTGACATTCGTCGGCACCTATGGCGGGTATGAGGTGCAGCTGCAATGGATCCGGGAACAGGAACGGCCGCTGCGGTTTCTGGCGAACCGCTTCCTGCTCACCATGCGGAAATATCCCAACCTGACCGCCGAGGAGGCATTTTCCAGAACGCTGGAGCACTACGGGATAGAACTGACGGATGAGGAATTTGTGGAGAAAATGTATGCGGTCAGACGGGTGATTTACGGCGCGATGCACTATTACAGGCACCGTGTGATCGAGACGATCTTACAGGCCGGAATCCGGCTGGATGTGTTTGGCGACAGCTGGATGCACTGTCCGCTTCGGAAATATCCCAATCTGATCTGCCATCCGGGAGTCACCGTGGAGGAGGGACTTCATGTGTGGAGACAGTCCAGAATGTCCCTAAATGTGATGTCCTGGCACAAGGGCGGCTTTACGGAACGGATGGCGGGAATTATGATGGCGGGAGCCGTGCTGGTTACGGATAACACCGGGTATCTTCCCGGCAGGTACGATGAGAAGGATATGATTATTTTCGACCTGGAACATCTGGAAGAACTGCCGGGAAAAATAAAGAACGTGCTTGGGGATGAAGAAAAGAGATGCCGGATAGCAGAGAGCGGCAGAGAGAAGACGCGGAGGGAACATACCTGGGATAAGCGGGCGGAGCAGTTCCTGGAACTGCTCGACAACCGGTAATCAGCAGTCTTTTGATTCTGCGGCAAAGACGGTCAGCATATGGGACAGCTGGGTGTGATAGGAGAAAAGATCACAGACACGCCCGTATCCATGTGCGGCAATGGCACAGCGTTCTTCCTCATGCGCCAGGTAGTAGCAGACCTTTTGCTCCAGATCAGCCATATCGTTAAAGTAGACAAAATCGACATCCGGAGTGAAATACTCGCATAATTCCGGCTGATAGTTGGAGAGAAGAAAACCGCCGCAGCCTAAAATATCAAGTGCGCGTAGCGGAATGCCGGAAGAGATGGAACGCAGCGTGAGGTTTAAGTTGATTTTGGAACGGTAGAAAACGTCCGGCATTTCTTCTGTGTAGGATACCGTTCCCTTCGAGAGAACATCCGGACAGCATGCGGTGTCGGAACCGGTGTAGAGGGCGACAGAATGGGAGACCGCCAGACGGTTCACGGCTTCGATCCGTTCCTGCGAGGTGACTTCTTTCTGGATGATGCTGCAAAAAACTTCCTTCGCAGTGAGCATTTCATATTCCGCACCGGAATAAGGCATGAAAGCGGTGAATTCCGCGAGCCTTCCGGGAGTAAGAACCGGCGAGATGAGGTCGATTCCCCACACTTCCTTCTGGGCAGCAATGATGCCTGCCAGATAGCCGCGCAGATGGTTCGGCGCGTAGCGGAAGGCATTGTAATGGGAGCTCTCGTAGAGAGAGCCGACAAATGAAATATCGTGCATGTAAGTAGCGGGACAAAGCAGGCCGTCCTCGGATGAAATGCCAAGCTGTTCCTTAAGCCGTGTTGTGTTGACGGCGAGCGGAAGATGGAACGCGTGTCTGGCACCGCGCCGGATGGCTGACTGACACATATCCCGGTCAAACAGAAAAAGATAGTTACAGGAGTTGCGGATACTGTTAGAATAAAGCGTATAGTGAGGACAGTCAAAAACCCAGCAGATATATGGTATGTGAAGGGACTCCGCCATATCGGAAATCAGCGGGAAAAAGTTAAAGGTAAAGACTGCATCATAGGTCTGCGCCTGCAACCAGTCCCGGATGTCGGACTTGACGTCGTCAGAAAAGTAATAGGAAAGCTCATGCATACAGGGGGAGACCTGATGTCCCAGCGCCTGCATGGAGAATAAAAAATCTGACGTCGTATTTTCTTGCCAACTGTAGTAGAGGATATGCATTGCATGTACTTCCTTTCCGAGACTTGTCTGATAAGATTATATAAAAAAACAGGGAGGATGGCAACGATTATGAAAATAGCGGTGATTACCTGCGTGAACAATGAGGAAGAGTATGCACAGGCGCTTTTTTATATTGACCGTCTGCATGTGCCGGACGGATATGAACTGGATGTGATTGCAGTGCGGGAAGCACCGTCTATGGCAGCCGGATACCAGATGGCGATGGAACATACAGATGCCAGATATAAGATCTATATGCATCAGGATACATTCATCATCAACAGGGAGTTCCTTCGGGACATGCTCTCCGTTTTTGAGAGCGATGACAGGATCGGGGCGATCGGAATGGTCGGATGTGATGATGTCCCGATCAATGCACAGGCGGTGGCGGCATGGAACGTCGGATGTGTCTACCATAACTGTATCCCGGCCAGGGTGCAGTACACACAGAGTGCAGACAGGCAGCCGGTTGACGTGGAGGCAGTGGACGGACTGTTGCTGGCAACACAGCATGATGTGCGCTGGCGGGAGGATCTGTTCGACGGATGGGACTTTTACGATATTTCGGAGTGCTTTGAGATGCGGCGGGCAGGCTACCGTGTGGTAGTGCCGTACCAGGACAGTCCGTGGTGTTATCATGACAATACATACAGCAAAATGCTGAATTATTACAAATACTGTGAAAGAGCGGTCGGGGAGTATCAGGACATCAAACCGTTTGTGGCAGGCGAGGTAAGTGCAAGGCGCAGGGAATATGACCGGCTCAGAGAGGACTCGAGAGAGGAACTGAAACGGCTGGTCAACGTGGGAAATCAGGGAGAACTGATAGAAATCTTTTCCGATCCGAACAACCGGGGCTATCTGCATCTGCGCGAATATGAGATACTGGCGGACATTGCGCGCGGCGAACAGGCGGAGGGCGAGATGCGGTTCTGGCAGGCGGGAGAGACCTATGAGGAGCTCGTCCAAAAGATAAATGATCTGAAATACAGATTAAAGAGAATGGAATTCGGTGCGGATCAGGGAAAAACGGACATTTTCTACATCCTAAAGAATTATTCCGTCTGTGCGATAAAAACGGTTGCGGCGGCATATGAAGTGGTGGATGAACGGGTATGGAAACGGCTCGCGGAAAATATGTAAGATAAGAGGAGGAGAAAAGCGATATGGAGCGAAAAAATGCGGTTGCGGTCATTACGGCGCGGGGAGGAAGTAAGCGGATTCCGCACAAGAATATAAAGGAATTTTGCGGGAGACCCATTATCGAGTATTCCATTGAGGCGGCATTAAAGAGCGGCGTGTTTGATGAAGTGATGGTATCGACGGATGACAGTGAGATTGCCGAGATTGCAAAACGGGCAGGGGCAGCAGTCCCGTTTTACCGTTCCAAGGAAGCGGCCGGAGATTATGCGGCAACGCACGAAGTCATTCTGGAAGTGCTGGAAGAGTATGAAAAACGCGGAGTGGCATTTGAAAAAGTGTGCTGTATTTATCCGACGGCGCCGTTTTTGACGGCGGATGTGCTTAGAGAGAGCATGGAGCGCTTGGAGCAGACGGGGGCAGACGGGGTGGTTCCGGTTGTGGCATATTCCTTCCCGCCGCAGAGATGCTTTGTCATTGAGCAGGACAGGGTAAAATACAAGTGGGAGGAGAACCGCTTGAAGCGCTCGCAGGATCTGGAGCGGTATTATCATGACTGCGGACAGTTTTATCTGCTGCGGGTAGAAGCATTCCGGAAGGAGCACAGCATGGTCTTACACAACACCATACCGTACATTATGGATGAGATGAAGGTGCAGGATATCGACACGCCGGAGGACTGGAAGCTTGCAGAAGTGAAATACCGGCTTGGTATGTAAATGCAAGCAAAGGATGGATTCTTAGGTAAGGAGATAGAAGGAAAATGGAGTTTCCACAGAATTATTTTTGCGCGGAAGTGAGAGATGATTTTGAGATTCCCGCAATGATGAAGCGCGCCTGGGCGGCAGAACTGGAAGTATTAAGCGTGATTGCGGATGTATGTGAGCGGCATCATCTGCAGTATTTTGCGGATTACGGTACCCTGCTTGGCGCGGTGCGCCACAAGGGCTTCATACCGTGGGATGATGATATTGACATTTGTATGCTCCGGGAGGATTACATGGAGCTGATCCGGGTTCTGCCGGAGGAACTGCCGCAGGGATTTTGCATGGCGGGAATGTACGCCGGGGAAAAGCGCCTGCAGATGGCGGCATATGTGCCGCATCTGAGGGTTATGGCGGATGAACGGATGTGGAACATCAACACGTACATGCAGCGTTTTCATGGATTCCCGTATCAGCGCATAGGAATAGACATTTTCCCGATGGATTATGTCCCGAGAGATCCGGAATTGAGCCGGCTTCAGAAAAAGATCGTGGAGACGGGAATTGCCCTGCTGCGAGACTGGGAACTGCTTCAGAATGAAAATATACTTGAAGATAAAATAAAGGTGTTCGAGGAACTGTGCGGTGTCGGGATTGCCCCGGATGCAGACCGGCAGAATGAGATATGGCGTATTATGGATGCCGTGCAGGCGCTATACCGCAAGGAGGAAGCGGACGAGGTGACAAATTACGTGTTCTGGCTCAACCGGGAGCAGCTGCACATCCCTAAGACGGCGTATGAAAAGACGGTATACCTGCCGTTTGAACATATCAAGCTTCCGGCGCCGTGCGGGTATGATGAGGTGCTCACGGCGGAATACGGAGATTATATGGTTCCGGTGAAGGGGACGGCCGACCACGATTATCCGTTTTACCGGCATATGGAAGAAGACTTGAAGCGGGAGATCCAAAGGGTCGGTTTTAAAGGAACCGTGGAGGAATTCTGCGAAAAGGTATCTGCCGGTGAACTTTATGTATAGGACGATGGGAACATCGGCTGCGGATGCTCTTTTCTGTAAAATGATATTAAGCAAATGGGAAAAGGAACCGATATATTTAACAGTATAATTATGAGAAAGGAAGCCGGGATGGCTGTGCTGCGGGTGCAGTGAGGGAAAGATCATGGAAGATAACAGAGCAGAACAGATAGAAGCACTGGAGGTTTTGACAGAGTTCAATGACCGCCTCGTGCATAATATGGAGATTATTGTAAAAGAGTTAAAAGGGGAGCGTCTGGACGATACTGATCAGTTTCTGAAAGGGATTGTGGATGCCGTCAACTGGGAGATACAGGTTGTCAACGGAACGCTGGATACGCTCAATGACGGAAAGGTCCGTGTTGACAAGGCAGGTTTTAACACGGCGATTGTAGCGTTAAGCGATGCGATTGCGGCAAAGGATGATGCCAGAATGGCAGTAGAATTTGAAAATGTAATTCCGGTATTTCAGCAACTGGGCGAAGCGGCAAAGGAAGTAACTAAATAAAGCGTCATAGAACCGGCTTTGGGATGACCAGAAGCCGGTTTTTTGCTTGGATATAGGACATCATCAGGAGATATTGTGTGGGAAAGATACTTTATTTTCAATGGAATTCATTTATGAATGCCGGAATTGAGCGTGCACTTCAGAAAATGAATATAATCTATGATACTTTTTGTTATCAGTTTGCGGACTGGGAAAAAGATGACGCGTTTTGTGAGCAGTTTGAGGCAAAAATGAAGACAGGGGCGTATAGGGCGGTATTTTCTATCAACTATGCACCGCTGATTTCAACGGTATGCGCGCGGCATGATGTGCGATATATTTCGTGGGTGTATGACTGCCCGATTCATATCCGCAACCTTGTTACGCTGAAAAATTCCTGCAATACAATTTATTTTTTTGACCGGGTACAGGCAGAGGAGTACCGGAGCCGGGGAATCGATGCAAGACACATGCCGCTTGCGGTGGATACGGAACTGTACCGACGGATTTACGAGACAGAGTCTGAGCGTGCGGAGAGAGAAAAATACGAGACGGACATTGCGCTTGTGGGAAAATTATACCGGACGGAGTATCAGCACTATCTGCAGCCGCTGTCCGCTTATCAGAGGGGACGCCTTGAGGGCATTATCGCAGCGCAGCTAAAAGTGTATGGAGGCTATCTGATTCCGGATCTTGTAACGGACGAACTGCTGGCGGAATTAAATGACTCCTATGCGAAAGCCAGCGGCGGCAAAGTCTGCATTTCCCGCAGAGAACTGGAATTTTTACTTGCCTGTGAGACGACAGGAAGAGAGCGGTTTCTTGTCCTTGGACTGCTGTCCCGCCACTTTGCGACGGCATTGTGGTCGAATGAGAAGGACGAGCGCCTGACAGAGGTTCGCTATTACGGATACGCGGATTACTATAAGCAGATGCCGCATATTTTTCATGATGCGAAGATCAACCTGAATATTGCGCTTCGGGTCATACAGACCGGAATTCCGCTGCGTGTGCTGGATGTTATGGGCTGCGGCGGTTTTGTACTTACGAATTACAGGGAAGAAATCGCGGAACATTTTGTGAACGGTGCGGAGTGCGTGATCTATGAGGATATCGAGGATATGTATGCAAAAGCGCAATATTACCTGAGCCATGACACCGAGAGACGGCAGATTGCCGCCAACGGTCTTGCAAAGGTACAGCGCGATTTTACGTTTGAGCAGGCATTAACCGGAATGTTGGGAGCAGAGTAGAGAGATGACGGCGAGAGATTTGGAGGAGCTGCGGCAGGAACAGACTGCATATGAGCGCAAATGTCAGATCATAAGTGAAATAGCCGCTTACATAGATGGAATGAGCAATCAGGCGGCATACAGGGAGCAGATTGATCTGCTGTTTGCGGCGCTGGAGAAGAGCGTCCGGGATCTGGAAGGCGGCGGAAGGCTGGATGATGCGTGCGCAAAAGAGATTGTCGACCGGGTATCGGAGTTAAAGAGAGAGCAAGAAAAATATCAGGTCTGGCTACTGGGGGAGGCGGCGGACTGTGCGCCGGTGGAAAAACTGCTGGATGTCAGTCAGGTTCATCTGCTTGGCACCGTAAAACAGATTTCGGACGAGCAGAAGGAAAGTGATTACATCATTGTATGTTCCCAGTATGAAAATATAGCGGGAATGCACTGGTTCGGGGAGGTAAGACTGCTCCGGTTTGATCTTTTCCGCCTGATGAATGAAATCAGCCCGGAGGCGACGTATCAGCAGATAAAAAATAAAAAAGAGGTCACAACGGCGGCAGGCGTCGTATGCGGAATGAGCTACGAGCAGAAGGGCATCTGCTATGAGAGACTGGCCCGGGATATCATGTGCCTGGCGGGGCCGTCGCAGGATCTGTACACGGATTATTACCGCTTTTTGTGGGCATATAGCGAAATCACGGTCAGACAAAAACGCCGGATGGAGTATTGCATCATCGGAATGAGTGCGTACCGGCTCTGGTGGGATCTGTCGCGGGGATCACAGAGTCTAAGAGTGCTGGGATTCTATCCGCAGACGAAAAAGCTGCATCATCTGGACTGGGCGGAGGATGCCGCCGAGGTATGGGAAGACCAAAGAATCTGTGAAAAACTGATGGGGCAGGATTTTCTGGAGCGAGACTTCCTGGGACGGTTTCCGGGAATCGCAGAGATCTGTGAGACGAAAAGGGAGGAAATCTACACGCCGTCGAAGGAGCAGCGCAAAGAGGATGCAAAGTCCATCCAGCGTATTTTTCACAAACCGTATCCCGAGACATACAAAGAGAATCTTGCAATTTTAGAGCGCTGGCTGGAGTTTTTACAGAAAAACAACATAAAGACCGTGTTCCTCTTCATGCCGTTCCCGTCGCAGTTTTGTGAGCTGACGAGCGGGGAGATGAAGCGGCAGACGTATCTGGCGCTGGAAAATCTCTGCCGCAAGTACGGGGCGGATCTGATTGATCTGGGCGGGGATCAGACGGCATTTACAGATGCGGACTTTTTTGACTGGTCACATTTAAATGCCGCAGGTGCGGCAAAAGTGACGCGGTACCTGAATGAATATCTGATGCGTGAAACAAAGCAAGAGGACAGGATGCGGAGGCTGCATTTAAGACCGGCGGATACGCAGGACTGCCGTTTTTTGTACGAGCTAAGAAATGATCCGCTCGTCCGGGCAAGTTCTTTCCATACAGAAGAGATTCCCTATGAGCAGCATCAGAAATGGTATGAGCAGAAGCGGAAGAATGAGAACTGCAGGATTTACATTCTGGAAGACGCCGGTGCACCGGTGGGACAGGTGCGGGCGGACCGGGACGAGCGGGGCGAAAGCGCAGAAATATCCTATGCCATTGCAGAGCGGGCGCGGGGAAAGGGTTATGCGTCCTGGATGCTTGCAGCCGCAGAGGAGCAGCTTTCAGAAAAAGGATTTTGCAGAGAATTGCTTGCGGAAGTAAAGAATGATAATATAGCATCACAGAAAGTTTTTCGGAAACTCGGCTATGAAGAGCAAAGAGAAGACTACGGTTTTTCTTACCGCAGAGCAATCGGACAGAATGCAGGCGGTAAATAAAGGAGAAAACATGAAAGTAATCATTGTCGCGCACAATCAGTTGAAGTTAGTGCAGATGGAAATAGAGGCGCTCCGCCTGCTTGCGGGAATAGAGGAGAGAGATCTCATTATTGTGGACAACGCCTCCACGGACGGGCTGCGCCAGTGGCTGGAAGAGAAGCCCGGCATAAATTATCTTGTCTGCGATGAGGGAAGAGAGAATTACAGCACCATTCTTAATTATGCGAAAACAGAATTTGTCACGGATGAGGATATTTTGCTGCTCGATCCCTGCTATATGATACTGCCGGATTCCATAGAGGAAATGCAGAGATTACTGTACTCCGACAGCACAATCGGTGCGGTTATGCCGAAGGTGATTCAGAACGGCTCAGAGACTGCGCCGAACTACACAGAGGCGATTTCGCGGATACAGGCGGGGCAGATTGCGGCGGGAAGGAATCTCCAGAAACTGGAACTGACCGCGGGATGTGTACTGCTAAAGTATACAATGTTGGAAGAAGTGGGAGCCTTTGATGAGAAGATTGCCCTTGCGGAGAATGTGATGTGGGATTACTGCGTCAGAGGGATCAAGCTTCAGTACAGGCTGTTTGAGTGCGGCGGTGCGTTCTTCTATCAGATTGCGGAAAAGAGAACCGCGGACGAAGATGAGGAATGGGCAGTGTCAGACCGGCAGATTCTGAAGGAAAAATGGAACATGAACTACTTTAATGCCGTTCCGAACGCCGGACTGCTTTCCTACATCACGGATCCGGAAGATGCCCCCATCCGTGTTCTTGAGATCGGGTGTGACTGCGGGGCAAATCTGCTCTGGGTAAAGAACCGTTATCCCAATGCAGAGCTTTACGGTGTGGAAATCAACCCTTCGGCGGCGGAGATTGCGAACTGTATTGCGAAAGTGACCGTGGGAAACATTGAAGAACGCCGGATGGATTTTGGCGGAGTGACGTTTGATTACATTGTATTCGGGGATGTCCTCGAACATCTGAGAGATCCGGAAGGAACCCTGACATATTGCAAAGGCTTTTTAAAAGAGGACGGAAGCATTTTGGCGTCCATCCCCAATCTGATGCATGTCTCGGTTGTGCGGGGGCTGATCAACGGCAATTTTACCTATGAGGACAGGGGACTGCTCGACAGAACTCATATTCATTTTTTCACCTACAAAGAGATTCTTAGCATGTTACTGCGGACGGAACTGGAAGCGGAGGAGATAAGGATGACCTCAAACGGAGTCAGCCCCGAGGACCGGGAATTTGTAGGCAGGCTGATGGAACTGTCGGAGATTACCGACGAGAACCTGTTTTTCGCGTACCAGTTTCAGGTACAGGCGAAGGCGAAGCGCGTAGAATAGGGATTCGTGTTGAAAAACGGTTTGGAACGTGGGAAAGAAAAGGGAGGCGGCTGTCACAGATGAAATTATATGAGAAAATGAACAGCGGAGTCTATGTGATTGCAGAGATGTCCGCAAACCATGCGGGAAAAATTGAAAATGCATTCAAGATCATTGAGGAGGCGGCGAAAGCCGGCGCGGATTGTGTGAAGATACAGACCTACACGGCGGATACGCTCACGATCGACTGCAGGGAGGAACCGTATCAGATCAAGGGCGGTCTGTGGGACGGCTATAATTATTACCAGCTCTACCAGGCGGCCTATACCCCGTGGGAATGGCAGCAGGCGCTGCGGGATAAGTGCAGGGAGGTCGGTGTGGATTTTTTGTCTACGCCGTTTGACCGGACAGCGGTCGATTTCCTGGAGGATCTGGATGTGGAGTTCTACAAAATCGCGTCCTTTGAGCTGGTGGATATTCCGTTGATCGAGTATACGGCGAGCAAGGGAAAGCCGATGATTATGTCCTGCGGAATGGCGTCGGAGGAAGAGATCAAAGAGGCACTTGAGGCGTGCCGGAGACAGGGAAACGAGCAGGTGGTGCTGCTGAAATGCTGCAGCCAGTATCCGGCGCAGTATGAGGATATGAAT
This sequence comes from uncultured Lachnospiraceae bacterium, assembly GCA_902781225.1. Taxonomy (GTDB): domain Bacteria; phylum Bacillota; class Clostridia; order Lachnospirales; family Lachnospiraceae; genus Roseburia. The sequence continues at coordinate 24,292 of CACZIN010000026.1, read as the reverse complement.
GTGGCAACAATCGCGGATATGAAGGAGCGGTTCGGCGTGCCGGTGGGACTGTCGGATCACTCAATGGGATCGCTTGCGGATGTTGTGGCGGTGTCTGTGGGAGCGCAGGTCATCGAAAAGCATGTATGCCTGGATCGGACGATTGACAACCCGGACGCAGCGTTTTCCATGGAGATCGGTGAATTTGCGCAGATGGTGCAGGATGTGCGGAATGCCTGCGTGATTAAGGGAAAGGCAACCTATGAGCTGACCGAACATGAGAAGAGCAGTTTAAAATACCGCAGATCGCTGGTTGCGGTAAAACCGATTGCGGAGGGGGAGGCTTTCACCGAGGAGAATGTGCGCAGCATCCGGCCTGCCATCGGTATCAAGCCGAAGTATTACCGCACGCTGCTGGGGCGCAAGGCGAAAAAGGCGTACCGCTTCGGAGAGCCGATTCTTCCGGGTGAGGTGGAGTAGACAGATGATTGTATTTCGGGTGGATGCGAACGAGCAGGTGGCAACCGGACATCTGATGCGCACGCTTTCGATCGCGTCGGCGTGCAGGAAGCGCGGGCTGACGTGTGAGTTCTGGCTGGCAGAGGAAAAAGAGACGGAGCGGATCGAAAAGGCGGGATTTCCCTATCGGATTCTAGAGACGCGCTGGGATGCGCTGGAGGACGAACTTCCGGTCATGAAGCAGCGGTTACAGGCACAGCAGGTGGACTGGCTGGTTGTGGATTCCTACTGCGCGACGGTGCGCTATCTGGCGGAATTAAACCGGATGGTGCCGGTATTCTATGTTGACGATTTCAGAAGGGAACACTACGAGGTGTCGGCGCTGCTTCAATACATACCGTGCAGGGAGAGACAGAAGACGCCGGAGGGGCTGCATGAAAAGGACGGGGTACAGTATCTTACCGGGTTTTTGTATGCGCCGCTCCGGGAGGAGTTTTCGCGTCTTTCCTTTGATAAGCCGCGGGAGAAGAGTATTCTGCTCTCGACGGGCGGAACCGATCCTTACAATATGGCGGGCAGAATTCTTGCGTACGGCACACGGATGCAGGAATTGCAGGATTATCTGTGGCATGTGATTGTCGGCAGTATGAATCGGAATGAAAATATGCTGCGGGAACTGGCGGCAGCAAACCCGAAGATCATACTTCACAAGAATATTCCCGATATGTGGCGTTACATGCAGCAGTGCGAGGCTGCGGTCTCGGCGGGCGGCACAACGCTTCTGGAACTGTGCGCCTGCGGGATTCCGACGGTCTGTTTTGCGTTTGCGGATAATCAGCTGGAATTTGCGGAGGAGATGGCAGAACACAACCTGTTAATCTATGCGGGGGATGTGAGAGAAAAGGACGATGCGCCGCATGCAATCTGCGAAAATCTGGTCTGCTATACGAAAGACGCCGGGAAGAGGGCGCAGAGCTTTGAGCGGATGAGAAGGCTGGTGGACGGAAAAGGCGCAGAGCGGATTGCGGCATTTTTGCAGCAGTATAAAAGAGATGTATGAGGTAGGAAATCATGCCGGTAGAGGACAGAAAAGACACAATCGCATTCATTATATGCGTGAACAATGAACTGTATTTTGAAGAGTGCAAGTATTACATAGAGCATCTGGAAGTTCCGGCGGGATATGACATAGACGTGATCGGCATCTGGGAGGCGGATTCCATGTGCGCGGCGTACAATCTGGGGATGCGAAGCAGCGATGCAAAATATAAAGTCTATATGCACCAGGATGTTTTTATCCGCGACAGCCGTTTTCTGGAGAAGACACTGCGCATTTTTAAGGAGCACCCGAAGACGGGAATGATCGGAATGGTGGGAGGAATCGGCATTCCGGAAAACGGCGTCGTCTATTCTTCCTGGAATGTGGGAAAAGTGGACTGCAGGGAGCCGGATCTTTCCTATGTCCTGCTGTGCGGGCCGAACCAGACCAAAGATCAGACCGTCGATGCGGTGGACGGGCTGCTGATGATGACGCAGTATGATCTGCCGTGGAGAGACGATCTGTTTTCGGATTTTGATTTCTATGATGTGTCGCAGGCATTTGAATTCCGCAGGGCAGGCTATGAGATTGTGGTACCTTATCAGGAAGAACCCTGGGTGGTGCATGACTGCGGATTCGCAAAGCTCACCAATTATGACAGGAACAGAAAGATCTGTATGGAAGAATACCCGGAATTTTTTAACGTTCCGGAGGGAGAGGAGCTGTTCTCGAGCGGAGAGTGGGATCAGCTGAGCGGTCAGCTGGCAGCGGCGATCCGGAAGATGATAGATCAGGGGCAATGGGATGAGGCCAGCCAGGCCATCGGGATCTATCATCAGAGCCAGATGAAGAGCTCCGAACTGGAGATGCTTGCGATTATCTGTGAGATCGAGCAGACGGAGCGCAGGGTGAGCAATAGACCGTCGTTTCTGGCACAGGCGGGCAGCTGTGAAGCGATATGCCGGACCTATCTCTCGGTACGGTTTTTGCTGCATCGCATGGAGTTTGACAGACCGGCACAGGATTATCAGGAATTGATTCACGCGGTAGAAAGCGGTAACATATCAGTAGACACCATTCTCATCCTGATCTTACATGGCGTACTGGATAAGGAGAAGGCTCTTGGGCAGCTGGAGACATGGCATATGCCGGATCAAATGAGTGCAGAGAGGCTTAGATCCTTTCACAGGCGGATACAGAAGGAAAACAGGGGCATTCCGTATTCCTACAGTAAGAGGGCAAAGATGGAACTGGAAAAGTACAGCAAGGAGGAACAGTGATGATACCATACGGAAGACAGACGATTGAGGAAGATGACATTGAGGAAGTAGTAAAGGTGCTGAAATCGGATTTCCTGACGACAGGACCGAAGGTGGCGGAGTTCGAGCGGGCAGTGGCAGAGTATGTGGGGGCGAAATATGCGGTCGCCATTTCAAACGATACTGCGGCACTGCATGCGGCATGCCATGCGGCGGGAATCGGACCGGGGGATGAGGTAATCACCACGCCGATCACGTTTGCGGCATCCGCCAACTGTGTGCTGTACTGTGGCGGAACTCCGGTGTTTGCAGACATTGATCCGCAGACATACAACATCGATCCGGAGGACATCCGGCGCAAGATCACGGATAAGACCAAGGCGATCATTCCGGTGCATCTGGCAGGACAGCCCTGCGATATGGACGCCATTCATGCGATCGCAAAGGAGTATCATCTGATCGTGATCGAGGATGCGGCGCATGCGCTCGGCTCGGAATATAAGGGACGGCGCATCGGCTCCATGTCGGATATGACAACATTCAGCTTCCATCCGGTGAAGCCGATCACGACGGGCGAGGGCGGTATGATTGTGACGGACAGTGAGGAATTGTACCGGAAATTAGTGCTGTTCCGCAGCCACGGAATTACCAGAGATCCGGAGCTGATGACGCGAAATGAAGGACCGTGGTTCTATCAGCAGCTTGCTCTCGGCTATAATTACCGCATGACGGATATCCAGTGTGCGCTCGGCTGCAGCCAGATGCGGAAGCTGGACCGCTTCCTTGCGCGCAGGAGGGAGATCACAAAGCGCTACGATGAGGCGTTTGCAGACTGTGCGAATATTGTGACGCCGTATCAGCTGCCGGAGACGAACAGCGGATGGCATCTCTATATCATACAGGTGAAGAACCACGACAGAAAGACCGTGTTTGAGCAGCTTCGGGAGAACGGCATCGCAGTGAATGTCCACTATATCCCGGTGTACTATCATCCGTATTACCAGGAGCACGGCTACAAAGAAGTACATTGTCCGGTGGCGGAGGAAGTCTACTCGCACATCATCAGCCTTCCGGTTTATCCGGGACTTACCGATGAGCAGCAGGATACGGTCATTGAAACGGTGAAGCGGCTGACAAAATAGTTTGCGGATGGTGTGGGAGAGGCAGATCATCAGAAAACAGCAGGAGAATAGAGCGGGATGGGATATGCAGGATTAAAGCAACTTATTGAGCAGAATGCGTGGAGGGAAGCCGGAAGAGAACTCGGGCAGTATATGAACGGGGAATGGGATGATGAACTCGCCGTGCTGGCAGCAACGGTTTTCTCTGCGCTGGGCGACTGGGAAGGCGCCTATACCTGTATCGCGCAGGGGCTGCAGTATAATTACAGAAATTATGAACTGTATCTGCTGCTGGGCAATTATTATGAGCGCAAAAATTGCAATCAGGCGTGGCTCTGCTATGAAAATGCGCTCTATTATTGCAGCGATGAAGACGATCGCAGGATCATACAGCAGCACAAAGAGCGTGTACAGCAGGATGACCGGTGGTGCGTGCATAAGGTTTCGATCGTGATATTGACGTATAATCTCAAAGACATGAATATGCAGTGTATCGGCAGCATCCGGGACACCTGCGATCCGTCGAGCTACGAGCTGGTCGTGGTGGACAATGCATCTACAGACGGCACACTGGAATGGCTTCAGGAGCAAAAAGATATGACACTCGTGAGCAACCAGGAAAACAAGGGCTTCCCGGCAGGGTGCAATCAGGGAATCAAGGCGGCAGAGCCGGAAAATGATATCCTTCTTCTGAACAATGATACGATTGTTCTGCCCAATTCTATTTTCTGGCTCAGGATGGGGTTATATGAGGAGGAACGGATCGGCGCCACGGGAAGCATGTCAAACAGCGTGATCAACGGGCAGAGAATTGAGGCGAAGCTTGCCGGTGTGGAGGAATACATAACATACGGCACGGCAATGAATATCCCCATGGAAAATGCGCTGGAGAAAAAGACCTGGCTGGTAGGATTTGCGATGCTGCTGAAACGGAAGGCGCTGGATGAGGTCGGACTTCTGGATGAACGGTTTTCCCCGGGGCAGAACGAGGATGTAGATCTGTGCATCCGGCTGAATCTGGCGGGGTGGCAGATGCGCCTCTGCCACAATAGTTTTATCGTGCATTACGGTCATGGAAACGGCAGGAACTCGGATATCTGGAAGCAGACGTTCTCAGTTACAAGTGAGAAGTTCCGGGAAAAATGGGGCTTCGATATGTCCTATTATACCTACAGCAGAAAAGAACTGATTGCGATGATTTCCGAGCCGAAAGAGAGCAGAATACGCGTGCTGGAAGTGGGATGCGGATGCGGTGCAACGCTTGCGCATATTGCGTATGAGTGGCCGGACGCGAAGGTAAGCGGAATTGAGATCCAGGATGACATTGCGAAAATCGGTGCAAATTATCTGGATATCCGGCAGGGAAACATTGAGACCATGCAGATCCCGTATGAAAAAGATACATTTGACTATATCATACTGGCGGATGTGTTGGAGCACCTGCATGATCCGGAGCGGATTCTGCAGAAAGTACTGCCTTATCTGAAGGCGGGGGGCAGTATTCTGTGCAGTGTTCCTAATATTTTAAACCGCCATGTAATCAGCGACCTTCTGCGCGGAAAGCTGGAGTACCAGGACGCAGGAATTTTAGACCGCACGCATCTGCGCTTTTTCACAATGGACAGTATTGTGAGGGTATTTGAACGGTGCGGAATGGAAGTCACACAGATGATGGCGACCTATGATACGGAAGAGCTGGATGCGGAAGCGGAAGAATTGATGAACGCATTGTATCAGATTCCGCATATTGCGGACAGACAGTTGTTTCAGGTGTACCAGTATGTTTTCCGGGCAAAGAGGGAGCGGGAGGCGGAATGAAAAAAGTAAGTGTAATTGTACCCTGCCACAATGCGGCGAAATGGCTTCCGCAGTGCTTTCTGTCGCTGGTGCAGCAGTCGATCGGAATCGACGGGCTGGAGCTGATTTTTGTGGATGATGCATCGGATGATGAGGGCGCGACATGGGCACTGCTGGAGGAATTTGAGCGCGCGTATCCAGAGAGCATCATGATTATCCATCTGGAGGAAAATCTGCGTCAGGGAGGCGCCCGGAACGTGGCGCTCGGCTATGCGACGGGGGAGTATCTTGCGTTTGTCGATGCGGATGATTTTGTGGAGAAGGATTTCCTTGAGAAGGTATACCGGCGTGCGGTGGAGAACGATGCCGATATCGTACAGTTTGATTATGTGTACTATACGGAAAGACTTGGAAAAGTGGCGTCGGGAAGGACGACCGCGGACGAGAGCATCCAGATTCAGACAAAGGAGGAGCGGAAGCGTTTCCTTATCAGCGAGAAGATCACCTACGGCTGTTGGAACAAGCTGTACCGGAGATCGCTTGTGGAGCGGGCGGGCGTCCGTTATGCCGAGCATGTCATTTATGAAGAACCGCTGTTTGTGTATCCGCTGTTGTTCTACGGAAACCGCTTTGAAATCATGGCGGAAGCTTTTTACTGCTACCGCCAGAATGAGGTGGGAACCATGCGCCGGGATATGCGTCAGATGACAACGTTGCAGATGCATGCAGATGTGCAGCTTGCCGTGTGGCATTTTATGAAGCAGACGCCGTTTTTCCGGGAGTATTATGAGGAGATCAAGCTGTATTTTCTGCATACGTATTTCTATGAGACGCTGCTGTTTGCGGTGCAGCGCGGATTTGAAGTGCCGTATTCCATGTATGAGACGCTGCGGGATACCGTAAAAGCGGAGGTAGCAGACTATCGGGAGTCTCCCTATGCGGCGATGATTCCAAGGCAGATGGAGCTGTATCGGATAGAGAATGAAGAAAAAAATAGAGAAAATATACAGAAGCGGGTAAAGTCATTTATAAGTAAAATGTGAAAAATACTTGTGAAAATTGTTTTGAAGTTATGCTGTGATGAAGGGAGAAAGAAGGATGTATGAAGAGTTAATTGCCAAAATGAATCCATGTCCTAAACTTAATCTGCAGTGGTATAAGAACGAAGATTTATATTCTGATGGCGAGGTAGAAGATTTTATAATTAAGATAATTGCAGAAAATAGACCAGAAGACTACAGCAACGCTGTCTATGAGCAATTTAATTGGCCGATATATTATCATCTGTCGCCGCTACGAAAAAATATTCTAAATTGGTATAAATTCAAACCGGATAGCAGTGTATTGGAAATTGGCTGTGGTATGGGCGCAATTACAAGTGTACTGTGCGATGAATGTAAGGATGTTACGGCAGTGGAACTCTCAAGAAAACGTGCAACAGCAACGCTTCTCCGGTGCCGTGAAAAAGAAAATCTTGAGATTATTGTTGGAAACTTGAATGATATTGAATTTGATAAAAAATTTGATTATATTACACTGATAGGCGTTTTGGAATACCAGGGAACTTATACGGAATCAACAAATCCGTACATGGACTTTTTGGTTAAGATTAAGCAGTTGCTGAAACCAGATGGGAAATTGCTTGTCGCAATAGAGAATCAGTACGGTTTAAAATATTGGTGCGGAATGCCAGAAGATCATGTTGGAATACCGTTTGAAGGGATAAATCAGTATAGGGATGTTGAGAGAGGGGTAAGGACATTTTCAAAAACAGCGTTGGACACATTGATTAAGGAAAGTGGCTTTCATAATACCTATTTTTATTATCCATATCCTGATTACAAATTGCCTACAGTTATTTATTCACAGGATGTTTTACCAAGTAAGAAAGACACGATAAATTCTGGAAATTTCAGGGATTATAGCTCGGCTGATAAAAATACATTAATTGCAAATGAGAAAAAGCTTTATACGGATATTGTAGAAAACGGAGTATTCGAGTTTTTTGCAAATTCATTTTTGGTGGAGTGCTCCAACAGCAGTCAGCTAGGGGAAATAACGTTTGCGAGATTAACAAGCGAACGCAAGGAACAATATCGAATGGCAACAAGATTTACGAGGGATAGCACCGTTGAAAAGAAGCCGCTTACGATGTTATGCGCACAGACGCATGTAAGGCAACTGTTCAAAAATGTAAATATTCTGAAACAAGCGGGTATAAAAATAGTAGAATATAGGGCTGATAATGGGATAGTGGTCAGTGATTATATTGAAAAACCGCTTTTGGAAGACGTAATTTTAAACGCGTTAAAAGAAGGGAACACCGATGAAATTTATAGATTGATAGACTTGATGTATGGGGAAATATTGCGATCGTCTGAACAAATTTCATGGAAGGATAACATATTATATACACTGGATCTGGGAATAGAAGAGAACGAGGAATTATTTGGACCAATATTAAAAATCGGTTTTCTGGATATGAGTTTTAGAAATGCATTTTATTGTGAGGGAGAAATACTTTGGTTTGATCAGGAATGGGTTTTGGAGGCAGTGCCAGCTAAATTTATTTTATACTATGTATTGAAGTTGTTGTATTATTCATATCCTCAGTTGGAGGAAGGGTGTCCAGCTGCGGAGATAATTGCACGTTATCATATGCAGGATGCTTGTGAAGCATTTGAAAAGTTCCGGGAATTGTTTGAATACTTAGTGTTCGATGAGGCACAGGTTATGATGGGAAGAGCATTCAGCATTGATAGTACAATGGATTATATTTCAAATGTTAAGAAGCTTATGAAATAAAAAGTTGAAAGTAGTGGAAGTGTTATGCTAAAGAAACAGCACGGATGATTCGATATAAATATCAGAAGTGTATCAAAAATCTCAGGGAAGAGGTAGAATAACATGGTGGTTAATCATAATATGGCGGCAATCTGTGAGAGTAGGCAGCTGTGCTATAACGTGAAGAAGATGGAGAAATCTTCCAAAAAGCTTGCGACAGGGTACAAGTTAAACACAGCAAATGATGATGCGGCAGGCTTGCAGATATCAGAGACGATGCGGCATCATGTGAAAGGGCTGAACAAAGCCTCCCGGAATTCACAGGATGGCATCAGTATGCTGCAGACGGCGGATGCAGCGCTTCAGGAGACGCAGGATGTCCTGGATCGTATGGTGGAGCTGACGACGCAGGCAGCCAATGACATCAACACAGACTCGGACCGCAGGGCTATTCAGGATGAGCTGGATCAGCTGAACAAGGAAGTGGACCGCATCGCCTATACGACGCACTTCAATCAGCAGTATATGCTGGCGGAGGGAACGCCGCAGGCTGCACCGGGATATTACCGCATACAGTCCGGGGCACTGAACGGACAGGCGATAGATATCCATTTTGTAAATGCGAGCAAGGAGAGCCTTGGCACAGACAAAGTGAATGTATCTTCGCATGCGAAGGCGTCGGAATCCATCACGATGGTTCAGGACGCGATTGAACAGGCGGCGCTCTGGAGAGACGAGTTCGGCAGCCAGCAGGAGCGTCTGGAACATGCCGTGCGCAATACGGACAACACATCAGAAAATACGCAGAGTGCGGAGTCAGGGATCAGAGACACCAACATGAATATGGAGATGGTATTGTATTCGACCAACCGGATTCTGGTGCATGCATCCCAGAGTATTCTGGCACAGTATAATGATGATGCAAAATCAGTGCTTGAGATTTTGAAATAGTCAGACACGATAAAGAGATAAGAGGGGCAGTTTGTTGATACGAATGCCCTTCCTATCTCTTTATGAGCATTTTTAAGCAGATAGGCATCTGGGATGACAGAGGCGTCCCGGGCGTTTGCCGGGGAACATGGAGCAATGAACAACTGGGATAAGATATGGAAGAAGCGGACCGCGAAGATTGAGAATCGCGCAACCGTATTTGAAATGTTTAAGGAATTAAAACGGGCGGACGGATTTGATACACAGGATGTGCAGGGATATTATGAGGCGTTTTTCCGGCAGTGGGAGTGCATGGCGCAGCGGATCGAGACGGGGTGTGCAGGAATGATCGGCAGTCTGTATGAGATTGGCTGCGGAAGCGGTGTGAATCTGTATCTATTTTCCACGTTGAAGCATGTGGCGGTGCTCGGCGGTCTGGATTACTCCAAAAACCTCATCCGCATAGCCCAAAGCGTGGTGACGGAGGCGGACGTGGGATGCGAGGAGGCACTCAGGGTGCCGACAGAGCCAAAGTACGATGTCGTTCTGGCAGACAGTGTGTTTCAGTATTTTAATGATGCTGCTTACGGGCAGAAGGTGCTGGAACGCATGTGGGCGAAGGCGGGGAAGATGGTTGTCGTCACCGAAGTGCACGATCAGGAGAAAAAAGACGAACACATGGCATACCGCCGGAAGTGTGTCGAGAATTATGATGAAGTATATGCGGGGCTGGACAAAACATTTTACACCAGAGAGATGTTCCTGCAATTTGCAGAGGAGCACGGGGGCAGATGTGAGATCGTACAACCTGATAACGAACTGTACTGGAATAACCGGTTTGTGTTTGATTGCTATTTGTATAAAGAATAATGCGTGAAGGGTGACGGTATGCAGGCAATTATTTTAGCGGCAGGAATGGGAAAACGTCTGGGAAAGCTTACTCAGAACAATACAAAATGCATGGTGGAAGTGGGCGGCGTGCGCCTGATAGAGAGAGCACTATACATTCTGGATAAGAAGAATCTGTCGAGGATTGTAATGGTCGTGGGCTATCAGTGTGAAAATCTGATGCAGTTTGTCGACGGACTGGGAATTGATACGCCGGTAGAATACATCATCAATGAGGTGTATGACAGAACCAATAACATATACTCGCTCTCCATGGCAAAAGACTGGCTGGTAAAAGAGGATACCCTTTTGCTGGAATCGGATCTGATTTTTGAGGAAGCGCTGATTGACCTGCTGCTTGAGGATTCACGCGAGACGCTGGCGCTTGTGGACAAGTTTGAAAACTGGATGGACGGGACATGTCTGGTTGTGGATGAGGACGACCGGATTGTCGATTTTATTCCGGGAAAGCTGTTGGAGTATTCGCAGAAGGAGCGCTATTACAAGACGGTCAATATCTACAAGCTGAGTGCACATTTTTCCCGGAATGTGTATGTGCCGTTTCTGGAAGCGTACGCCAGGGTCATGGGGAATAACGAGTATTATGAAGCGGTAATTAAGCTGATTCTGATGCTGGATAAAAACACCATGAGGGCAAAGCGCCTGGAAGGACAGCGGTGGTATGAGATTGACGACATTCAGGATCTCGATATTGCGGAGGTACTGTTTGCGGCAGATGCCGGGGAGCGGTATAAAAAATTGACGTCGCGGTATGGCGGCTACTGGAGATTCCCTCATTTAAAGGACTTCTGCTATCTCGTAAATCCGTATTTTCCGCCGGCGCGCATGATGGAAGAATTAAAGTCGAACTTTGACATCCTTGTGCGGCAGTATCCGTCGGGGATGCGGGTCAACTGTCTTCTGGCGGCAAAAACATTCGGTATTTCGGAAGAACACATCGTGCTTGGAAACGGGGCGGCGGAGCTGATTAAGGCGCTGCTGGAGGAGCTTCCGGGAAAGGTGGGCGTGATCCGTCCGACTTTTGAAGAGTATCCGAACCGGTGCAATGAGCAGTGCGTCGTTTATGACGCAAGGCAGAATGATTTTGCCTACACGGTAGAGGATCTGATCGGCTATTTTGCGGAACATCCGGTACAGACACTTGTTCTGATCAATCCGGACAATCCGTCTGGTCACTGTTTCGGGAAAAAAGAGGTGCAGCAGCTGTTGGAGTGGACAAAGGAGCGCCGCATTGCGCTGATTCTGGACGAAAGTTTTCTTGATTTCGCGGAGGATAAAGAGGCGTCGCTGCTTACGGATGAGATGCTGAACCGTTATCCCGGACTCTACATCGTAAAAAGCATTTCAAAATCCTATGGGGTGCCGGGACTGCGCCTCGGGATTCTGGCGTCGCAGGATAAGGAGCGGCTGGGTCGGATAAAGAAGGCGGTGTCCATCTGGAATATCAATTCCATGGCAGAATTCTTTATGCAGATTCTTGATAAGTATAAGAAAGATTATGAAGAGGCGCTTGTGGAACTGCGGAAAGAGAGAAAACGGTTTTACCGGAAGCTGTGCCAGATCGAGGGATTGAAGGTATATCCGTCCTCGGCAAATTATTTTATGTGCGAGCTGGTCAACGGCAGGAAGAGTGAGGAACTGGCGGCAGAGCTTCTGGAAGAGCAGATTCTGATTAAGGATCTCACGGGAAAGATTGCGAACGGAAGGCAGTATGTCCGGATTGCGGTAAGAAGCCGCAGGGAGAATGAGCAGCTGGCAGAGGCATTGAAAATAAAGATTGGAATTGCAGCAGAATATGAAAAGTACTAATATTGAAAATAGTTAGCAGGAGTTTGGTACATGAGTGAAATAAAAAAACGAAGTCCGATGGTCTCAGTAATTATGTCGTCTTATAATCATGAGAGATATGTTTCGGAAGCGATAGAAAGTGTTCTTGCACAGTCTTATACAGAGTTTGAGTTTTTGATTGCAGATGATGGATCATCAGATGGAACACAGGAGAAAATAAAGTCATTTTCGGATGAAAGAATTTGTTATTTTGAATATGATGTTAATACAAGTTTCAAAACCTTGGATATGCTTGGGGAAAGAGCCAGAGGAAAATATATTGCACAGATTGGATCCGATGATGTCTGGAGAAAGGATAAGTTGGAGAAACAGGTTGCTTTTTTAGAACAGAATCCGCAGTATGCTGTATGTTTTTCCTGGATAGAGACAATTGATGAAAATTCACATGTTGTTAAAGGAGAAGATTCCAAAAACAGTGATTTTAATTTGCAAAATAAGAAAGCTACGCAGTGGTTTGCACAACTGTTTTGGGGAAAGGAGAGCCTTCCTACTCCTTCCTTTATGATGAGGACAGAGTTGTTTCAGAAATATGGTGGATTTCATTTTAAGTACCGCCAGATTCATGATTATGAACTGTGGCTACGGATATTATTGAATCATGAGATATACATAATGCCAGAGCAGCTGCTTTTTTACCGTTGGCATGTTTCGGACGAGCATCATAATATCAGCGCTCCTTCAACCAGAGGGGAGATATGTACATATAATGAAATGCATCATATGTTTGGAATGATGATTGAGACGATTCCAGATGATTATTTTATAATGGCGTTTGGAGATAAGCTGTTTTTTCCGGATTGTCATACACACGAGCAGATTATGTGTGAACGTATGATCTTGCTGTTGAATCATCCAAATCGGGCAGCGCAGCAGGTGGGAATTGACTTTTATCTGACCTATATAGATGATATGGAATTTTGCAGGTGCCTTGAGGAAGAATATGGTATTACACGTAAGATATTTCATGAGTTGGAAGCATCAAGAGGTCTTATGGCAGAAGTGAGCGAGCAGAGGGAGCAATTGATACAGTGTCAGGAAATGCTGAAGAAGGTGTTACAGGGAGATGAGCAATGAGCACATGGGAAAAGCAAAGTTTTTCAATTGAATGCCAAAGAGAGGGAATGAGCGCTTTTTTTCCGAAGGAAGGTAAGTATGACGAAAAAAAGGGGAATGTATTGTTTGTTTCGCATATTGTAGATCGTACAGGTGCACCGCTCGTTTTATTTGACTTAATGAAACATTATCAGAAAACGTATAATGTGTTTTTGGTGACAATGATGGACGGAAATCTCAGAGATGAGATTGTACAGCAAAACATACCGGTATTTATTGGGATGCCGGTTAATATGAAACACGTGATGGAAAAACTCAGGGCAGACGAATTTGAACAGATATGGATAAATACATTGATATGTCATGGCTTTGTAATGCTGTTTCAAAATACAAATATACCGGTTTTCTGGTGGTTTCATGAACCGGAACCGCTGTTTCGCCTTTACTATGAAAGGATGCCGGAATTGCCTCTATATAGTGACAACATTAAGATTGTAGCTGTCAGCAGGCTTGTGCAGAAAACAATTTTTAAGTATTATCATATAAAAAGCAAGCTTTTGCATATGCCGGTAAAGGACTTTGGGAGAGCGGAGCGGGAGTCTGAAAATAACAAAGTTATTTTTTTTATGCCGGCGCGTTTTCAGAGAACAAAGGGACATGATGTAATAGCGAAGGCAATACTGGGTATGCCGGAAGAATACCGAAAGAGAACGGAGTTTTGGTTCGCAGGCGCAAAGGATGAAAGAGAGCCGGATTATTACGAACTTATATGCAGCCTTTCGAGGGCTTATCCAGAGACGGTAAAGGTTTTGGGCGAATTATCAAGGGATTGTGTTTATGAAATATATCAGAAATGCGATTGTGTGATTGCACCGTCGAGAGAAGACGCAACACCAACCACAATCGTGGAAGGACTAATGTTTGAATGTATATGTATATGCTCAGATACGGCAGGTATTGCACAGTATTTAACAAATGGTGAAAATGCATTTATTGTTAAAAGCCAAGATGAGAGAGTATTACAGAAATGTATAGAATATGTAGTAGATCATAAAAAGGAACTGGATACATTAAGAAAAGCTGGAAGACAGGTATTTTTGGATAATTTTGAGGAAAGTATTGTCTGGAATCAGCTGAGAAAACTTACAACAGGGAGGTAAATTCATGCAAATCGTAAAATACGCATTTCAGCAGCACGGTGATGAACGCGGAATGTTGGTGGCGCTGGAAGAGTATAATGATATTCCGTTTGAGATCAAGCGCGTTTATTACATGTATGATACCAAGGAAGGAGTTACCCGGGGTTATCACGCGCACAAATCACTGGAACAGATTCTGATCTGTATTCACGGTTCCTGTAAGATTCGTTTGGATAACGGGAGAGAGAAAAAGATTGTCTCTCTTGAAAAGCCATATGAGGGTCTGTATGTTCCGAATAACATGTGGAGAGAGATGTATGACTTTTCACCGGATGCAGTCTTAATGGTGCTTGCATCAGAGATATACAAAGAAGAGGATTATATCCGGGATTATGACACGTTTTTAAAGATGGTGAAAGAAGGGCCGGAAGATGCATGAGATACCATATCTGAATCTGAGAGGAATTCATGATAATATAAAAGAAGAACTGGATCAGGCTTACCGGGAAGTGATGGATCGTGAATGGTTTATTGGCGGAGAGGCGGATCGCAGATTTGAGCAGGAGTTCGCAGCGTATTGCGGGGCGAAAGCATGTGTGGGAACTGGAAATGGACTGGATGCAATCCGCCTGATTTTGCTTGCATATGGGATTGGAGAAGGGGATGAGGTAATCGTTCCTGCCAATACCTTTATTGCGACGGTGCTTGCGATTACATATGTTGGTGCAAAGCCGGTATTCGTAGATGCGGATGCAAACACTTATACGATGGATCTGACCAGGGTGGAGGAGAAGATTACTGCCAGAACAAAAGCGATTGTTGTGGTACATCTGTATGGACGGGCTGTAGATGTGGCACCGATCCGTGATCTTGTAAAACAGCATGACATCAAGATTATAGAGGATGCAGCACAGGCGCACGGCGCAGCAGTGCATGGCTTGAAAGTTGGAAAAATAGGGGATGCAGCTGCGTTCAGCTTTTATCCGGGAAAAAATCTGGGAGCGCTTGGAGATGCAGGAGCAGTTGTGACGGATGATGTGGAACTTGCAAGGAAGGTGCGGGCTTATGGAAACTATGGCTCCTACCAGAAATATTGTCATGTATACAAAGGATGTAATTCTAGACTGGACGAATTGCAGGCTGCATTCCTCTCGGTAAAATTACCGCATCTGGATGCCTGGAATGAGGAGCGGCGCAGAATTGCGGGAATTTATGGACGGCAGATTACAAATGAGAAAGTTGTGCTGCCGCAGATTCCGGTGGATGAGAAGGAACATGTATTTCATATCTATCCGGTTCTTGTAAAAGAACGGGAAGCGTTTGTGGAGCATTTAAAGGAACATGGAATAGCAACAAACATTCACTATCCGACGCCGATTATGGAGCAAGAGGCATATCAGGAGTTCCATGGACAGATGCCGCAGTATCCGGTGACAAAGCGTATCTGCGCAGAGGAAGTCAGTCTCCCGTTGTACCCGGGCATGACAGAGAAAGAGATACAATGTGTTGTGGAGGCAGTCAATAGATTTTAAAAATTAAGGAGAACATTTTATGGCAAAAATATTGGTCGCTTTTTTTAATTGCATGAACGACCCGGAAAATCCAAATGCCATGCCCATATTTTATGAGGCATTTATCAGAGGATTGGATCGGGCTGGAAATCAGGTCGCTGTATTTTCACATGGCATGTTTGGAATGGATTTTTGGGAGATAGATCCAATGACAAAAGCCTCCATTCAACAACTGGATCCGGACATTTGTTTTATTTTTAATAATAGCTTCTTCGATATTTCAGATGTAGTTGATTGCCCGATCGTTATTTATGAAGTGGATAGTCCTCGGTACTTTGCGAATAAAAGCAGCATTCGGAAAAATCCAGATCGATATTTGTATTACATTTTTCAAGAAGACATTAGAAAGACATTACAGGAAGAATACGGAATATCACCATCTAAAATTTTCTGGGTTCCTTTTTTCTCAGAGGTATATGCTGATCCGACGCTTGAACAGACGACCAATATATCTTTTATAGGAAGTCTATTTGGAACGGGTGATACCGAAACGTTTGGTTCGTTTATTAAGAGCTCTCCTTCCACGGAGGAAGTGGGTATGATGCAGCAATGTTTGCAGGAGCTGGAGAAGAATCCGCAGGTGACAGCGACGGAACTGGTGTATAAGTATAATATTACATCCGAATTGGTAGCGCGGCATTTAAATTTACCTCAGTTGCTGATGATGCTTAGCGGAGAAAAAAGACTTAGGGTTTTGTCTTCGGTTGCGGAACTCGGACTGGATTTATATGGTACAGAGAATTGGCAAAATACATATTATTTCCACTCGAATCTTAATATGTCATATATTAATAAAAAAGTGTATTCAATAGAACAGAATCAAGATATTTACAATACATCTAAAATAGGAATTAATGTATCACATTTGCAGGCAACCAGCGGATTCCCATGGAGGGTAATGGATATTATGGCAAGCAACGCCTGCCTTGTTACAGATTATCACGCGGACTTTGAACGATTGTTTGGAAATGTACCAATACCAACATATGATTCTACGAGCGAGGCGTACACGGTATGCAGACAGCTGCTCAATGACGAGAAAAGGCGGAGTGAGATTGTAGCGCAGTGTCAGGAAGTGATTGACCGTAAGTATCGCTTTAAGCATCTTTTACCAAAACTGGAAGAAAATAGCGGCGTAAAACTTCATGTGTGAGAAAGGAAAGATGTTACTATGGATAGAAATAGAATTAAAAGAATTATAACTGTATATGTACCGGGGCATTTGTGCAATCTTCGTTGTAGTTATTGCTATGTTACAGAGTGTCTGAAATTTTCAAGGGATGATCATGCACAATTCAATTATTCGGTGGAACATATGATAAAGGCGTTTGAGCCTACACGTCTTGGCGGAATAGCGTATATTGTTGTGATCGGGGAAGGAGAAACATTGCTTCCTCCTGAAGTAATTCCTTTCGTAAAAGGATTATTGCATCAAGGGCATGTGGTTGAGGTTGTTACAAATAATACCCTGGATGATAGAATTGACCAGCTTTTAGATATACCGCAGGAAGATTTAAAGCATCTGATTGTTAAATGTTCCCTGCATTGGCTGGAGTTAAAAAGATTAAATAAGGTTAATAGTTATTTTGAAAATATTCGGAGAATAGTTGCTGCAGGGGCGTCTGCATATCCATTTTTGGTAATTTGCGAGGAATATATGCCGTTTTTAGATGAAATTTGTGACGTATGTGAGAAAGAACTGGGAGAATTGCCGGCTTGTACGCCGTGCGTTACTGCGGAGACGTCGGAAGAATTTTTAGAGAAAGGCGGAGCAGGAACAAATCCTCCATGTACGACTGAATTTGTGGAACAAATTAATAAACGGCTGCATTCTAAGCTGTTTGAGCAATCGGTAAGATTCCTTGATATTGATGTCAGAAAAGTTTTTTGCTATGCGGGTGCGTGGAGTTATGTTATACAAATGGGGACTGGCAGATTATGTAAGTGCCATAATGTGTTGACAGACATTAACTTTTTTGAAAACATAGATCAACCGGTAGAATGTGCTCCAGTAGGCTGCGAGTGTGGTATAGCCTCCTGTTCTTTGCAATATTGTTTTTATGGTTTTGGCTTGATTCCTGAGGTAAGCAATGTTCCTACTTATACGGAAATGCTGTGTGAGGGATCAAATCTTTTTAATCCTGAGATAAAGCAGTTATTAAATAGTAGGATTTCGGATCATGAAAAGATATTCACAAAGGAAGAAGAGAATACCTTTTTGATGGATGTGATTCACTGTAAAAACTTGCAGATAGAAGAACTGTCGCAAAGGATGACGGAGGAGCAATATGAGGCTGAAAAAGCGACAGAAGCAGAGAAGCAGAAGCGCCTGTATGTAGAAAGACTTCTTAGATTAGTTGATGAAGATAAGTTATCCTATGAAGAGTTGAGTTTTGTTACTTATGAGACGATGATGTATTTGAAGTATGTATGTGACACAATGCCAGATGGAAGCGCGATGTATGGACATATATGGGAAAAGATTACAAGAGGTTTATTTTCTTCCCACACATATGTAGAGCCAAATTATTTTTATCATGCGGATAATATATTGGAAGTTGAGCAAATCCAGGGGTTGTCAGTTGTGACCTTGGTGTCAGAGTATGAAAATGTGGAACAAATGAAACGGAGCATGAAAGAGGAGGACTATGTTGCATGTGCAAGGATCCAGTGCACACAGATGCAGACATTTTGTGCGGGAAAAAGGTCTGAGTGATAGAGACTGAGATTGGGTGAGATGAGACATATAGGGGACGAGAAGATGTTTGTGTGTGTGGCAGGAAAAAATGATATCAGTGTGGAGATACTGGAATATTTAGTGGAGCACCAAAAAGATAGATTTGAAATTGGTGTTGTTTGCAATAAAAACGAGACTGGAAAAGATAGCTGGCAGAAATCGTTACGGTATCATGCAAAAAAAATGGGGATCAGAGAGTATGCGCTACAGGAAATATACAATATGCAGCAGGTGCTTTTTTTGTCATTGGAATTTGATCAGATCATAAGACCTCAAAAATTTGCAGATGCCAGATTGTATAATATTCACTTTTCACTTTTGCCACATTATAGGGGAATGTATACAGCTGTGTTACCTATTTTGTATGGTGAGACGCGGAGTGGCGTGACGCTGCATCGGATTGATCGGGGGATTGATACGGGGGATATTATAGCACAAGAGGTTATTGAGATTGGTGAAGAAGATACCAGTCGTGATTTATATCTCAAATGTATGGAAAAAGGAACAAAGCTGGTCATAGAATATATGGATATGCTACTAGATGGCACAGAGACAGCGATTCCACAGGAAAAAAGTGGGGCAACGTATTTTGGGCGTGATACGATAGATTATTCGAACATATCAATTGATTTAAGAAAAACGGCGGATCAGATAAAACATCAGATTCGGGCATTTTGTTTTCCTGAATATCAATATCCAAAGGTTTTTGGTAAAGATATTGAAAAAGTGGTTATTACAGATAATAAATCGCTTATGAATCCCGGGGAAATAGTGATGGAAGAAGAGGAATACATGCTGATTTCAACGATCGATTATGACATAAAACTGTACTATCCGGTAGGATGAGAACTTTAAGTATTACTGGAAACATACGGAATTTATGAGAATTTATATAATCTACTACGTGTAGATTATCAGTGTATAGACCGCAAGCCGAAACGATGTACGGATTCTCCAAATGGAATCAAAAATGGTGCGGTGAAAGGAATCCCACATGAACCTATCCATCTGTATCATTACAAAAAACGAAGAACAGAATATCGACCGATGCTTAAAGGCGCTTGCTCCGTACGGCCTGGAGACGATTGTGGTGGATACCGGATCGACGGACCGCACGAAACAGATTGCGGCGCGTTATACGGACAGGCTGTATGATTTCCCGTGGTGCGACGATTTTTCGGCGGCAAAGAATTTTGCGATAGAAAAGGCCTCACATTCCTATGTACTGGTTTTGGACAGCGACGAGTTTGCAGAGCAGCTGGATCTGTCCGCGCTGGAAAAACAGATTGCCGCGCATCCGGGGGCGGTCGGCCGGATCCGCAGGCGGAATGTGTTTCACAGAAACGGGGAGGAGCAGGAGAACCGGGAGTGGATCAACCGCATATTCGCAAAAGAATATTTTCACTACGAGGGCAGGATCCATGAGCAGGTGACGCCCCTGCGTGGCGCAGAGAGCGGTTATCGGACGTATGAGACGCCGGTTGTGATCTTGCACACCGGATACGATCTGCCAGAGCAGCAGAAAAAAGAAAAGGCGGAGCGCAACATCCGCCTGCTGGAGCAGGAATTAAAGCAGCTGGGCTGGGATGGAAATGCCGGGGCAAAAGACGGCGTCGCAAAGGCTGAGACAGCCGGAACAGATGCGAATGCTCGTGGGAGCGGGCAGATTCCGTATCTTCTATATCAGCTCGGCAAGAGTTATTACATGCTGGGAGAATACGGCGTGGCGTGCGAATGGTTCGCGCAGGGGCTTTCGTTTGACCTAAATCCTGCACTGGAATACGTGATTGACATGGTGGAGACGTACGGATATGCGTTAATCAACAGCGGGCAGGAGCAGACGGCACTGTTTTTTGAGAATATCTATGACGAATTTGGAAAAAGTGCGGATTTTCAGTTCCTGATGGGATTGATTTACATGAAAAACGCACGGTTCACAGAGGCGGTGCGCGAATTTGAGAAGGCGGCCGGGCATGCAGAGTGCCGGGCACAGGGAGTGAATTCCTATCGGGCCAACTATAACATCGGCGTCATCTACGAGTGCCTCGGGAAAAAGGAAGAGGCGCTTGCCTATTACCGGAAGTGCGGCGGCTATGCGCCGGCAGAGGAGCGGATACGCGAGCTGGGGCGGAGGTAGAAGAAAAAGCTATGACAACGAGAGAAGAAGCATTGGAATACGGAATGTCATTTCCGGATGTGTACCTGGATACACCGTTTCACGATCAGAACTGGGTATTGGTGCGCTCCCGGAAAAATAAGCGGGCGTTCCTCTGGACTTATGAATATCAGGGGCAGACGCGGATCAATGTCAAGGCGGACACGGAGTGGATCGATTTCTGGCGGAAGGCGTACAAGGCGGTCATTCCCGGATACCATCAGAATAAGAAACACTGGAATACAGTCATACTTGACGGAAGTGTGCCGGATGTGGATATAAAGCGGATGATAGCGGAAAGTTATGATCTGGTTACGGGAGTGAAAAATGTGAAGCGAAACAGCCAGATTTTGCTAAAGAAAAGAAATTAACAAAAGGTTCTGTCCGGCTCATAGAAGGAGAACATTTTGAAACATACCATTATCTATTTCATCGGTGTATATGACACACTCGATTTATTTACCGTAAAATTGCGGGAAGCCTTTGAGGCAATGGGCTATGCGTCCTTTGTATATGATGCGCGGCTGCCGCAGAGCAAGGATGCACTGCTTTCCCTGCTTGCGGAGAGTACTTCGCCGGAGCGTGAATTTTCATGTGTGACATTTAATAATCTGGGATATAATCTGGATATGGAGGTGCCTGCGCCGGCACGGTGTGTACAGGGAAACGATGCGTGTATACAAAAGGGTGGGACCAGAAATGTCTGGGAATATTACGGCATCCCGTATCTCAACATTCTGATGGATCATCCGTTTCACTATGAGAAGCCGCTGCGCCTGGCGCCGGAGACGTCGGTTGTGCTCTGCACAGACCGGAATCACGTAAAATATATCCGCAGATATTTTAAAAATATCCATCAGGTGGATTTTCTTCCGCATGCGGGAGTGGAGCTGGGAAGTCGGCACAAGCCGCTTGCGGAGAGAGGGATTGACGTTCTGTATGCCGGAGCGCTTCCGATTTATACGGTGGCAAAAATGATACCGGATCTGTCTTCCATCCCGGAAGTGGACGGACAGCAGATGGCGGGGGATGTGCTGGCGGAGCTGGTGCACCATCCGGACCGGATGACGGAGGAAGTCATTGAAGAGTATCTTAAAGACCGGCGAAGTGATATCCCGGACAAGCGCGTGCAGGAGATCATTGTGCAGATGCGTTTTATCGACTCCTACGCCACTTCGTTTTTCAGGGAGCAGGCGGTGCGCATTCTGGTGGAAAACGGAATCCGGGTCACGGCGTACGGTACGGGATGGGATCAGTGCGAGTGGAGCGGCAGCCCGTATCTTGATTACCGTGGAAAAGTGCTTGCGCCGGAGATTCTTCCGCTGATGAACGATGCCAAAATTGTGCTGAACACGATGACCTGGTTTAAGGCGGGAGCACACGACCGGATTTTTAATGGAATGCTGGCGAAAGCGGTGGTGGTAACCGATGATTCCACCTATCTGCGCCGCGAATTTACCGATGGCAGAGAACTTGTGATGTTCCGGCGGCAGGAGCTCGGAACGCTGCCGGAGAGAGTGTTTGATCTGTTTGGACATCTGGAGCGGGCACAGGAGATTGCAGATTGTGGATATGCTGCGGCGAGAGACAGTCATACGTGGAAAAGCCGCGCCGGCTATCTCGCGGAATGTTTTCTGCCGTGACGGACAGACCGGGCAAAAAAGACAAAAGGATGGGCAGATCTATGCACATATTGATGTACCGATGGAAAGCATATAATTACAGAGACATCGAGCAGACCTTCCTTCTGCTTGGGCATACAGTGGATAATATCGAGCAGGAACTCGGAAGTTATGACGTAAGTCCTGGATTTGAGCGGGTGATCGAGGAGAAGATCCGTGGTACGCATTATGATATGGTCTTTACGGTGAACTATTTTCCACTGATATCGAATGTCTGTGAGCGCACAGGCGTGAAATATGTTTCCTGGACGTGCGACAATCCGCTGATCAGTATGTACCATGAATCGGTGTTTCACGACTGCAATTACATTTTTACGTTTGATAAGACGAATTATCTGGAATTCCGCGGGATGGGCGTAAAGCATATCTGGTACCTCCCGCTGGCGGTAGATACGGAGCGGATGGATGCACTGCTCGGGGCGCCGGAAGAAGCGGGAACCGTCGGAGACGAAGAGGCAGGAATTATGCTGGAAGAAACCGGAACCACAGAAATTGCGCCGGAAGAAGCCGGAACTACAGGAATTGCGCATGAAGGAATGAAAACTGCCGGAGCTGTATCGGAAGAAATTGGAACTGCGGAGTCTGTGCTGGCGGAAATCGGAAAAGCGGGAAGACGGAAAGCAGCACAGGATACGGAGATGCAGAAATACCGCGGGGATGTGGCGTTTGTGGGAAGCCTTTATGAACGCAATTCCTATGACAAGATCAAAAACAGGCTGCCGGAGTATTTGAGGGGATATTTTGACGCGGTTATGGAGGCACAGCTTAACATCAGCGGAGCGAATATCGTGGAGCCGATGCTGACTACGAACATTCTCGAACAGCTGCAGGAATATTTTCAATTGGAAAAATCCGATGGATCATTTTCGGATCTGGGGCTGATTTTCCAGACGACCGTGCTTGGATTCAAGATTGCGGAGATCGAGCGGAGAAGAGCGCTGATTGAACTGTCAAAGCATTACAGGGTCAATGTCTACAGCAACAGCGATGTCAGTGATCTGCTGCGGATTCAGTATTGTGGGTCGGTGGACTACTGGAGCGAGATGCCGAAGGTTTTCCGCATGTCGAAGATCAACCTGAACTTTACGATACCGAACATCAAGAGCGGTATTCCGCTGCGTATCTGGGACGTGCTTGGCTGTGGGGGATTCCTTCTGACGAACTACCAGGCAGAGATTCCGTACTATTTCAAGGAGGGGGAAGATCTCGTCTGCTTCGACGGTCTGGAAGACCTGTGTGAGAAAGTGGGGTACTATCTGGAGCACGAGGAGGAGCGTAAGCGGATTGCATGGAACGGGTACCGCAAGGTGCGGGAGAAGCATTCTTATATAGAAAGAATCCGTACCATTCTGGATACGGTTGCAGGTGAAGACACAAAATAAATAGGTGGCGGCGCTGTAGAACCGCTGTAAACAAAAGGAACTGCCGCAATAAGCATATCGTGCTTTGCGTTGATAAGTAATATTATAAGAACCACACTTGGAGATTTCAGCTGGAAATGCAGATGGAATATTCGTTGGAGAAAAATGTGAGCATTTCTTCCGGTCGAATGTCTGCATCGGATTCCGTGTCTCTTCCACGTTTGGACAATCCGACGGGTGCATGTCCGGCACACCGGAGACAATGAGCGGACTTTTTAGCCGCGCTAGCTGCACTCCCTCATAGACAATATAAAACCGCGCGAACCGAAACTCGCCGGCATCTGCTATTGAAAATAAGGCAGATGCCGACTCAGACATCGGCTTCGCGCGGTTATGTTTTATTGCGGGAGTACAGGCAAGCGCGGCACAAAAGTCCTACAAATTGTCTTCCGGGATGCGGACATGACCC
>CACZIN010000025.1:0-55216 GCA_902781225.1 uncultured Lachnospiraceae bacterium | reverse complement strand
GAGGTGCCATTAGGGACACCAGAAAGTCCGCTCATTGTCTGCGGCTTGTCGGACACACTCCGTGAGTGTCCAAACGTGGCCAAGACACGGAATGGGATGTCAACTGCGGCATGGAAGAAATACGTGAATTTTGCTTCAAAGAATTTGCCGCCGTCTGTTTATTCTGGAACTTTTCTGTTCTCTGGTCTTCCTGTAATATTACTTATCAAAGCAAAGCTCGATATGCTTATTGCGACAGTTTATTTTATTTCCCGCATCCCGGATCGAATTCGGGATTACACATATAAAAGTTACTACGGTCGAGATCGTCCTGAATCATCCGCAGTCCTTCGCCGAAGCGCTGGAAGTGGACAATCTCCCGCTGACGTAAAAAGCGGATCGGGTCGCAGACCTCCGGATCCTTGACCAGGCGCAGAATATTGTCGTAGGTCGTGCGCGCTTTCTGCTCCGCCGCCATATCTTCAAACAGATCGGTGATCGCATCGCCCTTGGACTGGAACTCGCACGCATTGAACGGAATGCCTCCCGCCGCCTGCGGCCAGATACCTGCCGTGTGATCTACATAGTAAGGGGCAAACCCCGCCTCCTCCAGTTCCTCCGCACTCAGTCCCTTCGTGAGCTGACGGACGATGGAGGCAACCATCTCAAGATGCGCCAGCTCCTCCGTGCCGATATCGGTCAGAAGTCCTGCCACTTTCCGGTTCGGCATGCTGTAGCGCTGCGACAGGTAGCGCATCGATGCTCCCATCTCTCCGTCCGGGCCGCCGTACTGTGTCAGAATGATCTGCGCGATCTTCGCGTTGGGGCGCGTGATGTTGACCGGGTACTGCAGGCGTCTCTCATAATTCCACATTAGCAGCCACCTCCTTCCCACGGCAGGGGCTGTTTTGCCCAATCCCAGTAAGTATCCGGATTTGCCGTATCAATCGTCAGCGATCCGAATTTGTCCGCATACACCTGCATGGCATTTCTGCGCATTTCTATATGGTGATTGAAGTAACAGATCGCTTCCGCATCTGTGGGGTGCGTATCCAGATACTCCGTGATGTCCACCACGGCAAAGCTCACCATATTGATCCAGTGCAGAAGCTGCGCCTGATTCATCTGTGTCATCTGATTCATCAGCAACGCCTGCACCCCCTTCCCGCTGCCAGAAACGGCTTATCCAGTTCAGGGAATATGGTTCCGGTTTCAAGTGCCTTATCCAGTTCGTAGGTCGTTTTGAAGTACTGCCAGGGAACATATGCCATCGCAACCACATATTCCGGCTGTCTATCAGAAGCTGCATCCGGTTCACATGCGCATCGGCTGCGCATGTTTCCTGCTGCATTGTAATTTCTCATGCGGCTCTCCTATTATGATATCTTCCCTTTACTCTATGCCGCATCCCATTCTCTGGTGCTAATCTCCCTCGTTAATTTTATCTACTGCATTTAAAATCTTCTCCATCTGGGGACGCATGCTTCCGACCTTGTCTAAAAGCTGCTCTGCCTCCTCTTTCTGCTCGTTGACCTGTGAGAGATTGTTCTCAATCCGCGCGCGCAGCTTCTGTCTGCGCCCGATCAGTCCGTGCTTGATCTCCACCATCTCCTTGGGATCGACGAGCGCAACCGCTTGCGTTACCCACACATGCGCATCGTACAGCTGGTAATTGGAGAGCATGCGCACCAGTCTGCCGTTAAAATATTCCAGATCCTCATTGGTTCTCTGGTATTTCTGGCGTTCCTTGACCGCCTCCAGATAATACTGCCACTGGTTTTCCAGTTCTCCCGCACTTTTTACATGGTATTTTTCACACGCATAATCGACTGCATTGGCAACATTGATATATTTCAGTTTGACCTTGTTGAGCAGAACAATCGCACGGTTCTGGCTCCGCTCCGCCACCTGTATCTCCGACAGGTCATTCTGGATTTTCATGTAAATACCGCACACCACCACCGCAGTTGCAAAGATCAGTCCCATCCACGCATAGTAGAAATCCTTTTCCAGAATAATCTGTAAAATTCCGAACACCACCGCGAGCGTCACCGCCAGACCGACAATAATATACAGCACATTTTTTAACTTTTTCTGCTGATGGTCCAGGTATTCCTTGCGCAGATTCCACTCGGACTTTTCCCGTTCCAGATACTTCATATCCCTCTGCAGCGTGTCACGGTGCAGTTCGTTGGTCTTAAAACGTTTGATTGCCTCCGGCAGTTCGCGCTCCTGCTGCTCTAACTGTGCAAACTGCGCATCCGACAACTTCTTGGAGGAGTTGAGAAATTCCGTGCGCGCCTTGTTTAACTGCACCACATTTACCGCTATTTCAGAAATCTTGTCTCTTTCTTCCTTCGGTATCTTCTCCAGAGTCTCAATATCGTTCAGATAGGACGTCACAATGCGGTATTCTTCCTTCTCGTCGTCGAGCTCCTTGGTCAGCTCAATCATCTGCTCTAAGCGCTCCACCACGTACTGCTCAATCTTGCCGGTATTTTTGTAATCTTTTTTTGAGAGAACCGTTGTATTTAATTCTCCCATCTTACTCTCAAAATCAGGTTCCTTTTTCTTTCTCTTCCAAAAAAACATCGTTTACGCTTCCTCTATATTCTGCAATTTTTCCGATAGGTATCTTTCCACTCTGCAAGTATTCCTGCAATTTCATCTTCCTGCCCATCGGCAAACAGTCCGTCCACCTGCTCTTCAAACTGACGGATCTCCTCCGTCCTACTAAGTGTGGAAAGTCTGTGCGCCGTCTCGGCCGTCTCCTCCGCCGTCATACCGCATTCCGCCGCCGTATTCCTGAATCCGTCATCATCGTGCAGACACCGGTACGCATAGAGACATTCACGGAGAGACTCAGGATTTTCATTGAGCCCGTACGCCTTCCGGTAACAGTCCGCGGCTTCCCGAAACCGGAATAATCCGGTATATGCTTTTCCCATGTTGTGCCAGACATTCCCGATCAGGATCGGATTCCCCGCTTCCTGATCCGCAAGCAATGCCCTGTACGCCGAGACGGCTGCCACATAGCGCCCGTTTGTCACATAACGGTCGGCGCGGATCTTGCTGCACTCGTATTCGGATTTGTGTTCCAGCTCCGCGATCTGCTGTGCAATCTGCGCGATCTGTGTTCTGTCACAATACCCGCTCTGCGACAGCAGGCAGGTCACAAACTCGGACAGAGTGCCGCCTTTTCTCATAATCTCCCGAAGGGCATCTGCCGCCTCTTTTAACTTCAGCTCGCGTTCCAGCCAGTTACAGAGATCCTCGTTCATAAAATCACTGCGGAGCAGGTAGACATTGTGGCAGATATAATAACTTAATTCCTCCAGCGAATAAACACCGATTGCCGCCTCCTCCACATAATATGGAAATGCCGCCATATTCTGATTGCACAGAATCAATTCTCCCATCGTCTTCTCCCACACTTCTACAGATTCTCTTCCGAAAATTCCATCCGGTAATCCCACATTTTATCCGAACTCTTAAATAACTCCCCGAATCCAAGATCCCGGATCTGGATCCAGACCTTTGTATCCGAAACCGGTTTTGCCGTGATGCGAAGCCTCGTTGCCTTGTCCGGGCGTTCCGGCAGATCTAAAAGCTTTAACTTCTCCACCTTCGCCTCCCGGCTTCCCGGCGGCTGCAGCCAGAAATCAATCTCCGGCGTTCCCACAAGGATCACCTCGCACATTCCCTGCGTCTCATACCAGTTGTCCCCCGCACTGATTAACGTATAGAACTCTGCCTTTCCCATATTCCGGACTTTTAAGCTGACATTGACCTTCATCTCATTGTCGCCCAGATATACATAATCCCAGTTTTCCTGCTGCTCGCTGCACAACGCCGCATAGCAGGCTCCCTTGGAATACAGATTCTTTCCGACAAACGCTCTCCTGCCCTGACACAGAAAAGCCACGGACTGCTTCATCCAGTCCCCGTCAAATCCGTCTCCCGTCAGATACACTGACGACACAATATGTCCGCGGAAACAATCTTTTAAAATGCCAAGGAAATTCTCGTCCCGGCTGTCCGCATTCATCCGGCGCACTTCCTCCGCCATCGAAATCAGCTGCGGTGTCGTGCGTTTTTCCTTATACAGCCTGCAGCAGCTGATATCCTCCCTACGGTAATCGAACAGATACACGTCGTGCATCGAAAGTTCCGGCACCTGATGGTAGGCAAAATAGTAAAAACATTCTTTCCTGTCAAGCAGCTGCAGCTTTTCCCGGTCAATTCCAAGCTTCGGCGCCATCGAAAGGAACAGTTCCGACGCTTCCCTCGACAATTTCTCCATACAGATGACCAGCCGGTCCGGCTCACATCTTCTGTCGGGACCACATGCCAGACGTATCAGTTTTTTCAGATAAAGCGTCAGCAGTTCCTCCGCCTGATAGGTCTCCCCGTCCACAAAGACCTTCTCACCGCCGACCGCCCGCGAGAGCAGCCTGCCGTTTGCCTCCTCGCCCTGCGCGATGGCAAGCCGCACTGCCTCCTCACCGACAAACCACTGGCCGATTCCCCTTTTCTTGGTAATCAGTGCCGGAATCTGATAGATTTCGCTCCCTGCAATCGCAGAAAAGGTCTCCGGTTCTTTTTTATTCAATTCGTAGCTGCTGATCACAGCGTACTGGTCATCCAGATCAATTCCCAGATAAAACCGGTGTTCCATATGTTCCCCTCTCTGTGCTACAATAGCCGGTATGCTTCTTCCGTCACTTTTGTCATGCCATAATAGCGTTTCATCTCCCCGGCAAGCTTCTCTCTGTCATCGAGCGTGCGTGCCAGCAGCATCTCATTCAGACATGCATAGCGGTCCCCGCTGCCATCTTCCATAATATCCCCGTTGCCCAGACAGCCGCTCGCCCCGATCTGCTCATCCGCAGATCCGCTTTCCATGATATAATACTGAACCTTCTCCCCGAAGAACAGGATAAAATCTTTTACATAGATTCCGTCGTACATTTCCGTCAGTTCATCCGCGAGATATTCCTGCTGTGCCTCCAGCCGGTAATGCACCTCGATCTGACGCCCGGGCGCAGTGTGATATTCCAGAAAGAACTTATCCGTAAGCTGATATTTGCGCAACAGTTTTTCGTCAAACTTCCGGAAAAATGCAAAATACAGATTATGCCGGATGCAGGCACCAAGGAGTTCGTCCGCAACCTTTCGGTCACGCTCCGACAGATGATTCTCTGAGAAATATTTTAACAGCGCAATCCGGCAGACGCGGTTTAGATCGCCCCCGGTCAGATAACGCTCCCTGATCTGGCGGAACACATGCTCCGGCACGACGGCGTCCTCCGTGAGATACATATTGGCAAAATAAGAGAGATATGCCATGCAGACCAGATCTCTGCCGCCCCCTGCGCAATAACTTTCGTAGATCTCTTCCATGTGCGGCGTGTAATCGGTCGTATAGAGCATCTGTGTCAGAATCCGCTCTTCCAGATCAAACGTGTCGATCTGAAATTCGCCCGCAGCTTTCCACAATTCCGCCATCTGCTTGGTCGGCCCATTAAAATACTTGCAGAGGTAAATCAGCATGACATCGCTGTATTTTCCCTGCCGGAAGGTGCTCTCCGCAAATCCCAGCAGAAAATCATCCTCCTCATAGCCGTGATCCGCGATCGCATAGCTGCAGAGGGAGACGCGCCACTCCGTCTTCAGATAATCGTAGCCGTCGATCTGCACCATCTGATAGGCCTTCTCATAGAGGTGGTTCTCCGTCAGAAGCGCGGCCATCTGCCTGCGCACACTCACGTCAGAAAGTGCCTCCGCGAGCTGCCCCTTCATCAGATCCAGTTCCCCCTCCGAATAGGAAAAATCCCTGCCGTCTTTTTTCTCGTAAGAAATCAGCGCAAGTGCAAGTCTGACGAGATAGGTTCTGGAAAGTCTGCCTGACTGCAGCAGCTGCAATGCATAGGTCTTCTCGGTATCGCTCCATGCCTCCGGCTCCATATGCCTGCTCATATACCAGAGCAGATAGGCGTTCTCCCCCGGTGCAAGCGAGAGACACTGACCCACATACCGCTCCGGATACATCAGCGCCTCATCCTGGTATACCACACTCGAACAGAACCGGTTGCCGTTCGTATCTTCCAGCACAATGCTATACTGCGGCGTATACGCCTTAAAATAGGCGGTTCCGTTCACAAACGACACGCTCTGCGGCATTTTCATCTCCTCATGCCAGATGATGGCTCGGGCGATCTGACGGTTGGTGCAGCTGATTCTGTGTGTGAACAAAAGCGGCGCCAGACTGTGTGCCAGTTCTTCATCCAGTATACCCTTGGGCAGCATCTCATCGTAGATCACCGCCAGATGATCGTTGATGTGCCCCGCCTCGATCTGTGCCATTGCAAACTGCTCCATCGTGCGCTGATATTTCTGGTATACCTCCGGCTGTTTCGTTCTGGCTGCTATGATATTGACAAACAAGACCGCCTTCTGCGTATAGGAAAGCGTACTGTCATACTGGAAATACATCTGAATCATGCGCGGAACTCCGCCCACCTCACGCGCATCCAGCGACATCAGATACGCCTCATAGAGCCCTGTAAGTCTTATCTTCTGCTCGATTCCGAGCTCATACCACCGGTGGTACTCGGTTTCGTAACACTGTGTGCGGATCAGATATGCACAGATGGCAGAAAGCATCTCCTCCTCCGGCTCCACCTGATACGCCGCCTCTAAGATCTCGTACAGTACCCGCGACTTCTCACGCACCTCCGGCAGCAGATGCCTGATCTGCTGTGCAAGCTCCTTTGTGAGGACTCCCTGGCGCATCGCCCACCGCAGGACTTTCAATTCATACGTTCCCAGTCTGGTTAAAAGATAGGGATCCTGCCAGATCAGATAATAGCTTTCCAGATAGAGATACGGGCTGCTGCATCCGCCCTCGATCCATGCTTCAATCGCCTTATACTTTCTTGGACTGCTGTAATAGTAGGATTCCCGCAAAAACAAAAGAATCCAGAACAACAGCGAACTCTTCGGATTCTTCTTAAAAAGGAGTTCAATCTCATCCGTCAGCTTATCGACATAGGACGGTTCCCTCTCAATCAGTGTGCACAGATACAGATAGTATCCCCATTCCGGCGTCTCCCTGTCCCTGCAGCCGCGCTTATAATCCTCCATAATCCACGAAGCTTCCTGCTTCTGCCGGTTCACAATCAACGCCTGCGCTTTCATCAGCGCATACATCTCACACTCCGGTTCCATTGCCATCATATGATCCAGGAGCTCCACGGACTGATTCGCCCATGCGCCGGTCACAATCTTTTTCAGCCGGTAATCAATATATAGCTGTGCAAGCCGCATCCGTCCGCGCTGTAATTCCAGATGCTCCTCCGATACGGCTTTTGCGCCGTCCGTCGTGGCGCACACTTCAAACGTAAGCGTCTGCTCCGGCAGGACAATCGAAAGTCTTCCAAAATTCTTCCCGGCATGCATGGCAGCTTTTTTCACATAATATGGCACTTCCAGTGTGCTTCCGATAAAATCCTCATCCGTCAGCTGACTCTTTTCCGGCAAAAGAAACGGCGCGTCCGACTCAATCGAAATGAAGAGATAGCCCCACTCATCCCGGTGCAGCTTCAGGCTCTCCCTGCGGTCGCCGGCGACCTGCTCAAATGAGGCATGATCCGCAAGAAGCGTAACCGCAACCGGCTTTTTCTGTCTGCACCCGCGCAGATATTCCTCCACCTTCTGCCATGACGCCGTGCCGTCCGCCTCCCCGTCATAGAGAAGACGCTCCCTGACCTCGGAGGGCTTTAGTATATTTTTAAAATGACCGGAATAAAACAGATGATATGCCTCCTGGGCACTGCTTTTTGCCAGTCCCGTAAAATCGTTCAGATTCTTAATGCGTCCCGCAGAGGTATCCGCATACAATCTGGATACAGACACAACAAAAGAAAGGTTATATTCTCCCTGGTTGCAGATTAGAAAAAAATCCCCCTTGACAATATCCCCTTCGATCAGTCCATTGCTATGAAATTGGTACCGGATCCGCACCTCTTCCCCCTCAAACTGGGGTGTCAGACATTCCATTCTGGAATCAGAGGTATAGACTACTCCCCGAAACGGCACATGGTTCGTACTTGTGATAATGAAATCTCCGGTGTAATCTCTACCCTCCGTCACCTCAATGTCGACTTTATCTGCAGAAAAAGAAAGAAGCGGTCTGGCGTATTGGAACTTTCCCCTTGCTAGCTGTTGTATCCGTTTACGCAAATTGACACCTGCTTTTCTATTGCTTTTTTGAACGCAATGACTATAATAGATTATAAACTAATTTGGAGGAGTAATCAATGATAAAACACAAGGACCATTTTCATGGAAGTGATCTCGAAAAAATAGAAGAAATCTACGGTATTAAAAAGGAAGAAATCGTCAGTTTCTCTGCCAACGTCAATCCATTAGGAGTATCTCCGCTGTTAAAGCACACACTGTCCGATCAGATCGACACCATTACCAGCTATCCGGACAGGGAGTATACCTCTCTGCGCAGATGCATCGCCGCATACTGCGGAACCGAGACGGAGAACGTCATTGTCGGAAACGGCTCCACCGAACTGATCTCCCTTTTTATTCAGGTCGAACATCCCAAAAAGGCCCTTGTCATTGGTCCCACTTACTCCGAGTACGAACGTGAAATCGCGCTGGGCGGCGGCACCACGCTCTATTATCCGCTCCGGGAGGCCGATGATTTCAAGCTCAATGTCGAAGATTTTCTCTCGCATTTAAATGAGAGCATTGATCTTCTCGTCATCTGCAATCCCAACAACCCGACTTCCTCCGCGATCCCACGCAGCGACATGCGCCACATCTTAGACGTCTGCAAACAGTACGACATCTACGTCATGGTGGATGAGACCTACGTGGAATTCGCCGATAACATGGCAGAACTCACGGCAGTTCCGTTGACAAATTATTATAACAACATCGTGATTCTCCGCGGCACCTCCAAGTTCTTTGCCGCTCCGGGACTGCGTCTCGGATACGCCGTCACAGGCAACCGCGATCTGATCAAGTCCATCAATACACGCAAGAATCCGTGGACGATCAATTCTCTCGCTGTTATCGCCGGTGAGACAATGTTTACCGACAGCGTCTACATCAAAGAGACCAAAGCGTTGATCTCCTCCGAGCGTGCCCGCCTGTGTAAGCTTTTTCGTGAGAATCCCGACTTCAAGGTATACGATCCGAGTGCCAACTTTGTCCTGGTGCGCATTCTGCGCGAGGATCTTACCTCACAGGATCTGTTTGACCACGCCATCCGGCAGAAAATGATGATTCGCGACTGTTCGACGTTTCCGTTCCTGGATAACAAGTACATCCGGCTCTGCTTTATGAAGCCAGAGGACAACGACCGTCTGATCCGCTGCCTCTTCCATCAGAATTAAAAAAAGCGGGATCCGTGATATTGTGAGATTACCCGAGAACCGAAAGTTCCGGAATAGAACAGACGGGGGCAAATTCTTTGAAGCAAAATTCATGTATTTCTTCCATGCCGCAGCTGGCATCCCATTCCGTGTCTCTTCCACGTTTGGACACTCACGGAGTGTGTCCGACAACCCGCAGACAATGAGCGGACTTTCTGGTGTCCCTAATGGCACCTCTTCACAGACACTATAAAACCGCGCGAACCGAAACTCGCCGGCATCTGCTATTGAAAATAAGGCAGATGTCGACTCAGACATCGGCTTCGCGCGGTTATGTTTTGTTCAGAGGTGTCCATAAGGGACACACACAAAAGTCCTAAAATTGTCTGCTGGCTTGCGGACACAGTCCGTGGAGTGTTCCA
Organism: uncultured Lachnospiraceae bacterium; assembly: GCA_902781225.1. GTDB lineage: Bacteria > Bacillota > Clostridia > Lachnospirales > Lachnospiraceae > Roseburia. The sequence goes on along the minus strand of CACZIN010000025.1, from coordinate 45,420 downwards.
AACTTGGAAAGACACGGATCATCGAAGATGGCAAGCGCGGCATGGTTAGAAATACCGGATTTTGCGGTCAGAATTGCCGCCGTCCGTTGTATCCGGAACTTCCAGTTATCTGTTTTTTGCAATATCACGGATCCCGCTTCTTTTTTATGTAAACTGCTTCATCTCGTCGGTTCTGCCGCGGATCGTTCCGATGGCACCCTTTACTTCCTCCGCATAGTTCCGGTTCTGCTCGCTCATCTCACGCACCTGCTCAGCGCTTGCAGTCACCTCCTCTGTCGCTGCGGACAGCTGTGATATATTTTCCACAATACGGTTGTTGGAATCTGACAGTCCTGTGATCTGTCCCGCGATCTCATTGATATCTCGGATAAGCTGTGACATATTTTCATTCAGACGTTCAAAAGACTCTGCCGCGACCGCAATCTTCTCATTCTGGCTCTCTGTCGCCTCAACCGAAGATTCCACCGAAATCATAACATCACGTGCATTTTCATTCAGTTCGTTGATGATCGTGGTAATCTCCTCTGTAGACTTCTTCGTCTGCTCGGCAAGCTGTCTGATCTGTTCGGCAACCACGGCAAATCCTCGCCCCGCCTCACCAGCTCTCGCACTCTCAATGGATGCGTTGAGTGCCAGCAGGTTTGTCTGGTTGGAGATATTAAGAATCATGCCCGCGATCTCTTCGACCTCTTTGGTCTTATTCTGCAGACGTGTCATGGACTCCGTCACTTCGTGATTCGTCGCTGCAATCTGCTCGGACTGGTTCTTCAATTCTTCCATCACCTGCAGATTCTCCTGAATATTCTCATTGGAATCCGTCGCCACATCCACCATCTTTCTGGAGCGCTCCCCCGTCTCGTCAATGGCTGACTGGATGCTCTGCGTCATATTATTCTGCTCTTCGATATTCTTTGCCGTCGTGTTGGTTGCGGAAGAAATCTCCTGCATGCTCTGCGCCACTGTCTCCGAAGTGTGCACCAGTTCATCCACAAGACCGGTACTCTTCTCGGACTCATCCCGCACGGTCTTTGAGATGTCAAGGATTCCTTCCAGCATCACCTTCTGTTTCTCACCCTCGGACGCTGCAGAACCCAGTGCATGATCGCTGAATGTCTTGGCTATGCTGCCAACCCGGTACATAATAAAAAATAACAGATACACACATAATACCCTGCACAGGCTGTCCACATCCTGCAAACCAATCCCCTTGACTACACGAATAACCTCCACCAGTGTAAATAACGCCGTAAAAGCGATACAGGTCTGTTTATATCTCTTCATATCATAATACGGAATCTGCAATGTCAGAATGGCAATGAGCGCAAAATAGATAAACTCTGCATCTGTCTGCATTCCAATCAACGCAAATTCTACGCCGACACCGATGGCAACAGCCCTCTTTAGTCTCTCATCGGACTTATTGCGCAGATAAAACGCCAGTTCAACCACCGTAAATAAAATGATCAGTACAGCATTTCCGACCGCCGTACCGACCGCAATGCTCTTGCTTGCAAGCTTCGCCAGCAGATACACCCCAAACAGTACCCATAAAATGACCACTGCAAAAATATAAAATGTATTCATATGGCGGTAGCGTTCACTCTTGTCTTTATAAATGTAATTCCTGTCTGAACCCGATGTCTGACCCATAGTCTTACTCCCTCCTGTCACTCTTTCTCTATCGATTCAAAACCTCCTTCTATTATAGTACATTTCTCCCATTTTTTCTACCGTTTTTCAATTATTTTTTCGTTCTTCCATTTTTCATTTTTACCATCCGTAACTTTTGTCAAAAATCCATTTTTGTACAAATTTCCACGATTGGAAAATGCATTTCTATCCAGTATTTTTATAGCCAATGCTGCTCCGTTTGTAGTCCGCAAATTTCACTTCAGTTACAATTACTTTATTATACACTCTTCATATGCCGTATACAAAAACTCCACGCAGCCATCCAGACGGTACAGCCTGAAATTCTGCAAAAACAAAAGCGCCGCCTCGTACATTTTTTCATCCTGCTCGTCCGCAAGGCTTCCCTCGAGCAGATAGCTCATGCCGTTGTGGTATTCCCGCCCGTCCTGTATCGTGTAGTGGCGCCACAGTTCTTTTCGCTGCGCGCATGCGGTCTGCTCCCGCATAAGCGTCTCCAGAAACTGTACGCACGGTCTTTCCGCCTCGCTGTAATGATTCCGGTACAGGTACACAAAATGGTGCGGCGGTTCGATTCCGGGATTCTTCAATCCGTACTGATTGACCGGATAATTGTCCTTCTGCTGAACCCAGCCAAACACCCCGTGAAACGTCAGCCCGCCGACCGCCGCAAACTGCGTCCTCTGCTCCAGTTCTTCTGGAGCTTTTACCTTTTCCCCCAGTTCTTCTGCAATCCTGCCGGCGACCACGCAAAGCCGTCTGTGCATCTGCTCACAGCGGTAAAAATACCCTGCGTCATAGTACGTTGTGCCCGACCAGCTTAAGCCGCAGCGCGCCGTCAGGCGTTTTCCCTCTCTTTCCATGGAAAATACGCTCATCCGCGCATTGGCGCGCAGGAAAAATTCAAGCACCGTCTCCGTGATCCGCTGCTCCGTCTTCCTGCCTGCGCCGTCCCCCATGTTCCTGCACTTCTGGCAGCACAGACCAAACAGTTCTCCCACACCGTCCTCATCCAGCTTTTTTTCATGGTAATCCCGCAGGATGGCATTGGCAATCTGGTAGAGAATATCGGCTTTCCACTTTCCCACCATGCGCACAATCCCCATGATATCCTCATAGGATTCACACCAGAGTTCCTCCGGATCCTCCGAATGTTCAAAGGTATCTCTTCCGGGGCGGATACAGCTCTCGCCGTCGACGGAAGGTCTTACTTTTTCACCTTCCGCCTCCCGCTCCTTCGCTTCCTTTAGCAGAGACTCCAGGAAGAGAACGCTCCACTTTTTTCTGCCGGTCTTCTCCGGAATCCGGTCTGCTGCACTGACCTTTTTTGTCTTTACCTGCTCTGCTTCCATTCCTAACCTTTCGCATTGTAGCGGCTGCCGGTCTGCCGCGTCTGATTACTGTCCGACGCATAGCGGCTGTAATTGCCGCTGGCCGTATAAGAAGTTGCGGAAAGCGCTGCCGCCTGTTTTCTGCAGTTGGTCTTCACACCCGAAGCCAGCACCTGCACGCGGTTCGACAGCGTGCTCTTATCCCCGAAAATCTTCTTCACCGCCTCCGGTTTTACTGTCTGAAACACCGTCTTATCAAACGACAGCGTGCCGTCTTTCTCCAGCGTGATTCCGATCTGTTTTAGGGCGGTCTCCCGCGCGGAGATCTCCATTTTCAGCTTCTTTGCATACGTCTCGTCCACACTGTCCGACAATTCACCAATCTTGCGGATCATCATATTGTAATCGGATACAAAACTCTCCATTTCCTTCGTAAGCTGCTTTCCGGCGTACTCTCCCTCCTGGTAAAGGGATTTTTCTCCCTCTACCAGGAAACGCTTCATATGCGTCTCCACACGCTCCGCCGCCAGTCCAGTGATCTCATAATCGTAGCTTTTTTTCTGATTCTCCACGATTTTGTCACCGGATACGGCTGTCCCGTTTTGAAACTGATTTAAAAACTGCATCCACGCAGATGTCCTGTAGTTTTTGCTCTTTAGCGCGCTCTGCGTCGTTCCTTTGGATGATGCGCGTGTCTTTGTGCTGCTGGAAAACGCACGCATCTTTGCCAGCCGGTTGTTTCTCGCACCCAGAATGGCAGACTGGTCTCTGTTATAAATTCTCATACTCATTTTCCCCGTTCTTCTTAGCGTCCCTTATCTTCTGTTCATGTACGTCTCATAAGCCGACGCAAAATCATTAAACTTCTGCTTTGCCATCAGAATGGTCTCCCCGTTTTTCAGCAGGATCGTTCCCGCCTTCCTTGTTCCCATCTCTCCCGCATCACTGAATGCTTCTCTCCGAAACCATACCGGAACTTTTCCCGGACGCTCCTTCTCGTCCCGCTCCGATATCAATAGGAAATCCGGCATCCTGCCGCTCCTCTCGATTTCATCTCCGCAGAGAATCTGTACTTCCTCTTTTACATACTCGCCTTCCATCTCTTTTAAATACTTACGCACGGACGCCTCATTCCCGCACGCCGCAATGTATACCACTCATATTCCTCCCCGCCTTCGCATCCATGCTCTGTTTTCTACTTTATATATCGTCATTCTTTCATTTTTCGTAACGAAATTTGCTATTTTTGTCATCAAAAAACAGTTGACACACTCACTATATTATTGTATTATTGTATTATCTTATTAGTACAGATGATTTAGAAAGGAGATGACACTATGGCATGGGTCCTTGATTCTGACCGTCCCATCTTTTTACAGATCGTGGAACGAATCCAGACGGACATCGTTTCCGGCCGCTACCAGCCGGGAGATAAGCTTCCGTCCGTACGCGATCTCGCAGCGGAAGCATCCGTCAACCCGAACACCATGCAAAAGGCCTTTGCAGAACTTGAACGCACCGGTCTGGTCTATTCCAGGCGGACCAGCGGACGTTTTATCACGGAGGATTGTCATATGATAGAACAGTTAAAAACCTCACTCGCTACCGAGAAAATGGAAGAATTTTTAGCGCAGATGCGGCAGCTCGGCTTTCAGAATGAAGAAATCCTGTCGCTCATGAATCAGACGATGAAAGGAGAAAAACAATGAGCACCTTGTTGGAGTGTAAAGATCTGACCAAATGTTACGGTAAAAAAACCGCCATCGACCATATTAACCTCGCCATTGAAAGCGGACACATCATCGGCCTGCTCGGACCGAACGGAAGCGGCAAAACCACTCTGATCAAGATGATCAACGGTCTGCTTGCCCCCACCTCCGGTTCTATCTTCATGCAGCAGAATCCAATCGGCACAGAGAGTAAGAAGCATATCTCCTACCTGCCGGATCACACTTATCTGAATATGAACGAGCGGGTTCGCGATATTATCCGGTATTTTTCCGATTTCTATGAAGATTTTGATGAGAAGCGCGCCTACGACATGTTGGGAAAGCTTCAGATTGACTCCTCGGACCGTTTGAAAACCATGTCCAAGGGAACCAAAGAAAAAGTGCAGCTGATTCTCGTGATGAGCCGTCATGCGGATCTGTATATTTTAGATGAGCCGATCGCAGGCGTCGATCCGGCCGCACGCGATTTTATCTTAAATATCATCCTGTCGAATTACGAACCGGAGGCTTCCATCCTGATCTCGACGCATCTGATTGCCGATATCGAGAATATTCTGGACGAAGTCATCTTCATCGATCACGGTCAGATCCGGCTCACCGCATCCGTGGATGATATCCGCATGAACAACGGGAAGTCCGTCGATGCACTTTTCAGGGAGGTATACAGATGTTAAAAAAATTATTTAAATACGAATTTAAGAGCACGGCAAAGATCATGCTGATCCTGTACGCCATTCTGATCGTCACCACCGCCGTAGGTTCCGTGGTGCTGTATTCCTTAGACCTAGATCAGGCGGACGAAAGCGAACTGGCATCCATTCTCTCCGCCTCCGCGATTGTCCTTTATATCCTTGCCATTTTTGCTGTACTTATCGTGATGTATGTGTACCTGTGCGTCCACTTCTACCGCACGATGTATTCCGCCCAGGGATATCTGACACACACGCTCCCGGTAAAGGCGCTTTCTCCTTTTCACGTAAAGCTGATAACCTCCTTCGTGTGGATGTTTCTCTCCATGACTCTGATGATTGCCTCCATCGTGGCACTTATCGCCAGCGCCTCCCACGGAACCGCATGGCAGGATTTTGCCTCCGCCTGGAGGGAACTCTTCGGTCAGGATGTATTTTCCTTCCGTTTCATCTTCCAGATGGTATTGAGCGTGATCTGCTCCTGCTTAACCTACCTGCTCTGGGTGTTTGCAAGCGCTTCGATCGGACAGCTTTTCTCCAGCAATAAAGTGGCTGCCTCCCTCGTCGCGGGCATCATCCTCTATTTTGTGCAGCAGATTTTCTCCATGATCCTCATGTTTGGAACCGGCATGTTCCAGTCGGGAGATAATTCCGTGAATTTCTTTGCCGTTACCACAACGATCGACAATACGACCACATCGACGACAAGCCTCCTGCCGAATTATTCACTGTTTGCCACCAGCAATATCTACTCGATCATCGTCATTATCATTTTGTATCTTGTGTGCGCGAGAATCATCACAAAGCATCTGAATCTCGAATAAAATTCTCAGGGACTGTCGCTTGAAGCAGACAGTCCCTTTTGACGTGGCAAGTAATCGGACGAGAAGAACATGCATTTCGATTTCAGCTGGAAATGCAGATGGAACATTCGTTGAAAAAAATGTGTGCATTTCTTCCTGCCGGATTTTTGCATCGGATTCCGTGTCTCTTCCACGTTTTGACAATCCACACAGACAATATAAAACCGCGCGAACCGAAACTCGCCGTCATCTGCTATTGAAAATAAGGCAGATGACGACTCAGACATCGGCTTCGCGCGGTTATGTTCTATTCAGCAGCGGCCGCAAGGGACACACGAGAATCCTAAAATTGTCTGCAGGTTGCGGACACACCCGTGGAGTGCTCAAAACTTGGAAAAACACGGATCATCGCAGATGCAAAAACCGGCAAGTTAGGAATGCCACATTTTTTGATCCGAATTTCCAGATGCATTCCAGCTGAAATCGATAGGATGTCTCTCTTATCCTGTTACTCACCACGCCAAAAGGGGCCGCCACGCTCATGTGACAGCCCCTTCCGATTCTATTACGTATTTATTTTGCGCTCAAGTATGCGTCAATTCCCTTCGCAGCCGCTTTTCCAGCACCCATTGCCAGGATGACCGTTGCAGCTCCTGTCACGGCATCTCCACCAGCAAATACACCACTCTTGGAGGTGGCACCGTTTTCTTCCTCTGCCACGATACATTTTCTGCGGTTCGTCTCAAGCCCCTTTGTCGTGGAAGAAATCAGCGGGTTCGGAGAAGTTCCGAGCGACATGATGACCGTGTCCGCCTCAATCTCATACTCGGATCCCGGAATCTCCACCGGACTTCTTCTGCCGGAGGCATCCGGCTCGCCAAGCTCCATCTTGATGACTCTCGCGCCTTTTACGCAGCCGTTCTCATCCACCAGAAGCTCCGTCGGATTCTGTAACAGGTCAAAAATAATGCCCTCTTCCTTTGCATGATGTACCTCTTCCTTACGCGCCGGAAGTTCTTCCTCACCGCGCCGGTACACGACATGTACTTCCGCGCCAAGACGCTTAGCCGTTCTCGCAGCGTCCATTGCCACGTTACCGCCGCCGACAACGATCACTTTCTTTCCCGCCTTGATCGGAGTATCGTACTCCTCCAAAAATGCCTTCATGAGGTTGTTTCTCGTCAAAAATTCATTTGCCGAAAATACGCCCATTGCCTGCTCGCCCGGGATGCCCATAAAACGCGGAAGACCCGCGCCGGAACCGATAAATACCGCCTCAAATCCCTCATTTTCCATCAGCTCATCGATCGTGACGGATTTGCCGATGACAACGTTTGTCTCGATCTTCACGCCGAGCGCCTTGACATTCTCCACTTCCGCCGCAACGACCTTCTGCTTCGGCAGACGGAATTCCGGAATACCATAGACAAGCACGCCGCCAGCCTCATGCAGCGCCTCAAATATGGTCACGTCATAGCCCATTTTAGCCAGATCACCTGCACAGGTAAGTCCTGCAGGACCGGAACCGATGACAGCCACCTTATGACCGTTCAACTTCTCTGCCTTCTTCGGCTTGATGCCATGCTCTCTCGCCCAGTCTGCTACAAAACGCTCCAGCTTGCCGATCGCAACCGCCTCGCCCTTGATGCCGCGGATACACTTTCCTTCACACTGGTTCTCCTGCGGACATACACGTCCACAGACTGCCGGAAGTGCGGATGACTCACTGATAATGTGGTAAGCCTCCTCAAAATTGCCCTCTTTTACCTGCGCGATAAACGCCGGAATATTGATGGATACCGGACAGCCCTTCATGCACTGTGCATTTTTGCAGTTTAAGCAGCGCGCTGCCTCCGCCATTGCCTCCTCGGCATTATATCCCAAACATACCTCCTCAAAGTTCGCTGCTCGCACCAACGGGTCCTGCTCACGAACCGGTACTCTTGTCATTACGTCCATAGGAACCTCCATACTCTGTATTTTCTATCCGGCAGACGCACTCGTTCTCTCTGCCTCCGCCTTCTAACGATCACATCCGCCTTCTCAGCCGCACTGTCCGCAGCCGCCGTGATGGGTATCTCCCTCCGTCAGCTTTAACATCGCTCTGCCCTCTTCTGTCTTATATTGCTGCTGGCGCTTCATCGCCTGGTCGAAATCCACCAGATGTCCGTCGAATTCCGGTCCGTCCACGCAGGCGAACTTCACTTCGTCGCCGACAACCAGACGGCATGCGCCGCACATTCCGGTACCGTCCACCATGATCGGGTTCATGGAAACCACCGTCGGAATTCCCAATTCCTTTGTCAGCTTACAGACAAACTTCATCATAATCATCGGACCGATTGCCACACAATGATCATAGCGCACGCCCTGATCCCAGAGTTCCTGCAGCTGCGCCGTGCCGGTTCCGTGAAAGCCGTAAGAGCCGTCATCCGTCGTCACATAAAGATTCGCTGCCACTGCCCGCATCTCATCCTCAAGAATCAGAAGATCCTTATTGCGGGATCCCATAATCACATCACAGTCCACACCATGCTCATGCAGCCACTTTACCTGCGGATACACCGGTGCGGTACCGACGCCGCCCGCGATGAACACAATCTTTTTCTTCTTCAGTTCCTCGATATCCTCATCTATCAGATCAGAAGGACATCCAAGCGGTCCCACGAAATCTGCGAACGCATCCCCCTGCTCCAGGGATACCATGCGCTGTGTGGAAGCTCCCACCGTCTGAAATACGATCGTGATCGTACCGGCTTCCCTGTTATAATCACAGATTGTGAGCGGAATACGCTCCCCCTGCTCATCAATCTTGACAATGACAAACTGTCCCGGTTCGCAATACTGTGCAACACGCGGTGCCTTGACATCCATCAGATAGATCTTGTCTGCCAGCTTTTCTTTTTTAACAATCGGATACATAATTTCCTCCTCGCCCTTTGTACTATCTTAATATAATAAAGGAAAAGCCCCGACATTTCAACGGCTTTTCCCATATTTTCTGTTTATATCTGCTATTCCGACTCCGTTTCGGACTGTATGTGACGTTTTTTCTCCCTGCGCCCTACTCCTGTGTCTCCACTTTGGAAAATAGGATACGGTCGTTATCGAGCGCCTTTCCCGCGCGGAGCGCAAACTGCTCCAACAAGTCATCCACCGACATCGCCGCACGTTCCTCTCCAGCAACGTCCAGCACAATGTTTCCCGCGTTCATCATCAATGTCCGGTTGCCGAGCGTCAGCGCCTGGTGCATGTTGTGCGTCACCATCAGACAGGTGATCTGCCGCTCTGCCACAATCTGTCTGGTCAGATGCAGCACCTTCTCTGCCGTCGCCGGATCGAGCGCTGCCGTGTGCTCATCCAGAAGAAGAATTTTCGGCGTGACCATCGTCGCCATGAGAAGTGTGAGCGCCTGCCGCTGACCGCCGGAGAGAAGTCCCACCGGCTGCTTCATGCGGTCTTCCAGTCCCATGTCAAGCAGCGCCAGCTGCTCTCTGAACTTCTTCTTATCTGCCGCGTTGATCCTGCTGAAATATGCATTCCGGGAGGTTGTCGTCCGAAGATAGGCGAGCGCCATGTTTTCCTCGATCGTCATGTGCGGCGCCGTCCCTTTTAACGGATCCTGAAACAGATGACCGATCACTTTGCTTCTCACATGTTCCTGCTGATAGGTAATATCTTCCCCGCCGAGCATGATCAGACCGCGGTCCGGGAAAAAAGCTCCGGTAATCGCGTTGAACAGGGTGGATTTTCCCGCGCCGTTGCTGCCGACAATCGTTGCGAAATCTCCGGCACCAAGCGTCAGATTGACGCCATTTAAGGCACACTTTTCATTGACGGTGCCGGGATTAAAGGTCTTGCTGACATTTTTCATAATCAGCATGGATTCTCTTTCTGCTGCCATATCACGCATTTCCTCCTTTTCCCATCCGTTCTTCTCTCAGTAATTCCGCAATATACTGCTCATTCTCCGCTTTTGCCGCCCGTTTCTGCCGGTAGAACACCGCCTGCTTCTTTAGGTACGGGAAAGCGATCGCCACCGCCACAATAATGGAGGACACCAGCTTTAAGCACTCTGCCGGAACATTCAGGCGAAGCGCCACCGCCACGATAAAACGGTATAGACAGCTTCCCAGAATCACGCCGATGACCCGCTTTAACATGCTGCCCTTTCCGATGATCGTCTCTCCGATAATCAGGCTGGCGAGCGCGATCGTCACCATGCCGGTTCCAAGGTTAATGTCACAGGACTTCTGGTACTGTGCGAGCAGTCCGCCGGAGAGCCCCGTCAGCGCATTGGCAACGCACAGGCCGATCGTAATCATCATTCCCGTGTTAATGCTGGATGCCCGCACCATATCCGGATTATCCCCAGTTGCCCGGATGGAAAGTCCGAGTCTCGTATTTAAAAACAGCGAGATCAATACGCCGACCAGTGCGACAATCACTGCCGCCACGATCAGCTTATACCAGGTTCCGCCGATCGCGTCTTTTGCCCATGTAAATACGGAATCGCAGGCAAACAGATTCAGGTTGGAGGCGAATCCCATCACCGCAATATTGATCGTGTAAAGTCCGGTATTGACAATGATTCCTGCCAGAATCGACTGTATGCCGAGTCTGGTCTGCAAAAATGCCGTCACAAAACCGGAACACACACCGGCAGCCATCGCCGCCAAAAGTCCGAGTACCGGATGTCCCGCCAGCGTGACCGAAGCGCACACTGCACATCCCAGCGTAAAGCATCCGTCCGTTGACAGATCCGCAATATTTAAAATACTAAATGAAATGAACAGTGCAAGCGCAACCAGTGCATAGATAAATCCCAGTTCCAGTGCACTCTGCACGATCGATAAGGTGATGATTGATCCCATATTATTCAAACTCCTCTGCCGTTACTGTCTCAATAACTTCCGAACACATATCTTTAAACATGGAGTAGTCCAGTCCAAGTGCTTCCGCCGTCTCTGTATTTACGGTCACAATTCCGCGCTCCAGGGTCTCGATCGGAGTTGCCGCCGGATCGGCTCCGTTTACCAGAATATCAACTGCCATATCGGCTGTCTTTGTTCCAAGCTCCTCATAATTTACACCGTAACCGCAGAACGCTCCGTTTAATGCGAAGGAGTCCGCTCCCGTGTAGTGCGGGATTCCCGCATCTATGAACTTCTCAAAGATGGCAAGTTCTGCCGTCATGACGGTGTTGTCCTGCGGGGTAAACACTGCGTCTACACCCTCTGCCACCAGAGCATCCGCTGCCGCCTGCACCTCCGCGGAGGTCGTACCGGTCTTCTCCACATAGGCGATTCCCTTCTCATCGCAGTATGCCTTTGCGTCCTCAATCGCACCGAGGGAGGAAGCCTGGCTCTTATCATAGAGCAGTCCGACCTTTGCGGTATCCGGGTTTGCCGCCAGCATCAGATCAAAAATCGCTGCCGTGTCGATGGCATCCGACGTTCCTGTAATATTGGAACCCGGTGCGTTCGCATCTGCCGCCAGTCCGGCGCCCACCGGATCCGACACTGCGGAAAATACAACCGGAATCTGATTCTCCTCGGTCGCACTCTGCATCACGACTGCCGTCGGTGTCGCAATGGGGATAATCAGATCCACATCATCCGCAACCAGATCCGCTGCAATCTGTGTCAGGATCGACTGATCCGCCTGACCGTTGAACGTGTAATCCGCATAATCAAAGGTAACTCCGAGCTCCGCGCCCTTCGCTGTAAGCTCTGCCTCAATCGCTTTCTCAATCTGATTTAAGGATGCATCATCCACATACTGTACAATACCGACTTTATATACGGTTCCGTCTGCCGCCGCCTGGTCTGCTTCCGTCTTCTGTGTCTCCGCCTGCGCGTCTCCTCCTGTCTCATTGGTCGCCTCCGCTGCCGTACCGGATTCGGAACTGCTTCCGCAGCCTGCCACCGCTGCTGCCACCATCGTCATTGCAAGAACTGCTGTCATCATTTTCTTTTTCATAATTATTTCCTCCTTGTCTCTGTTTATGGTATAAAAAAACCGTCCCAAGCTATTGCTTGAGACGGTAATAAACTAATATTATCGCGGTACCACTCATCTTGACAAAATGTCCACTCACTTCATGCACTATCATACATGCCGGATGGATAACGGGTCCGGTTCCCGGCAGCTCCTACCTGCGTATCCACTGTTCAGGCCGCCCTCAAAAGTCCATTCAACAAATCCCTCCATACTGCAATCCCACCGCCTGCAGCTCTCTGTGATCTCGGATAAATGCCTACTACTCTTTCTCAAAGGTTTATCGGTATGTCATATACTTTAATACATTAACGTGTATTTGTCAACCTTATTTTTAAATTTCCATCAGACGGAACTTCTCGATCGTCTGCTCTAAATCCTGCGCAATATTCTGAAGCGTCTTTGTGTAGTCCGTGATGTCTGCCATCGTCGTGTTGACCTGATCCGTAGATGCATTGACCTCTTCCGTCGCCGCTGCCGACTGCTCCGATACGGATGCAATCGCCTCCATACGGCTTACGACCGTATCCTTGTTGGATGACATATCCGCATTGAGACGGTTGATGTTCTCCATGCCGGCATTCAGCTGCTCAATCTGCGCGATAATCTGACGGAATACCTCTTCCGTGCGCTCGATCGCTTTCTGCTGCTCCGACTGAAGCTCCTCGTTCTCCTGCATGGTCTCTTCGACCTGCTTGGACTTATCCGTAATCTCGGTGATAATCTTCTTGATCTCATCCGTTGATTCCTTGGACTCATCCGCCAGCTTCCGGATCTCGTCTGCAACGACCGCAAATCCCTTGCCCATCTCTCCGGCTCTCGCCGCCTCAATAGACGCATTCAGGGAAAGTAAATTGGTCTGTGCCGTGATATCCGCAATCGCATCGGAAATATAGAAAATCTTGTCGATGCTGGCAATCATCTCATTCATCACTGCAAGGGACATGCTCGACTTCTCTACGGTCTTCTGTGATTTCTCGATCAGATCCTTCACGCTGCCGAGTCCCTCCGAACTGATACGGTTCGTCTCCTCGGTCATCTGGTTGATCTCGCTCACACAGTCTCTGGAGGACTCCAGACTGTTCTTGAGGTTGTCCACCTCACTGCTTGCCTCCTGTGTGCTCTCCGCCTGCTTCACCGCACCGTCAGCCACGCTTGAGATCGCCTCCGCAACCTGTCCCATCGTACTTCTGGTATCTCCCGCGATCTCGGAAATATGCTCCGAAATCTCCAGGATATGCCTGGACTTATCCTCCACCTCACGGATCACGGAGGATACGTCCTTGACCATATCGTTAAAATGCGTCTCCAGCACGCCGAACTCGTCTCCTCTGGTGATCGCGATCGTCTGGGTAAAATCTCCCTCTGCCACTGCGGCCGTCGCGCGCTCAATCTTTTTGATCTCACGCACAAGGCTGTACGCGGTAATAAGCGCGATCACAATACCAAAGATCACGCCGAACGCACCCGCAAAAATCAGCGCGCCGTTGATCTTCGCAAGATTACCGGTATTCTCCACATCGCTGATGCATCCAAGAAGAATCCAGCCTGTCACCTGGTCTGTCATCGCGGTCACCGCACAGTCCATGCCCTCTGCCCGCATCGTATAAACAGACTCAAGTGTAATGTCGGAAGCGCTCTCATCGCCCGCTTCTTCCAGGGCGCTCTTCTGTTCCTCCAGAGACTTCAGCTCCCCGGAAATCGGTGCCCAGAATTCCAGCCCCTCCACATTTCCGTCCGCAAAAGTATTTTTGTCACTGTCGATCACAATGTTGCCATCCGCATCGATCAGCATGGCAAATCCCGTGTTAAGAATGCGGATATTCTTGATATAATCCTCCAGTTGCGCCGCATCAATATCCATCGCCACAACGCCCATTAAGACGTCTTTGTATTTGACCTCCTGCGCTACGGTGAATATCTGCTCACCTGTCTGCGAATCCTCATACGGCTGCGTGATATAGCTGAAAATAGAATTTACTTTTGCCTTTCTGCCCTGGCAGTTCACGTACCAGTCCTCCCCGGACAGATCCACATTTTCCTCGATGGTGTTCATCGCCGTCTTATCACCGTTGTCCTCATACTTCACCCAGCCGGTGATAAGCTTTCCGCTGGATGTCGCATAATAGCTTCGCACCGATCCCTGCGTTACCTTGCACGCCGCCACCAATTCATCCTGCACGTTGGCAATATAATCATCAAACTGATCCTCGTACTCCAGCTGCTTGATGGAAGTCTTGCGCGTCAGAAGATCCACCGGAAGGCTGATCGTCTTCTCGTATGTCTGCAGACTGTTCAACGCACTCTCTAATGTCTGCTCGCTTGTGAGCTGCATGTTGCTGTTCAGCACATTCTTCGTGCGGCTGTATGTAATCAATCCGCAGATCACAACACTTCCCGCAATCGCCACAAGAAAGCTCAAAATCATTTTCGGCCCTAAACCTAATTTTTTCATCTGTTTCCTCCGTTCATACTGCAATATGACACTTTATCAGTTTCATTGTAGATGTTTCGCACGTTTTTGTAAATATCCAGTATTTTCTTTCATTGTATTACATTCTAAACATAACGCAAGCCCTGCCGCATTATCATGCAGCAGGGCTTAATCTTCCCGTTTCATGCAGATTCCGGTTTGACAGATCTACTTCCGATGGCAGTCTCTTTTTCTTCTCACAAGTTCCAGCAGTACGACAGCCACAGCCGCTGTCAGAAACGCCGTCCACGCAAAAAGGCTGCTGTCATCCCCGGTTTTTGGTGCTACGACCGAGACGGTTTTATCCGCAGAATCATCTGCCGTGCCATCACTCTTTGCAGTTGTTCCGCTGACTGTATCCACCGTGCCTGTACTTTCGCCACCCGCGGTATTTTCCGTCTGCTCACTGTCAGCTGTCCCGGTATTGCCGTCATCCGTTTTTTTCTCCTGCACGATGGCATAGGTTGAAAATTTATCGGTAGAAAAAGCAATGGTTCCGGCCTCCCTGTCATAAACCGTCTGGATTCTGGTATATGTCATGTTTCCATCGCTCCCCTGATGTGCGCGGATTACATAAAACGTACCCTCTGTACCCTGCAACTGTTCTGCAAGTTCCAGCGTCACAGAAATTTCGCCATTCAGCTCGGTCAACTGATCCTCCCATGCATCATTCTGCGTTCCTTTATTTACAACACGGTACAGATCCATATTCAGATAACATTGGATCTGATCCTCTCCCGCCGTCTGCTGCATCTCACTGCTCACCGCCGCACTTTCCGTCTGCGCCGCATCCTCTATCTCAAGCTTCAGATTGCCGGTGTCAACCGCGTTGGAACCATTGGCAATCCTTCCCGACTGTACCTGCGCACTGCCGGTCTGTATGATATCCTGCGCCGGTGTAAACAACGCGCTCAGATGCAGATTGGTATCCGGCATGATAAAGGTAAATCTGCCAGTCTCCGCTCCGGCTGTAACCGTCTGTCCATTTAGGGAACCTGCCAGAAACTGATAGCCATAATCCGGCTTTATCTCAACCGTCACCACACTGCCGGGTGCAATGACCACATGTCCTCCGGATTCATTCTGGTCGTTGATCGCGCCCATCCCGTCACTGCCGTCCGGCAATACTGCCGAAATGATTTTCACGGTGCCGTTCGACACACAGGCATCAGCCCCCAGTCCACCATCATAATCCCATGCAACCGTATACACACTGCTTCCCGCCTGGCTGACCGCAATCTCATACGCATCCGCATCCGCCACAGAATACGTCATCCAGCCGTTCTCCTCGGTTCCGTTCACAGCCGCCCCGTTAATCGCTGCACTGATCTCATATCCGAATTGCGGCAGAATGCTGATCGTATGTGTCTGTGCCTGCATGACGGTAACGCTGCCCCCTGCGACGGCAACGCCGTCCACCTTCAGATAATCTCCAAACGTATCCAGATATTCCAATCCCTCCGACACGGTCACAGTAATCACTTTCTGGCTTGTCATATTAACGGAATCGGACTTCTCCTGCTCCTGCACCTGTGCTGTCTCGATTTCCGTTTCCGCTGCCGGATACTCCTGCGATGCGTACACCGCTTCCTGCGGTGCTCCCGCCAAAAGCGTACCCGCCATCAAAACGCTGCATACCCACGCCGTTCCTCTTTTTCTTTTCATACTGCACTCCCTTTCCTCATCTGTTTTCCCTTTTCTGCTTTCACCATACGCTTTAAATCTTCTCATTCTGCCCTCCTGTCATTTTCCGCTCCATGTATAATAAAACTGCATCAGTCCTATTCTCGATTTCGTTTCTGTTTTCTGGTTCAGACTCGCAATATGCCGGTACAGCACCGCTCTCGACATGGACAATTCCGCCGCTATATCCTGCACATTCTCATCCGATACAAGCAATGCCTTTAAAACTTCCCGTTCCCTCTGCGTAATCGAAAAGGAATCACAAAACCGCTCAAATTTTTCTTTCTCTCCGGTTATCTCCGTTTCTTTGCAGCGTTCAAAACATTTCTCATATAAAAAGAGCGCGCTTGTAATCATCACAAAAAGAAGCAGCGTCACAATAACCATAAGCATGCCGCCCCTCTCCAGCAGCAGAACAGACAGACCGCCTGTTATTATGGCGCAGATATTGTTTGCGGCGCGTCCGAACCCGGCCCACAGCCGTGGACACGACAGCTGATGAGAAAGCTCCATAAACGAAGTCGTGAAGAATACAGCAAAAAATCCCGCAGACAGATAAAAAACTATCAGACCGGTCCGGAATGATCCGCCAAACTGCAGGATCACGACGCAGAGCGTCGAGAGCATTGTCACACAATACATGATGAGATTCATATATCTTCGATCTCTTATGTCATATAAAAAACCTGCCATAAGCCCGCTTACTCCCAACAGCAGACGCGGCCATTGTCCTATATCCGCACTTCCGTTTGCATGAACAAGTGTCACACAATTATTGAGTGTAGAAAAAATGCAGCTCATTCCCACAACCGCTGCGGTCAGTGTCACCTCCGCTGCCAGCGGGTTTTTCAGCACATATTCTTCATGTCTTTGTGTAAAAGCAGCTCCATTCTCCTCTGCCGGCATACCCACATCCGTCCGGATGATGAAAACGGCCAAAACCACCAGCGCCGCTACAAGGATCACTGCTTCCGTCACATCGTCCGGGATCAGATTATTATTGAGGAACTGCATCAGAATCCCCAATGCATAGGCCTCTCCTATCAACCTTGCCAGACATCCTTCCCTGTCAATTAAAACACTGATCCTGTAGTGCACGGCACTTCCCGAAATTCCCAGAACAGTAAACAGAATACAGCCGCCGGCAAGCACCGAAGGATACGAGCCATGCTGCCGGATGAAAAATACACAGATCATCTCAGCCAATGTTCCAAAAAAGCAGACCACCTTCCTGTTTTTCCCGCTTATGTATCTGTCCAATACCGGAAACAGCACAAAACCCAAAAAGCTTGCCCCCAAAATATAACTTTCCGCGAGCACAACTCCCCTTGCGTCAGTCACATAGGACATCATATTATCGTACAAATACTCCGTGCCCAAAAACACAAAATAAAATAGCGCAAGCGTGAAAACCGCTTCCAGCCGTTTTTTATCCCCAAACTCTCTTTTCATCCGATACCGCTCTTTCCTCTGTTGTCTGCCTGTTTTTATTATAAACAAATGTCTCCCCTGCACAAGGTGACAAACGTCTCTATCTCATAGATTTCCGCTTTTTATATCATTTTTGCTTCACGGAAACGATGTTTCCCAATTACGCAAAAAACCTCCCTGCCGGCATTCTGCCAGCAAGGAGGTTCTCAAAAAAGTGCCCTCGCACTCCGTTCCTATGAAAAATAAACAAGTTCGTCTTCCGGCTTCTCTGCAGGTGTAATGGAAATCGGATACAGTACCGGTCCTTTTCCCTTGTACTCCCTTGCAAACTCCACCTTGATCTGCGCGGTAATATGAATCCACGACTTGTGCGGAATCTTATCCTCATCTGGATATTTGCACTTAAATCCAATGAAGGTGATATCCTCCACACAGCAGGTCATCGCAAAACGACCCGGGACAAAAATGCCCTTCTTGAGCTTGTCCGGATTGTATACAAGCGCCAGGAAGCTGACTTTCTTCCCCTCGTATTTTTTCGGGTTGTCCAGACAGTCCATATACCAGATTGCATAATCCGCATCTGTAATCTCCAGTTCATCTCCCGAGATGTCAAACGGCAGTTCCTCCTCGCGCTCGTCGAGCGATCCGTCCGCGCGCTCATACACAAGCTGTGCCTTACGGTTGAGCGCCTTGACATTTCTGCGGTATTTTCCCTTATCCGTGCTGTCGTCGCAGCGGTTAAAGATCACGACGTCCGCCTGAAACAGCTGTTCCATAATCATCGTGCGCATATTGGCAAGATACATATCAAAGGTGGTTGCATCCACGGTCGCAAGGGACTGCACCACCATCCACCCGCGCGGGAGCTCCGTCTCGGTGAGCGTATCCATTCCCCAGGTTCCGTTATACTCGATGAACACCTGATCCGGCAGATATTTCATATTGATGGCATTGAGAAAATCAGCGGTAAAATCTTCCTCGTTCTCCACCATTACGAGGCTTGCATTGATTTTCTTCAGCTCCGCCTCGTCATATTCCACCTCTCCGTCTTCACAGCAGATGATCAGACTTTTTCCCTGATCGGCAAACCCGTTCTCAAGCAGCGTCTCCTTGATCAGGGTCGTCTTGCCGCTGTCCATGAATCCGGTAAATAAATAAATCGGTATCTCCTGCATGTTCTATTCCTCTCTGTCTTATCTCACTATTAAAAGGCAGTCTTCACAGCTTAAGCGATTCCAAATAACTCCTCTAATCTGTGCTCGTCGATATCTGTTCCGATCACGCACAGACGTCCCGTATAATCCGGCTCGCCGTCACGCAGCTCGTACTCCCCCGGCACCATGTCAAAATAAATCCAGGAGCCGTTCTCATCCTCCACCATGCCCTTTGCACGGAGAATGGTTCCATAGTCGTCCGTCTCGCACAGGGTCTTTAAGACATCCTCAATCTTTGCCTTGGTAAACTTATGCGGCGTCTCTTTTCCCCAGCTTGTAAACACATCATCCGCATGATGATGGTGATGCTCATGCTCGTGGTCATGGCAGCCGCAGGTGCAGTTCTCGCCGTGATCATGATGATGCTCATGCTCATGATCGTCATGGTCATGGTCATGATCATGGTCATGCTCCTCGTGATCGTGATGATGCTCATGGTCATGATCGTCATGGTCATGGTCATGGTCATGATCATGATCGTGGTCGTCATGGTCATGATCATGATCATGATGATGTTCATGATCGTGATCGTCATGGTCGTGATGATGCTCATGATCGTGATCGTCATGGTCGTGATGATGCTCGTGCTCATGCTCCTCGGCTTCTTCCTTCGCATGCTGCTCTGCCATCAGCTTTCTCTCAAGAGAATCCTGTCCCTCTACCACCTTTAAAATCTGCTCTCCGCGGATGGAATCCCACGGGGTTGTAATGATGGCTGCCTTATCGTTGATGGACTGAATCTGCTTCACGCAGAGCTCCAACTGCTCCGGTGTCGCATTCTGGCTGCGGCTTAACACAACAGTGGTCGCATATTCGATCTGGTTATTGAAAAACTCACCGAATGCCTTCATCTGCTTGCTCGCCTTCAATGCGTTTACAACCGTGATGAGACCGTTCAGCTTTACGTCCTCTTCCTTCTCCACATCAATCACAGACTTCATGACATCCGAGAGCTTGCCGACGCCTGACGGCTCGATCAAGATACGGTCCGGATGATACTTGTCAATCACCTCATGCAGGTTTCTGCCGAAATCGCCAACCAGTGAGCAGCAGATACAGCCGGAGTTCATCTCGGTGATCTGAATTCCCGCATCCTTTAAAAATCCTCCGTCGATGCCGACCTCTCCGAACTCGTTCTCGATCAGCACCAGCTTCTCGCCTGTGAACACTTCATCAATCATCTTCTTGATGAAGGTCGTCTTTCCGGCGCCTAAGAATCCTGAAATAATGTCAATCTTTGTCATATCTATCTCTTCCTTTCCTTACAATACGTCATTTGTTCCAAAACACATATATTTTACTCGTTTTTCCTGCATTTTGCAAATCATATGCATTTTTTTCACATTTTTTTTATAATATTTCTCCGGTTCACTGCTTCTGAAACTGCATGTGATATAGATTCTCATAAATTCCCTTTTTTGCGAGGAGTTCCTCATGCGTTCCTTCCTCCTCAATGCCGTTTTCCGTCAGCACAAGGATCTTCTCGGCATTCTTGATCGTGGAAAGGCGGTGTGCAATCACGAAGGTTGTACGGTTTTTCGCCAGTTTTTCCAGGGAGTCCTGAACCACTTTTTCACTCTCATTGTCGAGCGCCGACGTCGCCTCATCAAAGATCAGGATCGGCGGATTTTTCAAAAAGACACGCGCGATTGAGAGACGCTGCTTCTGTCCGCCGGAAAGCTTGATGCCGCGCTGTCCGATGTCGGTCTCATATCCCTGCGGCAATGACATGATAAACTCATGGGCATTGGCATTTTTCGCCGCCTCGATGACTTCCTCCCTCGTGGCGTCCGGTCTTCCGTAGCGGATATTCTCATACACGGTTCCGACAAACAGATAGACGTCCTGCTGTACCATTCCGATGTGGTCGCGCAGACTCTTTAAGGTGAGGTCCCGCACATCCGTTCCGTCGACCTTCACCGCCCCCTCCGTCACATCATAAAACCGCGGAATCAGGGAGCAGAGCGTACTCTTTCCCGCCCCGGAGGCTCCGACAAGCGCCATGTAAGAGCCCGCCGGGACCGTCAGATTGATGTGCTGCAATACCTGTTCGGTGTTCTCCTCGTACTGAAACGACACATCCTCAAAAGTAATGTCCCCGCGCACATTGGTAAGCTCTTTTGCATCCGCCCGGTCCTTGATGTCCGGCTCGATCTCCATGATCTCGCAGAAGCGCTCGAAACCGCTGAACCCGTTCTGAAACTGCTCCGTGAAATCGATCAATGTCCGCACAGGATCGGTAAATACACTGATGTAGAGCACAAACGTGACTAGATCACTCACATTGACCTTACCGTTTGCAATAAGGATGGTTCCGGCAAGAATGACGTTGACCTGGATCAGTGTCGTGAACGCGCCCAATCCCGCCTGAAAGCTTCCCATATAATGATAGCTGTTCTTCTTGGCGGACAAAAATCCGGCATTTCCAATCTTAAACTTTTTCTTCTCAATCTCCTCGTTGGCAAACGACTTTACCACGCGGATGCCGGAAAGGTTATCCTCAATCTGCCCGTTGATCTCCGCAATCTTCACACGGTTCTGGCGGAACGCACGCCGCATTTTCCCGTTCAGGTAATACGCGTAGGCAAACATAAACGGCAGGACGATGAACGCCGCCAGCGCCAGAAGCGGACTGATATTGACTAAAATCACAAACGCGCCGATGATCTTGATGGCCGAAAGAATAATATTTTCCGGTCCGTGGTGCATCAGCTCCGTGATGTCAAACAGATCCGTCGTAATCCTGCTCATCAACTGCCCGACCTTCTGGTTGTCATAGAAAGAAAAGGACAGTTTCTGCAGATGTTCAAAAATCTCGGCACGCATGTTGTACTCGATTTTCGCACCCATCACATGACCGTAATTTGAGATAAAAAACTTGCTGTAGCAGTCCGCCGCCACCATTGCAAACAGTGCGGCCGCAATGATTTTGATCTGGTACATAATCTGCGCCTTATCCTCGTACACAAGCGTGTAGGTGACGTAGCGTATCACTAACGGAATCGCCAGTGCGACGGCAGCAGACACCGTTGCAAAGAACATATCCGCCCAGAAAATGCCGCGGTATGGCTTATAGTAAGACAACATTTTTTTGAAATTTTTACTCATTTTCACACTCCTTATCTCTTTTCCAAAAGACCCTTCTATTTTATCTGCTACGTGAAAAATGTCAAGCGACACGCCGCGCAAATTGTGCTATACTGTATATAGTTATGATTACCATTTCAAGGAGGCATCATTATGAACCCAAGACATATGCATTATGAAACGCTTGCCGGTACCATCATCAAAAATCTTGCCAGACGCCGCATGGAGGGCTACTACTGTGCCACCGTGGAGGACGCCGAAAAGCTGGCATTCTCTTTCCTTACTCCGGGCTGTACGGTATCTTTCGGCGGCTCCATGACTTTAGAGGATACAGGAATGTTGACCGCGCTGCGCCACGATCCGGGAATCACCCTGCTCGACCGCGCCCAGGCAAAGACACCGGAGGAGACCAAAAAAATCTATCACGATGCTCTCTCTGCCGACTTTTATTTTATGAGCACCAACGCGATCACCAAAGACGGCGAACTTGTCAATATCGACGGCACCGGCAACCGTGTGGCATCCTTAATCTACGGTCCGGAACACGTGATCGTCATGGCAGGCATGAATAAAGTGGCTGCAAACGTAGACGAAGCGTTAAGCCGCGTTCATGGCACTGCCACACCGATGAACTGTAAGCGTCTCGGTAAAAATACGCCTTGTTCCGCTACCGGCGTCTGTTCCGACTGCCTGTCCCCTGACTGTATCTGCAACCAGGTCGTCATCACAAGGCGAAGCGGCATCGAGGGACGCATCAAAGTCATTCTGATCGGAGAGGAGCTTGGATACTAAGATCCAGGTTCCCCGCCCGACAAGGCAAAAAAGGATCCTGCTTGCCAGCTTCCCACACCGGGCATGGTTGCCTGCGACCTGATTTTCTATTGCGCAAAAAAAGAGTTACCGCGAAACGGTAACTCTTTTTGCATACATTAGTTGTACTTTCTTTTTCTTGCTGCTTCAGATTTCTTCTTGCGTTTTACGCTTGGCTTCTCGTAGTGTTCTCTCTTACGAATCTCCTGCTGAATACCTGCCTTTGCGCAGTTTCTTTTAAAACGACGTAAAGCGCTGTCTAAAGTCTCGTTTTCTTTTACAATTACACTAGACATTATCTCACACCTAACCTCCCTCCAGTTGCGTATTGTGCATATTCAACTGTTTGGGTCATATTCATTGCACTATATAAGATTATAACACATATTTTTTTCTCGTCAACCGTTTTTCTAAAAAACCGAAAAATTCAGACAATTTACTCTTCCCGCAGTTTGAATTTGGTAACCAGACCATCCAGGGAATCTGCCTCGGCTGAAAGCTCCTCACTGGTAGCGGATGTCTCCTCGGAAGCTGCGGAATTGCTCTGAATGACATTGCCGATATCCTTAACGCCGTTTGCAATTCTCTTAACGGACTCTGCCTGCTGGTCGGAAGCCACACGGATATTCGCCACTTCCTGAATAATATCGTCAAGCTCGGTCAGTACCTTATTCAGGGATTCTGCCGTCTGCTGTGTCACGGTGTTGCCGCGGTCAACCTCGCTCTGGTTTGCCTCCAGAAGATGTCTGGATGTCTCAGCCGCCTGGGCACTGTTCTCCGCAAGCATACGGATCTGTTCCGCAACGACTGCAAATCCTCTTCCTGCCTCTCCGGCTCTCGCCGCCTCGATGGATGCATTTAAGGAAAGCAGGTTCGTCTGCGAAGCAATGCTCTCGATCTGGCCGATCACACTCACAAGCTCCTGGGAGGTGCCGGAAATGCGCTCCATGGCCTCCGTCAGCTCCTGCATCTTCTGCTGGCTGACATTTGCTTCCATGCCGACTTCCTTTGCCTTGTCATGTACCACATCGGTGGATCTGCTGTTCGCCTCTACCTGCTCGGATACGGTTGCGACGCTCTCCACAAGGTCATCGATCGCACTTGCCTGCTCCGTCGCTCCCTTTGCAAGATCCTGGGAGCTGATGGCAAGCTGCTCTGCGCCGGCTGCCACCTGATCGGAAGATTCGCGGATCTGCTTAAACGTGCCGCTCACATCGGTCACCATGCTGATCAGATGTGTCATGACATTCTCAAATTCACCGACATAAGAATCCTTGCAGTTGGATCTTACCGCATAATTGCCCTGTGCAAACTCTTCCAGAATATATCCAAGATCCTCAATAATCTCGTTCAATGTGGTGACGGTCACGCGGAAGCTGTCCGCCAGCTGTCCCAGCTCATCGTTCGAGCGGTACTGCACTTCCACATCCAGATTACCCTTGGAGATCTCTCCCGCCACTTTTGTCAGTTCCATCACCGGATCCACCACTGCGTCCACGATCCTCTGGCTGTTCTTCTGAATCAGTCTCGTGTCATTGACCGCCATGATAAGAAATACAATCAGAATCAGAATTGTGTACACGAGTGAAAACTGCTTCGGCACATAAGCCGCTGCAAAAACTGCAATCGCTGCAATCACAAGCGTCACGTACATTACCAATTTGACTCTCCGGTAACTTCCTTTTACCTTATCGCTCAGACTACCTTGTCCCATATCTCTTTCGTCCATCCCTGTCCTCCTGTTTTATCAGATATACCCATATCTTTATACGTAAAAACGGCATATAGCCGGTACCTACGTACCATTATACACCGTTTTTACTATTTGTCGCAACAACTTATAAAATATTTTTTTGAATTCTAAATTTTATAAATATACGCAACCATGTATTTCTGCCGAGTTTTTATGCAAGCTGTGCCTCAAGTGCCGTTTTCACCTCGGCAATGGCATCCGGAATGCCCGCCGGATTCTTACCGCCTGCCTGCGCCATGTTCGGACGTCCGCCGCCGCCTCCGCCGACTTTACCCGCAATGCTCTTGATAAGATTGCCGGCATGTGCGCCGTGCGCCATCGCATCGTCTGTCGCCATGGCAACCAGATTGACTTTTCCGTCTGCTGCAGATGCAAGAACGATCACGCCTTCTCCCAGCTTGCCCTTTAACTGGTCACCCAGATCTCTCAAGCCGTTCATATCGACGCCGTCCACGCTGACAGCGAGAAGCTTCACGCCCTTCACTTCCACAACCTGATCCATGACATCTCCAAGCGCTTCCTTGGCTGCCTTGCTCTTTAAGGATTCGTTCTCACTCTGAAGTGCCTTTAACTCCGCCATCAGATGACCGATCTTCTCGACGAGAGTCGCCGGTGTTGCCTTTACAGCCTTGGCTGCAGCCTCGAGTTCTTCCTCTTCCTTCTTATAATATGCAAATACATTGTCTCCGGTCAGAGCCTCGATACGGCGCACGCCCGCAGCCACACCGTTCTCAGAGATAATCTTAAATGCAACAATATCGCCGGTGTTCGCCACATGCGTACCGCCGCAGAACTCCTTGGAAAAATCTCCCATGGATACGACTCTTACCGTCTCACCGTACTTTTCTCCGAAGAGTGCCATCGCACCTGTCTTCTTCGCTTCCTCGACCGTCATGACGTCGGTTCTGACCTCAATCTTCTCTGCGATCTTCTCGTTGACGATCGCTTCCACCTTCTGCAGTTCTTCCGGTGTCATCGCTGCAAAATGGCTGAAGTCAAATCTGGTGCGCTCGCCGTCCTGATAGGAACCTGCCTGCTCCACATGAGTGCCAAGCACTTCGCGCAGCGCTTTCTGTAACAGATGGGTTGCAGAGTGGTTCCTGCAGGTATCCCTGCGCAGCTTTGCATCCACGCTGAGATCTGCAACATCTCCCGCCTTAATCATACCGCTTGTCATCTTGCCGATATGGCCGACCTTGCCGCCGCGCAGCTTGATGGTATCTTCCACCTGAAAGGTACCGGAGGCAGTGCGGATCTCGCCCTTATCTCCCTGCTGACCGCCCATCGTCGCATAGAACGGCGTCTTCTCCACGATAATCGTGCCGACCTCTCCGTCAGAGAGCGCCTCCACCAGCTCTGACTCTGTTGTGAGCACTGTGATCTTTGAAGATGCCGTAAGGCTGTCGTATCCTACGAACTCCGTCGTGATCGAAGGATCAATCTCATCGTATACCGTAGCATCTGCGCCCATGTAATTCGTTGTCTTGTGTGCATCATGTGCTTTTTTCTTCTGGATCTCCATGGCTTTCTTGAAGCCGTCCTCGTCAATGGAAAATCCCTTCTCCTCCAGGATCTCCTGCGTCAGATCCAGCGGGAAGCCATACGTATCATAGAGCTTGAATGCATTCTCTCCGGACAGAGTCTTCTCTCCGGCTGCCTGCATTTTCTTCTCCATCTTCTCTAAGATGGCAAGACCCTGATCGATGGTCTTGGCAAACTTCTCCTCTTCCTGCGTAAGCACTTTGAAGATAAAGTCTTTCTTCTCCTCGAGTTCCGGATAACCATCCTTGCTCTCATGGATTACCGTCGCTGCAAGCTTCGCCATGAAAGTACCATCGATGCCAAGCATTCTTCCGTGTCTCGCTGCACGGCGGATGATACGGCGGAGCACATAGCCGCGTCCCTCATTCGACGGCATGATACCATCGGAAATCATGAATGTCGCGGAACGGATGTGATCGGTAATCAGACGGATGGACACATCATCGAGCGCATCCTTCTGGTAAGACTTTCCGGACAGCTCACAGACCTTGTCGCGGATTGCCTTCATCGTATCAATGTCGAACACGGAATCCACATCCTGCATGACAACCGCAAGACGCTCAAGTCCCATACCGGTATCGATATTCTTCTGGGACAGCTCGGTATAACCGCCCTTGCCGTCGCCCTCAAACTGGGTAAATACGTTGTTCCATACTTCCATAAAACGGTCGCAGTCACAGCCGACCTTGCAGTCCGGCTTGCCGCAGCCGTATTTTTCTCCGCGGTCGTAATAGATCTCGGAACACGGACCGCACGGACCTGCGCCATGCTCCCAGAAATTGTCGCACTCTCCGGTCTCTGGGTCACGGTAGAACCTTGTGATACGCTCTGCCGGCACACCGACTTCCTTCGTCCAGATGTCGAATGCCTCGTCATCCTCCCCGTAGATCGACGGATAGAGTCTGTCCTCCTCCAGTCCAAGCACCTTTGTCAAAAACTCCCAGGACCATGCAATCGCTTCATGCTTAAAATAATCACCAAAGGAAAAGTTGCCGAGCATCTCAAAAAAGGTCAGATGTCTTGCAGTCTTTCCTACATTCTCAATATCACCGGTACGGATACACTTCTGGCAGGTCGTCACTCTTCTTCTCGGCGGGATCTCCTGTCCTGTAAAATACGGCTTTAACGGTGCCATACCTGCATTGATTAAGAGCAGACTGTTGTCATTGTGCGGCACCAGTGAAAAACTGTTCATTTTCAGATGTCCCTTGCTCTCGAAAAATTCCAGGTACATCCTGCGCAATTCGTTTTCTCCGTAAAACTTCTTCACAACTTCTTCCTCCAACATGTTTCTTTCTATTTAAATCTATTTTGTCTCTTCGACGTTTCCGATCTCACCGGCATTCTTAGCATCCTTGCGGTCGCTCAACTTCTTTCCCGCAAAAATTCCAAGTCCCGCCACCGCGACCAAAACCACGAAAATCAGTACATAATGTACAAACCATCCCAAAAATGCCATAGTCAAGTCCTGCCTTTCCCCAATTCTTCACACCCCGTGTGAAATCTTCTATAACTAAATCAGTATAGCGCAACCGTTTTATGATCGTCAAGTACCGCTTTTTTGAAATCCACTCTCATTCCTCAAGGATCTCAAAAATCTGGTTCTCATGCTTTATTTCCACAATCCGCTCCGCCATCGCAGCGTTCGAGATCCGCTTCCGGTAATCCGGAAGCGCACTGTAATCCTGCCACATATGCATCGGAAATACGTAATCCGCATCCGTGTGCTCCAGGAAATAATTCATGCCATCGAACTGATGCTCCATCAGCCTCGGGTCTGCCGGCACAAACGCCAGGTGAATCTTCCTGCCGGAAAGCCTGCGGATCTGGCTGCGGTAATTTGTCCGCATGGCTCCGTTGATCAGATCGCCGGCTCCATCCCAATGCCAGTCGTTCAGATCGCCGGCATGGTAAAATGCCGCACCGTTTGTCTCCACGTAAAATGCCACACCCGCATCCGTCGAGCGCAGAGTCTCAATATTCAAGTCGTCGACCCTGCATTTTTCATCCGCCCCCACATAGTGAATCCGCTTCGCCACCTCCGGCGCGAATCCATGCTTCGCCAGAAAGTGCGGGCTCATCTTACAGTCTTTTGAAAAAATAAACTGGATCTTCGGATATTTTTCTGCAAGATGCAGCACGTCCATATCAAAATGATCCCGGTGCTTATGGCTTGCGAACACGTAGACGGGCGTATCCGGCTCATACTCCGGCAGCACGCCGCCAAAGTGATACCCCTCCACGCGGTCTCCGTCAAACCAGTCAAAAATCAGCACCTTCTCATCCACCTCGACCAGAAAACAACTGTGATGAATAAAAATAACCTGCATAAGTGTCCTCGTTTCTCCGTAATGTCAGAAGCTCTGCCCTGCGAATGTAATGATTTCTATTTCATGCGGCCGATGATCGCATTCGCACGCTGGTAGATCTCTTTCGGATCAAATCCGATCTCGAAATGATTGTCTTCATAGAGAACTTTTCCGTTGATCATCGTCATCTTGACGTTCTGCTTGCTGCCGCTGTATACCAGATTCTTCACGATATTGTTTTCCGGCTGCATGTTCGGCTGGTTCAAGTCAATCATGACAATATCCGCCTTTTTGCCCACCGCCAGACGGTCACAGTCATCCAGCTGCATTGCATGCGCGCCGCCGGCTGTTGCCATGTAAAGGATCTCATCCGCACCCACGCACTCGGCATCCATCTCACGCACCTTTGCCAGTGCGGAGGTAAGGAACATCTCGCGGAACATATCCAGACAGTTGTTGCTTGCCGGTCCGTCCGTACCGATCGCCATGGCAATGCCCTCATCCACGAAACGCTTTGTCGGGCAGATGCCGGAAGCAAGCTTCAGGTTGGAAGCCGGGTTCGTCACTGCCGTCAGGTGACGCTTTTTAAAGATCTCAAAATCCGGCTCCTCAAACCATACGCAATGGTATCCGCCGCCGCCGTACTCATACATGCCAAGCGAATCCGTAAGCTGTGTCGGTGTCATGCCCCAGCGCTCTTTGCACTCTGCCACCTCAAGCTTTGTCTCGGAATTGTGCAGCCAAACCGGGGATTTCAACTTCTGTGCCAGCGCAGCCACGCCTTCCATCAGTTCTTTCGAGGTGGTGTACTCCGCATGGAATCCGACGATGAAAGAAGTCAGATCACTCATCTCGTTGACGATATGATAGTTCTCCTCCATCAGCTCTACCGTGCCGCCGAAATTGTTCAGTCCGCTGGTCTGCACCGTACGGAATCCCGTATCTGCGGATGCTTTTGCATCGACCGGCGGGAAGAAATACATATCAAAGTTGGACGTAATGCCGCTGGTCAGATATTCCATGATACCAAGAATATTCAGCCAGTACACATCATCCTCCGTAAGCTGTCCCTCGCGCGGGAACACCTGCTGGTTCAGCCAGTCCTGCAGCGGCAGATCATCCGCGTAGGAACGCAAGAATGTCATGGCTGTGTGTGTGTGCGCGTTCTTAAATCCCGGCATTAACAGATTGCCGCACGCATCGATCTCGCGATCCCACACCAGCACTTCTCCATCCTTGCACACATCCGCCGTGTCCGTCCCATCACCGATGTAGCAGATCGTATTCCCCTTGACCCAGAGTTCTCCCTCCGTGATCTCAAACTTGTGATGATCTGCAAGGGTTAAGATCTTTGCATTATAAAAACGTGTATTCATGTCATTTTCTCCTTCTTCTGTCTGCTGTTTTCACTCTATGAAGCCGTTCTCCGCCCGGAATCTTCACCGCGTCTCTGCGGGTATTATTTTCCGATGCTCTTGATTGTCTCCGTCACAAGTGCCTTGAACTTCGGTGCCACGCGGTCTGCCGTCTCCTGTACTTCCTCATGGCAGAGCGGAACCGCCGAGATACCGCATGCCAGATTGGAAATGCAGGAAATGCCTACAACGCGCATGCCCATATGGCGCGCTGCGATCGCCTCGCATGCCGTACTCATACCAACGGCATCGGCTCCGAGTGTCCGGCACATCGCCACTTCCTTCGGTGTCTCAAACTGCGGACCGGAAAGCTGTAAATACGTGCCTTCCTTTAAATCAATATCCAGTCCCAGCGCCGCTTTTTTCACCAGAAGCTGTAACTCCTTATCATATACCTGGCTCATATCCGGGAAACGCACGCCAAGCTCGTCCACGTTTGCTCCGCGCAGCGGGGAAGGAACAAAGCTTGCAATCTGATCCTTGATCAGCATAAAATCACCGGCGTTCATGCCAAGCTGGATGCCGCCCGCCGCATTGGTGAGGAATAAAACCTCCGCGCCCATCAGCTTCATCAGACGCGCCGGAAGCACAACATCCGACATGTCATATCCTTCATAATAATGAACTCTTCCCTGCATGCACACCACCGGAACTTCTCCGACATATCCGAAGATAAAACGTCCCTTATGTCCCGGAACGGTCGATACCGGGAAGCCCTCAATGTCGTGGTAATCCAGTGTGTCTACCACACGGATATCATCCGCATAATCGCCCAGTCCGGATCCCAGCACCAGTGCCACCTTCGGGGTAAAATCAATCTTTGCCTTATAACTTTCATAACATTTCTGTAACTTTTCATATACTGGATTCATTGTCAGTTCTCCTTTTCCTTTCGATCACAAAATTACTTATATTATATACCATCCTTACAGAAATTCCAACTTATTCAGAAGAAATCCGTTTGTTCACATTACTTTCTTTTTCCTCTGCCATTCTCATTTTGTAGATATTGAGCCAGCATATACACATCATCTTTGATAAGATTCATTGCATAACAATACGCATGAACCTTACTATCATGATTTGCATTTCGTATCTCCTGTATTTCCTGCTCTATTTTGACAATCTCTTCTTTCTGTTCTGCCAAAACTTCCTGTATCTGCTGCTCTTTTACCGTCTGATTTAAATAGGACCATAAATGATTATATTCATCATCCCATAACTGATATATTTCTATCTGAATCTGCTCCGTATCGTATTCCGTCAATTCATCGTTCTCTAACTCTTCTTCCAGCTTTCTTGACATATCTTCTACAGCATTAAAAATTTCTGCTTCATTTCCCTCATTTTCATAATCTATCAAATATTCTAATTCCAGATTGATATTTGTTTTTTCATCAGACTCTTCATAGAACTGCTCCCAAGCATCCTCTCCTCTAAGTATTTCACTCTCCGCTTTATTATTGTTTCCAGTCGTATTATGATAC
Source organism: uncultured Lachnospiraceae bacterium (assembly GCA_902781225.1). GTDB lineage: Bacteria > Bacillota > Clostridia > Lachnospirales > Lachnospiraceae > Roseburia. The sequence goes on along the minus strand of CACZIN010000025.1, from coordinate 14,013 downwards.
CAATTTTCATCATCCCATCCACCTGAAAAATAGTAATCCCTTACCTTCAGGGAACTTTCATCTTCTCCTATCGCATAGACTGCATATATGCTATCTGCTGCTCCAGATGATCCCATATTATAAATGAAACCGTCCTCCCCAAGCATCACTGTGCATCTGCTCCACCCACCGATCAACCAGACTGCTTTTTCATTCTGCATCGTGTATATAAGAGAGATATCACTTTCCCCATATCCTGCATCATATGCAAAAATCAGTTCATCCACACCATTACCATCTATATCATGCAGTACATAGCCAAAATGAAACAAAGCACATTCTGCACTCTTTTTCCCAGTTAGCGGTTCATTTAAAGCAGAGTATTCCTCATATGTAAAGCATTCATCATCCTCCCACATCCACCCTTCTTCCATTCGTCTATGTATATAGTCATCAATTTCATCAATCTTATTGCGGTAGGCCTCCGGAAGATTTAGAGCATATTTCTGCGGCTCAATCTCAGTGCTATATTTTTCAACACTGTTTTCCGGCTGTACTTCTGTGTTCTCGGTCAGCATGATCTCCTGTTCCTCGGTCTGAGAGGTTTTCTCCGCCTGCCTTCCCTCAATGTGCTTCTCATTCAAAGTATCTCCACAGCCAGTTAGTAACAACAGTATTATCAAAACCGCCACACTGCTTTTTTTCATAATCCCACCTCTCACCTAATAATTATTCATTAAAAAAAGGTGCCATTTTCTCTCCGACCCACGAGATAACCGGACCAAGTGTAAAGCCCATCAGAATCGTCACCAGACCGATCTTCGCGCCGAACACCCACGCAATCACGATCACCGTAAAATCAAATACCATGCGCACCACGCGGAACGGCACCTTTTTCTGCGCCTTCACAATCAAAAACGGGATGGCATCGTAGGGGGCAGTTCCCAGTTCCGTAACCATATACACGCCTGCCGCGACCACAAACACCGCCAGTGCCGGGAACAGCACGCCGAGGCGCACCGCCATGGAATCAAACAGCCCGTCCGGCAATACTTTTGACCATACCCACGAGAAAAAGTCAATCGAATAACCGACGAGGAACATATTGGCTAGTGTTCCAAATCCGATATACTCCCGCCCCCACAATATCACGATAATAAATAAAATGCAGTTGAGCAACGCCTGCCAGTTGCCGAGACTCATGCCAAGTCTGCCCGAAATAGCAAGATTCATGCTCGTGCAGGGGTCTGTTCCAAAATTGACCAGCACCAGCCATGACAGAGCAAATCCCATGACGATCACCGCGAGAATTACCGAGATGAGTCTCCTTGCAAAATGTTTCTTCTGATACATTCCTTGAATAAAGTTTTTCATTATTTTCTCTCCGTTCTTTCCGATATATATCATAGTAACACAGGAATGGCTTTTTCGCCAGAGTTCCCTTTTACTCCTGTGAGTCTCCCTTTCGAGGGGTATATGATTTTACAGCACCTTTTTCTTTAGGAATCCATGACTGGTTTTCCGCAATCCATGATTGGTTTTGAATTTATGACTGGGTTTTTCCGGAATTCATGACTGGGTTCCTGGATTCATGGCTGTCTTTTCCGGAATTCATGACTGGGTTTGCTGGATTCATGACTGGGTTCCTAAATCCATAACTGGTTTTTAATTCATGGCTGTCTTTTCCAGAATTCATGACTGGTTTGCTTGAATCCATGACTGGGTTCCTGAATTCACGATATTTTTCATTGGACAGCTTTTTTCATATTATCATTTTTTCACGGGAAAGGATTTTATTATGCAGACACTTCATCTGACAGGGCTCAATAAACTTCTTCATCCGGAGCGCGACAAACGCTCCGCCACCGAGCGCATATTTGACCATTTAAGCCACTCAAACATCGGATTAAACCGCAGCGAAGCAACGACTGATGCCGGCTCTGCGGCATCGGCGCTCGACAATTTTTCTGTCACGCAGAATATCTCGGAGCTTCTCAGTCCCGCCTGCGGCATGAGCGAGGAAGAGAAAAAAGCCTACCTCGCAAAAATCATCGCAAAATTAAAAAGCGGCAAAAAGCTCACCTCAGAAGAGATGCGTTTTCTGCAGGCGGAAGATCCGCAGCTATACCAGCAGGCGGCTCGTGTCCAGGCAATGCGGGGCTCCCTTGAGTCAGGTCTTGCGCACAGCACTTCCAAGGAGGAGGCGCAATCTGCCTATCTGGACGCGCTCAACCATATCAGCGAGGATGATCCCATGAAAGAATACATCGTCGCCGCCTACGATGACGCCATGAAAGAATTCCAGAAGTCCGACCAGTACCAGTCGCTGCCAGAGACAAAAGAGGACGCCGCAAAGCAGCACACCGGTTCCCGTCATTCCCATAACTGACAATTTGGTTTCATGTTGCAACAATTATGATTCCTTATTGCACCGTTTATCTTTTCACGTTGCAACGGCTCTTGCTTCCTTATTGTGACTTTTCACACTGCAACGGCTTTTGCTTCCTTATTGTGACTTTTCACACTGCAATGGCCCTTGTTTCCTTATTGTAACTTTTTGCTTCTACGTCTCTTCTTTTTCTTTGTACGCCTGTCTTCCAAGCTGCCAGAACGCAACCGCACTGGCAGCTGCAACATTTAAAGAATCGACACCGTGCGCCATTGGAATACACACCGTATCATCGCATGCTGCGATCGTCTCCGGTGCCAGACCATCTCCCTCTGTCCCCAGTACAATAGCAAGCTTGTCCACATTCATAAGCTTCGGATCATCAATACTTAAAGAATCCTCTTTCAATGCCATCGCCACCGTGTGAAATCCCAGTTCATGAAGCTGCTTCTGCCAGTTTCCGGAATCTTCTTTTTCTTCCGGCTCTGGGTTCCAATCTATCCCCCCTCCCGGCTCTTTTTCTTCTTCCAGCTCCAGCTTCCGTTCTATCTCCGTTCTCAGTTCTTTCTCTTCGTCCGGCTCCAGCTTCCGTTCTATCCCTGTCCCCGGTTCTTTCTCTTCTTCCAACTCCGGCCTTCTCACAGTCTCCGGCTTTGTCTCCTCACCAAGATATGTCCACGGCACCTGAAATACCGTACCCATGCTCACGCGGATCGCTCTCCTGTAAAGCGGGTTGCTGCACCCCGTTGTCAACAGCACCGCATCCATTCCAAGCGCCGCAGCTGAACGGAAAATAGCGCCCACGTTCGTCGGATTTACCACATTTTCCAAAACCGCTATTCTCTTTGCATCCTTGCAGACACTCCGCACCGAGGGAAGCGGCTGCCGGTACATCGCACAGAGCATTCCTCTGGTCAGCTGAAATCCAGTCAGCTTCGTGAGCACATCAAACTCCGCTGTATAAACCGGGATCTCGCCACACCGCGCAAGAATCTTCCCCTCTTCCCCTTCGATATGCCGTTTTCCCGTCAAAATTGACACCGGCCTATAGCCTGCGTCCAGAGCTCTCTCGATAACCTTGGGACTTTCCGCAATAAACATGCCCTTTTCCGGCTCATGGCGGTTAATCAACTGATTCTCTGTCAGTCTTGCATACACATCCAATTCCGGCGCATCAAAATCTGTTATTTCTATCATCTGTGCCATTTCTATTCCTCTTTCACTTCCACTGGTTTCTGTTTGTTCTTGTATCATTCGATCTCCCGGTGTCATTTTCGATCGTTTTACCCTTTTCGGCTGTTTTCTGATCCTTCCGTTTTCTGGGCTGCTTAGGTTTTGCATTGCGGACATATTTCTGATCTACTTCTGATTTACGTTACAGACATATTTCTAATCTGTTTCTCTTCGCATCCTGACTTTTGATCCAGATTTGGCTTCACAGCCGGTTCCTTGGGCAATTTGGTTTTCCTGTTAGTTTTCCGGGCTTGATTTGATTTCATTTCATAGTCAGTTTCTTGGGACTATTCATTGTTCCGCATTTGATCTGATTTCATTTCACAGCCGGTTCCTTGGGACTATTCATTGTTCCGGGTTTACTCTGATCTCACAAACGTTTTGGGGAAATCAATTCATTTTCCCTTTCATTTTCTGGGCTTGATCTGGCTTTCCGTACGAACTTTGGTACTTGCATTTTTCCAAAACGGGTCTGTACGGCAAAAATATCCTCTCCAGACCCAATTTCCCTCGTTTTCCATCATATTTAACATGAAAATCCATAGAACACGGGTCTCAGGAGCACTTTTTCTTCTCTGAGACCCGAAACACAGGGAAAAACGGGTCTCACAGACACTTTTTCTTCTCTGAGACCCGAAACACAGGGAAAAACGGGTCTCACAGACACTTTTTCTTCTCTGAGACCCGAAACATAGAAAAAAGCGGGTCTCACAGGTGCTTTTTCTTCTCTGAGACCCGAAACCCTGAAAAAAGCGGGTCTCACAGGCAACTTTTTCCACTATAGCCCGTTGGTCATATCACATTCAGGATTTAAGTCTCATAAACATTTTATTATAATACCGATCTTTATCAGAAGTGTCAATCTATCCGTTTCTGCCCACGGACCGCTATCTGTCATGCAGATGTTCCACCTCTGATTTTCCTATTTCCGATTTTCCTGTCGCATTTTCAAATGCGCTTTCTTCTTCCTCATTACTAATGTTTTTTTGATGCTTTCCTACACATTTTTCCGTCACGATTTTAAATACTTCTTCTATTCCTTTATTACAGATGTTTTTGTAATGCTTTTTCTAATGATCTTTCTTACACATTTTCCTGTAGCTTTTTCTAACGCTTTTCTGGCGCTTTTACGTTGTATGAAAATTGTTCTTCCACTCCCGAAAAATACAAAACAGGCGGAAGCCCTAACGTTCATCCGCCATGCTTTCCGCCTGTCTTCCAACTGTTCTCTGCCGGCCTCGCTATGCTTGCCTCCATGCCTTTCTTTCTGTCTTCTTCCGGCTTTCTGTTTCTCTATTGCTCTCTTCTCTTTTTGCTTCCTTTCTCTTCCTGCCCTACAAAATAATGCAGACCATCCCGCCGTTATTGTCGTTCACGATTTTCTGCATGGTATCCTGCAGCTTCATCTGGCACTCGTCATCCATCATCGAGATTTTGCCGCGGATGCCGTCCTCCATCAGCTCGCCGATGGATTTTCCGAAAATATTGGTCTCCCAGGCTCCTTCCTCGCTCTTTTCGCCCTCTCTGATGTAGGAGATCAGATCATTCGCCTGTTCCTCGCTCCCGACGATCGGCGCGATCTCAGTCTCAATATTGGCGCGGATCATGTGAATCGAGGGGGAGGTTGCGCGGATGCGGACGCCGAATTTATTTCCATGCTTGATGAGCACCGGATCTTCCATTTTAATATCGGAAAGTCCGGGGCCAACCACGCCATAGCCTTTCACCTGTACCGCCGCCATCGCGTCCGCCACCTTTTCATATGCCTCTTTCCGCTGTGACATCTCCTTCACCAGCGCAATCAGTTCATATTCGCCGGCAATCGGCACACCCGCAAGTTCGCTCATATTTTCGTAGTAATACTTCTCGGCGACCTCCATGCGGATTTTGGCGCAGCCGGATGCGAGATCCACCTCCTCCAATTTCATCCGCGAGACATAATGCTCCGGCGTAAAATCCTGTGCATAGATATCCTTCACCTTTCGCATTCCGCCAAGGATTGTTCTGGCGCTCTGTATGATTTCCTCCTTCATCGGATGATCGGGCGGGAGCATTTCCGTCCATTTCGGAATATAGAATTCCATGCGGGCGACCGGGAACTCATATAAAATCTGCTCTAATATATGAAAGACGTCATCTTTGCGAAGCTGCTCGCAATTCACCGGCAGCACCGCCGTCTGGTATTTTTCCCGAAGTTCCTCCGCCATGCGGACGGTCTCCTCGCTGTAGGGTCTCGTCGAATTGAGCACCACAACATAGGGCTTGCCGATCTCCTCCAGTTCCTGCACGGTCTGCTCTTCCGCATTCACGTAATTTTCCCGCGGCAAATCTCCGATACTTCCGTCCGTTGTTACCACAATGCCGATCGTCGCATGATCCCTTATGACTTTTTCCGTACCGATGGACGCCGCCTCCACAAACGGAATCTCATGGTCGAACCACGGCGTATGAACCATACGGTCCGTGCTTCCCTCCATGTGTCCGGCGGCTCCGTCCACCATAAAGCCGACACAGTCAATCAGGCGGATTTTGATCCGTGTATCATCTTCAAGCGCGATCTCGGCCGCGTCTTTCGGAATAAACTTCGGTTCCGTTGTCATGATGGTTTTTCCCTGTGCAGACTGGGGTAATTCATCAATCGTGCGCTGCCTGCTATGTACATCTTCCATATAGGGAAGCACCATAAGGTCCATAAACCGTTTGATAAACGTCGACTTTCCGGTTCGGACCGGTCCTACAATTCCAAGATACACCTCCCCGTCTGTACGGTTTTGTATATCTTTGTATAAATCAAACTCTTTTTTGCTGCTGATGTCCATAAAAATACCCCTTCCATACTTAATAAAATGTATGAAGGGGTATCTGTAATTATTCCCGCGGAAAAATAAAATATGATCGTCAGAGGATAATTCCTGGCGCAGACAAAGCCGGGGATCTGTACACTTCTCTTTTCTACAGCAGCACCCGCAGCATTCCCGGCAGGCAGCGGAATCGCAGCTTCGTGACATCACCACAGTATTCTCCATCTGCGTGCAGCACCATAGGATCCTTCAGCCGGACCTCGCATGTGCCGCAGTCGTCTATGTCAAATCCGCGGATTCCCGTATGCTTTGCCGCCACAAGGAACGGCAGGCATAAAAACGTGCGCCACTTCGGAATTCCGTGCACACTGCAGATCGAAAGCTTTCCGTCCGTGGCATCCGCCTTCGGCGCCATGGGAACGCCGCCTCCCTCTGCCTTAAAATTCATCGCCGCGATATAGATGATGCGGTCTAACTTCCGCTCCGGGGTCTCGTCCAGACACACCGCCGCCTCCGTCGTCTGCATGGAAAAAAGCGACTGCACCGTAATGAGCAGATAGGTCAGTTTGCCCAGATGCAGCTTATTTAAAAATACCTTCAGCTTCGATGTCAGGGCTTTTTTGCAGACTAACGCGTCCAGTCCCACGCCGGCACTGATGGCGAACTTTCTCGGCTTCTCGCAGTCATCCCATGCCACCTCTCCCAGATCGATCACGGTGCATGCCTCTCTCCCCCGCTGCATGCAGGAGAGCATGCGCGCCAGATTCTCCGACGGCGTGCCGCTAAGCTTTAACCCTCTCGCCAGGTCATTTCCCGAACCGGTCGGTATCAGTCCGAACCGCACTTTTTCCGGATGTGTGATGCCGTTGATGACCTCGTTTGCCGTTCCGTCCCCGCCGACCACTGCAAGACAGATATCATCATCCGCCTTCGCGCAGATCTCACCCGCAAGACGTGTGGCATGCCCCTCATACTCCGTGACATAATGCCGGTAATGAATTCCTCTCTTTACAAGTTCTCTCTGTACCTCTTTCCAGATCTGTGCACCCCTGCCGCTTCTGGACTTCTCATTCACAATAAAATAAAGCATCTGTTTCTCCCACCGTAACATACATTCTGCTGTTTCCGGCATGCGCCGGACAGACACCGCTCTTTTTCAATCCTGTTTTTCCTATATAGACACAATCGAAAACGCCCATCCGGCCTCTGCCAGATGAGCGTTCCTCTTCTGCAATGCTCTTTTTTTATCGTATCACGGATACGCGGCAATTACAACTGTTTACTGCTCTTTCTTGTCTGCATCTTCGTCCACCCGGAGGCGTCCGTACATTTCCATATAATTATAAAGCCGCTTTGCAAGCTTGCCGGTAATCTGGTCTGATGTTGCACGCCACTGCCAGTTGCCGCCGAGCGTGGACGGCGTATTCATGCGCGCCTCAGAACCCAGACCGATCAGATCCTGCATCGGCACAACCGTAAGCTCTCCGACCGAAGACCATGCACCGCGCATCATGCCCCAGTTATAGCCTTCCTCCTTCGTCAAATTCAGATACTCCTTCGCAAATTTGACGCTCTCCTTCGGCGCCGTCTTCATCCAGCCAAGCAGCGTGTCATTGTCGTGTGTTCCGGTGTATACCACACAGTGCTCCGTGTAGGTATGCGGCAGATAGTTGCTTCCCTCTCTCGAGTCAAACGCGAACTGGATGACTTTCATTCCCGGGAATCCGGAATCCGCAACCAGCTTTAACACGGACGGTGTCAAGAAGCCCAGATCCTCCACGATAATATTTAACCTGCCAAGCTTCTGCTCCAGCGTGTGAAACAGATCCATGCCCGGTCCCTTGCGCCACTCGCCGTTCTTTGCCGTCTTATCCTTTGCCGGAATCGCATAGTAGGAATCAAATCCGCGAAAATGATCAATCCGGACAATATCGTAAAGCTTCGACATTGCCGCAATGCGCTTCGTCCACCAGGTATATCCGTTTTTCTTCATCACATCCCAGCGGAACAGCGGATTGCCCCAAAGCTGTCCGTCCTCGGAAAATGCATCCGGCGGGCATCCTGCCACATCAATCGGGTTTAAGTCCTCATCCAGGTAGAACTCTCCCGGATTCGCCCATACGTCCGCAGAATCCCCTGCAACGTAGATCGGGACATCCCCGATGATCTCGATGCCTTTTTCATTCACATAGGCTTTTAGCTCCCACCACTGTTTGAAAAACAGATACTGTAACATCTGGTAAAACCGGATATCCTTCGCATAGGTGCTTCTCGCCTCGGCAAGCGCCTCCGGTTTTCTCATCTTTAAATCTTTGTCCCAGGAAAACCATGCGTTTCCGCCGTTGGCATCCTTTAACGCCATAAACAGTGCATAATCGGAAAGCCAGTCTGCCTCTTTTTCACAGAACGCCTCAAAATCGTCCGGCTCTGCGCGCTCAAACCGCTCAAACGCGATCTTTAACAGCTTATAGCGCGACTCGTACATCACGCCGTAGTCGACTTTGTCTGCTTTCTTTCCCCAGGGGAACGACTCGCACTCCGCCTTTTTCAACAGCTTTTCCTTACACAGGTATTCCAGATCTATAAAATACGGATTCCCTGCAAAGCTGGAAAATGACTGATACGGCGAATCGCCGTAACTTGTGGGGCAGATCGGAAGAATCTGCCAGTATTTCTGTCCCGATTTTTCAAGAAAGTCTGCAAACTTTCTGGCTTCTTTTCCCATCGTACCAATTCCATACGGAGATGGCAGGGATGATATATGCATCAATACTCCACTACTTCTCATAACCTCGTCCTTACCTTACCTTTCATCTATCACTCGAATACTCTCCCCATTTACAAACTCAAACGGAACGATCTCGTGAATCGGCTCCTTCTTCAGCTCAATCTGACCAAATAAAATCTCGATGCTGCGGTTCGCAAGCGTCTGATGCTGCTGCTTGATTGTCGCCAGCTTCGGATTGTAATACTCTGCAAGCGATGTGCCGTCAAAACCGATCACGGAAACATCCTCCGGCACGCGGTACCCCAGATCACGCAGTGCGCGGATGGCTCCGATCGCCATCACATCCGACATTGCAAATACTGCGGTCACATCCGGGAACTTCGCGATCAGGCGCTTCATCGCCCGGCAAGCACTTCCAAAAGAGAATCTCGCCTTCTCATAGCAGTGCTCCACATCAAGAACCGCCCCATGCTCCGAAAAACTCTGCTCACAACCCAGGAAACGCTGATGGCTCGTATAAGACTTGTCAAAATCACCGCCTAGAATACCGATCCTGCGGTGCCCCGCCGCAAACAACTGATCCACCGCACAGCGCGCCGCCGCAATATCGTCCGTGGCAACACTGGAAAGATTCTCAAAATGCATCTCGTTGGCGCGGTTCGTCACCAGCACACACGGCACATCCACGCCGGAGAACTCCCGGTGAAAATATTCCGGATTACCGCCGAGGAACAAAAGGCCGAGCGGCTTTCTCTCTCTGCAAAGAAGGATCGCCTGCTCCACCTCGTCCGCATCCTCGTCCAGATAGGACACGACCAGCGTATATTCCGTTTTCTCGATCATGCGCTGGATTTCCTCCACGATACTGGCAAAAAGCATATTCGAGATACCTTTGACCAGCACGCCGATCGCCTTGGAATTGTTCTGTTTTAAATGCTTCGCATTGTTGTTCGGCACAAAATTAAACTTTGCGACAACTTCCTCGATCTTTTTTCTTGCATCCGGGCTGACATCATTTCTATTATTAAGCACTCTGGAAACCGTGCTGACGGAATAGCCTGACTCTCTGGCAATATCTTTTATTGTGACCATAATTTTTCCTGCCTGTTTTTGTCTTCTTTATTTCACTGGCAATTATTATATCAGCCTTTGACAGCTCCTGCAACAACACCTTCGATAATATACTTCTGGCAGGCTGCATAGAAAATGATGATCGGAACAATGGCAAGCACCAGCATCGCCATCATGGTACCCCAGTCAACGGCTCCGTAGCCGCCCTTTAAATACTGGATGACAATCGGGATGGTTTTGTATTTTTTCAGATCCAGCACCAGATACGGCAGCAGGTAGTCGTTCCAGATCCACATTGCCTGCAGAATCGCCACCGTGATCGTGGTCGGCTTCATAATCGGGAATACCACCTGGAAAAAGGTCTGGAGCGGCGTACACCCGTCAATCATTGCCGCCTCCTCAATCTCAAGCGGAATGCTCTTCACAAAACCGCAGAACATAAACACCGCCAGTCCGGCTCCGAATCCGAGGTATACCAGGATAATACCGATCGGATTGCTTAAATGCATCATGTTCGCCAGCTTTGACAGGGAGAACATGACCATCTGGAACGGCACGATCATGGAAAACAGGCATAACATGTAGATCGTGGAGTTCACTTTGTTATGTACTCTCGTAATGTACCATGCGCACATGGAAGTACAGAGAATGATGACCGCCACAGAACCCACCGTGATGATGACGGAGTTCCCCATCGCCGCAAAAAAGTTGGTCTTCTGCACGCCCTTGATAAAGTTCTCAATTCCGAAGAAGGAACGGTGATCCGGCAGTGCAAACGGATATCTCGTGATGAATCCTTTTTTCTTTAAGGAGTTCATCGCCACAAGGAAAATCGGGTACAGCCACAGTACCGCAAGGATTGAGAAAAATACAGTCAGAATCCATCCGTGTTTGGCACGTCTTACCGTGCTCACCTGATTGTCTGTTTTTTTGTTCTTTGCCATTATTGCTGCACCTCCTTACTTCTGGTAAGTCTGTTCTGTAGCATTGCAATGACTGCCACAATGATAAAGAATACCACTGCTTTCGCCTGACCGGCACCCTCCCATCCGGTTCTGGTGTAGAAGGTCTCATAAATGTTCAGTGCCAGCATCTGGGAACTGTTAGACGGCTCGCCCGCAGTCAGTGCCAGGTTCTGGTCAAACAGTTTGAAGGAGTTCGTCAGTGTCAGGAATGTACAGATCGTAATCGACGGCATTACCATCGGGATCGTCACGTGGCGCAGCAGCTGACGGTTCGTCGCACCGTCGATCTTCGCCGCCTCGATCAGCTCGCCCGGGATGTTCTGGATGCCGGCGATATAGATAATCATCATATAACCGATCTGCTGCCAGTTCATCAAAATTACGAGTCCCCAGAATCCGTAGGTTCCGGAATAGGTAAGCGTCTTTCCAAAGTTTGCCAGAATACCGTTTAACAGGATCTGCCAGATATAACCAAGCACGATACCTCCGATGAGGTTCGGCATAAAGAACACGGTACGAAACAGGTTCGTTCCCCTAATTCCCTTTGTTAAAAGCATCGCGATTGCAAATGCAAACACATTGATCGTAAGAACGGACACGACCGTAAACAGTGCCGTAAACACCAGCGCATGTGTGAATGTTGCATCCGAAAAAATCCGGATATAATTTTTCAGTCCCACGAACTTTGCATCAGTCACCGTCGTAAATTCACAAAACGATAAATAGATACCCATAATAAAAGGAATTATAAAACCGATTGTAAATGCCACTAAAGTCGGGAGTGCAAAAACAGGAAAATATTTCTTAATTGATTTCTCCATACTCTTTCATCCTCTCATATTCAATAAAACCGATATCGGGCAGATGCTTTGCAGTACCCGAATCCTTCTAAAAAAGGGTGGGCAGTTCTCATGCCCACCCCTGCATTTTACAGATTTTTATTCGTGTGTTGCGTCGTACTCGGTCTTCCATCCGTCTACGAATGCTGTCACAACGCCATCCCAGTCGCCGGTACCCTGTGCATACTCAAGTAATGCGGAACCAACGCCGTCTTTCCATGTCTCGGAAGGAATGGTGGAGAAGTTCCATGTTACAGAATACTTGCCAGCCTTGGTGTAAGCTGCATCTGCCTGGATGAATACGTTGTCTGCGGTGTAACCGTCAGCGAAAGTATCAAACGGTGTTGTGAATCCCATTACGTTTGCCATGGAATCACGTCCCTCGTCAGATGTGATCACCCACTCAAGGAAATCAAGTGTTGCCTGCTGATCCTCTGCGGATGCCTGGCTGTTGACACACCAGTAGTTCTCGGAACCTGTGCAGAGTCCCTGATCTTCCTCGCCGTCCACACCGATGTAGATCGGCATCATGCTCATATCGTCAGCGGTTACCAGATAACCGTTATCCTCGTTGGTTAAGTTGCCGTACTCCCATGTACCGTTCTGGTAGAAGACTGCCTCTTCCATACCGAACTCGGACTCAGCCTCGTCACCGGTCTTGCTGGAAAGGAGACCCGGATCACAGGTGGAATCTGTGATGTAGAGATCCCAGATCTGCTTGTAGTTGTCAAGGTATGTACCCTCGATTGCATCGGTAGACTCAATGCCTCTGTCCTTGTACTCATAGTAGATCGGAAGGTTTGCAAGGTGTGTCTTGAATCTCCAGTCGGAAGATCCGTCCATACCTGCGGAAGTAAATGCTCCCTTTAAGTCATATCCGAACTGATCGTTGATCTCGTCTAATCTTGCCTGAATGTCGTCTGCCACTGCCTTTAATGTCTCGAAGTTGTTGATGTCTTCCGGGGAAGAGATCACTGCGTTGTCCATTGTGCAGTAGTCGTTTAAGATCGTCTTGTTGTAAATGATGCCGTAAGTCTCGATTACATATGCGATACCGGAAACTTCGCCGGCGTCATTCTTCAGTGCGTAGTCATCGCTGGTCAGATGAGAATAGATCTCGCTGTTTGAAAGATCCATGCAGTAATCTTTCCAGTTTGCAAGTCCTACCGGTCCGTTTACCTGGAATAAGGTAGGAGCTTCGGTCTTGGCGATCTCAGACTTTAAGGTCTGCTCGTAAGTACCGTCTGCTGCTGTGATAACCGTTACCGGAACACCGGTCTGCTCTGTGTAGGTTGCTGCCAGATCCTGCCATGCCTCATCCTGCTCCGGTTTGAAGTTCAGATAATAAACAGAACCGCTTGCTGCATCCGTCTTCGCTGCACTTGTATCTGCCGCCTCTGTGGTTGTTGCTGCTGCGTCGTTTCCTGTGGTAGCTGCTGCGTCACTGTCTGTTGTGCTGCTGTCCCCACAGCCAGCAAACATCGTTGCGAGCATTGCGCTTGCAAGCATTACGGATAACACTTTTCTTTTCATAAATTTGCCCTCCTGATATGATTTGTTCAACTTCTTCTGTAACGTTTCCGGTATTGTTATCGGTAATGTTTCCGGTAACGTTTTCAGTTGATGGTTAGATTATATTTCCATGTGTCAGGAAATGCAATACCCAATCGTTATTTTCCACATTATTGCCAAGTTTTTGGAGGACGTTTTGTGATATTTGTACAAAAGAACGGCTGACGCGATAAGCATAGACCTCTTTGGGGTGATAAGTAATATTACAGGAATACTAGAGAACAAAAAAGTTCCAGAATAAACAGACGGCGGCAAATTCTTTGAAGCAAAATTCGTGTATTTCTTCCGTGCCGTGGCTGGCATCCCATTCCGTGTCTCTTCCACGTTTGGACACTCACGGAGTGTGTCCGACAAGCCACAGACAATGGGCGGACTTTCTGGTGTCCCTAATGGCACCTCTTCACAGACAATATAAAACCGCGCGAACCGAACTCGC
>CACZIN010000024.1:0-40962 GCA_902781225.1 uncultured Lachnospiraceae bacterium | reverse complement strand
TATTGTCTGTGAAGAGGTGCCATTAGGGACACCAGAAAGTCCGCCCATTGTCTCCGGTGTGTCGGACATGCACCCGTCGGATTGTCCAAACGTGGAAGAAACACGGAATCCGATGCAAACATTCAGCCGGAAGAAATGCTCACATTTTTCTCCAACGAATATTCCATCTACATTTCCACATGAAATCCCCTAGTGTGTTTCTAATAATAATATTACTTATCAAAACAAAGAGCGATATGCTGATTGCGGCAGTTCCTATTCTGGAAAGGAATGTGCGGACGTCGTGCATGGAATCGCTTCCCGGTGGATATAGTTATTAGGAGAAAACATGACGCGGAGGATTGCCATGGAGCGGGAAGAGCGGATCAGACATCAGAAAGAATTCCTTATTAAGTTTGCATACTGGGCGGTGTGGGGCGGACTTGTCCTCGCGGCGGTAAAACTGATCGGACCGGTGCTCCTGCCGTTTATTGCGGCATTTTTTGTGTCGTGGATTCTCTCGTTTCCGGTGGCGTTTGCGACGGAGCGCATGCATATAAGGCGTGGTATTGCAGCGGTGGCGGTCGTTCTGTTGTTTTACGGACTGGCGGGACTGCTGATCGGATTCCTCGGAAACCGCATCGTGCTTTTGGGACAGGAACTGCTCGGGGAAGTGGTGCGGTTTGTCTCGGAGACGATTTTCCCGATGATGAAACATTTCTGCGCGTGGACGGCAGGTCTCACCGGAGAGACGGTGGGAGGGGAGGTGCTGCGCACGGCGGGCACGGAGTCGGCGGAGGCGGTCAGCCGGGCGGGGGAACTTCTGACCGGAATGTCCGGCACCCTGCTGCAGCAGGTCTCCGGCATTGCGGTGAATATTCCGGGGATGTGCTTTAAATTGCTGCTTGCGATCATATCGACGGTGTTCATGGAACTGGATTTCCCACAAATCATGCGCTTCCTTGAAAAGATCATACCGGAAAAATGGAAGGAGGCGGTGCTCGCCGTCAAAAAGGGAACCTTTGGAACGATGGGAAAATGTGCGGCGGCGTATGTTTTCATCTTTTTGATGACGTTTGCGGAACTTGCGGCAGGTCTGCTTCTTCTGCAGATCGATGGCGCTTTCGCGATTGCGTTTCTGATCGCGGTGTTAGATATTCTGCCGGTGCTCGGCACGGGAACCGTGCTGCTTCCGTGGGCGGTGATTGCGTTTGCCGGCGGCAATGCCAGAATGGGAATCGGGGTCATGGGGCTGTATCTGATCATCACGGTGGTGCGCAACATTGTGGAGCCGAAGCTGGTGGGAAAACAGATGGGGCTCTCCCCGGTTGTGATGCTGCCGTGCATGATTCTCGGACTTCACTTTTTCGGAATCCTTGGACTGTTCGGAGTGCCGCTTCTGGCGTCGTTTTTGAAAAAACTCTACAGTGACGGCTATTTTTCTGAAAAACTTTCCGGGGATTGTCAAAAGAAAAATTGAACTTGTCCCGCAAAACATGTATAATAGAGCAAGAATATGTTTGACAGGGGAAATGACAATGGCAGAAAAGATTATTTTGACAGGCGACCGTCCTACCGGCAAGCTGCATGTGGGACATTATGTGGGTTCTCTGAAACGGAGAGTGGAACTTCAGAATTCGGGGACGTTTGATAAGATATTTATTATGATTGCGGACGCACAGGCGCTGACGGACAACGCCGACAATCCGGCAAAGGTGCGTGACAATATTATGGAGGTGGCGCTCGACTACCTTTCGGTTGGAATCGATCCGGCGAAGTCTCATATTTTTATCCAGTCCTACGTGACGGAGCTGACGGAGCTGACATTCTATTACCAGAATCTGGTTACGGTTTCCAGATTGCAGCGCAACCCGACGGTTAAGGCGGAGATTCAGATGCGCAACTTCGAGGCGAGCATTCCGGTCGGATTTTTCAATTACCCGATCAGCCAGGCGGCGGACATCACGGCATTTCATGCGACGACGGTTCCGGTCGGCGAGGATCAGATGCCGATGCTTGAGCAGACCAAGGAGATTGTACATAAGTTTAATGCGGTGTATGGCGAGACGCTCACAGACCCGCAGATTTTACTTCCGGATAACAAGGCCTGCTTAAGACTTCCGGGTACCGACGGAAAGGCCAAAATGAGCAAGTCGCTCGGCAACTGCATCTATCTCTCGGAGAGCGAGGCGGATGTAAAGAAGAAGATCATGTCCATGTTCACGGACCCGGATCATATCCGGATTGAAGATCCTGGAAAGCTCGAGGGCAATACCGTATTTACCTATCTGGATGCATTCTGTACGGACGGGCATTTTGCGGAGTATCTGCCGGAGTATGCGAATCTGGATGAGCTGAAGGCGCATTACAAGCGTGGTGGTCTGGGCGATGTCAAGGTGAAGAAGTTCCTGAATAACGTCATGCAGGAGGAACTGTCTCCGATCCGTGCGCGCAGAAAGGAATACGAGCAGCGCATCGGCGATGTGTATGATATTTTAAAGGCGGGAAGCGAAGTGGCGAAGGAAGAGGCTGCAAAGACACTTTCCGAGGTAAAGCATGCTATGAAGATTGATTATTTTGATACACCGGAGTTTCTGGAGGAACAGGTGAAGAAGTATTCCGAGTAATCAGAAATTGTTTTTTACAAATTCAGGCAATTCATGTTATATTATACTTGCACCTTGACGGTGTATCATGTATGATATTTCATGAGTTGCTTTCTCTTTTTTTGACAGGGAAAGCAGATCGGACGGCAGGCTGTCCGGATTGTAATTGAGGAGGATGCGACATTATGGAAAACGAAAATGTCTCAAAGAATTTTATTGAGCAGATGATTGACAAGGACATCGAGGAAGGGCACTGCAAGGTTGTTCATACCAGATTTCCACCGGAACCGAATGGCTATCTGCATATCGGTCATGCGAAGTCCATTCTTTTGAATTATGGTCTGGCACAGAAGTATGGCGGAAAGTTTAATCTGAGATTTGACGATACAAATCCTACCAAGGAGAAGACCGAGTTCGTGGAGGCGATCACGGAGGACATCAAGTGGCTTGGCGCGGACTGGGAAGGCAGACTTTTCTTCGCATCCGATTATTTCGATCAGATGTATGAGTGTGCCGTAGAGCTGATTAAAAAAGGAAAAGCTTATGTCTCCGATCTGTCTGCGGAGCAGATCCGTGAGTACCGCGGAACGCTGACGGAGCCGGGCAAGGAAGATCCGTACAGCGGCAGAAGTGTTGAGGAGAACTTAAAGCTGTTTGAGGAGATGCGGGAAGGAAAGTATGCGGACGGCGAGAAAGTGCTCCGTGCGCGCATCGATATGAGTTCCTCCAACATCAATATGAGAGATCCGGTCATCTACCGTGTGGCACACATGACACACCACAGAACCGGTGATAAATGGTGCATCTATCCGATGTACGATTTTGCACATCCGCTCGAGGATGCGATCGAGGGAATCACACATTCCATCTGTACACTGGAGTTTGAGGATCACAGACCGCTCTATGAGTGGGTCATCAACGAGGTGGGCGCACAGATTATCCCGGATAAGGATGAGATGCCGCCGAGACAGATTGAGTTTGCAAAGCTGTATCTGACCAACGTGGTAACCGGCAAGCGTTACATCAAACGCCTGGTTGAGGAAGGCATTGTGGACGGATGGGATGATCCGCGTCTGGTATCCATCGCAGCGCTGCGCAGAAGAGGATTCACACCGGAATCGTTAAAGATGTTCGTGGAACTGTGCGGTATTTCAAAGGCAAACAGTTCTGTTGACTATGCAATGTTAGAGTACTGCATCCGCGAGGATCTCAAGATGAAGAAGTCCCGTATGATGGCAGTTCTTGATCCGGTGAAGGTTGTGATTGACAACTATCCGGAAGGACAGACCGAGTATCTGGACGTTGTGAACAATCTGGAGAATGAGGCGCTCGGCTCACGTAAGATTCCGTTCTCGAGAGAACTCTACATCGAGCGCGAAGACTTCATGGAGGAGCCGCCGAAGAAGTATTTCCGTATGTTCCCGGGCAATGAAGTGCGCCTGATGAATGCTTATTTTGTAACCTGCAACAGCTTTGAGAAGGATGAGAACGGCAACGTGACGGTGATCCATTGTACTTACGATCCGGCGTCCCGCGGCGGCAACAGCCCGGACGGCAGAAAAGTAAAAGGTACGATTCACTGGGTATCCGCAGCGCATGCGGTTCCTGCAACGGTCAGACTGTATGAGAATATCGTGGACGAGGAAAAAGGGGTATACAATGAGGACGGAAGTCTGAACCTCAATCCGAATTCACTGACCGTGTTAAAGAACTGTATGGTGGAGGAGAATCTTGCGGGGGCGAAAGCTTACGACAGCTTCCAGTTTGTGCGTCAGGGATTCTTCTGCGTGGATGCAAAGGATTCGACGCCGGATCAGCTGGTGTTCAACCGTATCGTGTCACTGAAGAGCTCGTTCAAGCTGCCGACTGCGTAGGAGGCGGCCTGAGATTTAGGAGGAATAGATATGAATTTATTATCCGGTTTGGAAAAATTTGGTTTAAAGGCAGAGGATACCACGAATCTTTTTGCGGAAGAGAAGAAAGAAGTCGTGGGAGAGGACGGCACAAAGCAGGAGGCAGCGCCGACAGAAGACAGTTTTCTTCTGGACAAGGCTGTGCGTTGTGCAGTGTGCGACAAGGTATTTAAGACAAAGATGATCAAGAGCGGAAGATTAAAGCGTCTTGAGTCCGATATGGATCTGCGCCCGCGCTATGAGCACATCGACACCTTGAAGTACAGTGTGATTTCCTGCCCGTACTGCGGCTATACGGCGATTACGCGCTATTTTGAACATCTGTCCTCCATGCAGGTCAAGATGATCAAGGAAAAGATCTGTGTGAATTTCAAGCCGGCGGACAATGTGGAACCGACGTTGGTCGATTATGATACCGCAATCGAGCGTTACAAGCTGGCACTGTTCAACACGATTGTGAAAAAAGGAAAGAACAGCGAGAAGGCGTACACCTGTCTGAATCTTGCATGGCTGCTGCGCGGCAAGCGCGAGTCTTTGGATGCGAAAGATCCGAAGATAGCAGAGCAGATCAAGGAGTGCAGGGAGCAGGAAGAGGCGTTCTATGCACAGGCGTATGAAGGCTTTACCAAGGCGGTATCCACAGAGACCTATCCGATGTGCGGCATGGATGAGTGCACGATGGATTACCTGCTCGCGACGATGGCATACCACTACAAAAAGTACGATGTTGCATCGAAGTGTATCGCAAGAATTCTGCAGTCTGCGGCGGCATCCAAGAAGATGAAGGACCGCGCGTACGAACTTAAGGAGCGCATTGTCGAGGAGATCAAGAGAAGCAAGGCATAACGATGGATAAGGTTTTATAATGATAGAGATTATGATGAACTTACAGGGGGGAGCGAAAGCTCCCCTCTATGAGAAAATATACGAATATATCAAGAGTGAGATTACAGACGGCAGGATCCCGAGGGGAGAACGGCTGCCGTCCACGCGTCTTCTGGCGAAGAATCTTGCGGTGAGCAGAAGCACCGTAGAGATGGCATACGATCAGCTCCTGGCAGAGGGATATATACAAGCGGAACCCTGCCGGGGTTTTTTTGTATGCGACATCGCGGAGCTGTACCGGCTTCGGGGAACCAGCGCCGGAGAAACGGGACAGGTGCACAGGCCGGAAAAACCGGTCTGTCTGGTCGATTTTTCCCCGTATGCGATTGATACCCGCAGTTTTCCGTACAACGTCTGGCGGAAGATCAGCCGGAATGTGCTGTTGGACGACAGCGAGGAACTGCTGATGGCGGGGGACGGACAGGGGGAGTACAGTCTGCGCAGTGAGATTGCGGATTATCTGCATCACGCCAGAGGTGTGAACTGCCGCCCGGAAAACATCGTGCTCGGAGCCGGAAATGAGTATCTGGAGATTCTGCTCACGCAGCTTCTCGGAGGAAATAAGACCGTGCTCATGGAGAACCCGGGATATCCGCAGGCATACCACACCTTCCGGAATATGGGATACCGGGTGGTGACGGTGCCGGCGGATGAGCAGGGACTTAGCGGCAGTACGGTGCGCGCCGTAGAGCCGGAGCTGGTCTATATGATGCCGTCCCATCAGTTCCCGACCGGCAGCGTCATGCCTCTTGGCAGAAGACTTGAACTTCTTGCGTGGGCGGCGGAGCAGGAGGAGCGCTATCTGATCGAGGACGATCACGACAGCGAGTACCGTTACCGTGGAAAGCCGATTCCGTCGCTGCAGAGCGTGGATGGACTCGGGAAGGTGATTTATCTTGGGACATTTTCCAAAAGCATCGCGCCGTCGCTGCGTATCAGCTATATGGTGCTTCCACAGCAGCTGATGGAGCGCTACCGCGCCGTCTGCGGATTTTATTCGACGACGGTGCCGCGCATGCAGCAGGAGATTCTCCGGGAGTTCTTGCGGGACAGGCATTTTGAGCGGCATCTCAACAAGATGCGCGGCATTTACCGCGGCAGGCATGATTTTTTGATCGGTGAATTGAAAAAAAGAAGCTGGGTGCTCTCGGTCAGCGGAGATCACGCGGGACTTCATGTGCTTGTGGAGGCGGATACCGGATGCTGCGAGAGGGAGATCTGCGAACGTGCGGCGGCGCAGGGCGTGAAAGTATCGGGACTCGGCGAATATGCGCTGACGAAAGAGGGAGGTAGTGACAGAAACCATCCGGTGCTGCTGCTTGGATACGGCAGCCTGACCGAGCAGGAGATTCAGATGGGACTTGCTGTGCTGGATGCGATACTGGATGCGCAGGAAAGCGGATGATCAGAAAGAAAATGATCGGAACGTGAATAACCGGACAGAAAAAGAACCCCGGGGAGCTGCCGAAACGGCAGCTCCCCGGGGTTCTTGCATAACCGGTCTAAATGATGATTTATTCGTATTTGTTTTTCTCGCCGATTTCCTGCATCTTCATTGCACGAACTTTTAACGGCAGTCCGAACAGTGTGATGAATCCGGAAGCGTCGTGGTGATCGTAGAGATCGCCGGTGGTGAAGCTTGCCAGAGACTCGCTGTAGAGAGAATACGGGGAGGTCGTTCCGGCTTTGATGATGTTGCCCTTGTAAAGCTTGAACTTGACTTCACCGGTCACATATTCCTGTGTGGAGGTGACAAATGCTCTCACTGCGTCGCAGAGAGGAGTGTACCATTTGCCCTCATATACAATCTGAGCGAGCTTGTTGCCCATATCTTTCTTCGCTTCCATGGTAGCACGGTCAAGCACCAGCTCCTCGAGCTGCTGGTGTGCTTCCATCAGAATGGTTCCGCCAGGAGTCTCATAGACACCGCGGGATTTCATGCCGACAACACGGTTCTCCACGATGTCGATGATGCCGACGCCGTGCTTGCCGCCGAGACGGTTCAACTCACGGATAATATCGGAAACTTTCATCTTCTTGCCGTTGACGGAGGTCGGAACACCTTTCTCGAAGGTCATGGTCACATACTCGCCCTCCTCAGGAGCTTTTTCCGGGGAGACGCCGAGTACCAGCAGGTGATCGTAGTTCGGCTCGCAGGCAGGATCCTCGAGTTCGAGACCTTCGTGGCTGATATGCCAGATGTTGCGGTCGCGGCTGTAGCTGGTGTCTGCGGAGAACGGAAGATGAATGCCGTGTGCCTGGCAGTATGCGATCTCATCCTCGCGGGACTGCATTGTCCACTTGTCGTCTCTCCATGCAGCGATAATCTTGAGATCCGGAGCGAGAGCCTTGATGGCAAGCTCAAAACGGATCTGGTCGTTTCCTTTTCCGGTAGCGCCGTGGCAGATCGCGGTAGCGCCTTCCTTTCTTGCGATCTCAACCAGCTTCTTGCCGATTAACGGACGTGCCATGGAAGTGCCGAGCAGATACTTGTTCTCGTAGATGGCGTTCGCCTGTACACACGGCATGATGTAGTCATCGCAGAATTCGTCGATGATGTCGACGATGTAAAGCTTGGAAGCTCCGCAGGAGATGGCTCTTTCCTCCAGACCGTCCAGTTCTTCCTCCTGACCGCAGTCGATGCAGCAGCAGATAACTTCGTAATCGTAATTCTCCTTTAACCAGGGAATGATGGCGGTGGTGTCCAGACCGCCGGAGTAAGCTAAGATAACTTTTTCTTTCATGGGCTTTTTTCCTTTCTGTAAATCATTAACTGCAACCAATATACAACATATGCAACGGAAAAGCAAGTGAAAAAATATACATATATTTCAAATAAAAATGCATATACATGTACAAAGCATACAGAATGAAAAGATGGAAAACCTATATAAATTAAGGAAAGAAGAAATCTAAAACAAGAAAAACGTTGCATAAATAGTAAAATAATGCTTGCATAAAAGAAAAAACGGATGTATAATTATGCAAGAATATTTCCGGAAAGCGGACAAAAAATACTTTACTATGGCAAAGAGGTAGACTAATATAGGGATATAGTGTGAAAAGATTTTTTGTAGGAAAGGGAAAGGCGGAATACGAACATGATAAAAGCAGGAATCATAGGTGCAACCGGATATGCGGGAAATGAGCTGGTGCGTCTTCTGATGGGACATAAAGAAGTAGAAATCAAATGGTACGGTTCCAGAAGCTATATAGATCAGAAATACGCCGAAGTATATCAGAACATGTTTGAGATCGTGGATGACGTGTGTATGGATGACAATATGGAAGCGCTGGCAGAGCAGGTGGACGTGATCTTTACGGCGACGCCGCAGGGATTTCTGGCAGGCGTCTTAAACGAGGGGCTTCTTGAGAAAACAAAGATCATCGATCTGTCCGCGGATTTCCGTATCAAGGACGTTGCGGTATATGAGAAATGGTATAAGATCGAGCATAAGAGCCCGCAGTTTATCGAGGAGGCGGTGTACGGTCTTTGCGAAGTGAACCGCGATAAAGTGAAAAATGCCAGACTGGTTGCCAACCCGGGCTGCTACACCACCTGTTCGATTCTGACGGCATATCCGCTGGTGAAGGAAGGGCTGATCGATCCCAATACACTTATTATTGATGCAAAGTCCGGTACCTCCGGCGCAGGGCGCGGCGCGAAGCTGCCGAATCTGTTCTGCGAGGTCAATGAGAATATGAAGGCGTACGGCGTCACGAGCCACAGACATACACCGGAGATCGAGGAGCAGCTTGGCTACGCGGCAGGCAGACCGGTTGTTGTGAATTTTACGCCGCATCTGGTGCCGATGAACCGCGGAATTCTGGCGACAGAATATGCCACCTTGACGAAAAAGGCGGACGGAAGTCTTCCTTCTTACGAGGAGATCAAGGCGGCTTACGATAAGTATTATGCGAAGGAAAAGTTCGTCCGCGTGCTTCCGAAGGATGCGTGCCCGGAGACCAAATGGGTCGAGGGAAGCAATTATGTGGATATCGGTTTTAAGATCGATGAGCGCACGGGCAGAATCGTGATGATGGGAGCGCTTGACAATCTGGTCAAGGGCGCGGCCGGACAGGCAGTGCAGAATATGAATCTGCTGTTTGGATTTGACGAGGCGGAAGGGCTTCAGCTGGTGCCGATGTTCCCGTAGGTACAGAGCGAAAACAGAACCCGGGAGGGATTTTCCACTGACGGAAGCAGCGGGAAAATGAACCGGAAATGATAAAGAGAAGAGATGGAAGTATGAAAGAGACAGAACCGGTCATCCGCGTGATGACAATGGATGATTTTGAAGCGGTACATGCGTTATGGATGGAGATTCACGGGTTTGGAATCCGCAGCATCGATGATTCCAGAGAGGGCGTGGAGCGTTTTATAAGACGGAATCCGACCACCAGCATGGTAGCGGTGGCGGAGGGAAAGATCGTGGGCGCGATTCTCTGCGGACATGACGGAAGAAGAGGCTGCCTGTATCATGTATGCGTGCAGGAGGCGTACCGCAAGCACGGGATCGGACAGAAGCTCGTGGGTGCCTGCGTGGATGCGCTTGCGGCAGAGCATATCAACAAGATCAACCTGATTGCATTCAAGAAAAATGAAGTCGGAAACCGTTTCTGGCAGGGACTCGGGTGGACTTTCCGCGAGGATGTCAACTATTACGAATACGTCACAAACGAGGACAATATCACGACCTATAATCCATAGGAAGAAAAGGAGTGCGGAATGATAAAGACGATAAAGGGCGGAGTGACCGCTGCAAAAGGATTTTGTGCTGCCAGCACGGCGGCCGGCATCAAATATCAGAACAGACAGGACATGGCAATGCTCTACAGCGAGGTTCCCTGTGCGGTGGCGGGAACTTTTACCACGAATCTGGTGAAGGCTGCCCCGGTAAAGTGGGATCAGAAGATTGTATATGAGAGCAAAAAGGCGCAGGCGGTTGTGATCAATGCGGGGATTGCCAATGCGTGTACCGGCGAGGAGGGAATGCGCTACTGCAGGCAGACAGCGGAAAAGGTCGGCGAACTGCTTCCGGTTCCCAAGGATCAGGTGCTCGTGGCATCGACCGGAGTGATCGGCATGCAGCTTCCGATGGAGCGGATCTGTGCGGGAATTGAGGCGATGGTTCCGGCATTGTCGGGCGGGATAGAGAGCGGTCATGCGGCGGCGCAGGCGATCATGACGACGGACACCCACGAGAAGGAGATTGCGGTGGAAGTCATGCTTGGCGGCGTTCCTGTTACGATCGGCGGCATGTGCAAGGGTTCGGGCATGATTCATCCGAATATGTGCACGATGTTGAGCTTTGTGACAACGGATGCGGCGATCGCACAGCCGCTGCTTTTAGAAGCGCTGCAGGCAGATGTCTGCGATACCTATAATATGATCTCCGTGGACGGCGACACTTCCACCAATGATACCTGTCTGCTTTTAGCGAACGGGATGGCGAAGAACCCGGTCATTTCAGAGAAAAATGAGGATTACGACAAGTTCTGTGAGGCATTGCGGACGGTCAATGAATATCTGGCGAAGCAGATGGCGGGCGACGGCGAGGGCGCCACGGCGTTGTTTGAGGTGAAGGTCATCGGAGCGGAGACGAAGGAGCAGGCGAAGATTATCAGCAAGTCGGTCATCACGTCGAATCTGACCAAGGCGGCAATCTACGGACACGATGCAAACTGGGGAAGAATCCTCTGCGCGATGGGTTACTCGGGTGCACAGTTTGATCCGGAGAAAGTGGATCTGTTCTTTGAGAGTGCGGCAGGAAAAATGCAGATCATCAAAGACGGCGTGGCGCTTGACTACAGTGAGGAGACGGCGACGAAGATCCTCTCGGAGCCGGAGGTGACGGCGATCGCGGATATCAAGATGGGCACGGAGGAGGCGACGGCGTGGGGCTGTGATCTGACGTATGATTATGTCAAGATCAACGCGGACTACCGTTCCTAGGCAGAGACGTAAAAATTCAGGGAGAGTGGAGAGAAAATGGACGAGAAAAATATGCAGGAAATTCTGGCAAAAGCGGAAGTGCTGATCGAGGCGCTCCCTTATATACAGCGTTTTAACCGCAAGATTATTGTGGTAAAGTACGGCGGAAGCGCCATGGTGGACGAGGAGTTAAAGCGCCATGTCATTCAGGATGTGACCCTCTTAAAGCTGGTCGGATTCAAACCGATCATCGTGCACGGCGGAGGCAAGGAGATCAGCCGCTGGGTTGGAAAAGTCGGCATGGAGCCGGTGTTTGTCAACGGACTCCGCAAGACGGATGAGGCGACGATGGAGATCGCGGAGATGGTCTTAAATAAGGTTAACAAATCTCTGGTCAAGCTGGTGGAAGAGCTGGGAGTCAACGCGGTCGGCATCAGCGGCAAGGACGGCGGACTGCTCAAGGTGGAGAAAAAATATTCCAACGGGGAGGACATCGGATTTGTCGGCGAGATCACGGAGGTCAATCCGAAGATTCTCTACGATCTTCTGGAGAAGGATTTTCTGCCGATCGTGTGTCCGGTCGGAATGGATGACGCCTACAACAGCTACAATATCAACGCGGATGATGCGGCATGTGCGATTGCAAAGGCGGTCAGCGCGGAGAAGCTTGCATTTTTGACGGACATTGAGGGTGTATACAAGGATCCTTCGGACAAGAGTACGCTCATCTCGGAACTGACCATCGACGAGGCGAGAGCGTTGATCGGCGACGGCTTTATCGGGGGCGGTATGCTGCCGAAACTGAACAACTGCATCGACGCCATTGAAAACGGCGTGTCCAGAGTACATATTTTAGACGGGCGGATCGCACATTGTCTGCTCCTTGAGATCTTTACCAACAGAGGTATCGGTACGGCGATCCTTAGTGAGAAAGAGAAGAGGTATTACAATGAATAAAGAGACATGCATGAAAGAGGCGGAGGAGAGCATCCTCCATACCTATAACCGCTTTCCGGTGGTGTTTGACCACGGGGAAGGCGTATATCTGTATGACACGGACGGAAAAGAATATCTGGATTTTGCTGCGGGAATCGCCGTGCAGGCATTTGGGTATCATAACAGGGAGTACAGCGAGGCGTTAAAGACGCAGGTGGATAAGCTGATGCACACGTCCAACCTGTTTTACAACGAGCCGATTACAAGCGCGGCAAAACGTGTCTTAAAGGCAAGCCGGATGGACCGTGTCTTCTTTACGAACAGCGGCACGGAGGCAATCGAGGGAGCCTTAAAAGCCGCAAAGAAATACGCGTACACCAGGGACGATCATGCGGGGCATGAGATCATTGCCATGAATCACTCGTTCCACGGCAGAAGTCTCGGAGCGCTTTCGGTAACCGGCAACAAACATTACCAGGAACCGTTTGAACCGCTGATCCCGGGAATCCGTTTTGCGGAATTTAATCAGCTGGACAGTGTAAAAGCTTTGATAAATGAGAAAACCTGTGCTATTATTTTGGAGACGGTACAGGGCGAGGGTGGAATCTACCCGGCAACCGACGAATTCCTTCAGGGGGTGCGTGCACTCTGCGACGAGCATGACATTCTGCTGATCTTAGACGAGATCCAGTGCGGTATGGGGCGCACCGGCGAGATGTTCGCATGGCAGCATTACGGCGTGAAACCGGACATTATGACCAGCGCGAAGGCTCTTGGATGCGGCGTTCCGGTGGGAGCATTCTTAATGACAGAGCGTGTGGCAGAAAAGTCGCTGGCGCCGGGCGATCACGGGACGACCTACGGCGGCAACCCGTTTGTCGGGGCAGCAGTTGACACCGTGCTTAAGATGATGGAGCGGGATCAGATTACAGAGCATGTAAAAGAGATCACGCCGTATCTGGAGCAGAAGCTGGATGCGCTTGTGGAAAAGTATGATTTCCTTACGGCGCGCAGAGGCCTGGGACTGATGCAGGGCGTTGTGTGCGAGAAACCGGTTGGAAAAATTGCGTCAGCAGCATTGGAACACGGACTTGTCGTGATCACGGCAGGCACCGATGTGCTTCGTTTTGTACCTCCACTGATTATCGGGAAAGAGCATGTGGATGAGATGGCAGAGAAGCTGGATGCGGTTCTGGCGGAGATGTAATTCCCTGATAATGAGAATACAAAAAACGGATTAGGGAAATAAAATGAAACTATTATACAAAAGACTGACGGCGGCAGGACTTGTCGTTGTGCTTGGAATGACAGGAATGGCTGTTATGAATACAGCGGGCTGCGGCAGCAGCGGGGATGGTGTGTCCTCCACGGAGACGGGAGAAACGGCGGCGGATGAAGCTTACCGGAGCGCACCGGCAGACCTTACGCTGTGGTATGCGGATGACAGCTATGCAGACTTTTTTACCGAGGCGGCTGTGCGCTATTACGCCAAGACCGGGAAAAAAGTAGCCGTGCAGTATCAGGATACCATTGATTATCTTGGAACTATTTACGATAAGACCATGCAGGATGATGCATTTCCGGATGTATACCTCTTACCGGGGGACAATCTGGAGGAAGCATACCTCTATGGTCTTGTTTCCGTGAATCAGACGGATCCGTCGGGAAGCGGCGTGTTGGAAAAGGCGGTCGAGGCGGCAACCTACGAAGACCGCGTGCTCGGGTATCCGCTGTCCTACGATGCGTGCGTGTTTATTTACCAGACGGATTATTTTACCGAGGCGCCGGCATCACTGCAGGCAATCATCGATTATTCCAATGAGAACGAGCCGGCAGAGAATGTGGAATATCTGCTGGAGTGGGATGTCAAGGATGCGTTCTATGATTTCCCGTTTGTCGGCAACAGCGTCACGTTCGTAAAGAGCGGATCGGACGAACTGGATGTCACCTACGATGATACGCTCTATCAGCAGGATCTGGAGTATTTTGACACGATACTGGCATCTTTTTCCATCGATGCGGATCAGGTGTCCGAACAGCATATCGTGAACAATTTCCGGGAAGGGCGGACGCTCTCTGCGATTCTGGATACCGATACGCTCTGGCAGCTGGACGGATATGACTACGGGCTGATGCAGATGCCGGAGCTAAGCGATACGCTCTCGGCGGCGACATGTGCGTCTACAGATATGATTGTGGTCAATGATTATACAAAAGACAGTGCAGCGGCGGCTGATTTTGCACAGTTTGTGACAGTCGACATGGCGGACGAACTGCATGGACTGTCGGGACATTACTCCGTGATTCCGTCAGAGACGCCGGATACCGTGGAGCAGACGGCGCTGGACGCGTATGATGCGGCAGTTTTGATGCCGGATTCCAAGGATGCCAAAAATTTCTGGGTAACATTGGAAGAAACAATTTTGAAATATTTCTGAAACACTCTTGTCACGGCTGTAAAATTTCGTTAGAATATGAATATCGGGCATTGAGGACTCCTTTTATATAGAAGAAGGAGAATGCTTATGATACGAACATGGAAGAAGATAGGGGCTGGCATGATTCTGTGCATTTTTATGGCGGGATGTGGCAGTCAGAACGAGGTTTATCTGGAGACAGAAGTCTCGCAGGATACCGGGAATCC
The DNA here is from genome assembly GCA_902781225.1 of uncultured Lachnospiraceae bacterium. Classification (GTDB taxonomy): domain Bacteria; phylum Bacillota; class Clostridia; order Lachnospirales; family Lachnospiraceae; genus Roseburia. The sequence goes on along the minus strand of CACZIN010000024.1, from coordinate 26,064 downwards.
GCAGGAGACGGAAGAACCGGAGACTGGGGAGCGTCTGGATACACTGGAGGTTTTTGGCGCGGAGCAGGCGAAAGAAACGGATCTGCCGGAGGTTTCCGGCGGGGAGCAGGCGGCTGAGGCAGTTCTTGCACCGGAGACGACGGAAGATGCGAATAAGGCAGAACGTGCGTCGGGAAAATGTTATGTCTATGTCTGCGGAGAGGTGGCAGAGCCGGGCGTGTACGTGTTAGAGCCCGGAGACCGCATCTATGAGGCGGTCGAGATGGCGGGCGGCATGACGGCGGATGCCGGAATGGGCGCAGTCAATCTTGCGGAGAGCGTGTACGACGGACTCATGGTGTATATTCCTGACCGGGAAGAAGCGGCCGGGATGGCGGGCAGTATGACTTCTGCGGGCGGCAGCGCAGTTTCTGCGGGAGGAAGTGTGACTTCTGCAGGCAGCAGTGTCAGGAACGGTGAAGGAACTTCGGGAGGAACGGCATCGTCTTTGGAGGACGGACGTCTGAATCTCAACACGGCGTCGCTGGCAGAGCTTATGACGCTTTCCGGGATCGGACAGACCAAGGCGCAGGCGGTTGTAAACTACCGGGATGCGCACGGAGGATTTTCTTCCGTTGAAGAGATTATGAATGTAGATGGAATCAAAGAGGGATTGTATAATCGGATCAGAGATCAGATAAAGGTGAAATAAATGGCGAAAAAAGTTCTTGTGGTGGATGATGAAAAGTTAATCGTAAAGGGAATCCGTTTTAGCCTGGAGCAGGACGGCATGGAAGTGGATTGTGCCTACGACGGTGAGGAAGCGCTTAAGATGGCGACAGAGAATGCATACGACATGATTCTGCTGGATGTTATGCTGCCGAAGATGGACGGGTTCGAGGTGTGCCAGCATATCCGCGAGTTTTCCAATATGCCGATTGTCATGCTCACAGCCAAGGGTGATGACATGGATAAGATTCTCGGACTGGAGTACGGCGCGGATGACTATATCACAAAGCCGTTCAACATTCTGGAAGTGAAGGCGAGAATCAAAGCCATCATGAGAAGAACTGCCGCATCGCAGCCGAAGAAAGAAGAATCCAAGGTGATCGAGGCGGGAGACTTGAAGCTGGACTGCGAGAGCAGAAGGCTGTTTATTCTCGGCAGGGAGGTCAATCTCACGGCAAAGGAGTTCGACCTTTTAGAGTTGCTCGTGAATAATCCCAACAAGGTATACGGAAGAGAGAATCTTTTAAATCTTGTATGGGGCTATGAGTATCCGGGGGATGTCAGAACGGTGGATGTGCATGTGCGGCGTCTTCGGGAGAAGATTGAGAGCAATCCGAGCGAGCCGAAATACGTTCACACAAAGTGGGGCGTCGGATATTACTATTCACAGAATTAACGGGTGTACACAATGTCTAAATTTAACAAATTAACCGATTTTCTCAAAAGTCTTAAGTGCAGACTGATTCTTCTCTGCATTCTGATCGGAATTGTACCGAGCGTCCTGCTGCGTGCCGGGATGCTCGGCTCTTATGAAAACCGTGCGGTGTCGATCCGCACGAGTGAGATTCTAAGCCAGGCGAAGATTCTCGCCAATCAGATCGTATCCAATGATTATCTGAATAATGCGGAGAGTGAGTCTGCGATCAACGTGCAGTTGGAGCAGCTGTCGACGATCTATGACGGACGTGTCATGATTATCGATGAGGAGTTCCATATCATAAAGGATACATATAATCTTGACACCGGAAAGACGATTATTTCCGAGGAAGTGATCAAGAGTATTCAGGGGGAGGAAATCAGCAAATATGATTCCCAGAACCGTTACATTGAAATGACGATTCCTTTGGTGCATGTGGATCCGGAGACGGAGAACAAGCGGACGATCGGTGTGATTATGGTGAGCGTTTCGACCGACAGCATCAATCTGAATCTGGAATATCTGGCGCGCAATACGCTTGTCATGGAACTGATTGCGATCGTGGCGATCATCTTTGCGGGAACGTTTATCGCGATTCATCTGGTGGCGCCGTTCCATGCCATGGCAAAGTCGATCGAGGAGATTCAGACCGGATACGGGGATGACGCATTAAAGATTGACGCTTACACCGAGACCAGGCAGATCTGTGAAAAGTTCAATAAGATGTTGGGGCGCATGAAGGTGTTGGATGATTCGAGACAGGAATTTGTGTCCAATGTCTCGCATGAGCTGAAAACGCCGCTGACTTCCATGAAGGTGCTGGCAGATTCCATCAACAGCATGGAGGACGCACCGGTGGAACTGTATCAGGAATTCATGTCGGATATCGGCAACGAGGTGGACCGTGAGACGAAGATCATCAACGACCTGTTGTCTCTGGTAAAGATGGATAAGTCTGCGGGAGATTTAAACATCACGAATGTCAACATCAACGAACTGTTAGAGCAGATTTTAAAGCGCTTAAAGCCGATTGCGGAAAAGCAGAATATCGAGCTGGTGTTAGAGAGTTTCCGCCCGGTCAGCGCGGATGTGGATGAGGTAAAGATTACGCTTGCCTTTACCAACCTGATCGAAAATGCAGTCAAATATAACCGTCCGGACGGATGGGTGCATGTCTCTTTGAATGCGGATCACCAGTATTTTTATCTGAAAGTGGAGGACTGCGGAATCGGTATTCCGGAGGAGTCGTTGGAGCATATTTATGAGCGCTTTTACCGTGTGGACAAGTCTCATTCCAGGGAGATCGGCGGAACGGGACTTGGACTTGCCATTACGCGGAGCGCGGTTTTGATGCACCGCGGAGCCATCAAGGTGTTCAGTACCGTGGGAGAGGGAACGATTTTCAACGTCAGAATTCCGCTGAATTATATTTCTTAGATAAGGGAGAGTCTATGAGCCGAGAAGCTTATCGATGGAGAAAAAAGTTAATATGTCTGGGACTGGCATGTCTGATGCTCCTGTCAGGCTCGCTCGCGGCGTGCGGCAGGCAGACGGAGCAGAGTGCCTATCATATCGAATATCTGAATAAGGACAAGAACCGTCTGGTGGAAGAGCCTTATGAACCTTCGGCAACCGATACCGACGGAATGATCAAGGAGTTCCTCGCGAAACTGAGTTCGGATCCGGACAATGTGGATTACCGGAAGCCGATTCCAAATGATGTGGAAATCACGAATTATTCACTGGACGGTGTGCTTTTAACCCTGCATTTTGATGAGGATTACAGCAAAATGAGTGCTGTCGATGAGGTGCTGTGCCGGGCGGCGGTTGTCCGGACGATGACACAGATCGACGGGGTGGACTGCGTGGCATTTTACATCGGAGATGCACCGCTTACGGATGCGAAGGGGAATCTCGTCGGTACCATGAATCAGGACAGCTTTATCGAAAATCCGGGAGAGCAGATCAATTCCATTCAGAATACAACACTCACGCTGTATTTTTCCAATCTGGACGGGGACGGTCTGGTCAAGGAGGTGCGCGAGGATGTCTACTACAGCAGCAATATTTCCATGGAAAAACTGATTATGGAGCAGCTTTTAGACGGGCCGAAGACCAAGGATGCAAAGTCTGCGATCCCGGAGGGAACCAAGCTTGTCTCTGTGTCGGTGGTGGACGGCATCTGCTACGTCAGTCTGGATGAGGCGTTCAAGAATCAGGATTACAAGGTAAACGAGGCAATCGTCATCTATTCGATCGTGGATTCCCTGTCGGAGCTTTCCACGATCAGCAAGGTTCAGATTTCCGTCAACGGCGATACGAGCGGAACCTACCGTGACAATTTCCCGCTCGCGGATATGTATGACCGCAATATGGATTATGTCACGGGGGCAGAGAGTGCCTTTTCGGAAACGGAGGAACCTACCGAAACAGATTAAAGGGGGAAGTGTGTGACAAAACGGCCTTTGTGTCTTGGCGTAGCGGGTGTTCTGTCGGGGATCCTTGCGGCGGCATACGGCTGGGGCGTGTTCGCGCGGGCATTGCTGGCCTGCGGCGTCCTGGCCTGCGGGATCCTTGGCGGCATCTTTGCTGACGGGTACCGTGCGGGCGGCGGGATTTCCCCGGCGGAGAGAAAGAGAACGGTTTTTGGCGCCGGAGTTTTTTTACTGATGTTTGCTCTTGGAAGCGGAAGATATTTAAAGGCGGAGGAGAGCAGGCAGGCGTATCTGGGAGAACTGCGGGATGGTATGTATGTGACCGTACAGGGACAGCTTGCGGGAAAACAGGTACAGAAAAATCGATATGTCTATGAATTAACGTCCTGTATGTTTCGGACGGATTCGTCAAATTTCTTACAGACAGAACCGGTATCGTGCGGTGGGGTTCTGATCTATTCTGATTCCGATGATTGTTCCATCGGAGATATTCTCATATACCACGGAGAGATTACATTATGGAAGCGGGCGTCAAATGAGGGTGCGTTTGATGCGAAGGCTTATTATTTTGCGCGCGGATTTGATTTTGCGATGGAAGGTCCGGCACTTGATAGGAAGGTGTGCGCAAAAAGACAGACGGCGGAAGTCCTCTGGCAGCTCGGGCAGCGGATAAAGGAGGTTTACCTTAAGACGATGGGCGAGCGCGATGCGGGGATACTGTCGACGATGGTCGTCGGCGATAAGGAGTTTTTGGATGCAGAGACGAAGCGGCTCTACCAGATCGGCGGACTGTCGCACATTCTGGCCATTTCCGGACTTCATATCTCTGTGATCGGGATGGCGCTCTACCGGATGTTAAAGAAAGCGGGATTGCCGTTTGGCATGGCTGCCCTTGCAGCGGCGGGCGTGATGTGTGCATACGGCGGGATGGCAGGATGGGGCGTTTCCGTGAGACGCGCGGTTCTCATGTTCCTGCTGTTTCTGGGAGCACAGGTCATCGGGAGGAGCTATGATACATTTTGCGCGCTCGCATTTGCCGCGGTGGCGCTTCTCTGGAAAAATCCCTGTCTGCTCTGGGACGCCGGATTCCGCTTTTCCTTTGTTGCAATTCTTGGCGTCGTGTGGGTCGGACAGAGCATCTCCTATGAGAAAAAAGGAATGGGGGCGCTGCGCGGAAAAATATTTGCGGCGTCGGCGGTTTGGTTTACGACACTGCCGCTTGTGGCATGGTATTTTTATGAGATTCCGGTCTATGCGGTTTTCGTCAACCTGCTCATGCTGCCGATGATGGGGGTGCTGCTCGGATTCGGAGCGGCAGGCGGAATGGCGGGGCTCCTGTCGCTTACGCTGGCAAAAGGGGTGCTTTTTCCATGCAGAATTCTGCTCTTAATGGGGAATTATATATGTGCGCTCGCCGGCATGCTTCCGGGAGCCATGTGGATTGTCGGAAGACCGCAGCGCTGGCAGATCGCGGTATATTATGCGTTTCTGGGAGCGGGAACATGCTTATTGCACCGGAAGAGAGAGCAAAGGGAAAGAGAAAAGGAATACGGCAGGAGGGCAGAGCAAAAGAGCGGAGGACATCCGGGCGTTTTCCTTGCCGGGCTATTGCTGCTTGCCGTACTAGGGGTTCCGCGGAGCGGGGAGGCGGAACTGGATATGCTGGACGTCGGGCAGGGGGACGGCTGCTATCTGCAGACGAAGGAGGGGTACCACCTGTTTGTGGACGGAGGAAGTTCCAATGTCGGAAAGGTGGGCACTTATCGGATTCTGCCGTTTCTAAAGTACAAAGGGGTCAAAAAGATTGACTGCTGGGTGGTGTCCCATACCGATGAAGACCACATCAGCGGACTGCGGGAGATACTGTCGTCGGGATATCCCGTGGAGTATCTGGCAGTGGCAGAACAGATGCCATTGGATAAAAACTGGGAGGAACTGGAAGTTCTGGCAGAGGCTGCGGGAACGAAAGTGGTGCGGCTGAAGCAAGGCGACGTCTGGCATTTCGGAAATGCAACGCTTACAGCGCTGCACCCGGGAGAAACGGAGGACGCGTTCGGGGGTCAGGCTGTGGACAAAAACGAGGAGTCGCTGGTGCTTTTCTATCGGGAGGATGATTTTTCCGGCATCTTTACCGGAGATATCGGAGTGGCGCAGGAGGGGGAGATTGTGACCTGGCTGCAGAAGACAAAAACGGGAGACGACGTGCAGAAAATCGATTTTTATAAGGCGGCGCATCACGGATCGCGCTATTCCAACTCCGCAGAGTTTCTGAAGAAGCTGGCACCGGAGATCTCACTGGTGTCGTGCAGCAGAACAAACCGGTACGGACACCCCTCCAAGGAGGCCGTCGGGCATATGGAACAGGCGGGGAGCCAGGTGTATTATACGATGGAAAGCGGCAGACTGTGCGTCAAAAAGACGGATGGACAAACCGTCTGCCGGGGGTATCTGGAAGAAAAAGAACAGTGGTGGCAGTGAGGGGAGTTTGCGGCACTGGTGAAGGTATGCTATAATATAAACGAATGTGCCCGGACTTTTGCCGGAGCGGCTGAAACTATTTAAGACAGGCAGAACAGGACAGAAACCTTTATGAAAACAATTGACGAAGATATCAGATCCGGAAATTTAAAACAGATCTATTTACTATATGGAACGGAAGACTATTTGAAACGCCAGTACCGGGACAAGTTAAAGAACGCGCTCACTGCGGCGGGAGAGGATTCCGGGATGGGCGGCATGCTGTCGGGCGGAGACGGCGATATGAACTTTAACCGCTTCGAGGGGAAGGACATCAACCCGAAGCAGGTTATTGATCTTGCGGAGACCCTTCCGTTTTTTGCGGAACGCAGAGTTATTCTTATCGAGAACAGCGGCTTTTTCAAAAATGCCTGCGATGAACTGGCGGAGTACCTGGCACAGCCCGCCGCAAGCACCTATTTCGTGTTTGTGGAGGAGGAAGTGGACAAGCGCTCCAGAATGTACAAGGCAGTCAAGAACGCCGGGAAAATAGTGGAATTCGCCACCCAGACGGAGGAACTGATTACGCGCTGGGTGCTGGCGCGCCTAAAAAAAGAGGGAAAGAATATTACGGGATCGGTGATGCAGCTTTTTTTGAGCAAGACGGGATCGGATATGGGCAATATCGACCGCGAGCTGGAAAAGCTGATCTGCTATACCATGGACAAAAGTGTCATTGAGGCTACGGATGTGGAAGCGATTGCGACAGAGCAGACGACGAACCGTATTTTTGAGATGGTCAATGCGATCGCGGAACACAACCAGCGCAGGGCGCTCGATCTGTATTATGACCTTCTGACACTAAAGGAACCGCCGATGCGTATCATGTATCTGATTACCAGACAGTTTCAGATTCTGCTGCATCTGCGGGATATGGCGGGCAAGGGATTTGACAATCAGACGATGGCACAGAAGGCGGGGATTCCGCCGTTTGCCGTAAAGCGGAATCTCACCCAGGCGCGCGGTTTCGGCGCAGGGCAGCTGAGACAGGCGTTGGAGGACGGTGTGGCGCTGGAGGAAGCGGTAAAGACGGGACGGATGAACGATCAGATGGCAGTGGAGCTGTTTATCATCCGCTACAGTGCGGCAAAGCAGAAAAAATAAAAAAGGGTACAAAAAAACACCAGTATGACGGTACTGGTGTTTTTATACGGTTGGGTTAGGACCGTATGTTAAGATCTATTCTCTGGAATTAAGCCAGCGTATTAACAAGCTTTGTTAAACGGGAAACTTTTCTACCAGCGTTGTTCTTGTGATATACGCCCTTGGAAGAAGCGCTCTCGATCGTGGAAATAGCTACTGTAAGGGCAGCCTTAGCAGCTTCCTTATCGTTAGCAGCAACAGCAGCCTCAACCTTCTTGATGGCTGTCTTTACTTCACTTCTGATAGATTTGTTTCTTGCAGCTCTTGTCTCTGTTACTAAAATTCTCTTCTTAGCAGATTTAATGTTAGCCAATCTGTACACCTCCAATTTGTTATGATTATGATTCTAACTGGTAACGGCACATACCGTGCATCGTTACAATGAAATGTACATCGAAGCCGGACACGGACAGTTCAATGTAAACATACTATGATAGTATAGGCTCTTTTGGATGACCTGTCAAGAGAAAATGCTGAAATTTGTCAGAAAAATTTGCGGATAACTTTTTCTTTCTGTGGCAGACTAGTTAGAAAGAAATGTCCTGTCTGCAGGAATACAAAAATGGAGGAGACTATGTATCAGATACGCACCGATCTTGCATTGGAGACACAGGAAAAAATGCAGGAGGATCATGTGGAACTTAAGGGAGTCCGTTTCCTGGAGGAAAAACTCAGCCCGAACCTGACGGTCAGCACGGTTGTGATCGAGACGGAGAACGGGGCAAAGACAATGGGAAAACCCAAGGGAACATACATTACCATTGAGGCGGCAGATATGGATGAGGAGGACGAGGACTACCACAGAGAGGTATCTGAACAGCTTGCACGGGTGATCAAACAGCTTGTGCGGTTAAAAAAGGAGAGCCTCTCAGTGCTGATAGCCGGGCTCGGGAATCGTGAGGTGACGCCGGATGCACTGGGACCTGGAGTGGTGGACAATCTGTTTATCACGCGGCATGTTGTGAAAGAGTATGGGAAATATGCATTTGGCAAACAGACGGTGAACCGGATCAGCAGCATTGTGCCGGGCGTGATGGCGCAGACCGGCATGGAGACGCAGGAGATCATCCACAGCATTGTAAAGGAGACGAAGCCGGATCTGGTGGTCGCGGTAGATGCGCTGGCAGCGCGGAGCACGAAACGGCTGAACCGCACGATCCAGGTGACGGATACCGGTATCAATCCGGGGAGCGGAGTGGGAAATCACAGACATGCGCTGGATGAAAAAAGTCTTGGCGTTCCGGTCATTTCCATCGGCGTACCGACCGTGGTCGACGCCGCGACAATCGTGAACGATACGATGTACAATCTGGTTACCGCACTCACACAGAGCCAGGCGTTTGCAGCGATGGGAAATTCATTAGAAAAATTAAATGATGCGGAAAAATATGAACTCATCCGTGAACTGCTGTCGCCGAATTTAAATGCCATGTTTGTGACGCCGAAGGATATTGACGAGTCGGTCAAGAGACTCTGCTACACCATCTCGGAAGGGCTGAATCTCGCTTTTGCGGGCGGATGCCTGCATGCGCTTTAAAGAGGGAAGCTGGGCGGCATAAAAGAAATTGCCGGTGCATAAAGTAAATTATGCATGTTTATCGATACCAATATAAAAATTATAATAGAAGTCATGATAAGAGAAAAAAGCGGAGACGAATCCTTCCGGTAACCATACTGATTGTGACGGCGGCAGTGATATTGTCCGGCGGCTTAAGACTGGATCCGGGAGAACTGGGTTTTCTGCTGCAGGAGGAGATCGTGGGATTTTTCCTGCCGCAGGCTGTCGGGCAGGCGCAGGAGACGGCGGAGCTTACGATTGCAGACCGGCTTTTTGCATACTTTTTTTTGCTCCCGGAAGAGAGCGGTGTATCTGCCGATTATCAGACGCAGGTGGAGAGTGACTGGTCCTATGAGGCAATTTTGGCACGGGAGGCGGCGGACGAGAACTATGTGGATGCGGCGACGGGGGAAGTCATCATGACGCAGGAGGCGGCGGAGCAAAGCAGTACAAGCATGCCGGAGGGAGAGACTAAGGAGCAGACGCGGGGGGACGTACCGGAAACTGCGGAGGGACAGCAGGCGGAAGCACAGACGGCACAGGAAGCGGAAGCACAGACCGCGCAGGCAGCACAGACAGCGCAGGAAGCGGAAGCACAGACGGCACAGACAGCGCAGGAAGCGGAAGCACAGACGGCGCAGGCGGCGTTAGCCACAGAAAAGGTGGTGGTATATCCGCGGGAAAAACTGAATGATTTTGACTATCTGATTCAGAATTTTTATCAGGTGGACAGCACAACGACGATCAACAGCAGCCAGCTGAACGCGGATGCGCTGCTGGAAAAAGATCTGCGCCTGTCACACGACGCATCGACGCCACAGATCCTGATCTATCACACGCACTCACAGGAGGGATACGCGGATTCCGTTCCGGGGGACGCGTCGACGTCGGTGGTCGGCGTCGGAGACTATCTGACCAGTCTTTTGACGGAGCGGTATGGCTTCAATGTGATTCACCACAAGGGAGAATATGATGTGGGGGACAGGGATCACGCCTATTCCAAGGCAGGACCGGGGCTTGAGGCGGTGCTTGCCCAAAATCCCGGGGTGGAGGTTGTCATTGATCTGCACCGCGACGGCGTGGCGGAGAGCACAAGACTGGTTACGCAGGTAAACGGAATACAGATGGCGCAGGTCATGTTTTTTAACGGGCTGAGCAGGACGACGGCGATGGGGGATATTGATTACCTCTACAATCCTTATATTGCCGATAATCTGGCAATCTCGTTTCAGATGCAGCTAAAAGCGGCGGAGTATTATCCGGGATTTACCCGAAGAATCTATCTGAAAGGGTACCGCTACAATATGCACTACTGCCCGAAAACACTGCTGATTGAGGTGGGAGCGCAGACCAACACGGTGAGTGAGGCGATGAACGCGATGGTGCCTTTGGCGGATCTTTTGAATAAGGTGCTGACCGCGCAGAGATAGAACAACCGGTGACGGGCGCAAGGCACGGAAAGAAACGCACTTGTAAGCGGCGCAGACGGGTGCTATAATAAGAATCCTCAAAAGAGAAAAAGAGGGGATACATAACAATGGAACAATTTTTGATTGACTGGGAAGGACCGGTGCTTCTGTGGATTCAGGAGCATATGCGGAATGATTTCCTCACGCCGGTACTCACGTTTCTCACACATCTGGGCGACCACGGCTATTTCTGGATTGCACTGACGATTCTGTTTCTTCTGCTGCGAAAGACCAGGAAGGTCGGCGGATTGATGACCTGTTCACTGCTGCTCAATACGCTTGTGAACAACGTACTGCTGAAGAATCTGGTGGCGAGGACGAGACCCTACGAGGTCGTGGATGGGCTGCACAGGATCATAGAGGCGCAGAGTGATTACTCGTTCCCATCCGGACATACGGGAAGTGCATTTGCGGTGGCTGTCGTCGTATTTCTCATGTGTCCGAAGAAGATCGGCGTGCCGGTGTTGGTGTTTGCGTTTGTGATTGCATTTTCAAGACTGTATGTCGGTGTACATTTTCCGACGGATGTACTGGGAGGAGCACTGATCGGGGCGGTGATCGCATATCTGGTCTGTGCCGTCTACCGGAGAAAAACCGGGCAGAAACATGCATTATAAGGAAAGGGAACGCCCCGGCATTTGCCGGGGCGTTTTTCTTCTCTACACAGACAGATGATATTTTTCCATCCAGTCATTGAGCTGGATAAAATATGCCATAAGCTGGGGTCCCGCCATGAGCTGACCAAACCACGGTCTGCCAAGCTCCTTGGGAGCGGCGAGGAACGCCTCGGCTTTTTTTTGATCGATCAGCGGGTAGACCGGCGCGTTCGGATCGTGTATGATCCGGCGCAGGTGATCCGTGAGAAGCTTCTCGTAGCCCGGGTGGTAAGTCTTCGGGTACGGGCTTTTTTTGCGGTGCAGCAGCTCTGCCGGAAGCAGATCCGCGCAGGCGTCGCGCAGCAGCGTTTTTTCCACGCCGTTCTGATACTTCATGCTCCACGGCACGTTGAAGACGTACTCCATGATGCGGTGGTCAGCAAAGGGAACGCGCGCTTCCAGACCGGAGTACATGCTGGTGCGGTCCATGCGGTCGAGGAGCGTCTGCATGAACCACTTGATGTTCAGGTAGCCGACGGCACGCCTGCGGGCTTCCTCGGGCGATTCGCCGGGAAGCTTCGGGGAAGCGCTTATGGTCTCTTCATAGCGGGCGCGCGAGTAACCGGCGAGATCCAGGCGGTCAGTCACGTCACCGGACAGGAATGCAGCGCGCGCAGAGACGTCGGCAGACCACGGAAAACCGTCGCGGTTTAAAAGTTCCGAGCGGTAGAACCACGGATAGCCGCCGAAGATTTCATCGGCACATTCTCCGGTCAGTGTGACCTTGTTGTGTCTGGCGACCAGAGAACAGAAATAGAGCAGGGAGGCATCCACATCGGTCATGCCGGGAAGATCCTTGGCATCGACCGCCGAAAAAAGTGCCTCATAAAGCGTGCTCTGGGAGCATTCCAGATAGGTGTGGTGCGTCCGGTAGTGGGCGAGCATGATGTTGACGTAGGGTAGATCGCGCTCGGGCTGAAAGGTGTTTGACTGGAAATATTTATCATTTTCCGCAAAATCAAAAGAGAACGTATTTAGCGTCTGCCCGTCCTCTTGTATGCAGCCCGCGGCGATGGCGGTCACGATGGAAGAGTCGATGCCGCCGGAGAGAAAGGTGCAGACCGGGACGTCCGAGACCATCTGCCGCTTTACGGCATCGCGCACCAGATAAGAGACCGTCTCCACCGTTTTTTCATAGGAATCGGTGTGTGGAGCAGCGGTAAGATCCCAGTAGCACACCTGCTCCATGCCCTCCCGGGAGAAAATCTGATAATGGCCGGAGAGAACCTCGTGCATGCCGGAAAAAATGCCGTTGCCGGGCGTGCGCGCCGGACCTATGGACAGAAGCTCCAGCAGGCTGTTTTCATCGATGGCGGGCGTGATATCCGGGTGGCAGAAGAGCGCTTTTGGCTCGGAGCCAAAGACCAGCGCGCCGCCCGGGGTACTGTAGAAGAGCGGCTTGGTGCCGGCACGGTCACGGTACAAAAGCAGTTCGCCGGTTCCGTCGTCCCAGATCGCAAAGGCAAAAATGCCGTTCAGGCGTCTGACAAAATCCCTCCCATAGTGCAGATAGGCGCAGAGAATGACTTCCGTGTCGGAAGTGGTGGAAAAAGTATACCCGGCGGCGAGAAGCGGCGGCAGCAGTTCGTCGGTGTTGTAGATCTCGCCATTGTAGACGATCGCGCAGGTGCGTCCCCCGTCCTGCCGGATCATGGGCTGACTGCCGCCCGCAATATCGCGGATGCTGAGTCTGGCGTGGGAAAGCCCCACATGCGTGTCTAAATAGGTGCCGAAACTGTCGCTGCCGCGGTGGGCGAGTGTGTGATGCATGTCGGTGAGAATCTGTTCCCAGAGGACGGGGGCCTTTTTAAAATTTTTAGAAAAGTCGCAGAAACCGGAGATTCCGCACATATAAAATACTCCTTTCATGGGAGAATGCGCCGGCAGGCTGCCGCGCATTCAGATACTGGAATAGTGTATGCCGCGAAAACACAAAATATGAGCCGGCAGAAAACGGGTACTTGCGTATCCTGCGCAATCCGCTATAATAGAGAAGAATGTGAAAGGGTGAGAGATACTTATGAACGAGAAAAAGAACGAACTTCAGATGTCAGAGGCATTTCTGACCAGTATTTTTCTGGCGGTCTCCGGCGGATTTCAGGATGCCTATACTTATAACACGAGGGAGGAGGTCTTTTCCAATGCCCAGACTGGTAACGTAGTGCTGATGAGTCAGAATTTTATGGTGGGCAGATGGATGGACGGACTGCGATATCTGTTCCCGCTGCTGGCGTTTGCGTTTGGCGTGTTTTTTGCGGAGCGCATACAGGGGCGTTTCAAATACGCGAAGCGGCTGCACTGGAGACAGGGAATTCTGCTGCTTGAGACCTTGATTTTATTTGCGGTGGGATTTATCCCGCAGGAATACAATATGGCGGCGACGGTGCTGGTGTCCTTTGCCTGCGCGATGCAGGTGCAGACGTTCCGCAAGGTAAACGGCTATTCCTATGCGAGCACGATGTGCATCGGCAATCTGCGGAGCGGTACGGCGGCATTTTCCATGTATCTGCGGGACAAGAGACCGGAACAGTTAAGACAGTCGCTCTATTATTTCGGAATCATTCTCTTTTTTGCGATCGGGGCGGGCATCGGCGGCAATCTGTCCATGCGCTACGGCATTCACATGATCTGGGTGTCGGTGGGATGTCTTCTGGTCAGCTTCTTTATAATGTTTTCTGAGCGGGTGAAATAAAAAACAGACGAAAACAGAATACAGGCAGACATAACGGTCTCCGCGGCGGCATCTAATAGAAATAAGATGTTGTTGCGGAGATTTTTTTATGCCGAACGAAAAAATGGAGAACCTGCTGAATCTGGCACTGGCGGCGACACAGGAGGAGCGGGAGAAGTCGCTGGAGCTGGACATCGGCTACGATAGTGCCGAACAGACGTGGGAGGTCATTGTAAAATTTGTCGGGACAACGGAGGAGCTTGAGGAGCTGCTTTTTAAAAATTTCCCGGAGGAATATCCGCGGATCCGACTGACAAATCTGCAGAATGAATATGCCGTTTTAGTGCTGCCGGAACATCTCGTGGAGCCGGTGGCAGCGCTGGATAAAATCGAGTATATGGAAAAGCCGAAGCTTTTATTTTTCGCGGTGGACAACGGAAAGCGTGCATCCTGCATCACGCAGCTGCAGGAGAGAACCGGCCTGTCGGGTGCCGGTGTCCTTGTGGCGGTCATTGATTCCGGCATCGATTACGCGCATCCGGATTTTAGGAGGGCGGACGGTACGACCCGCATTGTCAGTCTCTGGGATCAGACGATCCCGGCGTCCGGGGATTTGTCGGCGCCGGCGGGGTACTTTCTTGGAACCGAGTACGATGAGGCGCGCATCAACGAGGCGCTCGCGCAGACCACGGAACAGCAGCGGTATGCGGTCTGCCCGAGCAGGGATGCATTGGGACACGGGACACACGTGGCGGGGATTGCCGCCGGCAACGGAAGAGCGTCGGAGGGAAGATACCGCGGTGTGGCGTATGAGAGCGACCTTTTGATTGTAAAGCTTGGCAACCAGCGGGAGGGGGCGTTCCCGCGGACGACGGAACTGATGCAGGCGGTGGATTACTGTCTTAGAAAAGCGCAGGAGAGGCAGCAGCCGGTCGCCATCAATTTGAGCTTTGGAAATAATTACGGAAGCCACACGGGAACGTCGCTCATCGAGACTTATCTGGATGATCTCGCAAACTACTGGAAGAGCTCGATCGTGATCGGAAGCGGGAATGAGGGAGCGGCTGCCACGCACACGGCGGGAACGCTTGGAATGGGGCAGGCGGAAAATGTCAAGTTCGCGGTGAGCGCATACGAGAGCGCCCTGAATCTGCAGATCTGGAAATCTTATGCGGATGAGATGGCGGTGCTTCTCATTCATCCGGGCGGCATGCAGATCGGACCGATCCGGCAGATACAGGAACCGCAGCGCTTTACGCTGGGGCAGACGCAGATTCTGCTCTACTATGGGGAGCCGAGTCCGTACAGCCCCTACCAGGAGATCTACCTGGATTTCCTTCCCGTGCGGGACTATGTGGACAGTGGAATCTGGACGGTGCGCCTGATTCCGCAGCGCATCGTCACGGGGCGCTATGATATGTGGTTTCCGGCGGGAGGCGTTTTAAACGAGGGCACCGGTTTCCTTCTGCCGCGGGATGAGACGACGCTTACCATTCCGTCCACTGCGGCAAAGGTGATTACGGTCGGGGCGTACGACGCGTGGTTCGGGCAGCTGGCGGGATTTTCGGGCAGAGGATTTACCGGGAACGGACAGGTCAAGCCGGATCTTGCGGCGCCGGGCGTGGAGATCACCTCCTGCGCGCCGGGCGGAGGCTATACGGCGCGCTCCGGAACTTCGATGGCAACCCCGTTTGTGACGGGGAGCGCGGCGCTTCTGATGGAGTGGGGGATTGTGCGCGGAAACGATGCGTACCTGTACGGAGAAAAAATAAAGGCATACCTGATCCGCGGAGCGCGCCCGCTCGGAGGGGGAAGGGCTTTTGGCCTGCTGCAGGAATATCCGAATCCGCAGGTGGGATGGGGAACTTTATGTTTATCGGACAGTCTGCCGGAGTAGGGAAAACGAAAGAATCGTGGAAACGCGAAAAAAGATGAGACAGAGAATTGTGCAGTATTGCAAAGAAAAATAAACAAAATATAAATTAATTGTGAAAAATAAATGAAAAAATTGGAATTTATGTTATACTTTTAACAAAATAAAAAACATACAGTATATTTTATGAGGATGGCTGGTGAAAACCGGCGGTTTCAGCTTATTGCGCGGTAATGAAATTTTGTTAAAGGAGATCGAAGTGGAGTGAATGACATTGTTTACCAGCATGAAGTGATCGTTCCGGACAGGGGACTTCCGTTTAAGCTGTTTCTTTTTGAGGGCGGCGGCGGAAAATACATCAGGGAAAAGCACTGGCACCGTTCTATCGAGATATTTGCCGTGAGACAGGGGCAGCTTGATTTTTTCCTGAATGAGAAAAAATATGTGCTTGCAGCGGGGGATTTTGTGCTGGTGAACAGCAACGAGGTGCATGCGATCCATGCCCCTCTGCCAAACGAGACGATCGTGCTGCAGATTCCGCTTGGCGTTTTTGCGGATTATTATACGGAAGAACAGTTTATCTGGTTTTCCCACAGCGGAAAAGAGGATGACCGTCAGGTGTTTTCCCTGCTCGAGATGATGTTTGTGGCATACGGTGAGAAACAGACCGGTTACGAATTAAAAATGCTAAGCTGTTTTTATCAGCTGGAGTATCTTCTGGTGACCAGATACCGGAAGCTTACGGTGGAAGAAGAACTGCTTAAGAGCAACAAACAGCTCAAACGGCTCGGCAGAATCACCGGATATTTAAAGGAACATTATACGGAGGATGTCTCGCTGGAAAAACTGGCGGGGATTTTTGGCTATTCACCGGCGTATCTCTCCCGGATGTTTCAAAAATACGCAAAGATCAATTACAAGGAATACCTGTCGAGTGTGCGCCTGGAGCATGCCGTGAGGGATCTGGAAGAGACGGATCTTGCGATTGGCGAGATCGCATTGAACCACGGTTTTCCGAACAGCAAGGCATTTTCCAATCTGTTCCGGAAGCGGTACGGAATCCTGCCGAAGGAATATCGGAAGACAGGCAGACAGTGAAAACAGGGGAGAGTCCTTGTATTTTCTGGAAAGAGAATACAAGGGCTTCTTTTTACAACACTTAAGGCAGAATATCACTAATTTGTAGTGGTAACATCTATACTTTCTCCCACGTATCCGGCAGGGATCTTGTGCTACCATAAATATATATAAAATAAAATGGCAGGAGGCGCATAGAATGGCAGGACCAGTGGCACCGAGAGATCCGGAAAAGGCGAGAGCATACTTTTATATTATGCGTGAAAAAGAAATCTGCGGATTAAAGCAGGGAGACGGAAAGGCAGTGCAGTTCATCTATGAGAGTGATGGCCGCCTGCAGAACAGTGCACAGATTTCAGGAAATATCACCGACGAAAAGATATTGAAATTGCTTGGTACGGTAAGGGGATTCCGCACGCTTGTACACAGCATCGGTGTGTCGGTTGAGACGGAGCGCCCAACCGAAAACGTAGAGTTTGTTTTTCAGATGTACGGGAAAAAAGATCTGTATGGAGGAGGTACCAGTCTGAAGGCAGCCTTGTGCGGCGATGGAATGGAGCAGAGAATCTATCTGTCGGATTATGTGTGGAGCGGGGACGATGATGTGCCCGGTCAGATCCGGTTTGAATTTGACAGACCGGAAATATGCGGGAAGGCAAACGTCCGTTTTTATCTGAATGACGGATTTACAGCACCTGAGGATCTGACGGAGGAGAAGGTGGATCTATACTCGGAGGACTATTATAAGATGGTGCAGCGTTCCCTTATGAATCTGGGAAACACCTACCGCATCCGGAAAGTGATTGAAAAAGCCAGAGCAGGAAAAGAGGTGACGCTTGCCTTTATCGGAGGTTCTATTACACAGGGGGCAGGTGCAGTGCCGATTCATACAGAATGCTATGCATATAAGGCATATCAGTTATTTCAGAAGAGATTTGCGGCAAAGGATAATGTAAAATTTATCAAGGCGGGAGTGGGTGGGACTCCGTCCGAGCTCGGAATGATCCGTTTTGACAGGGATGTGCTTAGGGACGGGGAACAGCCGGATCTTGTTGTAATCGAATTTGCGGTGAATGATGAGGGGGATGAGACGAAGGGCGACTGTTATGAAAGCCTGGTGCGCAAGGTGTTGAAGCTGCCGTGGAAGCCGGCGGTTGTCTTATTGTTTTCCGTATTTGCAAACGACTGGAATCTTCAGGAACGCTTACAGCCGGTTGGCGTGCACTACGATCTTCCGATGGTGAGTATTATGGATGCGGTAACGCCGCAATTCTCCGGAAGAGAAAAAAGAATCGTTACGAAGAATCAGTTTTTTTATGACATGTTTCATCCGACCAATCTGGGACATACCATCATGGCGGATTGTCTGGAATACCTGATGGAGGTCTGCGATACATCGGATCATGCCAGAGTAGACAGCTTTCAAATGGGGATGACGGAGGAAGAAATCTTAGAACAGTGTCTGTGCGGTGTGCCGGCGATTGGCAGTTCGTTTGAGAAAGTGAAACTTTTGGATCGGCGGGACGGATTTTATGGTGCGGACATTGTGGAAGGCGGATTTGACGCAACGGATCGGGAGCTTCAGAGCGTGGAGATGGATCAGGAACTTTGTGTTACGCCGGAGTTTCCTTATAACTGGATGTATGATGGTACAAAGACGGATTGTGCGGTTTTTGAACTGACGATCACATGCAGATCCCTATTTTTGATCTATAAGGATTCCGGCGAGGTGGATGTCGGAGCAGCGGATGTGCTGGTGGATGGAGTATTTCGATTCAGAGCAGATCCGCATGTCAACAACTGGCTGCATTGCAATGCGGCGCTGGTATTTGCGGAAGAGGAAACCGCAAGGCATATGGTGTGTATCCGGATAGCAGAAGAAGATCTGGATAAGAAATTTACCATTCTTGGATTTGGATATGTAGAGTAGATAGGAGGAAGTTATGGTTACAGTAAAAAATCCGATTTTGCCGGGATTCTACCCGGATCCGTCGATCTGCAGGGTGGGGGAAGATTTTTATCTGGTGACGTCCAGTTTTGTCTATGCACCTGGCGTCCCACTGTTCCACAGCAGGGATCTTGCACACTGGGAGCAGATTGGAAATATTCTGGAACGCGAAGAGCAGCTTACCGTAGAGGGGGAAGAGATTTCACGGGGAATCTATGCGCCGACCATCAGGTACCACAATGGGGTTTACTATATGATTACCACAAATGTCAGCCATGGTGGTAATTTTATTGTGACGGCAGAGCAGCCCGAAGGACCCTGGTCAGATCCTTATTATCTGGGGGAGGAGGCAAGGGGAATTGATCCAAGCCTGTTCTTTGATGATGACGGAAGATGTTATTATTGCGGAACAAGACCGAATCCGGAGGGCGTCCGCTACAACGGTGACTGGGAGATCTGGGTGCAGGAACTGGATCTGGAAAATAAAAAGCTGACCGGAGAGAGCATGGCTATCTGGAAGGGAGCTGTGCGGGGAGCAATCTGGCCGGAAGGTCCACATCTGTACAAGAAAGATGGATATTATTATCTGCTGCATGCAGAAGGAGGAACCGGACCGGAGCATGCTGTCAGTGTAGCGAGAAGCAGGGAGCTGTTCCAGTGGTTTGAAGGGTGTCCGAGAAATCCGGTTTTTACACACCGGAATCTCGGGGCAGATTATCCGGTGGTCTATGCCGGTCACGGAGATCTGGTGGAGGACGCAGAAGGAAACTGGTATATTGTGATGCTTGCGACAAGGCGCTGCAGGAATCATGGAAGCATGGGACGCGAGACTTTTTTGACCAGGGTTGTATGGGAGGACGGATGGCCGGTCATTGCTGCCGGATGCGGACGCTTGGAGAGGACGCTTGAAGTACCGACGGAGGAATACCGCTTCCCAGAAGAAGTGGGGATGTGCGATACCGTGTGCTTCTGGGAAAAACAGCCGGATGCGCGGCTTCTTGGAATTGGCAAAAGAAGCGGGGCGGCATATTCGTTGACGGAGCGGGACGGAGTATTCCGATTGTATTGCGGGAAGCAGACAATCCGTGAGAAAAATTGCAGTACCTATTTTGGACTGCGTCAGAAAAGCTATCAGTTCCGTGCAGCGGTCCGTTTTTTCTTTGAGCCGCGGTCGGAGTATGAGACGGCAGGAATGGTACTGTACCAGAATCATGAGAATCATCTGAGAATGGAGATCGGCAAAAAGGGAGCCGGTTACTGTTTTCGGGTAACAGCGTGCATTCACGCAAAGGAAGAAGTGATACGCGAAGTTTTCCTGAACGAAGGACAGGAACCCTGGGAGATTCAGATGCTGGGAGAAAACATGGAGGCGCAGATCTGGATCGGGTGTGCTGGAGAGAGTGTCTGTGTCTGCAAAGAAGTGAGTCTGTTTGCGTATACCACAGAAGAGGCAGGTGGTTTTGTGGGATGTACGGTTGGAATGTATGCGTCGTCGAACGGAACAGACAGCGGCAATTACGCGGACTATCTGAGCTTTACATGCAGTGGAGAAGAATAAGACAGTGGGAGAGGGGAATGCAGTATGAGTCAGAAGACAATGGAATATGCAAAGAAGCTGGTGGAACAGATGACGCTGGAGGAAAAGATCAGCCAGATGCGCTACGAGTCACCGGCGATTGAAAGGTTGAAAATCCCGGCATATAACTGGTGGAACGAGGCGTTGCACGGGGTGGCGAGATCCGGGGTGGCAACGATGTTCCCGCAGGCAATCGCTATGGCAGCTACGTTTGATGAGGAACTGGTACAGAAAATAGGAGACGTGGTGTCCACAGAGGGCAGGGCAAAGTTTGAAGAGTACTCCGGCAGAGGAGACAGAGGTATCTATAAGGGACTGACTTTCTGGGCACCAAATATCAATATTTTCAGAGATCCGCGCTGGGGAAGAGGGCATGAGACGTACGGGGAGGATCCGTATCTGACGGCGAAGCTTGGGTGTGCTTATATCAGAGGAATTCAGGGACCGGATCCGGAACATCTGAAGGCTGCCGCATGCGCCAAACATTATGCCGTGCACAGCGGACCGGAAGCAATGCGTCACGAGTTTGATGCCAGGGTGTCGGCGCATGATCTGTATGATACCTATTTGTATGCATTTAAACGGTGTGTAAAAGATGCCGGTGTGGAGGCAGTGATGGGAGCCTACAACCGTGTCAACGGGGAACCGGCGTGTGGAAGCAAAACACTTCTTCAGGATATTTTGAGAGAACAGTTCGGCTTTCGGGGACATGTCGTGTCCGACTGCTGGGCGATTCTGGACTTTCATGAGCATCATCATGTGACAAAAACAGTGGAAGAGTCGGCGGCAATGGCGGTCAACCATGGATGCGATTTGAATTGCGGAAAAGCATTTATGTACTTAAACCGTGCGTACGAGCAGGGACTGGTGGAGGAAAAGACGATTACAGAAGCGGTGGAACGTCTGATGGATGTGAGAATCCGGTTGGGAATGATGGAAGATTATCCATCCCCGTATGCACGGATTCCATATGATGTAGTGGAATGTCCGGAACATATTGCCCTGTCCGTGGAGGCAGCAAAGAGAAGTATGGTGCTGCTCAAGAATGACAACCAGTTCCTTCCGCTGAAACAGGAGAAGATTCATACGATTGCAGTGATCGGACCGAATGCGAATTCCAGAGCAGCGCTGGTTGGAAATTATGAGGGAACATCATCCAGATATATCACTCCGTTAGAGGGGATACAGGAATATACGGACGGAAAAATCCGTGTCATATATGCACAGGGCTGCCATCTGTATAAGGATCAGGTGGAATTTCTCGGCGAAGCGCAAGATCGGTTTAAGGAAGCGGTCATTGCCGCGGAGAGAGCGGATGTGGTCGTGATGTGCCTGGGGCTGGATGCAACCATTGAGGGCGAAGAGGGAGATGCTGGAAATGAATATGCCAGTGGCGATAAGCTGGGGTTAAAGCTTCCAGGGCAGCAGCAGGAACTTCTGGAGACGATCGCGGCAGTCGGAAAGCCGGTTGTGCTCACCGTTCTGGCGGGAAGCGCACTGGATCTGTCCTGGGCGCAGGAGCATGCCGGTGTACCGGCAATTCTGGAGTGCTGGTATCCGGGAGCGAGAGGCGGAATGGCGATTGCAGAGGCACTGTTTGGGGAATTTTCCCCTTGTGGAAAACTTCCGGTTACCTTTTATGAGGGAACAGAATTCCTGCCGGATTTTATGGATTATTCTATGGCAGGGCGCACTTACCGGTATACCGATGCTCATATTCTATATCCATTTGGATACGGTCTTACCTATTCGCAGATCCATTATTCTGATGCCGGTGCAGATAAGGCAGACTCGGACATGACAGAACCGGTGACTGTGCGGGTGAACGTGGAAAACCGGGGGAATTATCCGGTGCATGAGACGGTACAGGTATATGTCAGATACAAAGAGCGGAAGGCGTATGATCCGGGGTACCAGTTAAAGGGAATCCAGTCAGTTGCACTGGAATGCGGAGAGAAGAAAGCGGTATCCATCACCCTCAGTCCACGGGATTTTGCACTGATTTCCGAGGATGGAAAATGTCTCGTGCATCCGGGAGATTATGAGATTGCGGTCGGAGGACAGCAGCCGGACGCAAGAAGCAGCAGTCTCACCGGACAGACAGTGAGCAGACTGCTTGTGCGCAAGATGGGAAAGACCATAGAAGTAGAATATTAACATCGGCTGACACTCGTTGCATCCGGCGGAAAAAAATGGTAATATAAAAGTATCGGGAGTGGTTATGAAGAAAATTCTGCATGCGGTTGATGTCTGGATGGACGACTTTAAAATAAAAAATAAGTTTTATATATTGTATATTTTGTGCGTGCTGGTTCCTCTGATTGTGACAGACAGTGTGATATTTTCTGTTGTCATGAAGTCGGAGCGGGAGTCAAGAGAGCATGAGATGGCGAATATAGCGAACGCGGTTGCATACAGCGTTTCCGATACGGTCAATAATGCGGCGGAGATTGGAAAAAGTATTTACACGAACAAATATATCAACCGTTTCCTGACGAATACATATGGCGATCCGCTGGATTACGTGGTAAGTTATCAGGATTTTTTTAAGGATACGCTGTTTGAGAGCGGACTTGGCATGAACAATATGGTCATTACCATGTACGTGGACAATGATACGATCGTCAATGGCGGAAAGGTATGCAATATGAAGGAGATACGCGGTACAGAAGTGTACCGCTATTTTCAGGAAAACGGGTTGAATAAGGGATTATACTTTCAATATGATGACAGCAAGGCAACCTCGGTGGATCCGCAGCGGCGTATGCTGTTTTTTCAGAAGCTGGACTTTTATACGGAAAATGAGATGGAAAAGGTGCTGCTGATCAACATTGATTACAGTGCAGTGAACCGTTCTCTGGAAAAAATGAATTATGACACGGATGTATTCATCTGTCAGGGAGATAAGATTGTCTTATCGAATGGCAGATATTCCAGCATAGGAAAGGACTTCCAGACATTTGACCAGAAAAGCAGAATCGGATACAGTCAGGAACTCGAATTTTATGGAATAGATCTGGAGGTTTACGTGATGCAGCCCAAGCGTCAGTTGTGGAACGAAATCCGCAAAAACCTGCCGTTGATTGTATTGCTCATTGTGGTGAATGCCATTCTGCCGTTGGTTCTGGTAAAGGGATTTAACAGGTCTTTTACACAGAGAATCAGTGAACTCAGCAAAGCGTTTGAGACGGTGGGCGGCGAACACCTGGTTCCGATCGCGCATGTGAGAGGAAAAGATGAGATTGGCAGTCTGATGCGCAATTATAACCGTATGGTTACAAGGACAAATGAGCTTATCCAGATTGTATACAAGAATAAGATCAAAGAGCAGGAGATGGTGGTGGAGAGACAGAATGCGGAACTTCTTGCACTGCACAGTCAGATCAATCCACATTTCCTGTTCAATGCGCTGGAGAGCATCCGCATGCACAGCCTGTTGAAAAAGGAATACGAGACGGCAGATATGGTGGAAAAGCTTGCACTGATGCAGCGCCAGTATGTGGAGTGGGGGAATGATATTGTCGGAATCCGCAGAGAAATGGAATTTGTAAAAGCATATCTTGGGCTTCAGAAGTATCGTTTTGGAGAGCGGTTAAATTACAGCCTCGAGGTAGAAGAAGACTGTCTGGGTATCAAAATTCCCAAATTGACGGTTGTCACATTCGTGGAAAATGCATGTGTACACGGGATTGAAGCCAAGACAGCGCCCGGATGGATTTTTGTGAGAATCTATCAGAAACAGAAAGATCTTTATCTGGAGGTGGAAGATACCGGATGCGGCATGGATGCAGGAAAAATGCTGGAATTAAAAGAACATATGCAGAATGCCAATATTGATATGCTGAAAGGGGAAGGAAGAGTTGGAATCATCAATGCCTGCCTGCGGCTGAAAATGATTTTCGGGGAACAGGTGGCGTTTGATCTGGAAGGGGAGCAGGGTGCCGGTACGACAGTGAGTATCAGGATGCCTTTAGAAAGAGGAGGTGGAAGAGATGGGGGAAACATTATTAAAGGTACTGCTGGTGGATGACGAACCGTTTATACTGCAGGGATTAAAGATACTGATCGACTGGGAACAGGAGGGGTTTGAGGTTGTGAAGACTGCGGCGGACGGGGCGGAGGCTCTGGAATATCTGAGGGGACAACAGGTAGATCTTATTATTGCAGATATAAAGATGCCGGTTGTCACTGGGCTGGAGCTTTTGGAAAAAATCCGCCTGGAAAAGATTTCCGACGCACATTTTGTGATCTTAAGCGGATATGCGGATTTTGAGTATGCGAGACGTGCCATACGTTACGACTGTACAGACTACATTTTAAAACCGGTAGACAGAGAAGAATTATTGAAAGTGCTGAATAAAGTGCAGGCGCTTCGGAGGGCAGACCGGCAGAAAAAGCAGAACAGCCGGGAAATGGAGCAGGCATATCTGTCGAGACATCTGATTGCGCTGATTCAGGGGAAGTTTGACAGTGTGAACCTGGAGTACGTAAAGGCTCATATGGACGGAGATACCGGCATGCGGTATGTGGAGATCCAGATGGATGACGATGGCAGGATTGAGGAGATTTCGGATAAGGAAAAACGAAGCTTTCAGCGGAAGCTGTATCAATACTGCATCGAATTTCTGGGAGCGCATGCATCCCATTGTGTCTTTGATGTTTCGACGCATGAAAAAATATATGACATCGGGCTGCTGTACTGTGATGCGTTTGCTGCGGAGTTGGGAATTGATGAGAAAACATATCTGAACCGGTTTCTTGAATATCTGACTGCGAACATGAACAAGCCGGTTGTTATGCTTGTGGGAAAATGGGTGCAGGACATCAGCAACATTGCCAGATCCTATGGAAACGCGTGTATGCTCCGGTCGTTTCAGGGGTTCCGGACGAAGAAGTCCATTTATTATTATGAGGAGGAAGTCCAGATTACATCCGGGGGGATCGTGTTGTGCAAGAGCAGTCTGGATCGCCTGCTGAAAGCGGTGGAACAGAACAACCATGTGGAGATCAGGAGCGCGATTGAGCAGTTCTACGGGGAGATGGCAAGCAGGGAAATTACCGGGGAGACGATGAACCTGAACATCAATTACCTGCTGTTTCAGCTGATCCATCTGGCAAGCGAGCAGGATGACGGAGTAAATCAGGAAGAGATTCTGCGCCTGATCAGTGAGAGCAGCTTTGAAAAAGGCGTGATGCGCGGCAGTAAGGCGCATCTGACCAGATTCGCCTGTGAGTATGGGGATTATCTGTCTCAGCTTCGCAAGAATGTATCGCGTGGCGTATTGGGAGAGATCGAGCGGGAAATCCGGGAGAACTATGCAGAGAATATTACGTTAAAGGGTCTGAGTGAGAAATATTATGTCAATAGTGCATATTTGGGGCAGCTGTTCCGCAAGAAAAATGGCCAGTCGTTCAAAGATTATCTGAATAATTACAGAATGGAGCGGGCGGCGGATCTGCTTTTGCATACGGACAAGAAGATAGTTCAGATCGCGGAGGAAGTCGGCTATCATGATCTGGATTATTTTGTAAACCGCTTTATTCTGGTAAAAGGGTGTACGCCTGCAAAGTTCCGGCGTGAGGTATAAGAGTAAAGATTACACGGAAAAACAGGGCAAAGTACAGGGAAATAAGAACCTGATATGCTTCCTTCTAGGTAGACAAGTGAAATAATAAAAACTTGTCACTTAGGAGGGAGCATATTTTATGGGAAGAAAACCAAAATTCTCTTTTGAA
>CACZIN010000023.1:0-41044 GCA_902781225.1 uncultured Lachnospiraceae bacterium | reverse complement strand
GAATTGCATTTACGATTAAAATGAGCAAAAAGGAAGATCATCAGATTGATGGATATTTCGATTATGTCGTGCCGCCATTAGAGGGATTCTGGTGGCAGGGTGAGCGGCGTCCGGGGGACGCCATGCTGCGAACCGACCGAGCCGGCAGGCGAGACGGCGTATCCGGAATTGATTATGCTCGTAAGGAAGATTTTAAGTGGATTTCTGTTATTCGCTTGCCAGATTTTGTTACCAGGGAGAATTTCGACTGGGCTGTCAGGAAAGCTACGGCAAAGAAAAAACAGGATTTTTCTAAGGTTGAGTTTTTTTCCTATGAGGAGGGCTTATGTGTACAGTGTATGCATATCGGAGCGTATGACGATGAGCCTGCTACGGTAGATGCAATGCACAGATTTATGGAAGAACAGGGATGTACACTTGATATAACGGATCAGAGGATGCACCACGAGATTTATCTGAGTGATGCGCGGAGAGTGGCACCTGAGAAATTGAAGACTTTGGTCAGGCATCCGATAAGGAGGGCTTAAAGGTATGGAATATATTAGAGTTACGAAAGAAAATCTTGAAAAGGAGCACATTTGCTGTGCCATTTCCGACAATAAAGATATTCAGGTATCATCAAAGAAGGCATGGCTTGCGGATAGATTTGATGAAGGTCTTGTGTTTCTTAAGAGCGTAGAACGCGGCAAGTGCTTTATTGAGTACATACCTGCGGAGTGTGCATGGAATCCAATCGAAGCACCTGGTTATATGTATATTAATTGTTTGTGGGTGTCCGGTTCTTTCAAAGGTCATGGATATTCAAGTGACTTACTTTCCAAGTGTATTGAGGACAGCAGAGAAAAGGGGAAGGAAGGCCTATGTATTCTTGCGGCAGCAAGGAAAAAGCCATTTCTGGCTGATCCGAAGTTTCTAAAATATAAAGGATTTGAAGCTTGTGATGAGGCTGATAATGGAATCCAGTTATGGTATCTGCCATTTGAAGAGAAAACTGAGCCACCGGTGTTCAAGGAATGTGCAAAACACCCTCATATAAATGAACGTGGCTATGTTCTTTATTATACAAACCAATGTCCTTTCAATGCAAAGTATGTACCAATCTTGGAAGAAACCGCTCAGAAGAATGGCATTCCATTCAAGGCTGTGAAGATCGAAAGTAGGAAGGATGCTCAGAATGTACCAACGCCGATTACGACTTATGCACTATTTTGTGATGGGGAGTATGTTACGAATGAGCAGATGAATGATAAGAAATTCTTAAAGCTGGTGGGAAGATAGGAGAAAACAACATGGCATCAACAAAGGTATATTTGAATTTTGTTCTGGAACAATTATCATTTTGTAATGGAAATAGACACAATTATTCACAAAACTGCTATTACCATTCCTATTGAAAGAAATGCTGCGGCATGATAGAACGACTGTATAAACGGAAATAAAATCAATAAATACGGATATATAACATAGCGGAGGAACATACATGATTATCAGTGAAAGAATTTTTTACATAATGGAGCAGAAGAACATGAGCCAGTTGGCACTGTCGAGAAGAACCGGGATTGCAACAAGCAACATCAGTGACTGGAAAAAGAAAAAGATAAATCCCAAAGCAGATTCATAGCCTTGGAGACGAACATTATAAAAGATTGATATGCTTTACTTTTTTTACGATATGATGTTGTATCGTATTTTATTTTTGAGAAAATGCAGATGGTTTCCATTTCAAAAGAGGTATGGAGATAAAAAGTGTCAGAAATTCGGCATCAGGCATTGCTGACCAAAGACCGTATAGTCCAAACTTCACTGGTAAAATAGTAAGAAATAAAATCAACAATACAAATGAACGTAAAAATGTTATTAGTCCTGATAAATGGCCTTTTCCATAGGACATAAGCCGGATTGCAGAAAAAATATTGATTCCGCTGAATAGGAAACCTAAACCATAAATTCTCATGCCGGAAACAGCAAGAGAGAATACCGGACTGGTTGAATCTGAAAAAAAGGATACTCCCAGTGGTGCAAGACTATAAGTTAATATGTAGATTACGATTGGAGCAACCATAAAAAAACGATAGGCATAACGCTCTAAAATTTTGCAAACATCAACTCTTTTATTGCCATAGGCATAGCCCAGCGGAGTGGCAATCCCCATGGAAAAACCAAAGTAAATGCCTGTAAACAGGAACTGGAGATACATAATGATGGATACGGCAGCTATTCCATTCTCTCCTGCAAAGGAAAGTGCTGTGCGGTTAAAAATGATGGTTGTAACGGCAATTGCAATCTGATCTACAAACTCAGACAATCCATTTATCATACACCGGAAAGCTTCTTTTATTGACAGATGACGTAAGGTAAAGACGAGATAGTTTTGTTTTCTTATAAAATAATAGATACCCATAAAAAAAGAGGCTGCCAGTCCGAGTATGGTTGCAAGAGCTGCTCCCATAATTCCCATATTTAAGGTCTTGATAAAGAAGAAGTCCAAAACAATGTTCAGCACACCGCCTGTCAATGCAGTTGCAAAGCTATAGGCTGGAGAACCATCAACTCGTATAAAATAAGTGAAAAGCTCTTTGCCGATAACTATGGGTGTGCCGATAAGCCAGAAGATTGCATAAATTTTGCAGTCTTTCAGAGTGACATCAGTTGCTCCAAGCATAAGCAGTATGGATGATAAATTAAAAATAATGCATGCAGATATTAGACTTCCCAATAAAATAGAAAATACAAAGCTGACAGAGAAGGAGCGGTTTGCAGCTTCTTTTTCATTTCCACCAATATATAATGCAGTAATGGAACTGCCACCTGTTGCAAAGATCAGAGCAATTCCGGTAAGTATATTTACAATAGGGTAAACAATATTGATCGCTGCAAGGGCATTTGTTCCGACATAACCGGACACAAAAATGCCGTCAATAATTGTATATACAGTGTTGAACAGAGAAGTCAGATAGGTAGGAATAATAAAACGCAGTATTCTTGAAAATCGGACATCCTTTTCAGAATTAAAAGTAATGGCATATCATTTTCGGATTGGAGATATTTCACATTTCTTTGACATACCGGCATCTACACTTCGGTATTGGGAAGATATGGGTGTACTTACACCTAAGAAAGATCAGATAAACAATTATAGAGAGTATACGGTAGAGAATCTGATGAGTATTTCAGATGTAATCTTTTACAAAAATCTGGGACTTCCGTTAAAGAATATCCGTCAGATGGAAAACACGACACCGGAACAGCATTATCACCTGTTTGAGAAAAAGATGTCAGAATTGCAGCAACAGCAGATTGCGTTACAACAGAGGATGGAAAGAGTGCGTTGTCATATGCAGGCCATACAAACATTAAAAGAACTCAGAGAGAATCCTTATCAGGATATGGATATAGATACGGATTGTATTGTGTCTTTTGAACTGATTGAAAGGGATAAGTTGCGCCGATATATAGAAAATCCATATTTATATTCCAGAGTACAACATTCTGAAAATATGCAGCTTGAACAAAGAGGTATTACGATAGTAAAGTCGGATTTGCCCGCCGAATTACTGAAGGAACAGATTATATGGGAAAAGAAGAATAACAACAGATATATCACATTCCTGATGAAAGAAGAGATCACCGGGGGATTTCCTAACGATTTGCGGAGGCAGTTGCAGATGATTCAACAAAAGTATCAGACAGGCGCGGTCATCAGCCGCTTCCTTGTCTGTGCGCAGGAAGAAGGAAAGATTTATGATTTTTATAAAACTTTTGTGGAAATTATCTGAAACTGCAACTTTTACGGTGCAGCAAGAATGCCGAGGCATTCTTGCATTTAAGGGAGGCTTGGCAATGAACAAGGATTTTGGATGCTGCTGTGGCTTTCTTGCAGACATGATTATTAAATATGCACCAGAGATAAAAGATGCATACAACATCGACACCTTGCAGCAATGTAGGGTGTTTTTCTATTACAGAAAGTTCATCGGCTCGCCACCGTGCAAGAGGTGGACATACTTCATAACCGTATGCAAGAGGCAGGAATGCAATTTTTGTCATGGGTTATGCACTTAACCTTTGTAACACACATATTTCTGTTGTACCATATAATCAGAATATAGGAAAAGAAGGAATACATATGGCACAGGACAGAGTTCGGATTGCGGATGTTGCAGATTCATTAGGTCTTAGTACTGCAACTGTCTCAAAGGTGATTCACGGAAAAACAGAAAAGATTTCGGATGAGACGGTAAAACGCGTCCAGCAGGAGCTGGAGAGGTCGGGATATATCCCGAATATGGCAGCTATTCTGCTTGCCAGGAATAATTCAAGAATCATCGGAGTGGTGGTGAATGATAATGAAAAGTATGAGGGCAGGGTTTTAGAGGATGGATTTGTTATGGCTTCAATAAATGCTCTCTCCCATGAGGTAAATGAAAAAGGATATTTTCTGATGATAAAAACGACATCCGACATCAGTGAGATTCCGGTGTTTGCATCCATGTGGAATATGGATGGGCTGATTCTGATGGGCTTTTGTGAAGCGGATTATGAGAAACTCAGAAATCAGATGAGGATATCGTTTGTAGTGTATGACGGTTATTTTGAAAAATGTTCCAAGGTGGTCAATCTGGTCATCAATCATTATGACGGTGGTTATCAGGCAGGAAGATATTTTAGGGAGCTTGGACATAAAAAAGCGTTGTGCATAGCGGACAATTTCATCTGTATGGATAAAGAGCGCATTGAGGGGTTTAGCAAAGCCTTTGGACCGGGAGAAACATTAAGATGGGAAATACCCAGGACAGAAAAGGAGAGAATGCGTTTTTATGAGGATAAATATCAGGCGCTGTTAGAGAAAAATGTTACCGCTGTTTTTGCGGTATCAGATTTCTATGCACTTGAGTTTATGAGGTTTTTACAGGGGAAGAACATTCGGATTCCAAAGGATATCCAGATAATCGGTTTTGATGACAACATGGCAAGCAGGGAAAGCCATCCTTCTCTAACAACCATTCATCAGGAGGCGTCCCTTAGGGCAGAAACTGCAATTAAGTGTCTTGAGGCAATGCGTGATGGAGCAGAATGTGAGACAAAAATCGTGCTTCCGGTTGAGTTAATTAAGAGAGAAAGTACGAGGGAATTATAATGTCGAAGTTTATGAAATCATTGTGTAAAATAGCAATTCCGGTCACCTTGCAAAGTATGCTGCAGGCATCTTTTTCAATTGTAGACCAGATTATGATAGGACAGTTAGGAGAGACTAATATATCGGCAGTCGGACTATGTGGAAACTTTTCGCTGATTTTTTCCGTGGTGATTGGTGCAGTGAGTACGGTTGCGGGGATACTGATCGCACAGTTTATTGGTGCGGAAGATACAAAAGAGGCCTGGAGCAGCTTTGATGTGAGCTTTATTAGCGGAATGGTAATAGCTGTGCTGTTTTTGTTTGCGGCAGGAGTTTTTCCCTCGCAGATTCTGGGGCTGTACACGAGAGACGTGAGTATTGTAAATACTGGTGCGGTCTATTTCAGGATAGTAGCGTTTTCCTATATTCCAATGGCGGCCGGTAATATTTTATCCTCATGGCTGCGCTGCAGGGAGCATGCCACAATACCTTTTTGGGCGGGCTTTGGGGCAGTCGCTGTAAACACAGGTCTTAATTATCTGCTGATATTTGGAAAATTCGGATTGCCATGTATGGGAATAAAGGGAGCTGCGATCGCGACACTGATTTCGCAGTTGTTTAATCTGACATTTATTGCTGTTGGATTTGCCTTATGTATCAGAAAGGATGAAGATAAACCGGTATGGTCATTGCGTTTCAGCAAAATTACTATCAAGGATTATCTGATCATGATTATGCCGATTCTGGTTAGCGAATTTTTGTGGAGCCTCGGACAAAATGTAGAGTCTGCCGTCTATGGGCATCTCGGAATGGCAAATCTGGCGGCATACACACTTACCTGTCCGATACAGGGGCTTATTGTAGGAGGACTTAGCGGATTGTCGGCGGCTGCCGGTGTGATTGTCGGCAAGAGACTTGGCAGGAAAGAATACGATGAGGCTTACACAGAATCGAAGAAAATAATGTATGCAGGTTTGGCCGGAGCGGTAGCCGTATCGATATTGCTTATTCTTCTGGCAGGAGTATATACCGGGCTGTATCGTGTAGATGGCAGCGTAAAAGAGCTTGGAAAGATACTGCTTATGGTATTTGCCCTGTATGCACCGGTCAAGGTTGAAAATATGATACTTGGAGGAGGTATCATAAGAAGCGGCGGCAATACAAAGATTATCATGGTGATTGATATTGTTGGCACATGGTGCATCGGAATCCCACTGTGTCTGCTTGCAGCGTATGTATTTAAGTGGGACATAGTTGGTGTGTACACATTGCTTACCACCGAAGAAATATTCAGGCTGGTTGTATCGCTTGTTATTTTTAAGAGGCGTAAGTGGATGATCAGTTTATCGTAGAGTGAGGTGTTGGATATGGATTATATAAAAGAAAATTATATCAGCAGCTGGCAATTGACTATTGCTGTCAGGTTTCGGATATAAAGGATGATAAAAATTATTTTATGGAATATGAAAAACTGGAAGGCAGGAGACAGTTTGAAGAAGCGGATGATTGTATCTTAAAGGTAATTACTGTAAACGAGGCATATCTCAGGAAGCTGCCGTATGCGGCGCAGACGTACGCGGGGGTGAGTGACCGTGTGATCTCGATGCCGTGGCTGCGCCTGCCAAACCGCGGTACCCTGTATACAGGAGCGATGGGATTGCCGCGGGAACTTTCGGTGGTCCGGCTGGATGGTGAAAAATATCTGGCACAGAGCCTGCCGCGCGAGTGGAGAGAGAACTGGGTTCCGGTAGATCTTACAGAAATGGAGACGGGAGACCGTCTGACGGCGGAACACCTGATCGCCCAGGGATGCAGACATCTGATCCATATCAGCGGCGTTCATGAGACCGCCATGCCGGCGGATGAGCGTGCGGCGGGATTCTGTGAAGTGTGTGAGCAGAAAAACGTGCAGTATCAGGTGGTGGGAACCCATGCCTATGAGTACAATCATCTGGAATACCACGAAGTGCTGGAACAGCTGCTTTTGCAGCATCCGGACACGGACGGAATCTTTGCCAGCAGCGATCTGATTGCGGCGCAGCTGCTCTCCTTTGATCCGAACATAAGAGAACCGCTCTGGCAGTCAATGGAAGAGGCGAAGAGACAGACCGCTTACGGGATGGAAGTGTGTGATGTGCTGAAAATATCGGACAACGAGATCCGGTGGTTCACCGGCGAGGAGGATTTTGACCGCGGAGTGGACATGCTTTGGCGGGAATACCACATTCCCCTGATTCTGTTGTCGATGGGAAGCGAGGGAAGCCGGGCATACTGCGGCAGCCGCAGAGCAGAACAACCTGCATTTTTACAGGAAGGCACGATCGAGACGACCGGAGCGGGAGATACGTTCGGCGCATGCTGCCTGCACTATATTCTGGAGCATGGCGTGGCGGGACTTGGCACGACGGAACTGCAAGAGATGCTGCGTTTTGCAAATGCGGCGGCATCGATTGTCACGACAAGGCGCGGTGCGCTGCGCGTGATGCCGGAACCGGAGGAAATACACGCATTTCTTGCAGAGAAAAGCGTTTGAGCGGCGCCGGTTCAGGTATCGCTCTGCAAATGTTCCATCAGCTTCTGGGCAGCGATGCTCTTCGGACGGCTTGTGTCCCGGATGAGACAGATCTCACGTTCCGGGATCGGTTCGACCAGACGGATGGGAAGTACTTCCCCGCGTGCAATCGGTTCGGAGGCGAGGGCTTCCGGGTAGAAGCCGATGCCGAGATTGTGCGCGACCATGGGCAGAATCTGATCGGTCGTGGAGGCTTCCATGTCCGGTGAAAATACAAGATGATGACTTAGAAAATACTGGGAATACAATTCTCTCGTGCCGGTTCCGGCTCCGAGAGAGATAAAAGGAACCTCCGACAGGTCGTGCAGACTCTGCATGCGGGAGGCAATAGCGGCATAGGAAGAACCTCCGATCAGGATTTCGCGAAAGGATAAAAGCGACGTCTTGTGAAGAGGTTTTTTGATGTCGATCGGGGTCGTCACCACGGAAAAATCGACGGTGCCGTGCGACAGGGCACGGATGGCCTGCGGTGTGGAATGGTTGGAAATCTGGAGGCGCACATGTGGATAATTGTGGTGGAAAAGCTCCAGTTTGTTCAAAAGAAACAGGCGCAGGGCTGTCTCACTCGCGCCGATGGTCACAAGACCGCTCTCGAGACTCTTATCTTTTAATATCTCCTGCTCCCCGAGCATCAGCTGTTCGTTGGCGATGGCGACATGGGAGAAGAGGCGTTCCCCCTCCGGCGTCAGGCTGACACCGCGGTTGGTGCGCACAAGCAGTTTGCAGCCGAGCTCGCTCTCGAGCAGATTCATGCAGCGGGAGAGATTCGGCTGGTTGTTCCCCAGAATCTCAGCAGCTTTGGAAAAGCTTTGATATTGTGCAACATAGTAAAAAATGCGGTAGTAATCCAGCGTCATGACCCGTGCCTCCTTTTTCACTCTTTGATATATGATATTGATATATCCAATATATAAAATATACTTTTTACATATCTGTTTTCGGTCAGTATAATACAGAAGGATCAAGAAAGCAAGAGAGTTTGGAGTGATACAGGTGAAAAAGGGAAATTTCACAGGCTGGCTGACACAGGTACTTCCGGAAAAGCAGATGTCGGAAGCGTTTATCAACAGTATCTTCCTTGCAATGTCCGGAGGTTTTCAGGATGCATACACCTACTTTACCAGAGACAAGGTGTTCTCCAACGCACAGACGGGCAATGTGGTGTTGATGAGCCAGCATTTTATGATGGGAGAGTGGAAGGACGGGCTGAAGTATCTGCTGCCGCTTCTGGCATTCGCGTTTGGCGTGCTGGCGGCGGAGCGGATACAGGCGCAGTTCCGTTTTGCCAGGCGGCTGCACTGGCGGCAGGGAATTCTGCTGCTGGAAATTGCAATCCTTCTGATTGTCGGATTCCTTCCGCAGACCCTCAACATGACGGCGACCATCCTGGTGTCGTTCTCCTGTGCGATGCAGGTGCAGGCATTCCGGAAGGTGGACGGCTATTCCTACGCCAGCACGATGTGCATCGGCAATCTGCGGAGCGGTACGGCATCGCTTTCCATGTATTTCAGGGAGCGCCGTCCCGAGTTTTTAAAACAGGCTCTTTATTATTTTGGCATCATCCTGTTTTTCGCACTGGGCGCCGGGGCAGGCGGCAACTTATCGGTTCGTTACGGGGTACATGTGATCTGGGTATCAGGCGGACTTCTGATGGTGAGTGTGCTGTTAATGTTCCTGGAAAAGCTGCGTGCATGGAACAGGTGAGAACAGACAGAAAGGGGAGAGTGTAATGGCAACTATTTTTCCAAGGGAAGAAAAAGCGGAGCAGTTGTTTGAGAAGATTCTGGAAAATCCGGATGCGTGTGAGAGACTGAAGGATACGTTTTATGAGCATTTTCCGGAATCGGAGGATATGGATGCGCAGATGCCGGCGGTATCGCCACAGACCTTTACGAGGGCGCTGTTTCAGGCATACCAGAACAAAGATCTGTCGGCATTTCTGATGGCGATCTGCGGAAACAGCATGTTTGACCTGCTGCGCAACTCTTTTCTGATCCCGATCCGGTTTAACGACAAGGGCAAGACAAACCCGATTCTTTTGACCGATGACCAGGGAATCTTAAGAGAGAAGCTTCCGGTGAACGTCCCGGACAAGGTTTACCAGAAGTTCAGCAGAATCTATCAGCACAGGGAGCCGATCCCGCAGATGCGGGAATATCTGGCGTACGGTTTCCGCGAGGAGCACCGCTACGGCGAGGAGGATCTGTCGGTGGAGAGCGTGGAGATCGGAAGACATCTGGGAATCCTGCTGCTCTATGCCATGCCGGAACATTTGCAGGAGCATCTGACAGATGTGCAGGTGTATGTCCATGTATGGGACGCGCTGATGCGGCTGCAGGATGTGCTGCCGCGCGCCTTTATGTATTACGGGAAAATGCAGGTAAACGGGCAGGAGACCGGAAGCGAGGAACTGGGAATTTTCCTTCCGCTGCGCCATTTTGGCGATGCGATGGAGCGCAACATTGAGCAGGCAGACGGGATTGCGCTGGGGTTCCGGGAAGAGATGGAACGTTATGTCAGAAGTGTCTGAAAAGGGATGAGAAACATGAAAAAGAGTATGCCGCGCATTGGCATGAGAATTATAAAAACATCGATAGCGGCTTTTCTGATATTGTTGATTTTTACCGCGGTAGGGGCAAAGCGATCGCCGTTCTACGTTCTGATCACGACGATCATCTGTATCCAGCCGGATATTGCAAACACAAAGGACACGGCATTCAACCGTGCGATCGGAACATTGATCGGTGCGGTCACCGGTGCGGTGGCGATGCTTTTGGAAATGCCGCTCAAGGGTCTGCCCGGAGGCGAACTGTGGTGGGACCTTTTAAACGCGGTGATGATCTGCATTACCATTTATCTGACGGTGCTGCTCGGCAAACAGTACATTGCGTTCATGGCGTGCGTGGCGTATTTAAGCGTTGCGGTCATCGCACATGACGGGGTATCGCCGTATGAATTCCTGTTTTACAGGGTGGTGGATACCTTCCTCGGCGTGGGAATCGGCAGTCTGGTCGGCAGTTTTCACACGCACGGAAAGAAACGCAACGATGTGCTGTTCGTGGCGGAGCTGGATGACGAGCTGCGCAGTGCGCACCGGCAGATCAGCGAATTTAACAAGACAGCATTAAATCATATGATTGACGAGGGCGCACTTTTTACCATGATTACCAGACAGACACCGGCGTCTTTGATTGCGGAGGTCGAGCACTTAAAGCTGCGCCTGCCGGTGATCGCCCTTGACGGAGCGGTTCTGTATGATATTTATCAGAACAGGTATCTGCATGCATGCCTGATGGAGCACGATATGGGAATCCGTATCCGGCAGCTTTTGACGGAGCAGAACCGCGCATTTTTCACCAATGTCATCGTGGATGACGTGTGGGTGATTTACTATAACGATCTGGTGGACGAGGACCAGAAAGGATACTTAAAGAAACTCCGGACTTCGCCGTACCGCAACTATATGAAACGTGCACCGCACGATGAAGATCATATTTTGTATTTCAGTGTTCTGGACACGCACAACCGGTTGATTATGCTGGAGA
Organism: uncultured Lachnospiraceae bacterium; assembly: GCA_902781225.1. Taxonomy (GTDB): domain Bacteria; phylum Bacillota; class Clostridia; order Lachnospirales; family Lachnospiraceae; genus Roseburia. The sequence goes on along the minus strand of CACZIN010000023.1, from coordinate 29,811 downwards.
AGCAGCTTGAGGAGATGGGATTCGCCGGGAAGCTGAAATTCCTGTTGGAGGATCACGTATTCGGGGAGAAGAGTCTTCTCAAGATTCTGTCGATTGAGGCAAGCCCGCGGAACATGCTTGACCGGCTTATGAAGATGCTGCATGTGCATCACAGTATTGTCTATGGAGACAAAGACTCGGAGACCTGCTGCGATGTGGCGGTGGCGGACAGTGATTTTAACCGGATTGTGCAGAACATCCGCGCAGACTATACCGGAAGAAAAAGAAAGACAAGAGTGTCCAAGAAGCTGGAGGACATCCGCAATTAGAAAGAGAGGCAATTATTATGTTAACATCAGTGACTGGAATTAACTGGGGCGATGAAGGAAAGGGAAGAATCGTGGATCTTCTCACAGAAAAGGCGGACTATGTTGTCCGTTATCAGGGAGGCAATAATGCTGGGCACACGGTAGTGACGGATCAGGGAAAATTCGTGCTGAATCTGCTTCCGTCCGGTATCCTGCATCCGACGGCAGTCTGTGTGCTGGGAAACGGTATGGTGATCGATCCGGATCATCTGCGCCATGAGATTGCAATGATGCAGTATATGAAAGTAAAAGTGGATGCGTCGAACCTTAAGATTTCAGATAAGGCGACCATCTGCATGCCGTTCCATGTGAGACAGGATGTGCTTGAGGAGGAGCGGCTTTCCAAGACGGGTTCCGCATTCGGATCGACCCGGAGGGGCATCGCCTACGCCTACGGGGACAAATATATGAAAAAGACGCTTCGGATGGGCGATCTTCTGGAACTGGATGCGCCGTCCGTACAGCATCGTTTAAAAGTTATCATCGACAGCAAGAATCTGGTGCTGGAGAATGTATACAATCAGGAGCCGCTCTCCTATGATGAGATTATGGAGTGGTGCAGAAGTCAGGCAGAATTCTTCAAGGATTATATCTGCGATGTGGGAACACTGCTCGGTGCTGCTGCCGATCAAGGGAAAAATATTCTGTTTGAGGCGCAGCTTGGAGCGCTCCGCGATATTGATTATGGCATTTACCCGTTTACCTCCAGCTCCAATACGATCGCAAGCTATGCGCCGATCGGTGCCGGTATTCCGGGCTGCGCGCTCGACAACGTGGTAGGCGTCATGAAAGCATATTCCACATGCGTCGGCGAGGGACCGTTTGTAGCGGAGACGGCGATGGGTGAAGCCTGGAATGAAAAATTGCGGGAGAGCGGCGGAGAGTTCGGCGCAGCGACCGGCAGACCGCGCCGTGTCGGACCGTTTGACGCTGTTGCAAGCCGGTACGGCATCCGCTGCCAGAAGGCACAGGATATCGCACTGACCAAACTGGATGTGCTCGGAGCATTTGATAAAATTCCGGTAATTACGGGATACCGTCTGCACGGTGTGTTGTTTAATTCTTTCCCGACGGACAGCAGACTCGAGGAGGCAGAGCCGGTGATCGAGGAACTGCCGGGCTGGGGATGCGATATTTCCGGCTGCAGAAGCTGGAAGGATCTTCCGGAAAATGCCAGAAAATATGTGTGCACACTGGAGAAACTCGTGGATCATCCGATTTATCTGGTATCTACGGGAGCAGAGAGGGATGCGTACCTGCTGCGTGAGTGACAAGAACGTCTGCAAGCGCATTTTCGATATCCGTTTTTGTTTTTATTACAGGGGAGTGTAATGGAAATAAACGAAAAGGACGGGGTAACAGAAAGAGTTTCTGTTGCCCTGTCTTTTCTTATGACAGAAAATATGTTACATTACATATCAGTGTTAGAAAACGAGAGCGATAGGAGCAGCGGTTATGAGCAGTTATCTGGGATTTGTGATCGGCGGCTATCTTCTGGGAAGCATTTTATTTGCCTACGTGCTTCCGAAGCTGACCCGCCATATCGATATCCGGGAGATGTCGGAGGACGGCAATCCCGGGACCTACAATGCGTTCCGGTACGGCGGTTTGGTCTGTGGAATCTGTGTGCTGCTGCTGGAACTTTTGAAGGGATTTTTCCCGGTGTGGCTGTGCGAGCGGACCGCCGGTCTGCAATCCCTGTGGTTTGCAGCAGTAATGGCAGCGCCTGTGCTGGGACATGCCTATTCTATCTATCACCGCGGACGCGGTGGCAAGGCGATCGCGGTATCCTTCGGGGTTCTGCTGGGTCTGGTGCCGGCAGGAATCTGGCAACCGTTAGCGATGCTGGTGCTGTTTTATCTGCTGTTTTCGCTTTTGCTTAAGATCAAAAGCCATGCGAGGCGGAGCGTTGTGACGTATCTGTGTTTTGCAGCGGGAACCTGTCTTACGGTGGAGGAGCGGTCGGTTCTGATCGGAAGCCTGCTGATTGCCGGAACGGTTATCTACCGGCACACATTCGGATGCCCGGGGGAGGAAAAAAATGAACGTACTGATTTTATCATGTAATACAGGCGGCGGCCACAACGCGGCGGCACGCGCGGTTGCGGAGGCTTTCCGCGCGCACGGGGACGAGGCGGTGGTCCTGGATTATCTCAAGCTTGCGGGAGAGAAAGTCTCAAGGACGGTCGGTAACGTCTATGTGGAGACGGTAAAGATTGCCCCGGGTCTGTTCGGGCTTTTATATAAGATCGGCATGCTTGTCAGCCGGCTTCTCCGCCGGTCGCCGGTCTATTATGTCAACGGGAAGATGGCAGTCTACCTGGCGGCGTATCTGAAGAAACATCCGGCGGACGTGATCGTCATGCCGCATTTGTATCCGGCGGAAACCATTACTTATATGAAGCGAAAGGGAATGAAGCTTCCGCTCACGGTGGCGGTGATGACGGATTATACCTGTATCCCGTTCTGGGAAGAGACGGACTGTGACTATTATATGATTCCGCACGAGAGTCTGATCCCGGAGATTGTGAAGCGCGGGATCCCGGAAGAGAAGCTGGTGGTGACGGGAATTCCGGTGGCGGCGGCATGCAGCGAACCGTGGAGCGGTACGCAGGAGGAAAGTGCTGCGGCGGATACACATGCGCACAGCATTGTGCGCAAAAAGGCGCAGCAGGCGGCGAAAAAAAGTCTGGGACTCGAAGAAAAACAGCGGTATATCCTTGTGGCAGGCGGCAGCATGGGAGCGGGATCGATCGACCGGCTGATTCCGGCGTTGCTGAGGCGCATACAAAGGGAGGAGCATCTCATTCTGATCTGCGGCAGCAATCAGAAATTAGAGCAGCGGATGCGTGCGCGCTTCGACGAGGATGCGCGCGTGACGATCCTGGGAAGCGTCAGCAACATGCCGGTTTATCTGCGTGCGTGCGACATTATCTACACAAAACCCGGCGGACTCACCTCCACGGAGGCTGCGGTGACGGAGATTCCCATTGTCCACACAAAGCCGATACCGGGATGTGAGACAAAGAACCGGAGCTTTTTTGTCAAAAAGGGAATGAGCGTGACCGCATACACGGAATATGGCCTGGTCAGAAGAGGAATGCAGCTGCTTCATAATCCCGGGAAGGGAAACGCGATGCAGAGGGCGCAGTACCGGGGAATGGAAAAGCACAGCGCGGAAAAAATATATCAGTTTGTGAAAGCAAAGATATAGAGGGAGAGAGGTATAGCAGATATGCCTCTTTTTATTTATTAAATTTTTTTAAATTGATCCGTATACTCTTGTAGAACAATGGCATTCTATGATAAAATTATTTCAACAAAAAGCATATTTCTTGCGAGTTCAGGGTGCATGCACCGTCTATTTTCTCATTTCATTTCAGAGGTCTATGCTTTTATCCAATCAACAAGAAAAAGCAGGGACACTGGAGTGACGGTTCCCTGCAAGGGGGAACTGAATATGGACGATAAGAAGCCGAAGGCAAAGCGGGAGTATAAGGATACGGTGTTCCGTATGCTTTTCTCGGACAAAAAGAATCTTCTGTCTCTGTACAATGCCGTAACGGGCAGGGCGTATGAGAATGCAGAGGATCTTGAGATTGTGACACTGGATAATGCGGTCTATATGGGGATGAAGAATGATCTGTCGTTCCTGCTGGATACGCGCATCTATTTGTATGAGCATCAGTCGACGAAGAATCCGAATATGCCGCTCAGAGACCTGTTCTACATTTCGCTGGAGTATCAGAAGTATGTGAGCGATAAGTCTCTGTATTCTTCGACGCTGCAGAAGCTGCCCGCACCGGTATTCATGGTGTTCTACAACGGCACAGAGGAGATGGAGGAGCGCACGGAGCTTCGTTTGTCGCAGGCATATGAACATTTTGAAGGAGAGCCGAATCTGGAACTGAAAGTCATGGTGCTCAACATCAACGCCGGGCACAACGAAGAGCTCATGGAGCAGTGCCGGATGTTAAAGGAATATGCGCAGTATGTAGCCAGAGTCCGCGGGTATGCCGGTTCCATGAAGCTGGAAGAGGCGGTACGTCGGGCGATAAGGGAATGTATCACAGAGGGAATCTTAACAGATTTTCTGCGGAAGAACCGCGCGGAGGTGGAAATGGTGAGTATTCTGGAATATGATAAGGAATATGAGGAGAAGAAGCTGCGGCAGGCGGAATACGAAGCGGGAGAACAGGCAGGCTTGAAAAAAGGAGAGCAGGCAGGCTTGAAAAAGGGAGAGCAGATTGGCATGAACCGTGGTCTTGCACAGGGGATTGTTGAGACCGGATGTGCATTTGGCATGCCAAAAGAGATGATACTGAACCGGCTGCAGGAGAGGCTGCATATTTCGGCGCAGAGAGCACAGGAGTATTTTTCGATGTTTTCCGGTCAGCAGCCGGTATAGCGATCGTACATAGAAGAGGGGGCTACCGCATGAAGCGGGCAGCCCCCTCTTGACGTGATAAGTAATGGGAAAAATCAGGCCCATCGATTTCGGATGGAATACATCCGAAATCGATGGGATGTGTTCCTTAGTAAATTGCTTATCTCGTCAAAAAGGACTGTCCCGTCTCTGGATTAAGCGGTATATTTTGCAAGCGTTGCCGCAACAGCGCCTGTGCCTGCGGTAAGCTCGGTAAAGTAATCGCATACCAGTGTATCCATACCGAGTGCACACAGGTCAACGCCCCAGATCTTTGCGTTGGAGAGGATCGGTGCAAGCGTTTTCTTTGCGTCGAAAGCCTCGCCGAGTTTTACGTCTGCGACATAGGAGGACGCTTCTGCAAGCATCGGGTCCGGGCTTGGGGTGAATGCATTGCCGTTGTCGTCAACACCCATCAGGTAGCGCAGCCATCCGGCAAATACAAGCGGAATCAGCTTTAAGTCGGCAACGTTCAAAGAAGGAGCTGCCGCATAGGCTTTGATGGTCTCGCCGAAACGGATGGCCAGCTTCTGGGAAGTATCGGTTGCAATACGCTGCGGTGTGTCCGGCATAAACGGATTCGGAATGCGGACATTTAATACGGTATCGATGAATTCTTTCGGATCGAGAATGCCCGGGTTAATGACAACAGGGAGTCCTTCTTTATATCCGATCACTTCAACAAGCTTCTTTAAAGAAGGATTCTTCATCTCCTCGGAGATCAAGTTGTAGCCGAGCAGGCAGCCGTAGACAGCAAGTGCGGTGTGGAGTGGGTTTAAGCAGGTGCAGACCTTCATTTTCTCGACTTTGTCGACGGTCTCCCGTGTGGTAAAGATCAGACCGCCCTTTTCCAGAGCCGGACGACCGTTCGGGAAGTTGTCTTCGATGACGAGATACTGGCATTCCTCTGCGTTGACAAAAGGTGCCACATAGGTGTTTTTGCTGGTGACAACCGGATCCAGTTCCTCGACGCCGTCTTTCTTTAAGATTTCCTCGATGGAAGCGTCCGGGCGCGGGGTGATCTTATCGATCATCGTCCACGGGAAAGATACCTTGCCGGAAGTCTTTACGTAAGTTTCAAATGCCTCATCGGCAAGACCGTTCTTTACCCAGCCCTCTGCAAATGCTGTGATGGCAGCCGCGAGCTTATCTCCGTTGTGGGAGCAGTTATCCATGCTTACCATGGCGATCGGCTTCTCACCTGCAAGGAAACGTGCATACAGAAGAGATGCGACTTTTCCGATATAGCTGGCCGGTTTTTGCGGACCTGCTGCCATATCTGCGGCAACTGCTGGCATGAAGTTGCCGTCAGAACCGTAAAGGTTGTAACCCTTTTCTGTGATGGTAAAAGTTGCCATCTGCAGGGAGTCTGCGGAGAAAATCTCCTTCAGGCGGGAGAACTGTGCATCGTCCTCGGAATCGAGTGCCAGAGACTCCATCACGCTGCCGACAACGGTTTTCTCAACGGTGCCGTTTGCCTTTAATGTGACAAGAATGCTGTAGTCGTCATGCGGATGATTCATTTTCTCGATAATTTCATAATCGTAACCCTCGGCAACGACAAGACCGCGGTCAAGATCTCCCTTGTTTAAAAGATCCTGTACCACATTTGCCTGGAAGGCACGGAAAATGTTGCCGGCTCCGAAATGAATCCAGAATGGATTCTGCTTTGTTCTGGCGGCAACCGCCTCTCTGTCATACTGCGGAAGTGCGTAACCGGCAGCTTCCCATGCGTTCTTATTTTCTAATCCCTTGTTATTTAGCTTCATAGCGTGCAGCTCCTTTCTCAATTGCTTCCCAAAGTCCGTTCAGATAGGTGGCGCCAAGTGCGCGGTCATAAAGGCCGTAACCCGGCATAGCGACTTCACCCCAGATCATGCGTCCGTGATCCGGACGGATCGGACCGTCAAACCCGATCTCGTAGAGGGCACGCATGATTTCATACATATCAAAAGTGCCGTCTGAGGAGAGATGTGCGGCTTCCTCAAAGTCTGTCGGACTGTTGAATTTCAGATTGCGCACATGGGCAAAATGGATACGTCCCTTTAAGGAGCGGATCATATCCGGCAGATCATTCTCCAGATTGGTTCCGTAGGAACCGGAGCAGAAAGTTACACCGTTGTGCGGATTGTCGACCATGCTCATCAGGCGGAGAATGTTTTTCTTGTTGATGATGATGCGCGGAAGACCAAACACGCTCCAGGCAGGATCGTCCGGATGGATTGCCATGTTAATGTCATACTTGTCGCACACCGGCATGATGCGCTCCAGAAAATACTTCAGGTTGGCAAACAGTTTTTCATCGTCAATGTCCTTGTACATGGCAAAAAGCTCTTTGATGTGCGCCATGCGCTCCGGCTCCCAGCCCGGCATGATGCTGCCGTTGGTATCCCCGGCGATGGACTCGAACATTTTCTCCGGATCGAGGGCATCCACAGCCTCCTGGGTGTAAGCGAGGACAGTAGAACCGTCCGGACGTTTTCTGGCGAGCTCCGTGCGGGTCCAGTCGAAAACAGGCATAAAGTTGTAGCATACGAGGTGGATATCCTCTTTTCCGAGGTTTTCCAGTGTCTCGATGTAGTGATCGATGTAGAGATCACGGTCCGGCGCGCCGGTTTTGATGGCGTCGTGGACGTTGACGCTCTCGATACCGGAAATATGAAGTCCTGCGGCAGCAACTTCCGCCTTTAATGCGGCGATGCGCTCTCTGCTCCAGACCTCACCCGGTGCGGTATCGTAGAGGGTGGTGATGACTCCGGTCACGCCCGGAATCTGTCTGATCTGCTCTAAGGTGACGGTGTCGAATTTGGAACCGTACCATCTTAAAGTCATTTCCATAGTGTGTAACCTCCGTTCTTTTCTGCTCCGTTAAGGAAGTGTCATATTGGATGATTTCATTATATAAAATCCGCTCCAAAAGCAAATTGAAAGACTTGTTGCATACATTGCAAAAGTTGCTATCTTCCGCTATAATCAGGGAAGAGTTTGAAAAAATATAAGACGAAAAAGGAAAGCAACGGATCGATGACGGCATGAGGGGAGTGCCGGAAGAGGAAATAGCGCATGCAGAAAAATTTACAGACCAGATTCAGCACCAGACAGTACATGCTGTCCCGCGATTTTGAACTATATTATTACAATGAACATTACACGTCAAAAGTGGATACGCACACACACGACTATTATGAGTTCTATTTTTTTATGGAGGGGGACATCTCGATTGAGATTGAGGGGAAGAGATACCCGCTCCGCTATGGGGATATGGTGGTAATTCCTCCGCACCGCAGGCACCGTGCCGTTGTGCACAACCATGCGCAGGCATACCGCCGGTTCGTGTTCTGGGTCAGCCGGGAATATGCCAGCCGGCTGATGGAACTCTCCCCGGCATACGGTTATCTGATGCAGCGCGCGGAAGTGTCCGGGAAAAATGTGTTTCACAGTGATGTGATTACATTTAACGCCACGCAGTTTAAGATTTTTCAGCTGATTGAGGAGATGCAGATGGAGCGTTTCGGGAGGGAGGCGCGGATACCGCTGCTGGTCAACGATCTGATCCTGCACTTGAACCGGATGGTGTACGAGGAAGAAAATCCCGCCAAGGTAAAGGAGCAGGATCTCTATCAGAATCTGATCTATTATATAGAGGAGCATCTGGAGGAGGAGTTGTCGCTGGAGAAGCTGGCAGGAGCCTTTTTCGTGAGCCGCTACTACGTGGCACATGTTTTTAAGGAACAGGCGGGAATCTCGGTCCACCAGTATATTTTAAAGAAAAGGATGCAGGCGTCCCGGGAGGCGATTTTAGGCGGCGAGAACATCAGCCAGGTGTATGAGCGGTTCGGGTTCCGGGACTATTCCAGCTTTTACCGCGCGTTCCGCCGGGAATACGGCATGTCACCGAAGGAGTACCGCGAAGAGCGCCTACGGTAGTCGCCGACCGAAAAATGGGGCATGGCTCGGGCGGTTTTCACGGAACTGGCCGGGGAGGAGTGAACTTTACGGAAATTTATAACAGATAATCACATTCCGGAGCGAAGCAGCAGGGCGGAGTCTTTGAAACAAAATGCGAGAGTTTCTTCCTTGCCGCTTTCGGCAATTCATTCCGTGTCTTTGTCACGCTTGAACAATCCGCGTGATGTGCCCGACAAACCCGCAGACAATGGGCGGACTTCCTAGCAGCACTAAGCACACCTCTTCACAGACATGATAAAATCGCGCGAGCCGAAACTCGCTGCTTTCTGCTATTAAAAACAAGGCAGAAAGCAGCTCAAACATCGGCCTCGCGCGATTATGTTTTGCTCATCGGTGTGCAAAGTGCTGCACGTAAGTCCTAAAATTGTCTGCGGCTTGCGGACACATTCGCGGAGTGCTCCAAACTTGGAAAGACACGGATCATCGCAGTTGTCGAAAGCGGCAGGGTTAGAAAGTCCGTATTTTGTGATCAGACTCCGCCCTGCTGCTTCGCTCCGGAATGACGTTTCCGCTTACAATAGCTCCGTAAACATCATTTCTCCCGGGCACCGGCTCCGCGGAAATCCCCTGGAGTCACGCCGTATTTTTTTCGGAATTCCCGGTAAAAGTAGGACAGGTTGTGGAAGCCGGCGGACAGGGAGGCGTCCAGCGGGGTAAGCCCGTCCTGCCCGAGCAGCTCGGCAGCCTTCTCCAGACGCAGGTTCTTGATGTAATTTAAGCAGGAGGTGCCCGTGAAGCGCTTGAAAAACCGCATGAAATGATACTCGCTGAAATAACACAGGGAAGCCAGATCAGCGATGGAAAGCTCCTCCGCATAATGGGCGTCAATATACTCCAGAACTGTTTTTAACTTGGCGGTATATTCCATGTGAAGCCGTGTATCCTCATCCGCTGCGTTGCAGCAGGGGAGAAGCAGGGCGATCAGGCGCAGAAAATCAGCTTTTAGCAGCAGCTCATAGCCCGGCGCGGCGTCGTCGTGCAGGGTATCCATATCGTCGAACAGATCGTCTAAGGCATCGTGCAGCGGATGACGGGCATCAAAGAAAAATGGCGGGATCAGCTTTGCCGTCGCAAGCGGCGTCAGATACTGCACGGAGCAGATGTCCGCGGTGCTGGCGCCGAGAAAATGCATGTGAAAAACATAAGTCTCGGTGCGAAGTGTCTCTCTGGGCGTCACGGTGATTGCATGCAGCAGCGCCGGAGGGATAAAGAGCAGATCGCCCGCGGCAACGTCATAATGCTGCAGCTGGATCTGATAGGTGCCGCTGCCGGAGAGAATGCGCGTAAATTCCGCTTCCTCGTGCCAGTGTGCGCTGACGGACGGGTGCAGATCGTCCAGCGTGGTGATATATTTTTGCAGTGGAAAAAGCTGTTCGCCGTGCCGGGCGTGTTCCTTCTGCTCCGGCGCCGGAATGGATGTTCGGTTCATATGTGTTCTCCTAATTCTAAAGAGCAGTATTGTGCAATAAAAATGAAAATATAGTGCAAGATATTCCCGAATTCTCTTATTATAATAACAGTATCATACAAAAAGGAAAAGAAAAACCGTATTGGGAAAAAGGAGAATATGCAATGAAGAAAAAATGGTGGCACGATAAAGTGGCATATCAGATTTATCCGAAGAGCTTTCTGGATACGAACGGGGACGGAATCGGTGATCTGCGGGGAATCATTTCGAAGCTGGACTATTTGAAAGAGCTTGGCATTGACATTATCTGGCTCTCTCCGATTTATAAATCTCCCTTTGTGGATCAGGGCTATGACATTTCCGACTACTACGCGATCGCACAGGAATTCGGAACGATGGAGGAGTTTGACGAGCTGCTTGCCGAGGCAAAAAAGAGAGGCATGTACATTGTGATGGATCTGGTGGTAAACCACTGTTCCGACCAGCATGAATGGTTCAAAAAGGCGCTGGCAGATCCGGATGGGGAATATGCGGATTACTTCTACTTTGTGAAGGGAAAAGACGGCAGGGAGCCGAGCAATTACCGCTCGTATTTTGGCGGAAATGCGTGGGAGCCGGTGCCGGGAACGGACAAATATTATCTGCACATGTTCGCAAAAGAGCAGCCGGATTTGAACTGGGAAAATCCCGTTGTCCGTCAGAAGATCTACGATATGGTGAACTGGTGGCTGGCGAAGGGACTTGCTGGATTCCGCATCGATGCAATCATCAACATCAAAAAAGACACGGCATTCCCGTCATTTCCGCCGGATGGAGACGACGGACTTGCCTCCTGCGTGAAGATGGTCGAGGAAGTGCAGGGAGTCGGCGCGCTTTTAGAGGACTTAAAACATGCGACCTTTGAAAAATGGGATGCGTTTACCGTGGCGGAAGTTTTTAACATGAAGGAGGACGAACTGCCGGAGTTCATCGGGGATGACGGGCATTTTTCCACAATGTTTGATTTTTCCGCACATGAGCTGACCTACGGAGAACACGGCTGGTATGACAGCAAACCGATCGAATTCAAAAAATGGCGCGATACGCTGTTTGCATCCCAGTTAAAATTGCAGAAGGCGGGATTTGCGGCGAACATTATCGAGAATCACGACGAGCCGCGCGGGGCGAGCCGCTATCTGCCGGAGCATGCAAGAAATGAAGCCGGGAAAAAGATGCTGGGAACCACATCCATTCTGCTCCGCGGCATCCCGTTTATCTATCAGGGACAGGAGATCGGCATGACAAATTGCATCCGGAACGACATTTCGGAGTACGACGACATCAGCACGAAGGATCAGTATCAGGTTGCCATTGACGCGGGCTGCAGCAGGGAGGAGGCACTGCGCTGCTGCTACGAGAACAGCAGGGACAATGCCAGAACGCCGATGCAGTGGACGGATGATGAAAATGCGGGGTTTACGGACGGAACGCCGTGGCTGGCAATGAATCCGAACTATCGGCAGATCAATGTCAGGGAGCAGGAGGCGCGGACGGACTCGGTGCTTGCCTATTACCGGAGACTGGTGCATCTGCGCAAGGCGGACGCCTACCGGGAAACGTTTACCTACGGTATCTTCGAGCCGGCTTACCAGGAAATGGCGGATGTATTTGCGTATTACCGTGTGTCCGGAGAGAGCGGGCAGCGCATACTGGTTGCTGCAAACTTTGGAACGGATGCGGTTTCCCTGCCGCTTGCTTATCCGTGCAGGCAGGTACTGCTGTCGAATCTGAGAGCAGAGAGCGCGGTGGAGACGGCATGTAAAAAAACGAACACGCTGACACTCGAGAGCTGTGAAGTGGCGGTAATCGAGCTGGGATAGGAACCCGGCGGAAGAAATGAGCCGGAATAAGCGCTTGCCGGCAGAGGGATGAGCCGGAATAAGCGTCTGCCAGTGGAAGAAATGAGCCGGAAAAATGCGTGCGGGAGCGGTGCAGGAAATTTTTGCATCGCTCCATTTTTTATGTTATGATAGGTGCAGAAAAACGGCGGAAACAGGCGGTTTGCCGTAAAATGAAATGCCGCAGTGGGCAGACAGAAGCCCGCACGCAGGATGGGAGATTGAGATGAAAGAGATCATAGAGTGTCCGAAACTCGTAGAGCAGTCGAAAAAGGTGCAGAAAGGGCAGCACTGGCTGGTGGAATTGCTGGTGTTTGTGACGGTGTACATCATTGCGGCATTTGGAGAGATGCTGATTCTGCTGCCGGGAGAGCTTGTGCTGCTGAATACGAACGCGGCATATCAGGATGCGGTTGCCGCCGGGGATATGGAAAAGCTGTCGGAGGTGTCGGCACAGATTGCAGGTTCGGATGCCTACGCGGTGTTAAAGCTTTTTTCAGGAATTGCCATGCTTCTGGTGGTCGTCTTATTCTGCAGGAAGTTTCAGAAGCGCAGCTTTACCATGATCGGCTTTGTGAGGGAGCATGCGCTTCGGGAATATGCGGTCGGACTGGGACTTGGAGTGGTATTTGCGGCGGTCACGGGAGGCATCGCTGTGGCGGCGGGAAATGCGCAGCTGTTTACCGGAACGGCACCGGGGATGCTGGTGCTGTTTTTCCTTGGTTATCTGATCCAGGGGATGGCGGAGGAGCTTTTGTACCGCAGTTACCTTATGGTAACGATCGCGCGCCGTTATTCGATGACGGTGGCGGTGCTCGTCAGCGCGGTGATCGGTGCGCTTCCGTATGCGGCGGGAGCCGTGGAGGCGCCGCTTGCACTTTTAAACGGTGTGCTGTTCGGTATTTTCGCGGCGCTTTATCTCATCCGGCGCGGAAATATATGGGGAATCGGAGCGTTTCACGCGGCGTGGAGTTTTGTGCGTGACATTGTCTTTGGAACACCGGATCAGGTGGCGACGGCAGTGGTGCTGCTTGTCGGAATGATACTTGTTGGAGGAAAAAGACCATGGGGGAAAGCGGAATCCTGCTGCTGATTTTCCTTTTGCTTCTCGGAACGATACTGGCGGTCAGCATCGTTTTGATCTGGAAGGCGGAGCGTGAGAGGGATGAGGCGCTGCAGCATGTCGCGGATGCAAGGACGGATTTTCTCTCCCGCATCAGCAATGACATTAAGACGCCGATGAACGTGATCATGGGAATGACGGCGGTCGGACTTGAAGAGTCGGATCACCCGGAAAAGATGGTGGAATGTCTTGGAAAAATCGATACGGCGAGCCGGTTTTTGATGGGGCTTTTGAATGATCTCGTGGATGTTTCCATGATAGAACTGGGAAGATTCCGGCTGCATCCGAAGCCGTATGCGCTCGAGGATTTTATGGAAGCGATCCGGGACATGACAGAGCCGGAGTGCGCCAAAAAGGGGATCACATTTCACATGTCCGGCGGCGAGAACAGTCTGAATGTCATGGTGGATCCGATCCGGCTGGAGCAGCTCTTTTTTAATCTGTTGGGGAATGCGGTTAAGTTCACGCCAGAAGGGGGAGAGATCTCTTTTCGGGTGTGCAATTATGCGGTTCACAGCGGCACCTTTTCCGCGGATTATGTTGTCGCGGACACCGGAATCGGCATGAGCAGGGAGTTTCAGGAACTGCTGTTTGAGCCGTTTACGCAGGAAAGACGGGATGAGGCGGAACGGCGGCACGGCAGCGGACTGGGACTGGCGATTACACAGAATATTGTGCAGCAGTTGGGTGGAAGTATTGCAGTCACGAGTGCGATTGGCGAGGGCACGAAGGTGAAGGTGCATCTGGATCTTCCGCTCGCGGATATTCAGCCACAGAAGGAGCCGGCAAGAGGCGGGGGCTCCAGGCAGGCGTTTGCCGCGCTCGAGGGGAAGCGGGTGCTTCTCGCGGAGGATCATCCACTCAATGTTGAGATTACGCGGAAGCTTTTGGAGCGCCGGGGTGTGGAAGTCGTCTGTGCGGAAGATGGACGGCAGGCGCTGGAGCTTTTTATGGAGAGGGAAGAGCATTATTTCGATGCGGTCCTGATGGATATTGTGATGCCGAAGATGGACGGCTTTGAGGCGGCAAGGCAGATCAGACGGGTGCCGCACAAGGATGCGCAGATGATTCCGATTATCGCAATGAGCGCGAAGGATGCGCGCGAGGATATGGATGCCTGTAAGGAAGCGGGAATGAACGACTATCTTGCAAAGCCGGTGGAGCCGCAGAGACTGTATCAGGTGCTGGCGGAATATCTGGAGAATCCGATGTGAGTTTTTTGACAAACCGCTGAAATTGTCAAATACAAAATCTGAAATTCGGTTGCGTTTCCTTTTTGACATAGTTATAATAATGTCAGAAAGAAAAAATGCACGGTATTTTGCATACAATTCTATAGCGTGAGCCAAGAGTGAAAGAGCAGGCCGGGAATAACAGAAATGTTACTCTGTCGGTATGCTTTTTTTGCTCTATGGGAAATATCATGACGGGAATGGCGCGATAGAAATGCCATGATGCAGCAGGGGAGAATGGGGAAGGTTGACAAAAGATGAAGCAGCAATTTTATGACGCGATTGTGGACGGACCGATCATCGCTGCAGTAAAAGACGAGACCGGGGTGGAGGTCTGTATACAGAATGATATCCGTGTGGTGTTCGTTTTGTACGGAGAACTGATTACCATCCCGGATATTGTGCAGCGGTTAAAAGATGCCGGAGCAGTCGACAAAGTGCGGAGCATCCGCTAACTCTTCGATAATGAATTCATGGTTGTCCTCATGGGCGCGGTTTCCGGCGAAGGACGTGATTACCTGACGGACCGGAACGGAAGGCACGGAGCGTCTTGCCGCGCTGCAGACATGGTCAAGTCCCTGGCGGGTGGTGTTGGTTGCCTCCTTATCGTCGTGATCGTCTGCGGTAGGACCGATCAGCGTATTGCCGTGAACCGTCGGGGTCACAAGAATGCCCTTGCCGTATTTGCCCGGAAGCTGGAAGATGGTTTTGTCGACCAGACCGCCGGTTGTTTTGTCGAGCAGGCAGTATTCGCCGCGGCGCGGGGTAATGTGGATCTTCTTGCTGCTGACCATGTTGTGAAAAACGTCTGCATACACACCGGCAGCGTTTACCACGCAGCGGGTCAGGATGTAACCGCGGTTGGTGGAGAGCTGATAGCCGTCGTCCTTGCGGCAGATATCGGTCACTTCTGTGTTAAAACGGAATTCGACGCCGTTTGTGGCAGCATTTTCTGCAAGTGCAATGTTCAAACCGAACGGGCAGACAATGCCGCCGGTCGGACAGTAGATGGCAGCGACGACTTCCTCGGAGAGGTTCGGCTCCATCTCATGAACTTCGCGGGCGTCTAAGATCTGGATATCCGGGATTTTGTTGGCAATGCCCTGCTCGTAGAGGGCTTCCAGCTTCGGGCGGTCCTCCTCGGAGAAGCAGACGATCAGGGAACCGTTTCTGCGGAATTCAAAATCCAGCTCCCTAGAGAGCGGTTCCATCAGTTCATTTCCCCGGACGTTCATCGCTGCCATCAGGGTTCCGGGTTTACAGTCGATACCGGAGTGGACGATGGCACTGTTGGCTTTGGAAGTGCCACAGCAGACGTCCTCCTCTTTTTCCACAACACAAATGGAGAGATTGTATCTGGAAAGTTCACGTGCACAGGCGCTTCCAGAGACGCCGGCACCAATGATCACTACATCATACATAGTTTTTCCTCCTTAAAAGAGCCATGCAGATCAGACATCATTTCTGATGTGCTTTCTGCCTGGCTCTCTTCTCTGACATTCAATCTATAGTTTTAAAAAATAAGTCCATATACCAGTACGGCAGCCAATCCGCCGAGGATCGGTCCGACGATCGGAACAACGAGTCCGTATCCGAAATCAGAGGAACCTTTTCCCTGAATCGGAAGCACTGCATGTGCAAGGCGAGGACCCAGATCTCTTGCCGGATTGATTGCATATCCGGTCAGACCGCCCAGAGACATACCGACAGATACGATAATGGCGAATACAAGAAATTTTCCGGTGCCGTCCGCCAGATCCGGAACCTGTGCCAGACCCTTGATGGCAAATACGAGTACAAAAGTGCCGACAGCCTCGCTTAAGATATTGCGCGGGATGTTGCGCACTGCAGGTGCCGTACAGAACACGCCGCGCTTGGTTGCCGCGTCTTCCGTTGCGTCAAACTGATCTTTGAACAGCAGATATACAAGGCATGCGCCGCAGAAAGCACCAGCCAGCTGTGCCATAATATATCCCGGTACCATGCTCCATGCAAAACTGCCGTCAGCAGCAAGTGCGATGGTCAATGCCGGGTTAAAGCTTGCGCCGGATGCCGCGCCGAAGATAAAGGCGGGAACCAGTACGGCAAGACCCCAGGCAAGTGTGATCTGGACTGCGCCGGCACCTTTCATGCCGGATTTGTTCAGGTTGACATTGGCAACAACACCGTCACCTAACAGGATGAGGATCATGGTGCCGACAAACTCTGCAATATATGGTGTCATAATAAATACCCCCTCTTAAATATGAAATTGTGTGTTAGTCTTCCTTCGCCCAGTTGAACGAATAAGTAACGGCTTTTTTCCACATGCGGACTTTCTTGTCGCGCTCCTCGTCGGTGATCTCCGGTGTGAAGGTGCGGTCGATCGCCCAGTTCTGAAGAACATCCTCTTTGCTTGCCCAGTAGCCGACTGCCAGTCCGGCGAGGTAGGCAGCGCCCATGGCTGTGGTCTCCACGCACATCGGACGGTTGACCGGAGCATTGCTGATGTCCGCCTGCATCTGCATGAGCAGATTGTTTGCGCTTGCTCCGCCATCTACCTTTAATGCTGCAAGATCAATACCGGAATCTGCTTTCATTGCAGCCAATACATCATTAACCTGGTAAGCGAGAGACTCTAAGGTTGCACGGATAATATGGTATTTATTCACACCGCGGGTAATGCCTACGATAGTTCCACGTGCGTATTGATCCCAGTACGGGGCACCAAGACCGGTGAAAGCAGGCACGACGTAGCAGCCGTTGGTGTCTTTGACTTTTCTTGCCATGTATTCGGAATCCGGAGAGGAATCGATGAAGCGCATCTCATCGCGAAGCCACTGGATGGAGGCACCTGCAACGAAGATGGAACCCTCGAGTGCGTAGTTTACTTTTCCGTCGAGACCCCATGCGATCGTGGTAACCAGTCCGTTCTTGGAGAATACAGGTTTTTCGCCGGTGTTCATAAGTAAGAAACAGCCGGTTCCGTAAGTATTTTTTGCCTCACCGGCGGTGAAACAGGTCTGACCGAACAGAGCGGCCTGCTGGTCACCGGCAGCACCGGCAATCGGAATCGGACCTCCGAAGAATACCGGGTTTGCTTCGCCGTACACGCAGCTGGATGGCTTCGGTTCCGGCAGCATACATTTTGGAATGTTCAGTTCTTTTAAAATATCTTCATCCCACTCCAGGGTATTGATGTTGAACATCAAGGTTCTGGAAGCGTTGGAGTAATCGGTTACGTGAACCTGACCCTGTGTCAGTTTCCAGATCAGCCATGTCTCCACGGTTCCGAAGAGCAGCTCGCCTCTCTCGGCTCTCTCTCTGGCACCCTCAACGTTGTCGAGCAGCCATTTTAACTTCGTTCCGGAGAAGTAGGCGTCGATCACCAGTCCTGTCTTCTGACGGAAGGTATCAACCAGTCCCTTGGCTTTTAAGGAATCGCAGTATTCGGAAGTACGGCGGCACTGCCATACGATTGCGTGATGAATCGGTTCGCCGGTGTTTTTATCCCATACGATGGTGGTCTCGCGCTGATTGGTAATTCCGATTGCCCCGATATCGGCTGCAGTTGCGCCCGCATTTGCCATTGCCTCCTTGGCAACTTCAAGCTGTGTGGACCAGATCTCCTCTGCGTCGTGCTCTACCCAGCCCGGCTTCGGGAAATACTGTGTAAATTCTTTCTGGGCAACGCTGCACATTTCACCCCTCTCATTGAAAAGTATGCAGCGGTTGCTGGTGGTTCCGGCATCGAGTGCCATGATGTACTTTGCCATGTAAAGTCCCTCCATTTTCTTAGTGTGGAAACCGGCCCCACCCGGTTCCCCTCTGGTTGTATGAGCGGCGGTCTGATGTGCCGCTCACCGTTTGTGGCTTTAATGTAGCTGCGTTGCGGGTGAATGTCTTTAGACAGAATTCTGTGACTGTAAAAGAGGAGTCCTGTGTTTTTGCATATATGCAATATTGACAAAAAACATGAATGCATTGCTAAATATTTAACAAATATAGACAAAAAGTAGAAAATGTAAGATAATAAAAGAAATAGTAATCAGGAAGGAGTCGGATGGGTATGAAAAATGTGAGCGTGCGCTGGAAGATGATTATTCTTGCGCTGATTACGCTGATTGGAACACTGGCGATCGGAGTTCTGGCAGTGAACCGGATGCTGGTTATGGAGGATGGATCAGAGAGCGTTCTCCGTACAAGTATTGAAGATGATTATGATGAGAATATCAAGAATCAGGTGGATAATGCAATTTCCATGCTGGATGCGGTGTATGCGGGCTATGAAAACGGCGACTATTCCTATGAGGAGGCCGAAACGCGCGGAGCGGATCTTTTAAGGGAACTCCGGTATGGAGACGGCGGTTATTTCTGGGCGGATACCTATGACGGAGACAATGTTGTTCTGCTCGGAAGTGCTACTGAGGGAACAAACCGTATGGAGACAAAGGATGCGGACGGCTACCAGATGGTAAAAGAGATTATCCGCGTCGGACAGGAGCCGGACGGCGGTTATACAGATTATGTATTCCCGAAGGAAGGGGAGACGGAGTCCTCTCCTAAGCGGTCCTACAGCAGGGCATTTGAGCCGTTTGGATGGGTTGTTGGAACGGGCAATTATATCGATTATATTGATGAGACTGTTGCCAAAGAGACACAGGCAATGAAGGAGAATGTAAAAAGTGCACTGCTTGCGATTATCGGAATGGGAAGCCTTCTGGTTGTGATTGTTATGGCGGTCTGTATTTATATGGCATTTTCGCTGAGCAAATCATTTCAGGTTGCACTGACGTACATCGGTTATATTACAAAGGGTGATTTTTCGCAGCCGCTGCCGGTACAGCTTGAGAACCGCAGGGACGATTTTGGTATTCTCGGCGAGCGCCTTGAGAATATGAAGTGCCAGATCAGAGATCTTATCAGAGAAGTGAAAAATGAGAGCTATGTAATCGGGGAGGTTGTCGATACGGTCAAGACGAATGTGATTACGCTGAACGGCAATATCGAGGATGTTTCCGCAACGACAGAGGAACTTGCTGCAAGCATGGAAGAGACTGCGGCATCCACTGACACGATCAAGAGTATGTCCCTCGAGATCGAGGAGGCGGCGAAAAATATTGCAAACCGTTCGCAGGACGGGGCACAGCAGGCAGCAGATATACACGAGCGGGCATCAAAGGCGCAGGCGGATACCAGAGAGCAGCGGGCGCATGCGAGCCAGATTCACAACGAGATAAGAGAGAGCCTGACAAAGGCACTTGAGGCTGCCAAGGTGGTGCAGCAGATAGAAGTGTTATCATCGGCGATTATGGAGATTACAAACCAGACAAATCTGCTTGCGTTAAATGCTTCGATTGAAGCGGCGCGCGCCGGGGAGGCAGGAAAAGGATTTGCCGTTGTGGCGACAGAAATTGGCGGACTTGCAGATCAGTCCAAGCAGACCGTTACCCAGATACAGAAGGTGACGGAGGAAGTTACGACTTCTGTTGCGCAGCTTTCTTCCGATGCGGAGCAGCTGCTTGCATTTGTGGGAAATGATGTTGTGGCAAGCTATGACATGTTCGATGCGGTGGCTGATGCATATAATCAGGATGCAGGAAAGATCGATGCGCTGATCAGTGATTTCAGCGCGACATCGGAGGAACTGCTGGCATCGATCGATGGAGTGCTGGATGCGATGGAGGGAATTGCCACAGCAACCAACGAAGGTGCAAAAGGAACAACAGATATTGCGCAGAAGACCGTGGAAGTCAAATCCGAGGCGGATACGGTCACGGAGGAAGTCGGCAGGTGCGATCAGACAGCACAGCGCCTGACACAGGAGGTTTCAGTCTTCGTTGTAGATTAGAAAACAGTTCATTTTATGGGAAAGATATGATATAATTCACTTTAGCGACATCGGAGCATAGGAAAGGATACTTATAAGATGGACGAGAAAATGACAATGGAGATCACCAACGATAGATTAGAGGAAGCAATTAAGCAGTATGCAGCGGAGCGCACCAAGGAGAACCTTACTGCGGTGTTAAACCTGCTTCGCCCGACCAAGCTGTATGTGCCGGCAATGCTTAAGGCGCCGGATCAGCCGACCCCGTGTTTTCTCAAGAATAACAAGGGCGAGCAGTTTTTTGTGGCATATACTTCCAAGGAACAGATGCCGGAGGAGCCGAAGAGCCAGGCACTTCTATTTATGCCGTTCCCGGCGTGCAACAATATCGTCGTGAAACCGGAACTGGAGCTGACCGGACTGGTCATCAATCCGTTCTCGGATAACCTTGTATTAAAGACCGAACTTGTGCAGAAGCTGCATGAGGCAGATCAGAAGGCGGCGCAGATGCGGCAGGTGAAGATGACGCCGCAGCAGTTTAACGTGTTTGTGAAAAAGCAGGTGGAGTTCGGAGTTCTGCCGAAGCGCCTGTATGCAGAGGGAGAGACGTTTGTCCAGAAGCTCTGTGAAGAGCGCGAGACGTTTGTGAACCAGATTTTTGCCGAGACGTATAAGGAGCCGAAGCTCTATCCGTACACAGAAGCAGACTATTCGGTTATGGCGCTTGACATTGCGGAGGATCTGACGCTGATCCGCGTGGATCTGCCGGAGAAAGCACTGGCAGCCCCGCTTTGCTATCGTATCTATATTACGTTTAATCCGCAGACCAAGAAAGCGGGTTACTACACGATTGAGATGACGGCGGAGAAGGAAGTGCGCGCATTAGGACAGATCCTGCCGGACGGTAGGCATGAGAGCCTGGGCGAGGCGCCGGTTGAGGGAGCGGAGCTTCAGAAGATCATGGATCTGGCGCGTTACGACGGCACAGAGATGACAAGCTAAGGCATACCGAAGCGAAGTCATACATGTCATGCTGAAACGGAGGCATATATGTCATGCTGAAACGAAGGCATACATAAAGATACAATAAGAGACGCATGTCCGGCGGGAACCGGGGGTGCGTCTTTTTATTTCATAGGAAATACTGTGACACATTCATGTGTAAAAGTAGAACCTTCCTATGAAATAAAAAACGCTCCGCGAGGATGCGCAGCTCGCGGTAAGGAAAATATCGCTTTGCGAACCGCTCGCGCGCGTAGAATCTCGCAAGCGAGATTCTTTTTCATGTAACTTGAGCCGCAATACAACGCAGCATTGATTTACAGAGGAGAAGGCGCCTGTTACAATAAATGCATCAGACGATCGTTGATAATAAAGAGATGAGGAGATAAGAGAGTATGTATCAGGAATTTTCAGAGACGATCAGCCGGGCAAGACAGGATCGGGGGATGACACAGGAAGCGTTTGCGACACGGCTTGGCGTGACGCCGCAGGCGGTCAGCAGATGGGAGCGGGGAAACGGACTGCCGGATGTCACAATGCTGCAGGGAATCTGCGAGGTGCTGCACATCAATGCCAATGAACTGCTGGGACTTGCCGGCTGGGAAATGGTGGAAAATCACGATTCTTCCATGGCGCAGGAGATCCGGGAGAATCTGATCGCGGAACCGCTCTGCATCGAGTTCGGGAGCGGATGGATTCCATGTTTTTCCGAGGGATTGCAGACGGACTATGTAAACTTGTGCCGGAAAAATCTTGCACGACGGACCGGGATGCTGATGCCGGTGATAAGGATCCGGGACAATATCAGCCTGCCGGAACTTGGAATGCGAATCAAAGTATATGATGAGATTGTCTTTGAGCGGGAATACGATGAAATTGCAGAGAATGCTTATGAGAAAATCATCGATCAGGCGACGGCGGTATGCGAAGCGCACTATGCCAGAATCCTCAACAAACAGTTGGTAAAAGTGCTTGTCGAGAATGTCAGGGAACAGTATCCGGGGGCGGTGGACGACCTGATTCCGGAGAAAATCTCCTATTATCAGGTCTTAAAACGCCTCAGATCTGTCGTCACACAGCAGGGGCAGATACGTGATCTGCTCCACATCTTAGAGGAGATGGAAGAAGAACTTACTCATGCCGGATGACGTCGGCATACTGGCCGCGCACCACGGTAAGCAGGGAATCCGGATTGATCGTGATGGAGGTGCCGATGCGTCCGCCGCTGATGTAGATCTTGTCAAAAGCCGCAGCGCTCTCGTGCACGATGGTCGGGAACTGCTTTTTCATGCCCAGAGGAGAGCAGCCGCCGCGGACATAACCCGTGATGGCAGTGATATCCTTGACGTGAATCATTTCTACGGATTTTTCGCCGACGGCTCTGGCGGCAGCTTTTAAGTCTACCTCGTCCGCAATGGGAATGACGAATACATAGTATTGCCTGCTTTTTCCCTGCATTACCAGAGTCTTGAAGGACTGCTCCACCGGGGCGCCGGTCGCCTCGGCGGTGTGCAGTCCGTCGATAAATTCCCCACATTCATAATTTAAAATTTCGTATGGAATCTTATTTTTATCAAGAATGCGCATGGCATTCGTCTTTACTTCTTTTCCCATAAAATAGTCACTCCTTTACGTTGGCGATATCAGTCTGCGTCAGACGGATACCTTGTTGTGCCCATAGTCTAGTAGAATCAGTGAAAAAAGTCAAGGCGGAAGAATGCAATACGTGAATAATATTATACTTGCATTTTGGAATGCAATGTGTTAAAGTGTTACTAACGCAAAGGAGCGTTCCAGAAGGAGCGAACTTTGCGTTTTTTTATTTTTTTCACAGGAGGATACTATTATGAAAAAAACCAAAGCGGTTCTGGCATTGTTGATGGCTGGAACAATGATGCTTGGGGTTGCCGGATGCGGTGGAAGCAGTTCGTCCACGGCAGAGAGTACAGCCACAGGTACAGAGAGCACCGGCGGTGCGGCTGACACATCCACAGATGCAGCGGCAAGTACGTCGGATTTAAATGTTATGCTTGAGACTCCGGTAGAATCACTGGATCCACAGCAGGCGACCGATGGAACATCCTTTGAGGTCATTGCAGATTACACGGATGGACTGATGCAGATGGATGCCGACGGACAGGCGGTTCCGGCAATCGCAGAAAGCTATGATGTATCAGACGATGGACTGACTTATACTTTCCATCTTCGCACCGATGCAAAGTGGAGCAACGGCACACCGGTGACTGCAGCGGACTTCGTATTTGGATGGCAGAGGGCGGTTGATCCGGCAGTTGCTTCCGAGTATGCATATATGTTAAGCGATATTGGCCAGATAAAAAATGCGGCAGAGATCATTGCCGGTGAGATGGATAAGAGCGAACTCGGTGTGACGGCAGTCGATGACAATACCCTTCAGGTGGAACTGAATGTGCCGGTCAGCTATTTCCTGTCACTGATGTATTTCCCGACATTTTATCCGGTAAATGAAGAGTTCTTCAATTCCTGTGGCGATACATTTGCAACCAGTCCGGAGACTGTGCTTGCCAACGGTGCGTTTGTGCTGGATTCCTATCAGCCGGCAGCAACAGCATTCCACCTTACCAAGAATGCAGATTACTATGATGCAGACCGTGTACAGCTTTCCGGTTTGAGCTATCAGGTAATTCAGGATTCACAGCAGGCACTGATGAGTTACCAGACGGGTGCCCTGGATACCACACTGGTAAACGGTGAGCAGGTAGATCAGGTGCAGGATGATCCGGAATTTAAGACGATCGGTGCAGGATATTTATGGTATGTCAGCCCGAATATCAGCGGAGTACCGGAGTTGGCAAACTTAAATGTACGTCTGGCAATGACGATGGCAATCGACCGTGATTCCATTACAGCAGATGTCTTAAAGGATGGATCCGCATCTACTTATACCGCTGTTCCGATGGAGTTTGCAGCGGGACCGGACGGTTCGGATTTCTCGGCAGATCAGACCAGATTTGCGGATGTATGTGCATATGATGCAGAAAAGGCAGCAGATTATTGGACAAAGGGCTTAGAGGAACTCGGTATTACAGAGTTATCCTTAGATATGGTTGTTGATGCGGATGATGCACCGCAGAAAGTGGCACAGGTATTAAAGGAGCAGTGGGAAACCACACTTCCGGGACTTACAGTAAATCTTGTGGTGGAGCCGAAGAAACAGAGAGTGGAGGACATGCAGAATGGTAACTTCCAGTTAGGTCTTACCCGCTGGGGACCGGACTATGCGGATCCGATGACATATCTTGGTATGTGGGTAACAGACAACTCCAACAACTACGGTCTGTGGAGCAATGCAGATTACGATGCGATTATCGACGAGTGTACCACAGGTGATCTGTGCACCGATGCAGAGGGACGCTGGGAAAAACTCTATGACGCAGAGCAGATTGTGATGGACGAGGCAGTGATCTTCCCGCTCTATACACAGTGCAACGCAGAGATGCTTTCCTCAAAGGTAACAGGAGTTGAATATCATCCGGTCGCATTAAACCGTGTATACAAGGATGCGGTAAAGACTGAATAAGAAATAGAATGTATGACCATAGCCGCACTAAAGTGCATAACTTTGGTGCGGTTTTTGTTGATTA
The DNA here is from genome assembly GCA_902781225.1 of uncultured Lachnospiraceae bacterium. Classification (GTDB taxonomy): domain Bacteria; phylum Bacillota; class Clostridia; order Lachnospirales; family Lachnospiraceae; genus Roseburia. The sequence continues at coordinate 4,995 of CACZIN010000023.1, read as the reverse complement.
AGAGGAAAAACAAGGAGGATTAGAACGTGAAAAAGTATGCATTGAAGAGAATCGTTACATCCCTGTTCACGCTGCTTGCCATATTGCTCGTTCTGTTTATTTTGATGCAGCTGATGCCCGGGTCTCCGTTTAATGATGAAAAACTAAACGCGGATCAGAGAGCAGCGCTGTATACCAAATACGGTCTGGATCAGCCGGTGCCGGTCCAGTTCGTGAAATATGTCGGCAACATGTTAAAGGGAGATCTGGGTGTCAGCTATAATATTTCCAAAAATACGCCCATTTCCCAGTTGATTCAGACGAGACTTCCAATCTCGATCAGCATTGGAGGATATGCGGTTCTGATTGGGGCGGTGCTTGGACTTCTGTTGGGATTGCTGGCGGCGTTAAAACATGATACGGTCTGGGATTCCCTGGCAACCGTGATTTCCGTTATCGGCGTATCGGTGCCGTCCTATGTATTTGCACTCGCGCTCAGCTATATGTTTGGGTTTAAACTGGGCTGGTTTCCGATGTTATTTTCCGAGAGCGATCTGTTTGGCTCAAGTGTGCTGCCGAGTATCTCATTGTCGATGTTTACAATGGCATCCATTGCACGATTTACCAGAAGTGAGATGTTGGAAGTGCTGGGAAGTGATTATATGCTTCTTGCGGAGAGTAAGGGAATCTCCGGGGCGGCACTCATATTCCGCCACGCATTGCGTAACGCGCTGATTCCGATCATTACGGTACTGGCACCGCTGATCGTAGATTTGATGACAGGCTCGCTTGTGGTGGAAAAGATATTTGCCATACCTGGTGTCGGAAGTCTTCTGGTTAATGCGATACAGTCGAATGATTACAATGTCGTCATTGCGTTAAGCTTTATCTATTCTGCAATGTACATTGTCATTATGCTTGTGGTGGATATTCTGTATGGAATCATTGACCCGAGAATACGTCTGGCGAAGAAAGGAGAATGACATGGCAGCACGGGAAAACGTTATGTATATGGGAAAAGAAACTGCCGGGTATGTTCCGGTGGAAGCGGATTTTAAATGGAAGCATACGGACGGAACACTGGCACTGGATGATAATTTTGTGGCGCAGAGTTTCTGGAAGGATGTGATCATCCGTTATTTTAAAAAGGTCAGTGCAGTCATAGGTCTTGTCCTAATTATTGTAATCGCCACGTTTGCTGTGGTCGGTCCGGATATGAACGATTTTACCTATTCTGAGCAGTCTCTCACGCAGAAAAACTTTGCGCCGCGGGTCAAAGGACTGGAAAAGATTGGTATTTTTGACGGCAGTGAGAGTATGAAGACGACGACCGGAAGCAAGAAGATCAATTATTATGAAGAAAAAGGACTGGATGATCTCTATTACTGGTTCGGTAGTGATAACTTCGGCCGTGATATCTGGACGCGAACCTGGTCGGGAGCCAGGGTTTCCCTGATTATCGCCGTGGCTGCAGCCGTGATAGATATGGTAATTGGCATGAGTTACGGTCTGATTTCCGGCTATTTCGGGGGAAAAGTCGACATGATAATGCAGCGGTTTCTGGAAATCGCAAATGGCATTCCGCGGCTTGTTATTGTGACGCTGTTACTTTTAGTGCTTCAGCCGGGAATGCTTACAATTATTTTTGCACTGATGCTTACTGAGTGGGTCGGCATGAGCCGCATTGCGCGGGCTGAGATGCTAAAGCTGAAGGAGCAGGAATTCGTGCTGGCATCACGGACGTTAGGCGCTGGAAACTTTTTTATCATTTTTAAAGAAGTGCTGCCGAACATCATTGGACCGATCATTACGCAGGTGATGTTTTCGATTCCGACGGCGATTTTTACCGAGGCGTTCTTAAGCTTCGTGGGACTTGGTATTCCAGTTCCGCAGTGTTCACTCGGTTCGTTAATCTCGGAGGGATTTAACAGCTTTACAACACATCCGTATCAGATTATCCCGCCGATTGTGGTGATGGCACTTCTGATGTTGAGCTTTAATCTCGTGGCGGACGGTCTGCGTGAAGCGCTGGATCCGAAGCTGAAAGAAATGTAGGGAAAGGGGATTCGTATGTCAGAGACAAAAGAACAGATTTTAAAAATACGGGACCTGGATATTACGTTTCGGACAACTGCGGGAAGCGTTCATGCAATCCGCGGAGTCAATATTGACCTGAAAAAGGGCGAGACGGTTGCGATCGTTGGAGAGTCCGGTTCCGGTAAATCCGTCACAATGAAGGCGGCTATGGGAATTCTGGCTTCCAATGCAAAAGTGACGGGAGGCAGTATTGAATTTTCATATCATCATGCGGACGGAACGCCGGAGACGGTAGATATTCTGACCAAAGATAAGAAATGGATCCGCCGGCACATCAATGGGAAGCGGATTGCAATGGTATTCCAGGATCCTATGACAAGTCTGGATCCGACCATGACGATCGGAAAGCAGATCATGGAGGGCATGATCTGGCATTTTAAGACGCCGAAAAAAGAGGCATGGGAAAAAGCGGTGTCACTGTTGAAGGAAGTGGGAATTGAAGATGCCGAAAAGCGTATGAAAAATTACCCCCATCAGCTTTCAGGCGGTATGAGACAACGTGTTGTGATTGCGATAGCACTTGCCTGCAATCCGGATCTTTTAATCTGCGATGAGCCGACGACGGCGCTGGATGTGACGATACAGGCGAAGATCATTGAACTGATCCGGAAGGTGCAGAGGGAGAGAGGTATCTCTGTAATTTATATTACGCACGATCTCGGCGTGGTTGCACGGGTTGCAGACTATGTCAATGTTATGTATGCAGGTAAAATTGTGGAAAGAGGAACGATCAATGAAATCTTTTATGATCCGAAGCATCCATATACCTGGGGACTTTTGTCTGCGATGCCTGATCTTGATACGGCAGATGAGAGACTGTATACCATTCCGGGCTCTCCGCCAAACCTCTTGAACGAGAAGCCGGGAGATGCGTTTGCACCGCGTAACCAGTTTGCGCTTGCGATTGATGATAAGGTGGATCCCCCGATGTTTCAGATTACGGAGACGCACTATGCAGCGACCTGGCTGATGGATCCGCGCGCGCCGAAAGCAGAGATGCCGCCGGAATTGAAAGAGCGGATCACACGTATGAAGAAGGAGGCGGGAGTCGAATGACAGAAATGGAAAACAGAGAGCCTCTTCTTACAGTGAAAGGCTTAAAACAATATTTTAAGGTCAGCAGTACGTATACCGTGCATGCTGTCGAGAATGTAAGTTTCCAGATCTATCCGGGTGAGACATACGGACTGGTTGGAGAATCTGGCTCCGGCAAGTCAACGATCGGGAGAAGTATTATAAGATTATATGATCCGACGGCAGGGGAGATTATGTTTGACGGGATGAAGATCGGTGGGAAGATCAGCAGGGCTGATAGTCAAAAGCTCCGCACACAGATGCAGATGATTTTTCAGGATCCGATGGCATCCTTAAATCCACGAAAAAAAGTCCGGGATATTATCGGAGAGGGGCTGGACATTCATCATATGTACAGCAGCAGCGAAGAACGTGAGGAGAAAATTGCAAATATTTTGCAAAAAGTTGGTCTGGCTCCGGAGCATGCCAGCCGTTATCCACATCAGTTTTCGGGTGGACAGCGGCAGAGGGTCGGCATCGCCAGAGCACTTATCGTGAATCCGAAGCTGATTATTGCAGATGAGTGTATTTCGGCATTAGATGTGTCCATTCAGGCGCAGGTCGTCAATCTGATGAAGGATATCCAGCAGGAGACAGGGACGGCGTATTTGTTTATTGCGCATGATCTGTCTATGGTCAAATATATTTCTGACCGCATCGGCGTGCTGCATCTGGGGCATCTGCTGGAGACAGGAACGACAGCGGAAATCTTTGAACATCCGGTTCATCCGTATACCAAAAGCCTGCTTTCCGCAATCCCGGAACCGAATCCGATTGTGGAGAAACAGCGCATTGCTGAAAGCTATGACTATAAGACATCCGGAATTGATTATAATAAGGGGACTGACCATCTGGTGTCCGGAACACATTATGTCAAGTGCACAGATGAAGAATTCCAAAGATGGATATAGGAAAAGCAGATAGACAAAGCCGCCGCATTGTTTCTTGAAACTGTGGATTGAATAGAGTATAATGCAGAAAAAGTGACAGAGAGGTATGTGATATGAAAGAAACATTAAAGCGGATCAAGGCAGACATCATAGTCTCGGCGCTGCTTTGCATTGCACTTGGCATTGTGCTTCTGGTATGGCCGGCGGAGACGATCGATGTATTCTGCAAAATCCTTGCCGTTGGATTGATCATTATGGGAGGTGTTGACATCGCATCCTATTTTATGAACCGCAGTATTCATCCGTTTGCAGGAGCATTGGGACTGATCGTACTGTTAATCGGAATCTGGATTTTCCTGCGCCCGGAGAGCATTGTGAGCCTCGTTCCGATTGTGATTGGCGTGATCCTCTGTGTGCATGGAATTCAGGATCTGAAGCTTGCGGTGGAGACAAAGCGCAACGGCTATGAGAAATGGTGGAGCATGTTAATCATTGCGGCGGTCAGCCTGGTGTTCGGTGTGCTCTGCATCGTGAATGCGTTCGGCATGGTAAAGCTAGCACTGCAGTTTATCGGAATTGCCCTGATCTATGACGGTATCTCGGATCTGTGGGTGGCAAACCGCGCCGTGCATGCGGCAAAGATGATGAAGCAGGAAGCGGAAGCCGTGGATGTAGACTATAAAGAGATATAAGATAGCGTCTCTTTCAGTGATAAGTAATATTAATTATAAGAAACGCACTTGGGGATTTCATGTGGAAATGTAGATGGAATATTCGTTGGAGAAAAATGTGAGTATTTCTTCCAGTCGAATGTCTGCATCGGATTCCGTGTCTCTTCCACGTTTGGACGATCCGGCGGGTGCATGTCCGGCACACCGGAGACAATGGGCGGACTTTCTGGCCGCACTAACTGTACTCCCTCATAGACAATATAAAACCGCGCGAACCGAAACTC
>CACZIN010000022.1:0-43752 GCA_902781225.1 uncultured Lachnospiraceae bacterium | reverse complement strand
TTCAAAAGAGAATTTTGGTTTTCTTCCCATAAAATATGCTCCCTCCTAAGTGACAAGTTTTTATTATTTCACTTGTCTACCTAGAAGGAAGCATATCATGTCGTTGCTGTTTTTTGCGTTTTATGAAAGTTTTATGTTAGAATAAATATAGAGTTACTTCAAGAAGAAAATACAAAGGATGGGCGGCCGGATGTTTGCAGTAAAGAGAAAATCGAATATTATTCAAATAAGTATCGGTGTATTGTCAATCATTCTGGCGGTATGCGATCATTCTTTTGCAGGATACCTCACAGATGCACGCGCGGGAGGAGCAGGAGCATGCGCGTCTGCAGGCGGCCTTTGATGAAATGCAGACCGCCAACCGGGCAAAAACAAACTTTTTGAATCGTATGAGCCATGACATCCGCACGCCGCTCAACGGAATTATCGGTCTTTTGAAGATAGACGAAAGCCATTTTGATAATAAAGAGCTGATTCTTGAAAATCATAAAAAGATGAATATCGCTGCGGAGCACTTGCTTTCGCTTATCAATGACGTGCTGCAGATGAGCAAATTGGAAGAAGGACAGATCGGTCTAACGCATGAATTTATCTGTCTGGGTGATCTGACCCGCGATATTGTGAGTATTATTATTGCGCGAGCCGTTGAGGCCGGTGTTGAGTGGGATTACGAAAAGGGAAAATCAGAGATTCCGTATCCGTATATTTACGGAAGCCCGCTGCATCTCCGCCAGATTTTTCTCAACATCTATGGCAACTGTATCAAGTATAATCGTCCGGGCGGCAAGGTTTCCACGATCGTGGAAGCTGTTGATGAACATGACGGAATATGTACGTATCGCTGGACCATTTCTGATACAGGAATCGGAATGAGCCAGGAATTTCTGGATCACATTTTTGATCCGTTTGCACAGGAAAAAACGGATGCCCGCAGTGTTTACCGCGGAACCGGTCTGGGGATGACGATCGTGAACGGTCTGATTGAACAGATGAACGGAAGTATCGAAGTCACAAGTGAGGTTGGTGTCGGATCCACGTTTGTCATCACGATTCCGTTTGAGATTGCCCCGCCACCGGAAAAACTGCCTGTAAAGGAAGAGCCGGAGAATGCCGATATTCATGGTTTTAATTTACTGGTCGCAGAAGACAATGATCTGAATGCAAAAATTGCAGAGATGCTGCTGACGGATGCGGGTGCAAAGGTAACTCTTGTAAAAGATGGAAAGCAGGCGCTGGACATGTTTGAGACAAACGAGCCGGGAACATTTGACGCGATTCTTATGGACATCATGATGCCGGTTATGGATGGTCTGACAGCCACGAGAGAGATTCGTGCAATTACCAGAACCGATGCAAAGCAGATTCCGATTATCGCGATGACGGCAAATGCGTTTGAGGAAGATGCGAAAAAATGCCTCGCCGCCGGAATGAACGCACATATCGCCAAACCATTCGAGATAGAGAAGGTGAAGAGCGCGATCGTGCAGTATTGCAGGAGGGATTTGGAGTTCGGATGATTTGTGAGCGGAACTTAGTATGTGATAAAGATAAATATCATTTACTTGAAAAAAATACATATTTATGCTAATATTTTTATACAATATAGATGTGATATATCACATCTTTGGGCTGGTCGCAAGACCCGGGTCCACCAATCGGCGGGTAAGACACCCGCCATTTTTTTGGAGGTATATGAAAAAACTAAGTATATTTGTAGATGAATCAGGCGATCTTGGGGAGTATGACCATAGAGCGCCCTATTATATAATTTCTTTGGTATTACATGATCAGAATTATGATATGAATAGGGAATTAGCAATATTGGAAGAAAGCCTGGCTAATATAGGGTGGTCGAAGCATTGTGTGCATGCCGGTCCGGTTATCAGGTCCGAAGAAGAATATAAAGGTTATTCATTAAAAGATAGACAAGGAATATTAAAGCGGATGATGTCTTTTGTAAGACATCTGGATGTTCGTTTCAAATCCATTATGATTGAAAAGAAACATGTGAATGACTCTGTTGAAGCTACCGGAAAATTAAGCAAGCAGCTAGCAGCGTTTATTCGCGAAAATATGAATTTTTTCTATTCTTATGATGTTGTAAAAGTATATTATGATAATGGACAGGTAGAGGTAACACGAATATTATCGTCTGTTTTCAATGCATTATTGGAAAATGTTGAATTCCGTAAAGTAACACCTGCTCAATATAGATTGTTCCAAGTTGCAGATTTAATTTGTACATTGAAGTTGGTTGAATTGAAGGCAGAGACTCATACTTTGTCAAAATCAGAGAAATTTTTCTTTGGGGATGAAAGGACATTGAAAAAGAATTATCTAAAACCTCTTCGGAATAAAGAGATGTAAACCAAAAACATTGAAGTAATTGTCAAAAAGCAGCAATGACAAATCGGGTCATTGTTGCTTTTTATTGTCTTTGCAATATATACTGCCGGGGTCATGTGGAATCTTTTATTAAACGCCTGTATGAAATGACTCTCATTGCAGAAACAGAGTGTGTAGCTCGTCTCATAGATGGACATTCCCGCTGAGAGCATGTTTTTTACTTCATTTAATTTCTGATGTAAAATGTACGGATGAGATGATATAATGTTCGCGAAGGCAAAAGTGAACATGGAGCAATGACGGACGTGCATGCTTGCATGTGTCGGACGGATATCTTCCATATGAACGCGCCCGTGAGTCAGGAAAAATATACATCGGCGTATGCATTGATGGGGTATGACCCTTGGCATATGCATGGGAGAGGGCAAAATGATTGAATATAGAAGATTAACGGAAAAAGAGCTGGATCGATTTATTGATATGAGAATCCATCAACTGCGCGAAGAAGGGGCAAAGGAGCAGTTGAATCTGGTACCCGCATTGAGAGATTATTATAGCCGTCATATGGCGGACGGAACATTTGTATCCTGGCTTGCTTTTGATGAAGAGAAAATCATAGGAACAAGCGGAATGTCTTTTGTGGAAAAACCACCGTATTTTCAATGCCCGAGTGGAAAAATCGGATTGTTATCCAGCATGTTTACCGATCTGGATTACAGAAGAAAGGGAATTGCCAGAGAACTGCTTTCCCGCGTAATAAGCGATGCCAGAGAATATGGCTGCGGTACCGTTCAGATTACGGCGTCCGACATGGGGGTAAAGCTGTATACAGATTACGGTTTCGTACACAACGGAAATTTTATGCAGTATGCACTTTAGATAAAATTGATAAAACGGAAATCCCGGAATTTGGAGGCAGCGATTGAGATTAAAGAACGTATTGATTGTTGTAAAAGATATTGAAAAATCAAAGCAGTTTTACCATGATTTATTCGGTCTTAATGTGAAGCTGGATAACGACGGCAATGTGATGCTGACAGAAGGTCTCGTTCTTCAGGATGAAAAAATATGGAAGGACGCTCTGAATAAAGAGATTGTGCCGCATCACAATTCCTGTGAATTGTATTTCGAGGAGCGGGAGATTGAGGCGTTTGTGGAAAAACTGGAAAGATTATACCCTTCCGTTTCGTATGTCAACCGGCTTATGACACACAGCTGGGGACAAAAGCTGGTTCGCTTCTATGATCCGGACGGCAATCTGATCGAAGTTGGGACGCCGATGTAATAAAAGAACCGTTGCGCAGGAAGCAAGACAAGGAGTGACATCATGCAAAGCGATCATAAAGAACCTCGGTATATAGAAGTGAGAGGTGCAAAAGTACATAATTTAAAAAATGTGAATGTCGATGTTCCACTGCATCAGATTGTGGGGATTGCGGGCGTGTCCGGTTCCGGCAAATCGTCCCTGGCGTTAGGCGTTCTGTATGCAGAGGGCTCCAGGCGTTATCTGGAATCGCTCTCTACCTATACGAGAAGGCGCATGACCGGAGCGGCAAAAGCGCAGGTGGACGAGGTGCGGTATGTTCCGGCTGCGCTGGCATTGCATCAGCGCCCGGGAATTCCGGGAATCCGCAGTACGTTCGGTACCGGAACGGAGCTTTTGAACAGTCTGCGTCTGATGTATTCGAGACTGGCGTCCCACCGCTGTCCCAACGGACACTATGTTCCGCCCACGCTAAAAGTGGCGGCGGAGCAGGAAATCATATGTCCTGTGTGCGGAGAAAAAGTACATGCGCCGAGTGCGGAGGAGCTGGCGTTCAATTCACAGGGAGCCTGCCCGAAATGCAGCGGTACCGGAAGCGTCCGGACGGTTGATCTGGATTCCCTGGTGCCGGATGATTCCATCAGTATCGATGAGGGAGCGGTGGCGCCCTGGAACAGCCTGATGTGGTCACTGATGACGGATGTCTGCCGGGAGATGGGAGTGCGCACCGATATTCCGTTCCGTGATCTGACGGACGCGTAGAAAGAGATCGTCTATCACGGTCCGGCGGAAAAAAAGCATATTTTCTATAGAGCTAAAAAGTCCAACCAGGCAGGAGAACTGGATTTTACCTATTATAATGCCGTATATACGGTGGAAAATGCCCTGGCAAAGGTAAAAGATGAGAAGGGTATGAAGCGTGTAGAAAAATTTTTAAAAGAGGACGTCTGCCCGGAGTGCGGAGGAAGCAGGCTTTCGGAGGCTGCCCGGGCGCCGCGGCTGCGCGGTATCGGGCTGGAAGAGGCCTGTAAGATGACGTTGAAAGAACTGGTCGACTGGGTGGCGAGAGTGCCGGATTCCCTGCCGGAGGAAATGCGCCCCATGGCGGAATCCATCTGTGAATCCTTTCAGACCATTGCAAAAAGGCTGATGGATCTGGGGCTTTCCTATCTGTCACTCGACCGGGCGGCTTCCACGCTGTCCACGGGAGAACGGCAGCGGATGCAGCTCGCGAGAGCCGTGCGCAACCGCACGACAGGCGTTTTGTATGTGCTGGACGAGCCTTCGATCGGTCTGCATCCCTCCAACATTACGGGATTGAATGCCGTGATGCACGATCTGATCGCGGACGGCAATTCCGTTCTTCTGGTAGACCATGATACGCAGATTCTGTCGGAAGCCGACTGGATCATCGAGATGGGACCCGAAGCCGGAGCAAAAGGCGGATATGTGATCGCGGAGGGCAGCATTCCGCAGATCACCGCGGATAAAGCTTCCATGATCGGTCCATTTCTGGCGAAGACGGCAAACATGCGGATACGGGAGCAGCTGGACAAAAGCGAAATATTCGCGTTGGGCAGCCTGCATCTCTCTACGGACAGCATCCACACGGTAAAGCCGCTGGAGGTGGATATTCCCAAGGGCAGACTTACGGTAGTCACCGGCGTGTCCGGTTCCGGCAAGACCACGATGGTTCTGGAAAGTCTGATTCCGGCGCTGGAGGCATCGCTAAATGGCGAGCGTCTGCCGAAACATGTGAAAAATATTTCGGCGGAGGGGATTTCTCATGTGAAACTGATCGATGCTTCGCCGATCGGCATCAATGTCCGTTCAACGGTGGCAACATACGCCAATGTACATGATGAACTCCGCAAAATCTATGCCAGAACAGCGGATGCAAAAAACCGGAAATACAAGGCGGGGGACTTTTCCTACAATACCGGAAAGCTAAGATGTCCGGTCTGTGACGGAACCGGGCAGATCAGCCTGGATGTGCAGTTTTTGCCGGATGTGGACGTACCCTGCCCGGAATGCAGCGGTTCCCGGTACGGCAAAGAGGCATGGCAGATCTGTTATGAAAATAAGCAGGGAGAGAGGTATTCGCTTCCGCAGCTGATGGAGATGGATGTGAACACGGCGCTTTTGGTAACGTCGGATCTAAAGCTGGTGCATCAGCGGTTACAGGTATTAAAGGAGCTGGGGCTTGGGTATCTCACATTGGGTGAGGAGACGCCGAGCCTTTCTGGAGGAGAGGCGCAGAGACTAAAGCTTGCCAGTGAGATGGGCAGGGGACAGTCGGACTCCGTATTCGTTTTTGATGAGCCGACGATCGGACTGCACCCGCTGGACGTACAGACGCTGCTCGGTGTCTTTCAGGCACTCGTGGACAATGGGGCGACGGTGCTTGTCATCGAACACGATCTCGATGTGATCCGCAACGCAGATTATATCATTGATATGGGACCCGGCGGCGGTGAGCAGGGCGGCAGAGTGGTTGCCTGTGGAACGCCGGAGCAGATTGCAGAAAACGGGGACAGCATTACCGGAAAATATCTTTAGAATGAAGTATAAGGAAAAAAGGAGAGACATATGCGAAAAAATATTGGCAACAAACCATGGTTTTATCCACTCCCGGTACTTATTATCGGCACCTACGACGAAAACGGTGTGCCGGATGCGATGAATGCAGCCTACGGTGGACTCTACACCTCAAATATGATTGAGTTCAGTATTGGCCACAACAGAAAGACGTTCAAGAATATTCAGCAGACCAAAGCGTTTACCGTCAGCTTTGCAGATGTGGAAAATATGGCGGCCAGCGACTATGTGGGACTTGTATCCGGCAACGATACGCCGGATAAGATGGAGAAGACCGGTTGGACAATCACCCGCTCCGAATTTGTGAATGCTCCCGTCTTTGAGGAACTGCCGGTCACATGGGAGTGTGAACTGGTGAGAGTGACGGAAGAGGGCAATGTGCTGGGAAGATTGAAGAATATCAGTGTGAGCGAAAAGGTGCTTGACGGGGAAGGCGGCATTTCCATGGAAAAGTTCAAGCCGCTGGTGTTTGATCATGCCACATACGATTACCTCAAGGTGGATGGCGTGGTAGGCAAATCTTTTGAGGTTGGTAAGAAGTTGAAATAAAAAAATCAAAAGGAGAAAAAGATGTCAAAAAAAGTTTTAATTATTTCTACGAGCCTTCGCGGTAACAGCAATTCAGAAATTCTTGCAAAGGAATGTGAAAAGGGAGCCAAAGAAGCCGGTCACAATGTGGAGCTGGTATCTCTGAAAGGAAAGGACATAAAGTTCTGTATCGGCTGCCTGGTCTGTCAGAGCAAGGGATCGTGTGTATTGAAAGATGACGTGGCAGAGATCATGGAAAAAGTAAAAGAAGCCGAGGTCATTGTCTTTGCAACCCCGATCTACTATTATGAGATGAGCGGTCAGATGAAAACACTGCTTGACCGGCTGAATCCTCTGTATCCGGTTGAATACAGTTTCCGGGATATTTATATGATTGCAACAGCTGCGGAGAATGAAGAGAGCACATTTGAGAAAGCTTACCAGGGCTTGCAGGGCTGGGTAGACTGTTTTGAAAAAGCGGAATTGAAAGGCATCGTTACCGGCGGTGGAATCAATGATGCAAATGATGCGGTCAATCATGCCGATGTTATGCAGAAAGCATATGCACTTGGAAAGAATTTATAAAAAGACTGAGATAAAAGAAAGTAAAAAAGACGGAAGTCTCTGTGAGGAGGCTTCCGTCTTTTTTATTTGCAACACTCAGAAAGAGTCTCAGATTTTTTAATCGATCTTTAAGATCAGATCAAGTACGCGCTTTGCGCAGCGCTCCAGATCGCTTCGATCCAGCGCACCGAGCTCCATCGCTTTTTTCACGCGTTCCGGGAAACCGCACGCCATCTTCACATCATTTCCGGCTTTGATCTCCTTGTAATGTTCCCCTCTCGTCCACCAGTCGGAGGTTACCATTCCGTGAAAATGCCACTCGTCGCGCAGGATGCCTTCGAGCAGATCGTGATTTTCAGAAGCACGGTGGCCGTTGATCATATTGTAAGCGGACATGATGACCCACGGATCGGCTTCCTTTACGATGATCTCAAACGCCTTTAAGTAGATCTCGCGGAGTGCGCGCTCGGAGACGCGGGAGTCGCTGTGTTTGCGGTTGGTCTCCTTGTTGTTGCAGGCAAAATGCTTCACGGCTGCGGCGATGTGCTGCGACTGGATGCCGCGCACCATGGCTGCGCCCGTTTTGCCGGCGAGCAGCGGATCTTCCGAATAGTATTCAAAATTTCTTCCGCAGAGCGGATTGCGGTGAATGTTGACGGCCGGCGTCAGCCATACGGCGATGTTGTTCTCTTTTACTTCCTCGGCGCCTGCGGTTCCGACCTGTTCGATCAGGGCAGGATTCCAGGTGGAGGCGAGCAGTGTGGCGCATGGCCATGCCGTTGTGCAGACCTCACACTGCGGGTTGATGCGGAGACCGGCAGGACCGTCGGCGGTCATGATATTTGGAACGCCGTATTCCGGGAGATTGCCGTAGCCGTAGGTATTTGCTACGGAAGTATTCGGCTGACCGCCGAGCAGATGAATCAGGTCATCGTCGTCGAGCTGGGCGATAAATTCATCCATGGAAATCTTTCCCTCGTAAACGTCGATCAGCGGATGCGCGTTTTCCTTATAGGAATTCAGCAGAAGATAGGAGCCGCGTCCGCGTGTTGCCGGGGCGAGAGCCTCCTCGGTGCCCGGTACCATTTTTTCAAAAACACAGGCATTCGGATCGTTGGCAGTTCCCTGCGGAAGTTCTTCGTAGCTTCCGTCTGCGAGAAGGCGCTTCTTCAAGCTTGTAGGTGCGGCTTTGGAGGAGAGCTGCTCTACCAGCAGGTCAGCGTCGAGCGTCATGACATAATCCAGCGCTGTGACATCCCGGACGGAAGTTCCGATGTAAAAATGGTAGTCTCCCTTTTCCAGTATGTAGGAGGATTTAAAAATTTTTCCCAGATCATCGTAGGAAGCCATGGAATCCTTTGCTGTCTCGAGCGTCAGAAGCTGGCTTTCGCCCGGGAGGAGCGTTCTTGTCTTGCAAAAAGCGGAGAGTTCGCGCGCCGGTTTCTGCAAAAGTCCCTGCGGCGCACTGTAATACATCTGCACGACTTCTTTTCCGCTGTAATCTCCGGTGTTTGTGACAAGGACGGAAGCGCGGATGGCCTGCTCGGTTTCGGTCACGCTCTGCACCGCAAGGGAGAACTGGGTGTAGGAAAGTCCGAATCCGAACGGATAGCATACGTGCTTTGCCGCATCCGGAAAAGTCTCGAAATAGCGGTAACCTACATAGATATCCTCGGTATAGTCCACGTAGTCAACCGATTCGTGGAAATTCGCGGTGGAAGGATAATCGTCCACGGAAGCGGCGAAAGTGTCCGGAAGCTTGCCGGACGGAGATACCTTTCCGCACAACAGTTCCGCCATGGCAAGTCCGCCCTCCATGCCGCCCTGCCATGCGATGAGCGCGGAGGAGATCTGATCGTCGTTTTTGATCCACGAGGTATCGATGATGCCGCCGATATTTAGGACGACCGCAATTTTGGAAAAATGCTGCTTTACCTGTGCGATCATGGCAGATTCTTCCTTTGTGAGATAGAAGTCGCCGTCAGGGAAGATCTCTCCGGAGATTTTCGGCATGCTGGTCTCTGTCTCCCACGGATTGTATTCTCCGTTGTATTCGATGCTGGAGCGGTCCCAGCCCTCTCCGGAAAAACGGCTCAATACGATCACAGCCGTATCGGTATAGGCGCTGGCGCCGGCGAGAAGCCCGGCGGAGAGCGCCGGCTCTGTCGTCATGCCGGGAACAGAACCCTGCTCATACTGTCCGTTCACATGATTGCGGTAGAAATCGCACAGCGGCTCGTAGAGGGAGACGGTATCGTGGAGCATCTGAAAGCCGTCGTAGAGATTGTGCACATACGATACGGTCACATCGCCGCTGCCGCCGCCTCCCTTGACATAATCAAAACTGCCTTTTCCAAAGAGTGCAATCCGGCTGCCTGCTTTTAACGGCAGCAGATTGTGCTCGTTCTTTAAGAGAACCATACCCTCTGCAGCAGCTTCCCTGGAAAGTGCGATGTGTTCTTTGGAAGCAGTCACGTAACAGCCCTCTTTTAACGGACGGTTTGGCTGATACATCACTCTGGTCCATTTTCTCATTTTGACCTCTTTTCTGGCATACGCCTGATATTATTTTGATATTTCCCAGAATGGAACATTGTCTATGTTCGTATTATAAGCAGATAATTTCGTTTATTATAGATCGAATTTTGGCAGAAATATAGGTCGATATTGATATTTTTTCCTTCCGAAGGTATGATGGGAGAAAGAGAAGTCCGTGCATGTGAAAATGCGGAGAGAGCAGGAAAGAGAGGGAAGGGGAGTGCAGCAGGGGGAACATGAGATTATATCCGATGACGGGCTGATGCAGCTTTATTTTACACAGGTCGACGCGTCCAATGAATTGCTGCCGGCACATTGGCATGAGCATCTGGAAATGATCTGTATGCAGCACGGGGCAATGACGGCGTACATCAATGAGACGTCGTATGAACTGCAGCGGGGAGATATTCTGGTCGTCAATCCGAGAGACATTCACTACACGCATGTCCACGGGGACGGGCATTATTATCTGTTGCAGATTCCGCCGGAACATTTAAAGCGCGTCAGTGAGGATTGGCGGGGACTGCATTTCGGGGAGTATGTTCCGTATTCGGAGGAGACAACATCCGTGAATTACCGGATGTCAGAAAATCTGGAAGAAATGAAGTGCCTGCAGGAGCAGGGGACGGACGGCACACATTTGCTGTTTCTGGCGGCGCTTTATAAGCTATTGTATCTGTTGTATACACAGGACGCGGTTACGGTCGATCATGTGCTGCGCCACCGCTCCAGAAGGGATTTTGAGCGGATCGAGCGGAGCATGCAGTATGTGAAAAGGAATTACACCAATCCGGTTACATTAAAAGAGACGGCAGATGAATTATCACTCACGCCGGAATATTTTTGCCGCTTGTTTAAAAAGTATACCGGTCAGACATTTTTGACTTATGTAAACCAAATCCGCCTGCAGTATTTTCACAGTGATCTGCTGCAGACGGATGAGAGTATTACCTATTTAATGAATAAAAACGGAATCACCAACTACAAGGTGTTTCTGCGCAGCTTTAAGGAAGCCTACGGCATGACGCCCGGTCAGCTTCGCAAAAAGCAGAGAGAGGAAAGAGATGCCGCAGCGATCAGCGCGCGGTCAGCTTTTTCATCCGGAAATGATAGTAAAACAGAAACAGAACGGACGTTAAAACCCAGGACACCGGATAATTGAGGAGTGTTACGGTGAGTGTCGGGAAGAGGGCGACCACTCCGAAAATCCATACCACACGGAACAGACAGATACCGCCGGTTGTGATGAGCATCGGAACGATGACGTCGCCCATTCCGCGCAGTGCACCAGAAAAGACCTCAGTAAAGACGAACAGCCAGTAAAACGGAGCCATGGTCGCCATCATTTTCAGTCCGATCTCCACGACGTTTTCATCTGTAACAAAAATGTGGAAGAGCGGAATGCGGAAGCATACGAGCAGCAGCATCAGAAGGATAGCGGCGGCAAAATCCATGCCGATACACACGCGGATACTTTTTCTGACGCGGTCATACTTCCCGGCACCGTAGTTCTGACCGACGAAGGTTGTGATGGCGATACCGAAAGCACCGCTGACCATCCAGACGATCGCGTCCAGTTTTCCGTAAGCCGCCCAGGCGGCAACCGTGTCGGTTCCGAATTTGTTGAGTGCGGACTGGATAATCATATTGGAAATGCTGTACATGGCATACTGAAATCCGCCCGGCAGTCCCAGAAGCAGCTCTGATTTAAGAAGTTTCGGGTGAATATGGATCTCTTTTAAGGAAAAATCGCAGAGATCTTTCTGGCGCATCAGAAAAACGGTGACGATCACGGCACTGATCCCCTGCGAGAGAAGCGTGGCGATCGCCGCACCGGCAACACCGAGTCCCAGCCCGACGATCAGGAGCAGATCGAGAACAATATTGATGACGCAGCAGATCATCAGACAGTACAGCGGACGTCTGGAATCTCCCAGCGCGCGGAGCAGTCCGGCTCCTGTATTGTAAATAAATACGAAGAAGATACCGGCAAAATAGATGCGCAGGTAGAGGATGGAGTCACTCATCAGTTCTTCCGGCGTATTCATCAGTCGAAGAAGCGCCGGGGCAGCAGTGATGCCGATTAGTGTCATGACGACGCTACCGATGATGGAGAAGGCATAGATCGTATGAATACTGTCGTCCACCTTTTTGCGATCCCCGGATCCGAAGAACTGGGAGACGATGACGGAAGCACCGGCAGTCAGCCCGGTAAAAAAGTTGACCAGCAGGTTGATGACCATTCCGGAGGAACCGGCGACTGCGGCAAGTGCATTTTTCCCGACAAAGCGTCCCACAATGACGGCGTCGATCGTGTTGTAAAGCTGTTGAAAAAAAGAACCCAGTAAAATAGGAAAGAAAAATAAAAGAAGCTGTTTCCAGATGATACCGGATGTGATTTCGTTCTTGGAAGAGGTTTCGTTCATGCTATAATCTCCATATCTGTCGTAGAAAAGTATAAAAAAATCTGAAAAATAGTCCGAAATATATTATAAAATCTGTAGGATAAAATAACAAGAAAATCCGTTTATGTTTTTGGCGTTCTGTGATAATATAACACTATAAAATGCCTGTTGCCAGGGATGGACAGGAAAGCCACGGAGGACACACTATGGATAAGAAAGAGAAACAGCCACGCGAGAAAAAGGGTATGCCGCTTGCACCGGTCTTTTTGCTGGGAGCAACGGTGTTGCTGTTGATTGAAATGTATTTTATCGTCAACCTGCCCCGGGTATATCTGGTGCAGATCATTCTGGGAGTAGCAATTCTTGCCTGTACCTATGTATTCATCGCTGCCTTATTAAAGGAGATACATAAGACCGGGGAGCAGGCAAAAGACGAATATGAGAGGATGCTTCGCGGAGAAAAGGCGTCATATCTGATGCTCAAGAAGATCTCGGAGCAGCTGGAGGCGGTTGACCGCAATACCAGGGAGCCGGGCGAGGAGATCATCACAGCGCAGAAGGCGATCGCCAAGGTAACCATTACCAGAAGCAAGGAAAATGCAGATGCACTTATGAATTCCAACGACCGCGTAGTGGACAATCTCTTACAGTTAAAAGAGAGCATGGATGCGGGATTCGAGCAGTTTGCCGGAAAGCAGCAGAATATGATGGATGATTCCGTCAAGGAACTCGTCTTAAAGCAGCAGGAATTTGCCGAGGAATTAAAGGAGATCACCGCAGGGCTTAAGGAGATTACCGAGGGACTTCAGGCAGTGAAGGAGACGGTTGCCGAGGAAAATGCGCAGACGCTTGCCGCTATTGAGAGCCGGATGGACGAACTGGTAAGTCAGAATGCGGCGCTGGAGAGCAAAATTGCAGAAAGCGCAGCGGCTGCAGCAGTGCAGAAACCGGAGCCAGACATGGAAGCGGATTTTAGCATGCCGGATACACCGGAGGAGGAACTGCCGGTCGTAGATGCAGAGACGGTGACGGATGACACCCCGGTGATGGAAGAGTATGAGGAACCGATTGTAGATTCTGACGCGATTGTGGAAGGGGAAGATGCGGCAGCTGCCACAGGCGATCAGAATGAGGCTGAAGCAGAGAGTGGGGCGATAGACAGTTTCGATTTTGGAGCAGATGGTCTCGATTTCGGAGGAGACAGCTTAGACCTTGGAGTGGACGGTCTTGATCTTGGGGCAGAGAACTTTGATCTTGGAGCAGATAGCTTAGATACGGGAGCAGATGGACTTGATCTTAGTGCGGACGGTCTTGATCTTGGGGCAGAGAATCTTGATCTTGGAGCAGACGGTCTTGACCTCGGAGGAGACAGCCTTGATTTAGGAGTAGATGGTCTCGATCTCGGGGCAGACAGTCTCGATCTCGGAACAGAGAATCTTGATTTAGGATCAGATAGCTTAGATTTAGGATCAGATGGTCTTGATCTTGGAGCAGATCTGAAAGCGGCACCCGCGCCGGAGAACGAAACGCCGGACGAGTCAGAGCCAGTAGCCGCGCCGGAGATAGCAGAGCCACAGAACGAGCCGGAGACAAAGACAGCGGAAGCTGCACCGATGGATTTTTCCGATCCGCATAAGCTTATGACTCCGGAAGAAATTGCTGCATTGATTGCAAAAATGTAAGAGCAGGTTCCAGGATAAAAAATGAAGTTATTAGCAGTTTCAGAATAAAAAATGAGCGTGGAAGATTCTTTGAAGTAAAATGTGAGAATTCTTCCACGCTATTTTTGTATCTGAAACGATAATATTTACATATCCCCGAGCTTCTCTTACAGATCAGACTCCGCGACGATCGTCACGATATTTTTGATGACGGAGACCGCTGTCTGCATGCCCTCCACGCTGATATGCTCATACGGACCGTGGAAGCCGTAGCCGCCGGTGCCAAGATTCGGGCACGGAAGACCCATAAAACTTAATCTGGCGCCGTCTGTACCGCCGCGAACCGGACGTGAGAGCGGTGTGAGACCGGTCATCGAGATTGCCTTTTTTGCAATGTCCACGACATAAGGATGCTGTTCGATGATCTCAAGCATATTGGAGTAGGAATCCGTGATGGTAAGAGAGACGGTTCCGGTGCCGTATTTCTGGTTGATCTCCACTTCCAGCGTGCGGAGCCTGTTCAGGCGTGATTCAAAAGAAGCCCTGTCGTGGTCACGCACGATATAGGAAAGTTCTGCAAAAGCGACATCACCCTTCATGTCGGTCAGATGATAGAAGCCCTGTCTGCCCTCGGTGTGCGCTGGTGTCTCCTCCGGCGGAAGTTGCGACTGGATATCGCACGCCACAAGAGCGGCATTTACCATAATATCCTTTGCCTCGCCCGGATGCACATTGACGCCTTTAATGGAAAATTTTGCGCTCGCGGCGTTGAAATTTTCATAGGCGACTTCGCCCTCGTAATCGCCGTCTACCGTATAGGCGAAAGCAGCCTTAAAATAATCCAGGTCAAATAAATCTGCACCGCAGCCGATTTCTTCGTCCGGGGTAAATCCCACCCAGATATCACCGTGAGGCATTCCGGAAGAAATGATCTCTTCGAGCGCTGTGACGATTTCTGCCACACCGGCCTTGTCATCCGCGCCGAGCAGTGTCGTGCCGTCGGTGGTAATCAGGGTTCTTCCCTTCAAATCCTTCAGCGTTGGAAAATCGGAAACCTTTAACATGGCTCCGGTACCGTTCAAACGGACATCCCCGCCGTCATAATCCGGAATGATCTGCGGTTTGACGTCTTTGCCGGAGTAGTCCGGTGCGGTATCCATATGTGAGATAAAACCGACAGCCTTGCGTCCCTCACAGCCGGCAGTTGCCGGAAGCAGAGCGTACACGTAGCAGTGGTCGGTCAGAACCACATTTTTAAGACCGAGATCCCGTAATTCCTGCTCCAGTACCTTTCCGAGATCAAACTGACGCTCGGTAGACGGAATCTGTACCTTGTCGTCTGTCATGTTATTCTCATCCGATGTCGTCCAATAGGACACATATTTCAATAATCGCTGTTCAACTTGCATAATAAACCTCCTTGATCTATGCCATTCTATCTATAAAATAACACAATTGAAAAAAAAATTGAAGTTTTTTAAAAAAAATGTTGCATTTCTAAAATTTCTGTTATATAATAATTTTCGTGCTCGGGTGATACAGAACACACGATACAAAATAAGCGCCACTAGCTCAGCTGGCAGAGCACCTGACTCTTAATCAGGGTGTCCAGGGTTCGAACCCCTGGTGGCGCATTGAAAGGTACCGATTTTACAGCATTGACTGTGGGGTTGGTGCTTTTTTTGTGCTTATAATGCATATTATTAAAATTTTTTTAAAAAGAGTGTATCCTATTTAGCAGAAGGAAAAACCTGACGATATAAAAAGCAGATACTATATGAAGGGGAGAGAGTCAGATGGAACAAAAGAATATTGAGGTGCAAAGGAAAAAAGGTCTGAATCTGATAATGAAGATTCTGATCACCGCGATCATACCGCTGATGATTCTTGTGGTTTTTGCAGGGCTGGCAATCCGGGCGGTTGGCGTTACTGTGTCTGATAAACTGATGCAGCATGAATTGAAGACATCGGTCTATGCCGTGAACCAGACAATGTCCATTTTGAGCAGTGGTGACTGGAATACGGATGGAGACCAGCTGTACAAGGGAGATTACAATTTCTCGGAACATCAGGATGTGCTGGATGCTTTTAAGGAAAATACCGGACTGGATGTTACACTCAGCTGGAATACGACCCGGATGGCGACCAGCCTTGTGAGTCAGGACGGCAGCCGCGAGACCGGGACGGAGATAGCAGCAGATGTGTATCAGGCTGTGAAAGAAAAGGGTAGTTATTTTGTGTCCGATATTGTGATTGACGGTCAGAAATATTACGGATATTATGAGGGATTGTACAACAGTGACGGTTCCATGGCAGGTCTGGTGTTTACCGGTATGACGTCTGCTTCCGTTCACGAAATCTACAATGACCGATTGAAAAAAAATATAATATTTATGGTAGTGCTTGCAATCTTTGCATGTATCTTTCTGGCAATTGTGATGATGAAGATTGTGAAGGCAATGATGTCGATGATCGATCATCTGGATGATGTTGCGGAGGGAAATCTGGACAGCAAGATCAGCGACCGCATGACGAGCCGTTCGGACGAGATCGGAAATATTGCGCGTGCGCTGCATTCACTCATTGGCGGACTGGTCATGATTGTAAAAAACATCCGGACATCCGCAAAGTCGCTGGATGATTTCAGCGCCAAGTTCCAGAACAGCTTTACGACGATCAATGAATCCATTCATAATGTAAATACCGCGATGGAGGACATCGCGAACGGAGCGACGAATCAGGCGGGCGAGATGCAGAAGGTCAATGAGCAGATCAGCGACATGAACGAAGCCATCGCCGAGACGACAAAGAACGTGGAAAACCTCATGGGCAGCACGGAGGAGATGAAAGAGCAGAATCATAAGCTCGACGGCACGATCAGAGACCTGGTGGAGATCAGCGACCGCACCAGAGAATCGGTGGATGAGGTCAACCGCCAGACAGACAGGACGAACCAGTCTGTCATGGAGATCGGCAGTGCGATCCAGATGATTACGGATATTGCAAGCCAGACCAATCTGTTGTCCTTGAATGCGAGCATCGAGGCTGCGCGTGCAGGAGAGCATGGAAAAGGATTTGCGGTGGTGGCGGATGAGATCCGTCAGCTTGCGGATCAGTCCAGCGACTCCGCGAAGAAGATCGGTGATATTGTGGAAGAACTGATCAAGAACTCCAACAAGAGCGTCGAGACGATGAACGGTGTGCTCGATGAGATCAACGAACAGAATGAGAAGCTTTCGACCACCAGAGAAGCATTCGACGGACTGAATACGGAGGTCGGCAATGTGGTGGTTGCGATTGACAATATCCGGCGTGAGATTGAGACGGTCAACACGGCGAAGAATGATGTTATGAGCAGCATGGAGAGTCTGGCAGCGATTGCACAGGAGAATGCGGCAAGTACCGAGGAGACTTCGGCTTCCATGACGGAGTTAAGCGGCATCGTCACGGACTGCAATGCGCAGACGAAAAGCCTCGTGGACATTGCAGAAAATCTGAGTGACAATGTCAACCAGTTCCGGATCAAAGAATAAAAAACAGAATGCAAAAAAAACACCCGCAGGCGGATCCATACAGATCGGACTGCGGGTGTTTTTACTTCATAGGAAGAAAATGCGCCCTACAAAGTAAAAAAGCTTCGAGGGGATCGCACTGCGGCGGGGCGCCTTCTTATCTGGAAGCGATCAGCTTGCAGATCGGATTGCCGAGGGAGGAGAACTTCTCCTCGTACTCCGTCATGATATTGCCTTCATTGAGCACCGGATCGTGATGCAGATCTCTGGTGGAGGCGTCCAGATGCCAGCCGGCTTCCGGGATCTCCTCCAGGGAAAAGGTAAAAAGATCCTGATTGTCGGTCTTGAACTCCAGACGTCCCTCCGGTGCGAGAACCTCATCGTAGCGCGCGAAGAACTGACGGGAGGTAAGACGGCGCTTGGCGTGTCTGTCCTTCGGCCACGGATCGGAAAAGTTTAAGTAGATCCGGTCTACCTCTCCGTGATCGAATACCTCAGCGACATCGGCGGCGTCCATGCAGATGAAAAACAGGTTCGGGAGCGGATTCTCTTCCATTTTCTGCAGGGCACGCAGCAGGACGCTGGAGTAGCGCTCGATTCCCAGATAATTGATGTCGGGATGCGCTGCGGCAAGATCCATCATGAAGCGGCCCTTTCCCATACCGATCTCAATGTGAAGCGGCTGCTGTGACGGAAAAATCTCCTGCCAATGGCCTTTGTGCGTCTCGGGGCTTTTGATGCAGTAGACGCTCTCTGTGATGGCGGCGTCTGCACCCGGTATATTTCTAAGTCTCATATCGTTCCTGCCTCTCATAAGAAAATCTTAATAAATGTCGGGAAGTCCTATAATTGTGGACATACAAGATATTCTACAATAAATCTGTGGATAAAAAAAGAGCTTTTGCCAGAAAAATTGTTGCATGTATTTTTTTCTGCGATTATACTGATACTAGTTATGTTCCGGATATATATGGAAGAAATGGACAGGATTTCTGGATAGAATGGAGTTATAAGCAATGCGAAGAGCGAATGTGTGGAAAAAGGCGGCATGTGTCGCCTTAAGTTTACTATACTTTTTACAGATAAAGCCGCAGGTGGTGCAGGCGGCAGATTACTGGCCGGAAGGACCGGAAGTACAGTCACCGTCCGTGATACTGATGGAGATGTCGACGGGGACGGTTCTGTACGAAAAAAACAGCGATGAGCGGAATTATCCGGCAAGTATCACGAAAATCATGACGACGCTTCTCGCGCTGGAGAATTCCGATCTGAATGAGGTCGTCACATTTTCTGATGATGCGATCAACAATACTGAGGGGTCCGGAATCTACCGCGATTACGGGGAGCAGATGACGATGGAGCAATGCCTGTACGCGGTTATGCTGAATTCGGCAAATGAATGTGCCTACGCAGTGGCGGAGCATGTCGGCGGTACGGTGGAGCATTTTGTGGACATGATGAACGAAAAAGCGGCGGAGCTTGGATGTACCAACACGCATTTTGCCAATCCGCACGGTCTGTTTGATGAGAACCATTACACGACGGCGCACGATATGGCGCTGATTGCCAAAGCGGCATACCAGAACGAGACCTTCCGGATTATTACGGGGACGGCACGCTACACCATTCCGCCGACGAACAAGCATGATGAGCCGACGGATCTGCAGAATCACAATGAGATGCTCTACCCGTTCAAGACGCTCAAGTACCGGTATGAGTATTGTACCGGAGGAAAGACGGGATATACGGATATCGCGCGCAGCACGCTGGTCACCTACGCCGAGAAGGACGGCATGAGTCTGGTATGCGTCGTGATGCATACGGAATCGCCGAATCAGTGGACCGACAGCCGGAACCTTTTCGACTATGCATTTGATAATTTCCAGTTGTTCAATATTGCGGATAATGAGACCAGATACATGGATTCCGAGGCGGTGGAAGTTGGAGCCTTAAATAACAACAAGGCGTTTGTGGACATCGACGCGAATGCCAATATCGTTCTTCCGAAGACGACCGACTTTAACGATGCGGCATCGGAGATCACGTATGACGACGTCAGCGAGAACGTGGTGGGAACGCTTGCCTACACCTATGCGGGACGTCAGGTCGGAAAAGCAGACATAGTGACAACCGGTGCGGTTGTGGACGGATATATTTTTGACAACCAGAGCGAGGTAGAGCAGGAGACAGACACCGAGGAGGAGACGGTCTCCACGGTGCGGATCAGACCGCGCACAATTCTGCTTATC
Organism: uncultured Lachnospiraceae bacterium; assembly: GCA_902781225.1. Taxonomy (GTDB): domain Bacteria; phylum Bacillota; class Clostridia; order Lachnospirales; family Lachnospiraceae; genus Roseburia. The sequence goes on along the minus strand of CACZIN010000022.1, from coordinate 24,087 downwards.
GTAGCCGGAATCCTGCTTGCAGCAGGGCTGATCTTCGCCGGAAAGAAGTTCTACGATAACTATTATATTATCCGGCACAACCGGGAAGTGCGCAGGAACCGCAAAGAGCAGTTCCGACAGATAAAAATCAAGCCAAAACACCGCAGAAGACGTAGAAGATAGTGCATAGAACTAAAAAACGACAATATTCCATACGGGATATTGTCGTTTTTTACATTATGGACATGAAAAAATTGACGATAAATTATCTGACAATTAAGCTTTTCAGCAGGATTTCAAGCTGATTCGGGTTCTTTGTATAGAAGAGAATGCCGCCGGGTACGGTGTGCGCGGTCAGATATTTTCCCTGAAACAGAGGGGAGTCCGTGATGCGGGAAAGCAGGTAGGAGGAGACTGCATCGTCCGCTTTTAAAAACAGAGGCTGGTAATCATCCATCCGGCAGACATCGGCATTTGCTTTTTTGAAAATATAGGTAAGCTCCTGCTCCTGCGCTAACTGTTCGGCAGTCTTGTTCGGAATGAAATAGCCGAGTTCATCCTTCGGCATATTCAGAGAACGGATGGCGCGCTGCACCTGTTTGGTCAGAGCGTCGGACGCCGGGTAAAGAGACTCGAAGTATTTCATGAAATCGGCAGCCGTGCGGAAATGTTCATTTTTCCCTTTCTCTAAGACCTCGGTCATCAGGATCCGGCGGATGATTCCCTCGCAGGTTTCCCGGGACGGATTCTTGCGCAGGGAGGGTGATTTTGCTTCCATAGAGAACTCCTTTCTGCAAACGACAAAAAAATTGTCTTTTATGACATTATAGGACAAAACAGGGGCTGTGAACAGCCGGAAAAACGACAAAAACGATAAATTGACAAACAGCAGGGGATCCTTTATAGTAAAAATAAGCAATAAATACCACAAACATATACATAGAGCGGAGAAGTTATACAGAACTTTCCCCAAAATGCGCTGCAGGAGGGGATGGCTCAACAGGAAAGGTACGGGGAACGATATGTCAGAATCTTATGTGATTAACGAAAAGCGGGAACTTATTCTGGATCGTGTCAAAGAGTTCATCTATCAGAATGGCGGTGTGGTGAAAAAGAGCCAGCTGAATGAACTGGGAATCGATTACCGGCGGATTCTGGATTTTGTGGAAAAGGGAGATCTGATCCGGATCAAGAACGGGTACTATGCGGTGCGGCTGAGTGATTTCTCGGAGGAGGAGCTGATTGCGCGGCTGTTTCCGGACTGCGTCTTAAATCTGGAGACTGCGCTGTATGCGTACGGCTATCTGGACCGCAAGCCCTACGGATACAAATTGTCGGTGGACAAGAACACGTCCAAGTCGCGGTTTAAGCTGGATTTTCCGCCGGTGATGCCGCTGTATGCGGAGCCGGAGACACTGACACTCGGTGTGACGGAGATTGACTACGGTGGCGCGAAGATGAAAATTTTTGACCGGGAGCGCCTGATGTGCGAGTGTCTGAAATATGAAGATAAGATGGAGCGCGAGCTTTTCAAAGAAGGGCTTTTAGCGTACATCCGCGATCCGAAGAAGGATGTTGCAAAGTTGATGAAATACGCAAGGGAACGCAGAGTGGTAAAGAAAGTACAGACGATGATAGGAGTATGGCTGTAGATGAAACATACGATCATAGAAAAAGCTGCACTGAAAGCAAAAAGTGAAGAGACCGGTATTCCGTTTTCCAATCTGCTGGCAGGCTATGTACTGGAAGAGCTGATGTATCTGATCGAGGATTCGCCGTTTTCCCTGTTTCTGTGGCTGAAAAACAGCGGTGTGCTCGGGGTGGAACAGTACCGGAAGAAAAATCTGTTGACGCTGGATTTTGCCTATGTGACAGATCCCCGCGCGATGAAGCGGGAGGGGATCGTTCCGGGGCAGGAACTGTCTCTTAAGATGGGATATGTCATGCTCGCGTACATCCTAAAAGTGGAAAAGGTGCCGGACATTTCCTGGAAAGGAAGAGCGAGCGCGGGAGATCACCGTGTGGATCTGGAGATTGCCGGGGAGTTCGAGGAGATGACGGTTCCGATCCATATCCGCGTCACGGAACTGACCGAGGAAGGCCTGGTTCCGGTCAAGCGGACTTTTATGCCGTTTATGGAAGGCGGAAAGCAGATTCCGTATCTGGAATATCCGGTGGAGAGTATTCTCGCGGAGAATCTTTTTTATCTGATCCGGGATATGGAACTGCTTCCGGATATGAGCGTCTACGATAAGGTTTACGGGATATTAAAGACGGAGCCGGTGGACGGCAGGCATATTCAGGAACTGCTCGGCGAACATTGCAAAAAGCAGCAGTTACTTCCCGAGGAGTCGCGGATGAAAGAGATTCTTTCCTACCGCGATTACAGCTACATGAGAAAGCGTTGGGAGAAATATTTAAGACACCGGAAAAGAAAAGAACCCGCATGGACAGAGGTCATGCAGGTTCTGGAACAATTCCTTCCGCAGATGTGGAGCACCCTGTGCCGGGACGAGATTTTTTTCGGAGACTGGATGCCGGATCTGCAGCGGTTCTTAGATTAGTTAAATGCAGTGAAGGTGCCGGAGCGCCTGATAGTAGTCGTCCCTGGTATCCAGATGGGAAAACTGAAGATCTGCCGGAATATCGGAGTCTTTGGTCGCTTCTTCGCGCTTCAGATAGGACACGCTGCATTTCTCGCGCAGCGTATCGAAAGTGAACTGGTGCAAAAGCAGACACTTTCCGATGGATGGCAGGCAGCTTTTGGAGTAGGCGGACGCCGGTACTTTTTGATCCGTTTCGGTGCCGGATACCGCGGCGATGTCAAAACCGTCCAGATGCTCCAGCAGCTGCAGTCCGACTTCTGGTTCCAGAAAAGGGGTGTCGATCGGCAGAATAAACGCCTGGTCTTCATCCATCATGGAGAGACCGGAAAATACGCCGGACATCGGGCCGGCGTTCATGTACAGATCGGCAATTTCTGTGACGGGGAGTGACAGGTGTGTATATTCGCCCGGCTTTTTCACGGATAAGTAAATATGCGAAAAATGCGGTTTGTACTTGTTCACAAGGTATTCCAGCAGACTTACTTCGCCAAAAGGCAGCAGGGCTTTATCGGTTCCCATGCGCGTGCTTCCGCCGCCGCACAGGATAATGAGTGCGTGGTTCATAAAAATTTCCGCCATTTCTATTAAATAAATATATCCCATATCATAATGGAAAACGGTGGAATGTTCAAGTGACAAAAATTCTGCTGCGCGGATCATCGGGGCAAAACAAGACGGATTGACAGGGGAAAGTGACAGGAACAATGGAGAGAGAGCATTTGTATCAACAACTAATTTCATACGGAACATCGGATGTCTACCCTTTTCATATGCCGGGGCACAAGCGCCGGGCACTTCCGTTTCCAAATCCGTATACCATCGATATTACGGAGATTGACGGATTTGACAACCTGCATCATGCCGAAGGGCTTATCAGGGAGGCCGAGGAGCGCGCGGCGAAGCTCTACGGTGCGGACCGGTCGTATTACCTGGTAAACGGGAGCACCTGCGGACTGCTTGCCGCCATCTGCGCTGCCGCACGGCGGGGAGATAAGGTACTGGCGGCAAGGAACTGCCACAAAGCGGTCTATCACGCGATTTCCATGCAGGGACTCGCGGCGGAGTTTCTCTATCCGGCAATCACGCGGGGAGATCTGCAGGGACAGATTACCGCGGCGCAGGTGGAGGAGGCGCTGACAAAGCATCCGGATATTGCGGTTGTGATCCTCACATCCCCGACCTACGAGGGGATCGTGTCGGACGTCGCGGCGATTGCGGCATGCTGTCATGCACACGGGGCGGCGCTGATTGTCGATGAAGCGCACGGGGCCCACTTCGGATTCGGAGCCGGATTCCCGGAAAATGCGGTGCGCCTTGGGGCGGACGCCGTGATTATGAGTCTGCACAAGACGCTGCCGTCGTTTACACAGACGGCGCTTTTGCATTGTAACGGCACGCGGATTGATCCCGGGCGCGTGGCACGGTATCTGGGCGTCTATGAGACGAGTTCGCCGTCGTATCTGTTTATGGCGGGAATGGATGCATGCATCGACCTGATCCGTGAGCAGGGGGCAGAACTTTTTGCGGAATACCGGAGATGTCTGGATGCATTTTACCGTGACACGGCGGATCTTGCGCAGCTGCATGTCATGCGGCGGGAAGACCTCTGCAAAGAAGAAGCGTATGACTGGGACGATTCCAAGCTGATTATCTATGCGGGCGCCATGGGCGGCGAGGCGCTGCATCAGGAACTGCTCGGACACTATCATCTCCAGATGGAGATGGTGTCGGCGGACTATGTGCTCGGCATGACAAGCCTCATGGATACGGACGAGGGCATGCGGCGGCTTGTGACGGCGCTCCATGAGATCGATGAAAAGAACCGGCGTAAGGAGGCGCTTCGTGGAACCGCTGAGGAGAACCGGCGTATGGATGCGCCGACCCATGAGACCGCTGAAAAGAACGGACGGCTGGATGTGCCGACCCATGAGACCGCTGAGAAGAACGGACGGCTGGATGGGGCGCCCCATGAGACCGATGAAGAGAACCGGCGGCTGGATGGGGCGGAAGCCGGATTTACGGCGCGCATGTACCGTGAGAATCCGCGCCGGATGCAGATTTACCAGGCGCTGGATCTGCCGTACCGGGAGGTGCCGCTTGATGAGGCAGTCGGGAAAATGGCGGCGGATTACGTCTACCTGTATCCGCCCGGAATCCCGCTCATCGTGCCGGGAGAAGTTATCACGGAAGAGTTTATCCGGCACATCAGAGAGTGCCGGGAGAGAAAGCTGAACGTGGAAGGGCAGGGAAATCTTGCCCCCGGTCGGATAAAGATTGTATATTTTTAAAGACTATATTATACTAGAAGGTGCAGCGAATGGGAAAAATCTATTGCATGATGGGCAAGAGCTCAACAGGAAAAGATACATTATATAAGATGCTTCTGGAAGACGGGGCGCTTTCGCTGAAGAAGATCATTCCCTACACGACGCGGCCGATGCGCCGGGGAGAAACGGACGGCGTGGAATATTATTTCTGCGGAGAGAAGGAACTGGCCGATCTTCTAAAGCGTGGCAAAGTCATTGAACTTCGGGCATACGATACGGTGCAGGGAGTATGGAAGTATTTTACGGTGGATGACCATCAGATACAGGATCTGCGGCAGAATTATCTGTTGATCGGTACGTTGGAAGCATACGGGAAGCTCCGGGACTACTTCGGAAAGGAACGTGTTGTTCCGATATATATTGAAGTGGAGGACGGAATCCGGCTGGAGCGTGCGATCGGAAGAGAGCGGCAGCAGCGGGAACCGCACTATGAAGAGATGTGCCGGAGATTTCTGGCGGACGCGGCAGATTTTTCCGAAGAAAAGCTTTTGGACGCACAGATTACGGTGCGGTTTGCAAATGATGATTTAAAGCAGACGGAAGAAAATATCCGCGATTATATATTGTCTCAGAACGATTGACGGATCAGGGAAAGAGGGTGGCAGATTGGATATTAAGGTGAATCAGGCACAGATGGTAACGCAGGTGCCGGACACGGTGACGACGGAGACCGGCGACGGAACGTTCAAGTTTACGCTGGCGAGCGCGATCACGGATGCAGAGCTTCAGGCGAAGGTGGACAGTCTGTTATCTGACATTACGTTTCAGGGGAACCGGATTGCGGAACATATGGACATCCGCGATATGAAAAAGTACCGCGGACTGATCCGTGATTTTATGAATGAAGTGGTCTACCGCTCTCATAAGTTTTCAAGAGAGAATTTCCTGGACCGCAAGGGACGCCACAGAGTCTACGGACTGATCCGGCTGATTGATGCCAACCTGGACGAACTTGCACAGGAACTGGTCAAGGATGAGAAGGATCACATCACGATCTTGAGCAAGATCGGGGAGATCCAGGGACTTCTGTTGGATATTCTGACTTAACATAAAACGAGGGAAGCTATGGCAGGATTTAAAGCTATTTTAGGGCATGAGCAGATCATAGAGCATCTGCAGAATGCAGTCACAATGGATAAGGTATCACATGCATACATCATAAACGGACCGGATAAGTCCGGCAAAATGATGCTCGCGGAGGCGTTTGCCCAGACACTCGAGTGTGAGAAGCTGGAGGATGTGGTGAAAAATGCCGCGCAGCCGTCCGATGTGGAGCCGTGTATGGAATGTCATTCCTGTAAGCAGGCGATGACGAAGAACCAGCCGGACATCATCTATGTGCGGCATGAGAAGCCGAATACAATCTCGGTCGATGATATCCGTACCCAGGTCAACAACGATATAGTAATCAAACCTTACAGCAGCAGATATAAGATCTATATTATCGATGAAGCCGAGAAGATGAACGAGCAGGCACAGAATGCGCTGCTTAAGACGATTGAGGAGCCGCCTGCCTACGCGATTCTGATTCTTCTTACCACAAACGCTGCCGCTTTTCTGCCGACGATCTTATCCCGCTGTGTCACATTGAACATCAAGGCAGTGCCGGATGAGAAGATCCGCGGCTATCTGATGCGCAAGTATCAGATTCCGGACTACCAGGCGGACGTATGTGTGGCATTCGCTCAGGGTAACGTCGGAAAAGCCATTCAGCTTGCGTCCTCGGAGGAGTTCAACGAGTTAAAGGACGCGGTGCTCCAGCTGATCAAGAGGCTTCGGGACATCGATTTGTATGAGATGACAGAGGCGGTAAAACAGATTGCTACATACAAGCTTTCGATCAATGATTACTTTGATCTGATGATGGTATGGTATCGGGACGTGCTGTTGTTTAAGGCAACCGGCGACGTGAACGGTCTGATCTTCAAGGATGAAGTGTACGACATCAAGCGGCAGGCAGAGAAGAGTTCTTACAGCGGCATCGAGACGATCTTGGAGGCGCTGCGCAAAGCACAGATCCGGCTGAATGCCAACGTCAACTTTGACCTTACAATGGAACTGCTGTTGCTGACAATAAAGGAGAACTAGAAATATGGTAAAAGTAGTAGGAGTCCGCTTTCGGAATGCGGGCAAGATATATTATTTTGGACCGGGCAAGCTGGACATCCATGCGGGAATGCACGTAATCGTGGAGACCGCCCGCGGTGTCGAGATGGGAACGGTCATGACGGAGCCGAAAGGGGTTTCGGAGGAGGAAGTCATCCAGCCGTTGAAGCCGGTCATCCGCATTGCGACGGAGGCGGACGAGAAGACGGTTGCGAAGAACCGGGAAAAAGAGAAGGATGCCTTCCGCATCTGTCTCGAGAAGATTGCCAAGCACAAGCTCGATATGAAGCTTGTCGAGGCGGAATACACGTTTGACAATAATAAGCTGTTGTTTTACTTCACGGCGGACGGAAGAATCGATTTCCGTGAGCTGGTAAAAGACCTCGCAGCGGTATTCCGCACCAGAATCGAGCTTCGCCAGATCGGTGTGCGCGATGAGACAAAGATCATGGGCGGAATCGGTATCTGCGGACGTGCGCTGTGCTGCAACACCTATCTCTCGGAATTTGCGCCGGTTTCCATCAAGATGGCAAAAGAGCAGAATCTTTCTTTGAATCCGACCAAGATCTCGGGTGTGTGCGGAAGACTGATGTGCTGCTTGAAGAATGAGGAAGAGACCTACGAGTATCTCAACAGCAGACTTCCGGGTATCGGCGACCGCGTGACGACGGTGGACGGACTGAAAGGAGAAGTGTCTTCGGTCAATGTACTCCGCCAGATGGTGAAGGTACTGGTAGAGGTGGACGATGAAAAAGAACTCCGGGAATATCCGGTGGACGAGCTGAAGTTCCGTCCGCGCCGCAGAAAGGAAAATATAAAGCTTTCTGCAAAGGAGCTGAAGGAATTATCCGCGCTTGAGGATAAGGGAGGAAAATCCAAGATTGATGACACCAAATAATCTTGTCCATGAAAACGAGCGTCTGGATGAACTGCACCGGAACGGCTACTATATTATTCAGGATCCGGCGAGATTCTGTTTCGGTATGGATGCCGTGCTGTTGTCGGGATTCGCGCGTGCCAGACGGGGAGAGCGTGTGCTTGATCTGGGGACGGGCACCGGGATTATCCCGATCTTAATGGAGGCAAAGACGGAGGCAGAAGATTTTACCGCGCTGGAGATTCAGGAAGAGAGCGCGGATATGGCGAGAAGAAGCGTATTATATAATCACCTGGAAGAAAAGATCCGGGTTGTGACAGGCGATATCAAAGATGCCTCGGGAATATTCGGGGCATCTTCTTTTGATATTGTCACCACCAATCCGCCGTATATGATCGGACAGCATGGAATCAGTTCCGGCTCGGAGGCAAAAGCGATTGCACGCCATGAGGTTCTGTGTACCCTGGACGATATTCTGCGGGAGTCGGCGAAGCTGCTTGTGCCGGGCGGGAGATTTTACATGGTACACCGTCCGTTCCGGCTTGCGGAGATTATGAGCAAGATGGTTGCCTGCGGCATCGAACCCAAGCGGATGCAGCTGGTCTATCCGTACGTGGACAAGGAGCCGAACATGGTTCTGCTGGAGGGAAGCCGCGGCGGCAGATCGAGACTGACGGTGGAAAAGCCGCTGATCGTTTATAAGGAACAGGGTGTATACACGGATGAAATCTATGATATCTACGGATATTAACGAACGACCGGTGTGACAGCACAGAAAGCAGCGGACAGGACGCTGTGGCGGAAAGGAAAAGAATATGTTTAATGATATTGCGATAGGACCGATTACCATTCATATGTATGGAGTGATGATTGCAGCGGGTTTTCTGGCGGCATTGCTGATGACGCTGCGCCGGGGCAAAAAAAGAGGCTATGATGAGGATATCATCTGGGGCATTTTCTTCTGCGCCATCATCGGCGGAATGCTCGGAACCAGGATTTTATATTATATTGTAGAGATTCCGGAGATCATGAAGGATCCGTCTATTCTCTGGGATTTCAAGAACGGCTATGTGGTCTACGGAGGAATCATCGGAGGAATTCTGGCAAGTTATATCTACTGCCGCACGAAAAAGCAGGCGTTTATGCCGTATTTTGATCTGGTGATGCCGGCGGTTTCGTTTGCACAAGGCTTCGGCCGCTTTGGCTGCTTTTTTGCGGGCTGCTGCTACGGCAGGGAGACGGATGCGTGGTACGGAATCACGTTTCATAGCTCCTCGTTCGCACCGAACGGTGTGAAGCTGATACCGACGCAGCTGATCTCAGCGGCGGGAGATTTTATCATCTGCGCGCTGCTGTTATGGTTTGCATCGAAGAGACCGAAGACCGGACGCGTTGCGGCGGCTTATCTTGTGCTGTACGGAATCGGAAGATTCGCCGTGGAGTTTTTGCGCAACGATTACAGAGGCAGTGTGGGTGTGCTGTCCACGTCGCAGTTGATCTCCATCGGCGCGGTGATCGGAGGAATCGTGCTGTATTTCGCTGCACCGAAGCTTGCGGGAGTAGGGAAGGCAGAGGAGAAGACTGCCGGTTAGCCGGCAGGGATTGCACGCGGGAAGTATACAGGATGTGCGCGCTTTATGCACGACGAAAGGAAAAGTTATGGCGGGAAAGTTATATTTGTGTGCCACTCCGATCGGAAATCTGGAGGACATCACCTACCGGGTGGTGAGAACCTTAAAGGAAGTCGATCTGATTGCGGCGGAGGATACCAGAAATTCCATCAAGCTGTTGAATCATTTTGAGATCCGGACGCCGATGACGAGCTATCACGAGTACAATAAGATCGAAAAAGCGTATCAGCTGGTGGATAAGATGCGCGAAGGACTCGACATTGCACTGATTACGGATGCGGGGACGCCGGGGATCTCGGATCCGGGGGAAGACCTCGTGCGCATCTGCTATGAGGAAGGGATTGAGGTGACGTCTCTGCCGGGACCGGCGGCATGTATCACCGCACTCACGATGTCGGGGCAGCCGACCAGACGTTTTGCGTTTGAGGCGTTTCTGCCGAGGGAGAAAAAAGAGCGGGCAGCAGTGCTCTCGCAGCTGGTCAATGAGACGCGCACGATCATCATCTACGAGGCGCCGCATCATCTGATCCGCACGCTGGAAGAGCTGTATGAGACGCTCGGAGACCGCAAATTAACCGTGTGCAGGGAACTGACAAAGCGGTACGAGGAAAAGACATTAACGACATTCTCGGAGATACTTAAATATTATAAAGACAATGAACCCCGCGGAGAGTATGTCCTGGTAATCGCCGGAAAGACATTTGAGGAATTGAAGCAGGAAGAGCAGAAGAACTGGGAGAACCTGTCGCTTGAGGAGCATATGGAAGTCTATGAGAAGCAGGGGATCGGCCGGAAGGAAGCGATGAAGCTGGTGGCAAAGGACCGCGGCATCAGCAAGCGCGATGTCTACCAGGCGCTGTTGTCTTAAAAAAATACTTACATAAATGAAAATACTGTGTTATATTAGAAAACGCTGCAAACGGGGATGACCGTGTTGCGGCGTTTTTTACCAATATCATATTACAATTCGCAAAAACATTTTGGTTTAATTGGAAACGATACATGTGACGCATAAGCTCGCCTGATGAACGAACAACACGTATGTATTTTGCAGAGAAAAGGAGAGTTACTTATGCCAAAAACCAAATTTCAAAATGTCATCTTCACACTTCTCATGGCGTTCGCCATGGTCTACGCCATGATCTGCTACAACATCGCGATCAACCGAGGCGGAATGACGAACGAGGTTTTCATGCTCGCGTTCCACGAGGTAATTATCATGTGGCCGGTTGCTTTTGTGCTGGAAATGTTCGTTGTGGAACGCCTCGCAAAGATGCTTGCCTTCCGCCTTGTCTCACCGGATGATAAGCCGATTTTTATTCTGCTCGCGATTTCCAGCATGATTGTCTGCCTTATGTGCCCGATGATGAGTCTTGTGGCGACCATTCTCTTCCAGAACCCGGGCAAAGAAATTATTGCGCTGTGGTTCCAGACGACCGTTCTTAATTTCCCGATGGCGCTCTGCTGGCAGATCTTTTTTGCAGGACCGCTGGTGCGCCTGATTTTCCGTACAGTATTCCGCGCGAAATAAGTTACGCCGGGGCTATTGGGGAGCCGCATCCGGCAGATAATAATTATCCAGATACGTTTCAATGATCGAAAAAGGTGCAGGACCGATGGAGAGCAGAGCCTTATGAAAAGCGATATCGCTGTAGGCGCTTCCGTAGGTTTCCTGTGCCTTTTCTTTTAAATCCACAAATTCCATATATCCCACATAGTATTTCAGATAATGGGCGGGTTCTTCCACGATCAGCTCATAGATTTCGCGCAGTGCGGTCTGATCCGTGATGCCGAAGTCTTTCCAGAAAGCGGTTGTGTCGGAAAAGCTCCAGCCGTCGTAGTGGATTCCCAGATCCGTTGAGGCATAGAGACTTAGGAGGGCGGACTGATTCAGGGAGAGCAGCGAGGCGAGGTCATCATCCAGCCCGGCATAATGGTACGAGATCATCTCCACGTAGGTCGCCCAGCCCTCGACATAGCCCGGATAATTCAGCAGAAACCGCACGGGATGCAGTCCGGCTTCATAGGACATCACCGTCTGATAAAGGTGACCGGGGAAGCCCTCGTGCGCCAGTGTTGTGAAATACCGCATGGAGGAGGCGTCGGAGGAGGCATTGATATATATGGAGTTCTGCGCGTAATCATCGATGGGCGAGGTGATGTAAAATGCGGGCGCCATATAGTCTTCCATGCACTCGTCAATAAAACTTACGGTGAAGGTGGTTTCGGGAGGCTCGGGAAAATTTGCGCGCATCGCCTCCTGCAGCCCGTTTAGTGTTGCAATGGGATCGGCGGCCGGAAGCCGGACGGCCGTTTCGGATGCTTTTAACTGCGGGTTTTCGGAGAGGAGTGCTGCCGCCTGCCGCAGGTCGCTTTGCCGTTTTTCCAGGATCCGGTCCTGCAGTGCCGGAAGATCGGAAGCGCTCCCGGTGTTGTGGTAGACTAGGTAGCGGTAGTAATCTTTTCCGTCTGCGAAGTAACAGAGTCCCATATCGTTTTTGCCACTGCCGAGAAGCTCTGTGAGCGCTGCGGCGAGATGGGTGTAGGCGGGAAGCACATGTTCCCGCACCAGAGCGGCATTCTTTTCCTTGCAGAGCGTCTTTTGTTCATCCGTCAATTCTGACATGGCATCAATTTTGTGATCAAAGGTCTGGATGAGATAGTGCTGCTCCTGGTCTGCCGTGAAGGCGTTGCACTGTGAAATCAGTGTGTTGCAGGCATAGTCGGACATAAAAAGACCGGCCTGTGCCTTCTGCTGCTCGAAGCGGATGATCTGGTCGAAATAATCGCCGGTTAAGGCGAGGAGCGCGAGATAGTCGTCCACGTCGGCTGGCTGCCGGAAACGGTATTCCTCATACAGGACGGGAAGCTGCGACTGAATGCCGGTCGTGGGGCGCAGCGGCTCGTCGTAGAGAGTCAGATGGGAGGCGGAGAGCTCCGTCTTAAGATAATCCTGTAGGACGTCATAGGTGAGCTGCCCGGAGGGTGGAAGAGCATCGCGGTCATACTTTTCCAGAGCCGCAAGTGTGTTCTCCAGAGATGCCCGGGATACGGTAAGTGCTTCCTCCGAGAGACTGCCGAGCGTGATCGGAGTTTCTGTAATGCCGTAGTTTTCTGGATGGGACAGTGAAAAATGAAGATTGACCGTGTTGGAGGAGACCTCCGCCCGGAAAAAATCGTCAAGAAACGTATCGAAGGAGGACGTGGAACCGGTGACGGAATCCGCCTGCATGGAGAAGCGGGAGCACCCGTTGAGCAGAAAAACGGACGTCATCAGTGGAAAAAGGACGAATTGACGGGAAAATGTGTGGATAAACGAAGAATGCAAACAAACACCTCGGGAAACGCGGCAGCGAAGAAATCTCCTGTGCCGGAAAATTAACATATTCTATGTGGGAAAATGTGCAATTATTCAAAAGTTCTGCGCTGCTTTTGCGCATCAAAGGGATGCAGTCAAGATTTATTCCGGGATGCATATATATGGAGAAACGATAAAAACGGGTGGGGATATGAATTATCTCTGGGCATTTATGATTCTGACCGGCATCATCTACGGGGCATTCCACGGAACCCTGCCGCAGATCACGACGGCGGCACTCGATTCGGCAAAAGAGGCCGTTACGCTTTGTATTACCATGATGGGAGTCATGTCTTTCTGGGTGGGACTGATGCGGATTGCGGAAAAGGCGGGGATCATTGAGGGACTTTCACGGAGAATGCGCCCGGTGCTGCATTTCCTGTTTCCGGATCTCCCGCAGGAACACCCCGCGAACGAATACATTGCGATGAATATGATTGCGAATGTCTTCGGACTTGGCTGGGCGGCAACGCCGGCGGGGTTAAAAGCGATGGAAGCATTGCAGAAGCGTAACCTGGAACTCTGCGGACAAAAAGGAACCTCGTGGAAACGCGGACCGGATATTGCCACGGATGAGATGTGTACGTTTCTGATCGTCAACATCTCGTCCCTGCAGCTGATTCCGGTCAATATCATCGCGTACCGGAGTCAGTACGGGAGTGTCAATCCCGCAGCAGTAGTGGGTCCGGGGCTTATTGCGACTATATGTAGTACCGCGGCGGCAATTATCTTTTGTAAGTTAAAAAAACGTTGCTGAAAGGAAACGAAAAATCTATAATAGTACATAGGAGAAACGCAGATCGTGTTTCAAGGTACGGGGGATTATATGGGTAGAAAAAAATATGTACTGATCGTAGATGACTGTCAGCAGGACCGGATGGCAGTGGCGGATGTTTTGAGATCGGATTACGACATCCTCGAGGCATGTAATGGGAAGCAGGCGTTGGAGATTCTTTCCAGAAAAAGAGCACAGATTTCACTGATTATGCTGGATCTGATGATGCCGGTGATGGACGGTTATGAATTTTTGGAGATGTATCGGAAGCGGAAGGAGTACAGCTATCTTCCGGTTGTGGTGTGCACGACAGAAGATGACCCGGAGAGAGAGCAGAAGAGTCTGGAGCTCGGTGCATGGGATTTTGTTCTGAAGAATTCCAGTCCCGGGATCATGAGACTGCGCGCAGGCAATGCCATCGAGAAAAGCAAGGTGCGGTTTCTGGAATATGATTTCCTTACCGGCATTTACGGACAGCAGAAGTTCTACCAGGCGACGCGCGAGCTTTTGGATCAGCGCGCGGGAGAGAATTTTGCCTTTATCCATTTTGACATTGACCGTTTCCGGATTATCAATACTCTCTACGGATCCAAAGAGGGAGACCGCCTGATCCATTTTGTGGCGGGAGCCATCCGCAAGGTCATGACAGCCTACGGCAGAGGCACATACGGACGCCTCGGCGGCGATGTGTTCGGAATGTGTGTCCCCTACGAAGACGGTGCGGCGATCTACCACATACTGGAAGGAATCCGGGCAGAGATCCGGAAACACACCGTACATTATTATCTGGAGACCTGCGCGGGCATTTATCTGGTGGACGATCCAGATATGGAAGTGGCGGCGATGCACGACAACGCGGAGATTGCGGCGGCACAGTGCAAGGGTCAGTACATGGTTCACGACGTTTTATATACGGAGGAGATCGGACAGAAAATGCTCCGCGAGCAGCATATCATTGACGAGATGGATGCCGCGCTGGCAGAGCAGCAGTTTATCGTCTATTTCCAGCCGAAGTATCAGTTGAAAAAGATGGCTCCGTACGGAGCGGAGGCACTGGTGCGCTGGAAGAAGCCGAACGGCGAGATCGTGCTTCCGAACGAATTTATACCGATCTTTGAACGCAACGGCTTTATCACGAAGCTGGACTATTATGTGTGGGAGAAAGTCTGCCAGTTCATAGACAGCGAGCTTTCCCAGGGAAGGAATCCGGCGCCGATTTCGGTCAACGTATCCAGGGTCAACCTCTACAACCCGGATTTTATGGATTCACTGATTGACCTCATTCACCGCTACCATATTCCGCCGCATTATCTGAATCTGGAACTGACGGAGAGTGTTTTTTCCGAGGATGCGGAACTGATCCAGAGAGCGGTGAATTATCTGCATGACGCCGGGTTTACGATTCTGATGGATGATTTCGGGAGCGGCTATTCCTCCTTGAATATTTTAAAGGATGTGGATCTCGACGTGTTAAAGATCGATATGAAGTTCTTTTCCAAGGGAAATACCGCGGAAAAGGGTGCAAAGATCATCGAGGCGGTCATCCGGATGGCGGATTCGCTGGATATGATGGTCATTGCGGAAGGTGTGGAGGAAAAGCATCAGGTCGATTTCTTAAACGATCTCGGATGTGACTATATTCAGGGCTACTATTTTGGCAGACCGATGTCACAGGATCAGTACGAGAAGCTGACGAATCACGAGGAGGAAGAGCAGCGCGACATGCCGTAGCCCGGAAGTCCGTGAATATTTGCTGTCCGGATTTCATATAGTAGAATAACGGAAGATTCTGGACGTATCATGAGTGTAATGATTTTTCTATCGGACATAATGATACCGCTTCTCATTTTCGGTATTGTCGGTTATGGAATTCTGAACAGACAGAATATCTATGAGGAGTTCATAGACGGGGCAAAGGACGGCTTTCAGACGGTCATCGGAATCATGCCCACACTGATCGGGCTTATGGTGGCGGTCGGGATCCTGCGGGCTTCCGGTTTTCTGGAGAGTTTTTCCGGGCTGCTGGGACGGGGGATCGGCTGGCTGGGTTTTCCGCCGGAGCTGATACCGGTCACGGTGGTCAAAATGTTTTCGTCCTCTGCGGCGACTGGTCTTCTTTTAGATATTTACAAAGAGTACGGCGCGGATTCCATGCTGGGGAAGATGGCGTCCATCATGATGAGCAGCACGGAGACGATCTTTTATACAATGTCGGTCTATTTTATGGCAGCGGGGATCAAAAAAAGCCGTTACACGCTGGTGGGCGCGCTGATCGCAACCACTGCGGGGACAGTCGCAAGCATTATCCTGGCGGGATACATGTGAGCAGCCGTCGGCTGTGGCTGCGCCCGGGAAGGATTTTTCATAAAAATGTCTGTGAAAACAGAAAAATGAAAAACCCGGTTCTACAGGATGTCAGGCCTGCATATAATGATAGAGTAAGGCAGGAAAAAGCAGGGTGCGCAAGCGGATTTGACAAGTGGGTACGAAAGAGTTATAATACATTATGTTAACAAGCAATGGACATTGTAATACAGGAAGCAATGGAAGTTGCACATAGCGCGGGATGGAGCAGTCTGGAAGCTCGTCGGGCTCATAACCCGAAGGTCATAGGTTCAAATCCTATTCCCGCAACTCTGTAGGCAGCAGTCGTATGACTGCTGTTTTTTTGTTTTATATCAGAAAGACCTGGGTTCTGCTGTATCTGATGTTTGCGTTTTAGAGAACGGTTTCGGACTCTGCCGGGATGGAATACCGATAGATTTTGGCGCGCGATTGGTGTATGATAGAGAAAATCGCAGTGGAATGGGAGGCGCCAGTCAATGACGAATATCGAACAATTTTTGCAGATGGTGAAGGAGTCGGACAATATTGTGTTCTTCGGGGGAGCCGGTGTATCTACGGAGAGCGGAATTCCTGATTTCCGCAGTGTGGATGGTCTTTATAACCAGAAATATGACTATCCGCCGGAGACGATTTTAAGCCATTCCTTCTATATAAAATACCCGGAGGAGTTTTACCGTTTTTACCGGGATAAAATGCTCTGCCTTACCGCAGAGCCGAACATCACGCATAAAAAGCTGGCGGAGCTTGAGGCGGCTGGAAAAGTAAAAGCCGTCGTGACGCAGAATATTGACGGTCTGCACCAGCTGGCGGGAAGCAAGCGCGTGCTTGAACTGCACGGCAGCGTGCACCGGAATTATTGCAGAAAGTGCGGCAAGGGATTTGATGCGGAGTATGTGAGGGATTATCCGGGAAAAGTACCTCTGTGCGATGCCTGCGGCGGTACGATCAAGCCGGATGTGGTACTCTATGAGGAAGGACTGGATCAGCAGACGCTGGAGGATGCCGTATTTTACATCAGCCACGCGGATATGCTGATTATCGGAGGCACATCGCTTGCGGTATATCCGGCGGCCGGTCTGATTGATTATTACCGGGGAAACAAACTGGTGTTAATCAACAAATCGACGACGCCGATGGACGCGAGAGCAGATCTGCTGATTCAGGCGGGACTCGGCGACGTATTCGGGCAGATTGAGGTGTAGACGGACGCGGAGCAAATGAAATTTTTTCTACCGCAGCGGTGCGAAACATGCTACACTATCACTACATCAGGAAAGTGAGGAAGACCATGAACCAGTACCATTATGAAGTGGGAGACATCGTAAAGCTGAAAAAGCAGCATCCGTGCGGCAGCAGTGAGTGGGAGATTCTGCGCGTCGGCGCGGATTTCCGCCTGAAATGTGCGGGCTGCGGACATCAGATCATGATTGCAAGAAAGCTTGTGGAGAAAAATACCAGAGGACTGCGCAAGGCGGGGGAGACAGAATAGGCACGCTGCGCAGTTTTTTGCGCTTTTTTCAAGAAAGCACTTGTAATTCCGGAGAAAACGTGTTATAGTAGATGCTCGTGATATAATAATTATTCCTTGCTCATGTAATGAAAACATGGGCCAGAGACCAAAAGGAGGAAATTCGCATGAATAAGTATGAGTTAGCACTCGTTGTCAGTGCAAAGATCGAAGACGATGCGAGAACAGCTACAGTAGAGAAGGCAAAAGAGTACATCACTCGTGCCGGCGGTACTGTAACAGAAGTAGAGGACTGGGGTAAGAAGAAGTTAGCTTACGAAGTTCAGAAGATGAGCGAAGCTTATTACTACTTCATTCAGTTCGATGCAGAGCCGACTGCTCCGGCAGAAGTTGAGCAGGACGTTCGTATCATGGACAACGTACTTCGTTTCTTAGTTGTGAGAAAAGACGAGAAATAAGAGATTCTTTGAACTGATAACGTTTGTTTGAGGGAAGAGAGGAATCGTATATGAACAAAGTGATTCTTATGGGAAGACTGACCAGAGATGCAGAGGTGCGTTACTCACAGGGTGAGAACTCCACCGCCATCGCAAGATTTTCGCTTGCGGTAGACCGCCGCTTCCGTCGTGACGGGGACGAGCAGACTGCAGATTTCATCAACTGCGTTGCATTTGGCAGAACTGCAGAGTTTCTGGAGAGATTCGGACGTAAGGGAACTAAATTCGTTCTGGAGGGACGTATTCAGACCGGAAGCTACACCAACAAGGACGGACAGCGTGTATACACGACGGACGTTGTTGCTGAGAATGTAGAGTTTGCAGAGAGCAAGAATTCTTCCGGCGGCGGAGATAATTCCGGTTTTACCCCTTCCGACAGACCGTCACCGAGCAGTGCAGCAGGTGATGGCTTCATGAATATTCCGGACGGAATTGATGAAGAGTTACCATTTAACTAATGGACGATAATAACAGGAGGTAATTATCATGGCTTTCAATAAGGCAGCAGACAAAGAAGGCGCTCCAATGAAGAGACGCCCGATGCATAGAAGAAAAAAAGTTTGTGTATTCTGTGGTAAGGACAATGTGATCGATTACAAGGATACCAACAAGTTAAAGAGATACATCTCTGAGAGAGGAAAGATCCTTCCTCGCCGTATCACAGGCAACTGTGCAAAGCATCAGAGAGCGCTCACTGTAGCGATCAAGAGAGCACGTCACGTTGCATTGATGCCGTACGTATGCGAATAAGATCCACTTAATCGCTGCGAATAAACTTCGTTTAATCGCTGCAAATAAGCTGATAAGTAAAAAGCCCGACAATCTTTCCGATTGTTGGGCTTTTTTATGTGATTGCGTTTTTATAATGCCGCTGATTCTAAAACTTTCCTTAAGAATAGAAAAATGGGCTTGGAAATGAGACAAGAATCATATAATATTATGGGTATGTGTAAGAGCAAGAGGTGCAGAGGAGTGGGAACGCGAATGAGAGGACACTGGTACAAAACGACAGTCATGCTGACAATGGTTCTGATGCTGGCAGGATGCGGCGGGAATGGCGCAGAGGCACAGCAGGCGGAGCAGACCGAGCAGGTGGAACAGACGGAGCAGACGCTTGAGCAGGTGCTGGAAGAGCATTTCCTTGCGGCGGAGGATGCGGAGGATGTGGCGACAGTGGTCTCGCAGTACGCGGAGGAGACGCCGGATCCGGCGCTGGCGGAGTTTCTGATCTCTTATTATCAGATCCCGGACGAGGAGCAGAGCAAGACCCGGTATTACTATAATCATATCGATCTGAATGAGGATGGGACGGATGAGATTTTTGTTGTCGTGGTCGGCGATTATACGAAGGTATCGTTCGGCGATCCGGCGCTGATCTTATCGGAACAGGCGGACGGAACGTTCCAGGTGATCGAGTCGTTTGAGGGAATCCACACGCCGGTGACGGTAAGCGAGCGCATGACGAACGGCTGGCATGATATTATTTACCGGGAATACGGTCGTGGAGCGGAAGATGGATACCGTATCTGCCACTACAATCCGGACGGAGGATACCAGACAGATCTGAGTGAGGTTGTGGATGAGGTGGAGCCGCAGGACGGTACCCAGATCATTTCCAACAACTTTATCGACGATATGGATAAGGGGAATTACATGACGCTCGCGCCGGCGGAAGATGGCGGAAGCGAAGCGCAAGGCAACTAGATAAAGCGCAAACCAACTAGATATAGCGGCTGAAATTTTGGACTGTCCAACTTGTTGTGGGCAGTCTTTTTTCGGGCAAAAAAGGCTTTATATTGGGCGGTCAAAATGGTATAATGCACGGTATGATAGTGTTTTTGTATAGAATGATGGAGGCTTGCTTGTGAGAAAAAGTAACGTAAAGATTAAAGGAAAGCTTCGTACATATTTGTATCTGCCGCTGCTGCTTACAATGCTTCTGATTATCATCAATGTGTTTGTGTATATGGAAGACACTTCTTCGGGAGTGCTTTTTTCTGGATTTGTACTGCTCTATTTTGTGATCATGCTGATCGCTTATCTGCGCAATAAGCCGCTTCTGATCGATGAGTTGATCAATTTTGCGACGCAGTACGGTCTCGTGCAGAAACAGCTCTTAAATGAGTTTGAAATCCCATATGCACTGGTTGATTATAATGCAAAGTTTTTGTGGGTGAATGAGCAGTTTACGGAGGTCACAGGAAAAGACAAGAAGTATCATAAGTCGGTCATGACGGTATTCCCGACGCTGACCAAGGAGCTGTTGCAGCGGAGCGAGCCGGTGGAGTCGATCAATCTGACATACAATGACCGGTATTACCGTGTGGCGTTAAAGCGGATTTATTTTGACGCCATGACACACGACAGCACGATCGTATCGCTCGATGAGAGCAATGAATATCTGACGGCGATGTACCTGTTTGATGAGACAGAGTTGAACCGCTACATCCGCGAGAACGAGGAACAGCGTCTGGTGGCGGGGCTTGTATACATCGACAACTATGACGAGGCGCTCGACAGTATCGAGGACGTCAAGCGGTCGCTGCTCGTAGCGTTAATCGACCGGAAGGTGAACAAATACTTTACAGAGATTGATGCACTCGTCAGAAAGATCGAGAATGATAAGTATTTTGTTGTCTTTAAGAATCAATATCTCGGAAAGCTCCGGGAGGATCGTTTCAGCATCATTGAGGATGTCAAGACGGTAAAAGTCGGCAATGAGATGGCGGTGACGCTCAGTATCGGTATCGGTGTCGGCGGCGATTCCTACACCAAGAATTACGAGTACGCCAGAATGGCGATTGATCTGGCACTCGGACGCGGCGGCGATCAGGTGGTTGTCCGCGACAACGAGGATGTGACCTATTATGGCGGCAAGACCAACAAGCAGGTGGAGCGCAACAACCGCGTGAAGGCGAGAGTCAAGGCACATGCGCTGCGGGAGGTTATTGAGAGCCGCGAGCATGTGATTATCATGGGACACAGCATCAGCGATGTGGATTCCCTCGGTGCTGCGATCGGCGTGTACTGCGCGGCCAGAGTGCTCGGCAAGAAGGCACAGATCGTTTTAAATGAGGTGACATCTTCCCTGCGTCCGCTTGTGGAAGGATTTTCCGAGGAAAAAGGCTATCCGGCGGACCTCTTTATCAAGAGTGAGGAAGCGATTCTTCTGACGAACCGCAATACGCTCGTGATGGTCGTGGATGTGAACCGGCCGAGTTATACGGAGTGCCCGGAATTGTTAAAGCGCACGGATACGGTGTGCGTGTTCGACCACCACAGACAGAGCAGCGAGGTCATCGAGAATCCGGTGCTCTCCTATGTAGAGCCGTATGCGTCGAGTGCCTGCGAGATGATCGCGGAGGTGCTGCAGTATTTTTCCGAGAACATCAAGCTGGAGCCGCATGAGGCAGACTGCATCTACGCCGGTATTCTGATCGACACGAACAACTTTATGACCAAGACGGGTGTGCGCACCTTTGAGGCGGCGGCATATCTGAGAAGAGCCGGAGCGGAAGTCACGCGCGTGCGCAAGATGCTGCGCAACGACATGGCGGCCTACAAGGCAAGAGCGGAGGCGGTACGCCACGCGGAGGTTTACCGCGGTGCATTTGCGATCTCCGTGTGCCCGGCGGATAATGTGGAGAGCCCGACGATCGTGGGCGCACAGGCGGCAAACGAGCTGCTAAATATCGTCGGTATCAAGGCGTCGTTTGTGCTGACCGAATATCAGGGCAAGATTTACGTCAGCTCCCGGTCGATTGACGAGATCAATGTGCAGCTCATCATGGAGCGGCTCGGCGGCGGCGGTCATCTGAATGTGGCGGGCGCGCAGCTGACGGACTGCTCGGTGCTGCAGGCAAAGCACATCATTCAGGATACGATCGACGAGATGTTAAAAGAAGGCGACATCAAGGAATAATACGATTGGGTAAATACGAGATAAGCGCAGCAGAATGCGCGGAAATGAGGACCATATGAAAGTAATTTTATTACAGGATGTAAAGGCATTAGGAAAAAAAGGCGACGTGGTGAACGTCAGTGACGGTTATGCAAGAAATGCGATTTTCCCGAAAAAGCTGGGACTTGAGGCGACACCGAAGAACCTCAATGATCTGAAATTGCAGAACCAGCATGCAGACAAGGTTGCACAGGAGAATTACGAGGCGGCGCTTGCGCTTGCGGAGGAATTAAAGGATAAGAAAGTTACGGTCAAGATGAAAGCCGGCGAGGGCGGACGTACCTTTGGATCTGTTTCCACGAAAGAGATCGCGGCAGCGGCAAAGGAGCAGCTCGGCATGGAGCTCGACAAGAAAAAGATGCAGCTTCCGGAGCCGATCAGAAGCTTCGGCATGACAGAAGTTGCCATCAAGCTTCATCCGAAGGTAACGGGAACATTTACCGTTCATGTTGTAGAAGAGTAGCAGGAGGTTTATTTCATGGAAGAGGCACTGGTAAAGCGGATTATGCCCAACAGTCTTGAGGCGGAGCAGTCCGTGATCGGTTCCATGATTATGGATAAGGATGCCATCGTGACAGCGATGGAGATGCTCATCAGCGAGGACTTCTACCACGCGCAGTACGGGATTTTGTTTGATACGATGATTGAACTGTACAACAAGGGACTCCCGGTGGATCTGGTGACATTGCAGAACAAGCTCAAGGAAAAAGATGTTCCGCCGGAGATTGCGAGTCTGGAGTTTGTGCGGGATCTGGTGACGGCAGTACCGACTTCGGCGAATGTGAAGTATTATGCGCAGATCGTCAAGGACAACTCAATGCGCAGAAAGCTCATCAAGCTGAATGAAGAGATCGAGAATGAGTGTTATGTCGGCAAGGAAAGTGTCGAGACGGTCATGGATATCACCGAGAAGAAGGTATTCGACCTTCTCTCCACCCGCGGCGGAGGCGGCGACTACGTGCCGATCCGGCAGGTTGTCATGAATGCCCTCGAGAAGATCGAGAACGCGGCAAAGACTTCGGGAACGGTTACCGGAATACCGACCGGATTTATTGATCTGGATTATCGTACCGCCGGTTTGCAGCCGTCCGATCTGATTCTGATTGCGGCGCGTCCGTCTATGGGTAAGACGGCGTTTGTACTAAACATTGCACAGTATGTGGCATTTCACGAAAATATGTGTACCGCCATCTTTTCGCTCGAGATGTCCAAGGAGCAGCTTGTCAACCGTCTGTTCTCTCTGGAGTCCAGAGTGGATGCGCAGGCGCTCCGTACCGGTAATCTCTCGGATGCAGACTGGGAGAAGCTGATCGAGGGAGCCGGAACCATCGGTAATTCCGAGCTGATCATCGACGATACGCCAGGTATCTCAATTTCCGAGATGCGAAGCAAGTGCAGAAAATATAAATTAGAGCATGATCTGAAGCTGGTCATCATCGACTACCTGCAACTCATGTCCGGTTCCGGGAAGTCGACCGACTCCCGGCAGCAGGAGATTTCGGATATTTCCCGATCGCTCAAGGCGCTCGCAAGAGAGCTTTCCGTGCCGGTGATTGCACTTTCCCAGCTCTCGCGAGCCGTGGAGCAGCGGCCGGATCACCGCCCGATGCTCTCCGATCTGCGTGAGTCCGGAGCCATCGAGCAGGATGCCGATGTGGTAATGTTCATCTACCGCGATGATTATTACAACCATGATTCCGATATGAAGGGAATCTCAGAGATCATCATAGCCAAGCAGAGAAACGGTCCGATCGGAACGGTGAATCTGGTATGGCTGCCGCAGTACACAAAGTTTGCAAATATGGAAAAATAATAGGATGGAACTGCCGCAATAAGCATAGACATCTTTTGGGTGATAAGTAATATTATTAGAAATAGATACTTAAAAGTTCCAGATAAACATGCGGCGGCAAATCTGACCGCAAAATCTGGTATTTCTAACCATGCCGCAGCTGGCATCCGTGATGATCCATGTCTTTCCAAGTTTGGAGCACTCTACGGACTGTGTCCGCAAGCCGGCAGACAATTTTAGGACTTTTGTGTGTGTCCCTTATGGCCACCTCTGAACAAAACATAACCGCGCGAAGCCGATGTCTGAGTCGGCATCTGCCTTATTTTCAATAGCAGATGCCGGCGAGTTTCGGTTCGCGCGGTTT
>CACZIN010000021.1:0-43989 GCA_902781225.1 uncultured Lachnospiraceae bacterium | reverse complement strand
TCGGCTTCGCGCGGTTATGTTTTGTTCATTGGTGATGTAAGGAACACACAAAAGTCCTTAAATTGTCTGTCGGCCTGCGGACACACCCGCGGAGTGCTCAAAACTTGGAAAAACACGGATCATCACAGATGTAAAAAGCGGCAGAGTTAGAAATTCCGTATTTTGTGATCCGAATGTTTTGCTCCTGCTTTCATCTGGAACACCGGTGATATTCTCTGATTTATGCAACCTGCAGCACTCTCTCCGCCCTGTGTGCGAGCCTCATTTCGCGCTTCTTTTGAAAAGTTTAAGGTTTGGGAAATTGACAAACGCACAAGTCATGATAAAATTAACGTTGGCATGCAAAAAATGTGTAAAGAAAGCGTAAATAAGGGAACATATGAAAATAAAATTATATTTTGACAAGGGTAATTTGGGCAGACTTGCGGTGGCGATGATCTTCGCCGCAGTATTGTTCTGGAAGATCGGCTTTTCGGTGTGGGCGCTGCCGGTATTCGGAGCGTGCTACTTCCTATTTAAGAGCCTGGAGGTGGAGCTGTCAGAGAAGATCCCGTGGGTCTGGACCGGACTGATGATCGGCGCCAGCAGTATTTTCACGGCGTATCATGTGCAGTATCTGCTGCTGGATGCAGAACTTCGCGCCAAGATCACACAGCCGAAGATGCTGCTCAATATCTTGTGCTGTCTGGTGGTATTTCTGGCGGTACAGGTTTTTACCAATAATACGGGGCTTACCTGCATGATTTCCCACATTTTTCTGGTGTCACTGGCGGGAATCAACTATTTTGTATATCTGTTCCGCGGGAACGAATTTATTTTCAGCGACCTGAAATCCATCCAGACCGGACTTTCGGTCGCGGGCAATTATGAGTTCGTGATGGATGACCGGGCGGGCTATGTGATTCTGATTTCCACGCTCTATGTGGCGCTGATCCGCAAGCTTCATGTCTCCTTTAAAAAGGGAGTGCCGATGGCCATCATCTGTATCTCGCTTGCCGTGCTGAGCGGCGTGTATATCGGTCATAAGACGGAGTACATTGTGACAGAGACCTGGGAGCAGAAAGGAAGCTACCGCAACGGATATATTCTGAATTTTGTGCTGAGCATAAGAGACTGTTTTATCGCTGCGCCCGACGGGTATTCCAGTGAGGCGGTGAAAGCGCTGGAAGAGCAGTATTCCGGCGGGGATAGCGACGGGAAGAAGCAGGGAGAGAAAGACGCTGCCTCGGCATATGCGGATGTGGCGGCTGATCCGGGAGAAAAGCCGACCATTATCGTGGTTATGAGCGAGTCGTATGCGGATCTTTCGGTGGTGGGAGATTTTTCCACCAATATCGATGTGGCGCCTTATTTCCACTCCCTGAAGGAGAATGCCATTCACGGATATGCGCTGTCATCCGTGTTCGGGGCGAAGACGCCGAATTCGGAGTGGGAGTTTATGACCGGGAACTCCATGGCATTTCTGCCGAGCGGTTCTGTGGTATACCAGCAGTATATTTCCAAGACGCCTACCTCGATTGTGTCCAACCTAAAGAACGACGGTTATACCTGTGTGGCAATGCATCCGTACTATGAGACCGGATGGAGCCGCAACGCAGTATATCCGGATCTCGGGTTTGATGAGACACATTTTATCGACGATTTTGATCAGACGAAGATTCTGAGGGAATATATTACCGACCGGGAACTGTATGAGAAAATCATTGACCGCTACGAGAGCCGTGCGGCGAATGAGGATCTGTTTATCATGAGCATTTCCATGCAGAACCATGGCGGTTATACGGAAAAGTACGATAATTTTGATGAGAAGGTACGCCTGCTGGGTTTAAA
Source organism: uncultured Lachnospiraceae bacterium (assembly GCA_902781225.1). GTDB lineage: Bacteria > Bacillota > Clostridia > Lachnospirales > Lachnospiraceae > Roseburia. The sequence goes on along the minus strand of CACZIN010000021.1, from coordinate 42,159 downwards.
CTATCCGGATGTCAATCAGTATCTCTCTCTGGTGCACGAGAGCGATTCGGCGTTGGAGTATCTGATCTCCTATTTTCAAAATGTGGATGATCCGGTGGAGATCGTATTTTTCGGCGATCACCAGCCGAGTCTTTCGTCCAGCTTTTATCCGAACTTAAACGGCAAGGGACTTTCGGGACTGACCGAGGATGAACTGGAAGATCTGTATACGGTACCGTTTTTCATCTGGACGAACTATGAGAGCACGGAGGTGGAACTGCCGATCACCAGCATCAATTATCTCTCGACGCTGGCGTTGGAGCGGGCAGGAATAGAACTTCCAGCGTACAATCAGTTTTTGGCGGATATGATGGAGACCATTCCGGCAATCAATTCCAGAGGCTATTATTCCAAGTCCGCCGGTGGATTTTTGCACATCGAGGAAGCGACGGGTGAGGAAGCGGACTGGATCCGGAACTATAATATTTTGCAGTACAACAACATGTTTGACAAAAAGGAAAAGAGTGAAGTATTCTTTCCTTATCTGAAGTAGTATCAGGAAAGCAACAGAGATGTAGCTTTTTAGCGGGCAATGTGTGTAAGAAAAATGTGGAGGAGAAAAAATGGAGAGAGTGACACTTGGAAAAACAGGGATTACCGTCAATAAGAACGGGTTTGGCGCACTTCCGATCCAGCGGATCAGCACGGAAGACGCCGTGAAGCTGGCGCGAAAGGCATATGATGCCGGCATCACTTTTTTTGATACCGCGCGGTTCTACACGGACAGCGAGGAGAAGCTTGGCGAAGCGTTTGAGGGCATGCGGGAAAAAGTCTATATTGCAACGAAGACGGCTGCTGCCAACGCGGACGAATTCTGGGAGCAGCTTGGCATTTCCCTGCACAATCTGCGCACGGATTATATTGACATCTATCAGTTCCACAATCCGTCCTTCTGCCCGAAGCCGGGCGACGGAACCGGACTTTACGAGGCGATGCTGGAAGCGAAGGCACAGGGAAAAATCCGCCACATCGGTATCACGAACCACCGGCTTGCCGTGGCAAACGAGGCGATCGAGTCCGGACTTTATGAGACGCTCCAGTTTCCGTTCTGCTATCTGGCGACAGAGAAGGACATCGGGCTGGTGGAGAAGTGTAAGCAGGCGGGAATGGGATTTATCGCAATGAAGGCGCTCTCGGGAGGATTGATCAACAATTCGGCTGCGGCGTACGCATTTGAGGCACAGTACGAGAATGTGCTGCCGATCTGGGGCGTGCAGAGAGAGCGGGAACTGGACGAGTTCATTTCCTACATTGAACATCCGCCGGTTATGACGGAGGAGATCGCGGCGGTGATCGAGCATGACAGAAAAGAACTCTCAGGCGAATTCTGCCGCGGCTGCGGTTACTGCATGCCATGTCCTGCCGGAATTGAGATCAACAACTGTGCGAGAATGTCCCTGATGCTGCGCCGCGCGCCGTCGGAAGCACAGCTGACACCGGAGATGCAGGCGAAGATGAAAAAAATCGAGGGCTGCCTGCACTGCAACAAATGTAAGAGCAAATGTCCTTACGGGCTGGACACCCCGGCACTGCTTGCGAAGAATTACGAAGATTACAAGCGGGTACTGGCGGGAGAAGTCAGCGTAAAATAAGAGATGCGCAGACATGCGAAACGACATACAATGTGCGTAATGCACGCGTGAGGCGAAGAGGAGTGAGAGAATGAAGAAATACGAGACAGTCATTTTTGATCTGGATGGAACACTTTTGTATACACTGGAGGATCTGACAAAGGCGACAAACTATGCGCTGCGCAGGATGAATATGCCGGAGCGCACGCTGGATGATGTGCGCCGTTTTGTCGGAAACGGTGTGGCGCGCCTGATCGAACTGGCGGTTCCGGAGGGAACGGCGCCGGAAGTTTTTGAGCAGACGCTTGCGATTTTCCGGGAGTATTATGATGTTCACTGCAATGACAATACAAAAGCCTATGACGGAGTGGTTGATCTGCTCCGGGAACTGAAGGCGGACGGATATGCGCTTGCGATCGTGTCGAACAAGCCGGATTCTGCAGTGAAGGAACTGGCGGAGATTTATTTTGAGGGAATCGTGAAAGTGGCAATCGGCGAGAGTGCCGGAGTGGCGAAAAAACCGGCGCCGGATACGGTCTATGCGGCATTAAAGGAGCTTGGCATGCCAAAGGAGAGCGCCGTGTATGTCGGAGATTCCGAGGTGGATGTGATGACAGCGAAAAATTCCGGTCTGCCGTGCATTTCGGTTCTGTGGGGATTCCGCGAGGAAGCGTTCTTAAAAGAACACGGTGCAGATCATTTTGTCCGCGAACCGGAGGAGATCAGAAATCTCCTGAATGCGTAGGCCTGTTGTGAAATATTTCACTTTTAGTAAAGAAGTACCATTGCATGGATTTTGTACATAAAGTACAATAAAAGTGATAAGAAATACAAAAGAGTTGTGCGGAATCACAACAAGGAAGGCGGCATTGTATGAACAGAAGAAGTGTGAAACATACGTTAACGATGACCTGTCTGATGCTGGTATTACTGGCATCCCTGTTGCTTGGGGCAACTTCCATTTTCAGTATCCGGAATACGACCAATATGGCGCTGACGGAATATGAAAGTGCGATGGATTCCGGTTACAACACAGAGATCAAGTCTGAGGTTCAGACAGTGATTGCTGTGCTGCAGGCAGAATATGACAAGAGCCAGGCAGGGGAACTGACAGAGGAAGAAGCGAAAGCAGAAGCGAAGGAGATTGTCCGCGCCATGCGTTACCGCGATGACGGAAGCGGATATTTCTGGATTGATGATACGGATTATAATCTGGTAATGCATCCGATTCTGGCGGAGCAGGAAGGAAATAACCGCTACGATCTGGAGGATCAGAATGGTGTCATGATCATCCAGGAGATTATGAAGGTCTGTAACAGTGCCGACGGCGGCGGATTCAATGAATTTTACTTTACGAAAGCGGACGGCGTGACGGTTGCGCCGAAGGTGGCATATTCCGAGCTGTTTGCACCGTGGGGATGGGTGGTCTCCACCGGTAACTATGTCGATGACATGCAGGTGGAGATGGCGGATGTGGAAGGACGCATCAACCAGAAGTTTGAGGTCCTCTGTGTGGTAATTCTGATTATGATGGTTGCCATGCTTGTAGTGGCGTTCGTGTGGGCGAGAATCTATGCGGCAAAGCTGTGCAAGCCGCTGGTGGAGATCCAGGGACTGGCATCCAGACTTTCGGACGGAGACCTCACAACGACCGTGGATGTGCGGGAGAAGAACGAGCTGGGAGATACAGCAGAGGCACTCAATGCCGCGCAGAAGCAGATTGTTTCCCTGATAGGAAGCATCAGCACAGCGTCAACGGATCTGCGGGATGCGCTGCAGTCGTTTACCGGTAATTTCTCCTCGATGCAGGAGTCCATCGGAAACGTTGCGGTTGCAGTCAATGAGATTGCGGAAAACAGTACGACGCAGGCAGGTTCCACGACCGAGGCATCCAACGGTATCATGACGATCGCGGAAGGTATCGAGAAGATCTCCAGCGAGATGGAAGAACTGGTCGGCAATGCCAATCAGATGCAGGAGTATTCCAACAAGTCGCTCGATAAGCTTCGTGAACTGATCGATACGAACAATAAGACAGAAGCGGATATTCAGTCGATGTATACACAGACGGAGAGCACCAATGCATCCGTCAATAAGATCAGCAAGGCGGCGACGCTGATCAGTGAGATCGCGGATCAGACGAATCTGCTTTCACTGAATGCCTCGATCGAGGCGGCGCGCGCGGGAGAAGCCGGACGCGGATTTGCGGTAGTCGCGGAAGAGATCGGAAGCCTTGCGACACAGTCGGCAGATACAGCGCATGAGATCAACGACATTATCGGAGAGCTGACAGAGAATTCCGAGAAGTCGATGGGCATTATGGTACAGATGAATGATGCGTCGAAGCAGCAGGTAGAGGCGCTGAATCATACCAGCGAGATGTTTCTGGATATGCAGAAAGCACTGGAGGCGTGCACGAATTCCATCCGCGTGGTGACGGATATGATCCGCACTGCGAATGAGGAGCGTGAGAAAGTCACCCAGAGCATCGAGGTGCTGACGCATCTTGCGACAGATAATGCGGCATCCACGGAGGAGACTTCCAGTATGACAACTGAGCTGGAGGGAACGGTGGAGCGTTCCAGCGGAATGATCGAGAAGCTGGAGGGCGACATGAAAGTGCTCGCAGACAGCATGGAGCATTTCCGGTTGTAGGAAGATCGCTGCAAGAATACAAATGATAAGATGAGAATGAAAGCGGGCGTGTCAGAAACTGACACGCCCGTAATTTCATGCCTGCAGATATTCTGCGAAGGTGAATATATAGCTGGGTACGAATAGGGAAAAAACCTTTTATATTTCACATGCGGCATCATATGCTGATTTAATGGCATGATCGATATTGCTCGGACGATCTCCGGCACAATCGCCAATATAATGAAGCGGGAGCGGACAAGCAGAAAGATCCGGAAGATTCTTTCTTGCGCCAACAGCCATTACAACGAAATCCGATCTGATCTCTAAGACCGAGGTTTTTTCATTTTCTGTCTTCTCGACAATAACTGCATGGTCATTGATCTCTGATAGTTTTGCAGAGGTAAGGATCTGGACATTGGAATGCTCTAATTCACTCATCAAAGTTGGGAGAATAGTGCTGCTTTCTTCCTTTGCAATATGATCCATCATTTCAATAATTGTAACGTTACATCCGCGGGCAGCAAGGTATTCTGCAGTTTCAACACCTACAAGACCACCGCCGATTACAGCTACATTGCCGAATACAATTTCTTTTTTAGCAAGAACATCCCATGCACTTGTAACGGTTGGAAGATCTTTGCCCGGAACGGGAATGATTGCATTCGTTGCACCTGTTGCAACAATTACTTCATCAAATGAATCATAGTCTTTTCCGGTAAATTCCTGACCCAGACGGAATGTCACGGATAATTCGGGAAGCACGTTAAGGTAGTAGTTAATGCTTCTCATCATTTCTTCTTTTCGGGGCGGAACGCTGGCAATAAGAATCTGTCCGCCGATCTGGAGTGACTTTTCAAATATAGTTACCTGATGACCTCTCAGAGCAGCGACACGTGCTGCTTCAAGTCCTGCAATTCCTGCGCCGATAATTGCAATTCGCTTTGCTGGGACTGCAGGAGTAATCTGACGGCTTGTCTCATAACCATTCTCGGCATTTAATACACAGCTTAGGAATGCACGGTTTTGGATATTGTCTGTACATCCTTTATTACACATGATACATGTTCTGACATCGCAGCAATGCCCAGCGGCACACTTGTTTGCAAAATCAGGATCTGTAAGAAGAGAACGTCCGAGTGCGATAATATCAGCAGAGCCGTTTGTAATAACTGCCTCAGCAGCTTCCGGTGTTACAATACGTCCAACCACTGATACTGGGATGGAGACAAGTTCCTTGATTTTTTTGGAGTATGAAACCATAAAACCGTATGGCTGTGTTCCCATGGCAGGAATGGTATCCCCCATATTTCCGGTGTGGTTAGCCTGCGCGACATGCAATGTGTCAACACCGGCAGCTTCTAATTCTTTTGCAAAAATGCAGGCCTCATCCAGTGGAAGACCACCTTTTCCCCTAAAGCCATTATCTCCAAGAGGAGTTACGATTGGAAGCTTGTAGTCGATAACCATATCTGGGACAATTGCTTTTAAACGCCGTACAAGAGTTAAGGCGAAACGTGTACGATTTGCAAGGTCTCCGCCATATTCATCTGTTCTGTGATTTAAAATAGGAGAGCAGAGCGATCCGACAAGGCGGTCTCCATGTACTTCGATACAGTCAACGCCTGCTTTGTGGGCTAAAACAGCACAATTTTCCATGTGCTTAATAATTTCATCCAGTTCTTCCGCAGTTACTTCATTTACAAAGTGCTGCATATCATGGTGAAGTCTGGCTCTTGCCTCCTGCATTTTTCCCTGGTGAAACATATCGTTTAAAGCTGCGACGTTATAGTCTGGATGGAACAGCTGGATTCCAAGCTTTGCACCGTATTTATGACATGCATCGGCAAGCCGCTGGAAGCCTTCTGCCTGTTGAGGAGAGTAAAGTTTTGGTGTAGGAGAGAATGTTGAAAGAGGAGCAACGTCCCCAATTACAATGTATCCAACACCGCCTTTTGCAAGGCGCTCATAGAAACGAAAACTCTGTTCGCCGATAGATCCATCTTTTTCTTCGTATCCTGTTGTAAGTGGGGGAAACATAATACGGTTTTTGAATTCAATGTTTCCAACCTTAACTGGCTCTAATAATTTCATTGCGCACACGTCCTTTCAAAGTGATTATCTTATTTCAATGGTGTTAAAAACTCTAATATCAGCCTGTCTAATTCAGATCTTGCAGAACCGCTTGCAAAGTTGTGATTTGCACCTTCTATTGTTTTGTAACTGCATCTGCCATTATAGAGTGCTTCATATCGATGACAGGTAGCATCATCTACCAGATCGTCTGCCGTTCCTCTGATAAGAAGAACAGCACCTGTATATCCCGCTGCTGATGAAAACGGTTCATACTGATATAAATCATGGTTAAAAGAAGTCGGGAAGCAAAGCCCTTCTATATCTGCTTTTGTGATTCCCTGCGCTTCCATTGCCTCGGCGCGGTCTTTACATCCAAACCACATGCCGGCTCCCGGGCACATGAGTATGAGAGCATGTGGATTAACGATAGGCGCAGCAGTGGCAGCTGCATAGCCGCCCATGCTCTGTCCTGATAAAATAATTTTATCAGGATTGGCAAAATCCTGCTGTTTTGTCCAGTTTATAATATCTTCGATATCATGTAAGATACCAGTGAATGTCATGTCCTCGAACTCACCGTCGCTTTCGCCATTTCCGTATAAATCAAAGCGGACGCTGGCAAATCCGTTTTCAGCCAGAAATCTGGCTGTGTGAGTATAGATATTTTTGTATCCGCTTTTATTTCCGGTAAATCCGTGTACGTTAATGATGGCGGGGAAGCGTGAGCCTTCATCCGGAATATTTACAATTCCGCGTAAGACATGACCTGAGCGGTTTGTTATTTCAACTTGTTTTGTCAATGCAAGATACCTCGGTTTCTGAAGTTATTCTGCGTTTGCAGCATTTCGTTTGTCTGATAAATTCTGTAACATTTCAGCTGTTTTCTCTTTTGTAAGAGGGTATACAAACTTTAATACAAGTACAGCTAATAAGTACCCGGCTACATATAATCCGGTATATGTTTTCCAGAGACGTCCGGAGAATGCTTCGCTCTGAACGGCCTCATTTACGTTAAAGCCTGCGATTGCAAGCGCAAAGCTGCTCATACTTCCTGATACGGCATTAGCAAGCTTACGGAAAAATGTATATGCAGAGTACACAATACCTTCGTTACGTTTTCCGGTCTGAAGTTCCTGATAGTCAATTGCGTCATTTACAAGGGCCCAGACTAATACCTGGAATCCGCTGACACCAAGATAACAGATTCCGTTGATAATAATAAAGAGCATTGGGTTCTCAAGAGGGAAAAAGAATAAAATAGCATAAACAACAACTGAGAAAGTTGCACTATACATAATCCATTCTTTCTTTCCAAATTTCTTTGCAACAAATTTTGTCCCAATGAATGCGATAAGCGACCAGATAACGCTTAACATGCCTGAAACTGCCATAATGGCGACATTTCCGAAATAGTCACGGAATAAGTAGGTATTTAAGCCGTTTACCATACCGGCACCAACGATACCGATAAAGCTGGATAACATAACACCAAGTAAAGCTTTGTTTTTGGTGATGGCTTTCAGCACTTCTAAATAGTTAAGCTTCTCTTTTTCTTTAGCAACTGGCTCGGTGATAATACGCTCCTTGCACCAGTGTGATGTAAACATAAGGCAGATGAAACCGACAACAGCACAGATGGCTGACATAATAAGGAAGTGGCTTGGTACAGGCTGGTTGTCTTTGTATAAGAATAATGGACCGGCAATAACGATGACTGTCATAAAGATTGTGCCGCCAAGACTTCTGAAGCGTGAAAGGTCGGTCCGGTGGTTTACATCATCTGTCATAACACTTGAAAGACTTCCAAATGGTACGCTTACACATGTGTACATAATTTCATATACAACATATGTGATGAACATGTAAGCAATACGGGCGCCGTAAGCAAAATTACTTACGTTGACGAAGCCTAAGATACAAAGGACTGCGGTTGGAAAAGCAAAGAATTTAATCCACGGAATGAATTTGCCCTTGCCCTTATTTTGGTGACTGTCAACAAGTGCACCGATTAAAGGATCGTTTATGGCATCCCAAAGCTTTGTGATAAGCATAAGGATTCCTATGTGCACCGGGTTGACCTTCAGCACCAGGGTATAAAAAATAGCAAGATACATGGCTCGGAACTGTTCTGTACAGCAACATCCCAAATCGCCAAGAGTGTAACCGATTTTGTCCTTCATGGAAAATGGTCTTGTTTCTTTCATAATAAAAATACCTCTCATTTTTGTGTTGTTTTAGTAGCTACATGTTCATTATATGGGGATTAGAGAGATAAACATATACAAAAATTGCTTGCAAACTATGAAAAATTGATGTATTGTATAAATTGACAAAATGAACAAAAATATAGATGCGGGAATGTGCAAAATTAACATATGAAAAAACAGAGTTATGAGATGGAATATGTAAAAATAGAAGATAGCGGACAGCGCAGCTTTGGACAGAAAAAAAACCATACAATTATTTTTGTGACGGGTGGTGTGGGATATTTGCGTCAGGAAAATGAAAAGGCGGTCTGTACCATGGAGGACTTAATATTTGTTAAACCTGGTAATAAAGTGAAGCTTGAATATCGAAAAAACAAATATCCGTTAGAGCTATATGTGCTCTATGTGGGAACAGAGTTATTGCAAAGCTTATCAGATGAAAATACAAGACTTGACGAGGCATTTGATATCGTTCCCTTTCAGGTTAAGACAGTTCATTCTGAGAGTGAATCTGCCATGCTTATAAAGAATATTTCCAAAAAGCTGTATTCAATGCTTAAGGAGCCGCCTAAATTTGCACACACATTGTATGAGAAAAGCCTGCTAACAATGCTTCTGGTACTTGCGCTGCGGTCGTCTGTCAAGGAGGACGTACAGTTAAAATTAAATAAGAAAAAGCATGTTGTAATGGATGATATTTTCATATATATAAGAGAACACCTGACGGAAGACATATCATTGGAGCGCCTGGAAAACGAGTTTTATGTAAGCCGCTATCATATTGTGAGGGAATTTAAGAAGATGACAGGCGAAACGCCACATTCATATATTGTAAAGAGCAGACTGGACTTGTGCAGACACTATATAGAGCAGGGAAAAAGTATCCGTGAGGTTTATGAACTTGGCGGATTTGGTGGATACAATCATTTTTTCAGGGCATTTAAGAAAGAGTATGGTGTTACGCCAATGCAATATTATAAAAATTTACAGATTGACAGGAACGAAAGATAAAATGATAAAAATAGCAATATCATGTTTGAAATAATGCAACGGGTAACGGACGGTTTTCCGAATAAATTTTTCAGTTTTCCATATACTAACTCCCAAGCTAATATATAGCAAATAAGAGAGGCTTTATCTACAGAGATGAAAACAGACAAAGCGCTCTTGCGAAAATAAAGTATTGGAGGAAAATTTATGAAAGCAACGGGAATCGTGCGTAGAATAGACGATCTGGGTAGAATCGTGGTGCCCAAGGAAATCCGTAGAACGCTTCGCATACGCGAGGGCGATCCGCTTGAGATATTTACCGACCGTGAGGGAGAGATCATTTTAAAAAAATATTCGCCCATCGGAGAATTGAGCCAGTTCGCCGGGGAATATGCCGAGAGCCTGGCGCACACGACGGGATATCTGGTGCTGATTACGGACGGGGATCATGTGGTCGCAGCGTCCGGCAGCGGCAAGAAAGAGTTTGAGGGCAAGCCCATCAGCGGACAGTTGGAGGAGATCATCGGTCAGCGGAAAAGTCTGGTAGCTTCTGACGATGAAAAAACATTTATCAGACTGACGGCGGACGATGCCGGCGAGTACAGGCAGCAGGCAATCAGCACGATTATCTGCGAGGGGGATGCCATTGGTGCAGTGATCCTCTGCTCCCGGGAAGAACGGGAGAAAATGGGAGAGACAGAGAGCAAACTTGTCGCGGCGGCGGCAGGCTTTCTGGGCAGACAGATGGAACAATAGAATAAGATAGGAAAAAGGTACCTGAAAAGTTGGCGTTTCAGGTGCCTTTTTTCGACATCCGCCTTGAAAAAACCCAGGAGAAATGATAATCTTAAGAAAGTATAAACTTTATATTAAAATTTTTGGAGCATGGGGAGGAACTTATGGCAAATTTAAAAGAGTCTTTCACCAAGGGGCTGACGACTTTGAATGTTAAGACGAATAATTTTATGGAAGAGTCCAAGTGTAAGACATATATTTCTACGTTGGAGAGCGAGATTAAGGATCTGAAGCTTCAAATCGGGGAACGCGTTTACGAGAATGCGTGTAACGGGGCAGAACCGGCGTTTCAGACAGAAGAACTGATCGAGATGATCCATAATAAGAAAAAAGAGATTGAACAGCAGCAGATGCGGATTGCACAGCTTCAGCAGGAGGAACAGCAGATTCTGGGAACTGCGGCGGCAAAGAATGCGGAATCGGCACAGGGCGTCGTATTTTGCGGACAGTGCGGTAAGGAGAATGCGGCTAATTACAAATTCTGCTGTAAATGCGGGGCACCGTTGTCGTAATGCTGGAAGTTGTACATATTCAGAAAAAGCGCGGGAAAAAGCAGGTTTTAAACGACATCTCTTTTCGGGTAAATTGCGGGGAGTGTGTAGCGATTGTCGGCAGGAACGGCTGCGGAAAGTCAACGCTTCTGCAAATTATGGCGGGCGTACTAAAGCCGGATCAGGGAGAGATCCGCTATTTCGGGAAAGACGCACGGAAAGACCGGAAAGTGGTCAGAGAATACTGCGGATATGTGCCGCAGGAAAATCCGTTGATGGAAGAATTGACGGTCAAAGACAATTTGAGACTCTGGGCAGGAACTTCCCGTGAGATTGAGCGCAACGTGATCGAACAGTTTCAGCTCGATGAATTGATGAAAGAGCAGGTGTCAAAATTGTCGGGCGGAATGAAGCGCAGATTGGGAATCGCATGCGCGATGCTGCGGTGGCCGCCGATTCTGCTGATGGATGAGCCGACAACTGCGCTGGATATCTATTATAAAGACAGTGTATGGCAGTGGATACAGCAATATAGAGAAAAAAACGGCATGGTTGTGATGACCACACATGACGAGCGGGAAATTATGGGCGCAGACCGCTGCCTGATTATGCAGGACGGCGTGCTGACGGAATTAGAGAAAAATGAAATCACAATGGAGAACATCCGGCAGATGATTGACCGGTTGAATGAGAAAGGTGGAAACAGATGAACGAAAAATTTGACCCGATGACAGGAAAGCCGATCGAGGCGGCAAATGAGCCGGAGGTAAAGTTTGATCCGATGACAGGAAAGCCGCTCGAGGCGGCAAGCGAGCCGGAGGTAAAGTTCGATCCGATGACGGGAAAGCCGCTCGAGGCAGCGAAGCCGGAAGCATCAGGAACGCAGACACCGGCGGAAGCGCAGGCAGCGCCAGAACCGCAGAATGTAAGCGAGCCGGAAATGAACTTCGATCCGATGACAGGAAAGCCGCTCGAGGCAGCGCAGCCGGAAGCACCGGGAACGCAGACATCGGCGGAAGCGCAGGCAGCGCCAGAACCGCAGAATGCGAATGAGCCGGAAATGAACTTTGACCCGATGACGGGAAAGCCGATCGGGGCACAGCAGAATACAAATGATCCGGAAATGAACTTCGACCCGATGACGGGAAAGCCGATTGGGGCACAGCAGAATGCCAATGGGGCAGAGATGAATTTCGACCCGATGACGGGAAAGCCGATCGGAGGAAATGGTGCGCCTGCAAAGAAGGCGCCGAAAAAGATCGTATGGATTGTCGGCGGTGTGGCAGCAGTGGCAGTTGTCGTGGTTGCGGGTGTTTGCAGCGGAGCATTCTTAAGCAAGCAGAATAAGATTTTGCTTGCGACAAAAAATACATTAGAAGATATGCCGCAGGTTGTCCAGGATGTGAATTTTGCAGATATTGTAGCGTCCGGAAAATATACGGTTGGTGTAAAGGCGGACATCGAGGGCGAAGGTTTTGAGGGTACCCTTAAATGTCAAGATGCGCAGATGCAGGCGGACGGAACCGTGTCTATTTCCGGCATGGGAGACATTGATTTTCTGGTAAATCTGGATGATGAGCAGATCAGCGCGTCCATTCCGATGCTCACAGATGACATATTGGTATACAACTACACAGAAGAAAAGGACGGCTACATCGTAGATCTGTTGGGAGAGGACGGTATTGCGTCGATCGATTCGGCGCTCAGTGAGATTACCTCGCCGAAGGAACAGAGTAAAGTGGCGCAGGAGGTTGTATCCGTAATATATGATGAGTACAAGGCGCTCGATATAAAAAATGCCGGCAAGGAAGAATTTAACGTGGACGGTAAGGATAGAAAGTGCAAGGGATATGAGTTTACCGTTACGGAAGACAATGTGCTGAATGTGCTGGACGGAATCGAAGATATCTATGACGAGTATTATGAGGAGGCAGCCGACACACTGGATGTGGACATGGGATATGTTTTCTCGGAGCTCAGAAGCGAAGTGCGCGGCATGGAGGATATCAACGTAGAAGTCTATGTATATAAGAACAAACTGGCGGCGGTTGTTGCAGGGGTGGAAGATTATTACTCCACATTCACCCTGCTGTTCCAGGGTGGTGACTGCAGAATGCAGAACATCAAACTGATCGCTGAGGACCGCTATGATGAATATTCCGTATTTGAATTAAAAGGAAAGACCAAAGATTCCAAGGAAATCTACGATCTTTCGATCGGAGACGGCACATACGAGATCGGTCTTACCTATAATCACAAATCAGGTGACTATTCGCTGGATTACAGGGACTACTGGAGCAGTCTGTATGCGGAAGGCAATCTGCAGAGCAGCAGCAAGGGAGTTACCTTTACGCTGGATGAACTGGGCGGAGACGGCGCATCATTGAATACCGACATTGAGGTTTCTGTGAGCAAGGGCGCACAGTTTGAAAAAATGAGCGGCGATACGCTGGATATTGGCAATCTGTCTGAGTCCGATCTGCGGGAACTTGTTCTGGGAATGCAGGATTATCTGTAACATATGGTATTGTTTGGCAGATACTTATGGCTGGAACTAAAAAGAGGTGTCCGGACATTAAGGAAAACGATAGGGAATTTTATATTGATGATTGCCCTGCTTGTCGCAAGTGTGACAACGGTCAGCCATACCCTGATGCAGTCGCAGGTATTTCAACGGATTGAGGTCGGGGTAGTGGTGCCGGGGGAAGATGCGATGACGCAGACCGTCATCCAGTTTATATCGGCGATGAAAAGTGTGCGGACGGTGTGCAGCTTCCGGTATATGGAGGAAGAAGCCGCCCGGGACGGAATTGCAGAGGGTGATTTACAGGCGGTAATCTTACTGCCTGTAAATTTTTATGAGGATGTGGACAGCGGGAAAAATACGCCGGCGCAGATCATAATCCCGGAGGAGTCGGCACTAAACGTGCAGGTATTTCAAGAATTGCTGGGGGACGGCGTCTCCCTGCTGCAGACGGCAGAGGCGGGAGTCTATGCCACATACGACATCCTGGAGACGCAGGAGGCGCTGCTGCCCGCCGCAGAGATCGGGGATGATCTCGCAGAGCAGTATGTCATGGCGGCGCTCGACCGCCAGAGCATCTACGAGGAACAGGTTCTGTCCCCGTTCGGGAATATGGTGTCCGTGCAGTATTATTATCTGGCGGCCTGTTTTCTGATCCTGCTGCTTGCAGGGCTTCACATGGGATATTTATATCGGAGGCAGAGCCGGGTAGTGGAGCAGCAGCTTACGGTCTTCGGACTGGGAAGAGGCAGACTTCTGATTTTGAAGACAGGAGTAATGACATTTTTCCTGTGTCTCCTTTTTCTGGTGCTGGCAGCAGCGGGAAGCCTGCTCACGAGGTATACGTCGCTGGAACTGTTCTACTGGTATCCGGGGGAACTGCTCGGATGGCTGCCGGTCGGCATTTCCATCAGTGCGTTCTTTTATATGGTTTATGAAGTGACCGATGGCGGTGTGCAGGGAGTGACGGTGCTTCTGGCGGTAAGTCTGGTGCTGGTTTTGCTGTCCGGACTGATTTTGCCGGAGGCTTATCTGCCACAGTGGCTTGTCCCGGTTGGAAAAATGATGCCGCTGCATATCTGGGTGAGGTATACGGAAGCACTGTTGTACGGCAGGCTGACAGGGGCGGCAGTGGCATTGCTTTTTGCTGTTACCGGCATAGAACTTGGAATAGGAGGAATTGCGTCATGCAAAAAATCCTGATCTGGTATCAGCTCTTTTTGAAGCGCTATGCAAAGAAGCGGAGTACCTGGATTCAGCTGGCGGTACTGGCTTTGCTGGCGGGAAGTATGTTTGCGATTCATCTGCCGGACGGCACGAACATGACGGCGGGACTGTGCACGTCCGGGAGCCTGGCTGGCGGACAGATTTTGGCACAGCTTAAAAATTCGCAATCTGCCTTTTCTTTTGTGGAATATGAGTCGGCAGAGCAGCTTGAGACCGCGGTAAAAAACGGAACCGTGGAGTGCGGTTTCTGGGTGGAGCCTGATCTGGAGGAACGGATGTCTGACGGGAAGCTGGACGGGAGCATACATTACCTTTGTACGCCGATGACTTCAAAAGGGGAAGTCATGAAAGAGACGTTTTACGCTGCTTTTTTTAAGGTTTACAGTGATGAACTGCTTAAGAGCAAAGAAGAACCGTTTTTCGGGGAAAAAAGCAAGACGTGTGAGCAGGAATGGCTGGAGCAGAATCATAAGCGGCAGGAAGACGGCAGTGTTTTTCAGGTGCAGTACCTGACGGTGGAAAGCGAAAACCAGAAGCATACGGATACAAACGTGTATCCCGTGCAGGGAACCATTGCCATACTGGTGCTGCTGACGCTGTTTTTAGGCCGGGGAAGAAGGCTGGAGGCGGGCGGAATGGCGGTGGAAAATGCGCTGCCGAAGACGGAGCGGATCCGGTATGAGTGCACAGACATTCTGGCGTCCGGCACATATAGCATGATAGCGGGGCTGCTCCTTGTTATCGTTAGTCCCCGGAGCCACGGTGTGTGGCAGGAGATAACAGCGATGCTCGTATTTGCAGTGTTCGCGGTCATCTGGGTGTGGCTGCTTGGAAAGACGGTACATCATGTGGAAGGGCTGATTTCTGGGGCATTTTGTATTCTGGTAATCAACGTACTGATATGTCCGGTATATTTCGATCTATCGAACTATATTCCGGCAGTAAAATATATAAAATACATAAGCCCGGTTGGTCTTTATCTGGGAATCCGGGGTTAAATCATTTGGAAGGAGAAATGTTATGAAGTGTGTGTATTGTGGTGCAGAACTGCCGGAGGGATCGGTATTCTGTGCAAATTGCGGAGCGAAACTGGAGGTGACGGCGGAGCCGGTAACGGAGAAGCTGTCGCCGGAGAAGCAGCCTGTTGCGGAAAATAACGTAGCAGGTGCAACGGCAGATGCCGCAGCGAATGCAGCAAATGCCGCAGCAGGTACAACAGCAGGTGCGGCGGATGCAACAGCAAATGCCACAGCAGGTGCAACAGCAGGTGCGGCGGATGCAACAGCAAATGCTACAGCAAATGCAGCGGCAGGTACCGCGGCAGGGCAGCAGTCGGCAAATCAGCCTGAGAAGAAAAGAGGAAATGTGCTGGTGCCGGTTCTTCTCATTATCATAGCGATACTGCTGATCGCTGTGATTGTTTTCGTGATTTTTGCAGTAAAAGGCAGCACAGGCGGTTCTAAAGTGAATGAAAAGGAACTGGTATTTGAAAAAGACGGCAAGCTGTATTATGTGAAAAACATGGACAGCGACAAAGATCCGATCTGTGTGTGCGACGTGCGCGGATCATACAGCTATCTCGACTATACGATGAGCGAGGACAGTAAGTATCTGTACTTTCTGGATAAGCTGGATGACAGCGGAAACGGAGATCTTTACCGTGCCCAGCTGCAGAAGCTCACGGACAATTCGGACAAAAATGAAAAATACATTGTCGAGATCGAGAGCAATGTGAGCGATTATCAGATTTTTAGCGACGGCAAGCGTGCAGTGTGTCAGAAGAGTAACGGAAAACTTGTCTACTTTGACGGCAAGGAGACCACGGATGTGGCAAAGCGTGTGGACAGTTACTATTGGACGCTGAACCAGGATGAAAGTGCAGTGATCTATCAGAGAGGGCAGGATGATACATATGATATTCTGCGCTATGAGTTCAAGAGCGGAAAGGAAGAGACGCTGGCAGAAGATGTGGAGTACGTCATCGATGGAATGGAAACGGATGACTTCATCGTATATGCAAAACAGTACGACGAGGATGGTCAGGGCTATGGACTCTATGTGACGGATGCCGCAGGCGACGAAGAGCAGATCGCAAGAAATGTTGCCAACGTTTACGGTTACGACGAGGATGGAAAATCTCTTTACTATCTTGTAGACCGCAGGGAGACAGGCAGCCTGTATGATTTCTTTGAGGACGACAGCGCATCGATAGAAGCACTTGGTGAGCCGCAGCTTCGGGACTTCCTTACGCCGGCGACCGAGCAGGACGCGATGGATGAATACGATCGTGAGTATTATGCGGAATATCCGGAGGAACTGCAGTATTTTTATGACAATCTCTATTATGACAATGATTCCGGATTGTATTACACCTACAATTATGATGACAGTGACACTTACTGTTATGATGATGTAGCCAGACAGTGGTATAAGCTGCTGGAGGACGAATATACGGTTGCCCGTGATAATTATGAAAATGCAGGAGAGCGTGAGGAACTGATCGACGAATTAAAGCAGGAGACCATCGAGAACGATTATTACGATCTGTATTACTGGAAAGAGGGCGCCGATGCCGTTTTGGTGGCGGAGAATGTAGACTGGAGCAGTATCAGTAATTGGGGAGCATCCACACCTGTGCTTTACAATAAGATCGAGACAGAGCAGGTGGAAAAAACTCCGTTAAGCCAGGTAGATAGTTACTACGAGGCGTGGGATTACTACGAGGAAGCGCAGGATGCACAGCAGACCGGAGATGCTATCTTTTATTGTAAGGGAGACCAGGAAGAAGAACTCGGGCAGACCGGATTCATATATGGTTCAGATCTGTCTGCTGAGGGCGATAAACTTGTCTTAAATATCCATAAGGATGATGAGATGTCCCTGATGTGCTATGACTGGAAAAACGGTGAGTTAAAAAATGCAGGTGAGATTTCGGATGATGCGAGCATGGGCGGCTGGGCCAACGGAGTGTACTACTATTTTGAGGATGTCATTGATTCCTACGGAGATCTTTACCGCTATGCGGGAGGAAAGAGCGAGCGTATCCTGCGCAACATTTATGCGGGAGATGTAGAGGTGTTTGAGGACGGAAACATCGGTGTCCTTGACAATTACGATGAGAGACAACTGCAGATCTACGCAGGTGCAAAGGATACGAAAAAGATCGGGCGCGACGTGACGCAGTATACATATATTGCGGCTGACCGGATTGTCTATATGAAGAACGGTTCCCTGTATGTATACAACGGCAAAAAAGAAGACCGCCGCATTGCAAGGAATGTTGACGACTATACCTGCCACAGCATGAACTATAGCTGGGTAGCGTACTATTAGGAGGAAAAAGGATGTTTTGTACAAAATGCGGAAGCGAGATAAAACCGGGCAATAAATTCTGCGTGAAATGCGGCGCGCCGGTAATGCTTGCAGTGCAGAAAGCGCCGGAGACACCGAAAGCACCGGTAACACCGACAACACCGGAGGCACCGAAGGCGCCGGTAACGCCGGCAGCCCCGACAACACCGGAGACACCGAAGGTGCCGGTAATGCCTGCAGCCGGGCAGTCTGCGGGAACAGCGCCGGGGAATCAGAAAGCGCCGAAGACGCCGGTAACGCCTGTAGCCGGGCAGTCTGCGGGAGCGGCACCGGGGAATCAGAAAACACCGGAGACACCGAAAAAGAAGGCGCCGCTGGTTGTAATTCTGGTAGGAATTATCGTGGTACTGGTACTTGCCATTGGCGGAACGGCTGCATACCTGATTCTGAACCGTGATGCCAAAGAGCAGGAGCAGGACTGGGAAGCGGATGAGGACGAACCAGCGGATCGGGAAAATGACGTTGCGACGGAAAATACCGAGCTGGTCACAGAGACCACCGAGACGGAGGAAGCGGCGGCCGCGGTCAATGCGGATGAGGTGCTTGCCGCCGTGGAAGCATACCAGGATTATATGCAGACGAATATGGATGTCTCGCTGGACGATGGATTATCTTACAGCGGATATGCCCTCGTGAATGTGGATGAGGATACCATCCCGGAATTATTCTGGGATTCCGGAATATACGCATACGGAATGCTGCTGCTTACCTATTCCAATGGAAGAGTACATGAGAACTATCTTGCAAGCGGCGGGTTCAGTTATCTGGAGTATCAGAATAAGATGCTGTTGTCCTACGGACATATGGATGTGTACGGCGACAGCGTCTGCCACCTACAGGACGGGACACTTCTGGCAGATCAGAACGGAGAATACGGACTCTCGGATAATACGCAGGTATACGATGCGGATGGAAATGAAATCCCTTACGAGTATTCCTGGGAAGGACAGGAGATGAGCGAGGAAGAGTATCAGAAGAAACTTAGCGAATGTTTTGATGTGACGAGTGCAACACCATATCAGACCTACGGAACGCTTGCGGATGCATTCTCGGCGTACTGCGCCGGGGTACCGGAACTGCAGGGGCTGCAGCTTAGCGCCGGAACAAACGGGGATATCCTTCCGACGAGCAGTACAGAGTATCTGACCATCGAGCAGATTGAACCGTTGACCGATGAACAGCTCCGGCTTGCAAGAAATGAGATCTATGCAAGACACGGCTATACTTTCCAGGATGAGGAACTGCGCGCATATTTTGAGGCAAAGCCATGGTATGAGGCGACGGTTACCGATGTCCAGGATACGGACCTCAATGAATATGAAATTGCAAACAGAGATCTGATCAAGCAGGTAGAAGATTCACGAAAGTAACAGGCACAGGAGAAAAAGAATGTATTGTACAAAATGCGGAAGCGAGATAAAACCCGGAAATAAATTTTGTGTGAAGTGCGGGGCGCCGGTTGTAATTCCGGCGCAGCCGCAGAAGCCGGCGCAGGCAGAGGCGCCGGCACAGGCAGCGCCGCAGATGGCACAGGCAGCGGAGCCGGTACAGGCAGCGGCACAGATGGCACAGACAGAGGAGCCGGTACAGGCAGCGGCACAGATGGCACAGGCAGAGAAGCTGGTACAGGTAACGCCGCAGATGGAACCGGCACAGCGGACAACGGCATCAGAGGGGGCGGCACAGGCGGCATCGCAGCAGGCACCAGAGCCGAAGAAGCAGGGAAAGGGACTCGTCGTGGCACTGGTTATTATTCTGGTACTGGTGGTAATCGGCGGTGCATGCGTCATCGGTTATTTACTGCATGAAAATAATAAAGAGTCTGCGTGGGAAAAGAACGATTACGAGGATCAGGACGATTCTGCCATTTTGCAGACCGAGGAGACCGAGTCCGAAGGTACGGAGAGCGCGCCGGCAGAAGATACGGAGGCGGCTGCCGCGACCGCAGCGAGCGAGGCGGAAGAATATGTCCCGGATCTGAACATTCACCGTTATGAATTTTTTATCGACGACTGCAGCTGGTATGCCGCGATGCAGAAAGCGAAGGAGAGTGGCGGATATCTGGTGCGGATTGAAAGCCCGGAGGAGTACGATTATATCCTGTCCGAGATTGCCAGAGGCGGTTATGAATCGATTCAGTTCCGCATCGGAGCGCGCAGAAATCAGGGAGAACTGAGCTATTACTGGGTGGATGAGAATAACAATACGATCGGCAGCCCGATCCAGGTATCCGGTTACTGGTGCGAAAACGAATGGATGGACGGGGAACCAAGCTACCAGGACGGAGAAAACGAGGAAAACTGCGTTGATATTTTCTACTATTCTGCGGAAGACCGTTGGGTATGGAACGATGTTCCGGATGATATTATCAGCATCGCTCCGGGTTACAGCGGAAGACTGGGCTATATTGTAGAGTACGAGGACTAAGAAGAGAGCGGAGAAGAACAAATATGGCAAAATAAAGCCAAGATGCGTAATTGTTCCCCGGCATGGATCTGTCCTATAATGAGGACAAAGGAAAAAGGCGGCGTCTGACGGGGAGAAGACGATCAGATGCTGCGGGCAGGGGGAAAATATGGAGAAGTACGGTTTTGGCGTAGATGTCGGGGGCACAAGCTGCAAGCTCGGTCTGTTTACAGACAGCGGGAAACTGATGGAAAAATGGGAGATTCCAACGGATACCAGCGAGCAGGGGAAGCATGTCACAGAGCATGTGGCGGCTTCTCTGGAACGCAAGCAGAGAGAGCGGGGGCTTGCGGATGAGCAGATCATAGGCGTCGGCATTGACACACCGGGAATTGCCGGGCGGGATGGAGTTGTCAGAGGCGCTGTGAATCTGGGCTGGGAAGCATGTCCGGTGCAGGAGCAGCTGGAGATGCGCCTTCAGAAAAAGGTCTGTGTCTGCAACGACGCAAATGCGGCGGCTCTCGGAGAACTGTGGCAGGGCGGCGGCAGGGGATACCGCGATATGGTGATGGTAACGCTTGGAACAGGTGTGGGCGGAGCGGTCATCCTGAATGGAAAAGTGCTTGCAGGCGCCCATGGAATCGCGGGCGAGATCGGGCATATGACCGTGTTCCACAAGGAGACCGAGCGGTGTGCCTGCGGAAAATACGGGTGTGTGGAACAGTACGCTTCCGCAAAGGGACTGATCCGTATAACGAGAAAATTATTGGAGAAAAAAGATCCCTACACGGTACTCGTCGACACGCTGGAACTGTCGGCAAAACAGATTCTGGATGCGGCAAAGAGAGGCGACCGTCTGGCACTGGATGCCGTGGAGGTTCTGGGCAAAGCGCTGGGAAGCGCGCTCGCAGCCGTTGCGGAAGTGATAGATCCCGAGGTCTTTGTGATCGGCGGTGGAATCGCCGGGGCGGGAGAGATCATCCCGCGCATCGTACATAAATATTACAGACCCGACGTACTGCCGGCAGGTGCGGACATTCCGTTTGAACTGGCACGTCTGGGAAATGACGCCGGCATGTACGGCAGCATGAAACTCCTGCTGGATTCCTCAGAGGAAAAATAACTGCCGGATTTCTGAAGCATAGAACGGCATATGTTTTATATGGAGAGGTAAGAGAATGTTAAGTTCCAGAATGTAACCGCCGCCGGTATTCTGATCGCAAAATCCGGTATTTCTAGCCATGCCGCGTCGAACATCCTCGATAATCTGTGTTTTCCCAAGTTTGGAACATTCCACGTGGGGTGTCCGCAAACCACAGACAATTTTAGGACTTTTGTGTGTGCCCCTTGTTGGCACCAGACAACAGATGGCATAAATGCCACCTTTATGTCGAACAAAACATAACCGCGCGAAGCCGCTGTCTGAGTTGTCATCTGCCCTGTTTTTAATAGCAGATGATAACGAGTTCGGTTCGCGCGGTTTTATATTGTCTGTGAAGTGGTGCCACTAGGGGCACCAGAAGGTCCGCTCATTGTCTGCGGCTTGTCGGACACTCCCCGTGAACTGTCCAAACTTGGAAAGACACAGAATTCGATGTCCGACGCGGCACGGAAGAAATACTCGGATTTTACTCCAAAGAATTGTCGCTGCCGGCTGTGTTCTGGAACTTTATATTTTTTGACATCCCCATCATAAAACATCCTCCATTCCGGCTTCAGAAATCCGGCAGTTATTTTGGGAGAGGGTACATGCCGGATGAACTTGTGAAACATGCCGCGACAGTGTACAATAGAGGTAACTAACGCAGAACGGAGAAGATGCAGTTTGAAATTTATACATATCGCAGACGTACATCTCGGGGTAAAGCCGGATCAGGGAAAGCCGTGGAGTGAGCAGCGGGCGCGGCAGATCTGGGATTCTTTTGCAGATGTGATCGGGGTGGCAAAAAGAGAAAAAACGGAGTTTTTGTTTGTGACGGGGGATCTTTTCCACGCGCAGCCGCTCAAAAAAGAGGTGCGGGAGGTCAGCCGTCTTTTCGGAGAGATTCCGGACACGCAGGTTCTTTTGATTGCCGGCAATCACGATTATCTCAGGGAAAAGTCGTATTACCTCGCGGATTTGTGGCCGGATAACGTGACGGTATTTAAGAAAGAGGAAGCGGAAGCAGTCGATTTCCCGGAATACAACACGACCGTATACGGGCTAAGCTACTGGCACAGGGAGATCCGTGACAGATTGTATGATGACCTGCGCCCTGTAAACCGCAGCAGGTGCAACATCCTGCTGGCGCATGGCGGCGATGAGCGCCATATTCCGTTTTCGGCGGAGCGGATATTACAGAACGGATTTGATTACATTGCGGCGGGGCACATTCACAGGAGCGGCTGGCTCATGCCGCACAAGGCGGTGATGGCGGGAAGCCTGGAGCCGACAGACTGCAACGACATCGGACCGCACGGATACTGGATGGGAACGTTCGGCGCGGCGGGGGCAGATGTGTATTTTTATCCGCTGCACCACTGCGAATATTGTCATGAGACGTATCAGGCAGACCAGAACACGACAGACCGTATGCTGTGGGACTGGGCAAAGGAATTGCTGGAGCAGAGACCGGAGTATCAGTATTTCCGTCTGTATATCAAAGGGAAAAAAGATCCGGAGTATTCTTTTGATGTGCAGGAGATCGGGAAGCTCGACCGGATTGTGGATATTACAGATCAGACGGTGCCGGATTACGATTACGAGAAGTTGCTGGAGGAGCATGCGGATTCGATACTTGGGGAGTACATACGCAGTATGCGAAAAAAAGAACCGGGCGTCTGCACCGCAAAGGCACTGGAGTACGGTGTGAATGCGCTGCTCGGCTATGACTGCTGACGGAATGTCTGAAGTATGACAAAGAGCAAAGGATGGGACAGACATGCAGATTGACAGAGCCGCAATTTTTCGCTTTGGAAAGCTGGCAGATAGAACCGTGGATTTTGCCCCGGGGATCAACATTGTATATGGAAAAAATGAAGCCGGTAAGACGACGCTGCACGCGTTTCTGACCGCGATGCTGTTCGGGCTGGAAAAGGGCCGGGGACGGGCAAAGGGAACGGAGGGCTATCTGCGCTATGAGCCGTGGCATGCACCGTCCTATTACAGCGGTGCGCTGCAGTTTAGCGTCGGAGGCAGACCGTTTTATCTGGAACGCAATTTTTACCATAAAGAACCGAGAGCACGCCTCTGCAATCTGGCGGACGGGGAGGAACTGTCCGTCGCGTACGGAGATCTTGGAATGCTTTTAGGCGGGGTTACCCGGGAGGCGTATGAGAACACCTGTGACATTCCGCAGTGCCGGGCGGTGACGGGAGCAGAGTTGACCGGACTTCTGGCAGAGTATCTTTCCGATATGTCGGACGGGGGCAATGCGGGAATCCGCGTGACGCGTGCGGTGGAAAAACTGGAGCAGAAAAAAAGAAGCCTGCAGTCGCAGATCAAAAGTGAACAGGAGAAGCGGGAACAACAGCTACAGCAGCTTACCGTGGAGCGGCGCATGCTCGAGGAGGACTGCGGCAGGCTTCGGGGACAGATCGAGGAGGCGGCAGCGGATATGCGGGCGTATGCCGGGATGCACCCGCAGGTGAGGGCCGGACAGCGACTGGAAGATGACCGAACTGCGGAAAACGCGGGGAAGGTCGAAAGTGCCGAAAGTGCCGGAAATGCGTGGAGTGCGGGAAATGCCCGAAATTCGGAAAATGCGGGGACTGCGTCAGACAGGGAAAGGAGAACTGCCGGAAACGGTTTCCCTGTGAAAAGTTTCTTGATTGGACTGGCGGCAGCAGTGGGGCTGGCAGGAAATGCATGGTGGTATCAACGCGCGGGTTATGCGCCGGAGCTGTTTGCGGCGGCGGAAGGCATCCTTGCCATTCTGCTCGGCATCGGAGTGGCAGGCATACTGCGCCATAGGAGTGCGGTGCAGGCGCGTGCCGGGGAAAATGCGAAGGAGCCGGCGGAGGCGCCGGAGAGCGTGGCAGCGGAGGACGCGGTGCGCATCCGGCTTGCGGAGGCGGAAAAGCAGAGCAGACGCCTGCTTGCAGGGTTGGAGGAAACGCTCGCGGAGAAGGAAACGAGACGATGTAATCTGGCGGAACAGCTGGAAGCATGCAGCGGAGCGGGCACACGGGAGAGAGAACTCCAGTTGGAACTTGATGCCGTCGATATGGCAAAAAATGAGATCATCCGCCTGTCAAGGGAATACGGGGACGAGCGGAGAGATGAGATCAACAGTGCAGTATCCAGATATGTCTCTGCGATCACAGAGGGAAAATACGATCTGGCGGAAGTGGACGAAACGGGAAAGCTCCGTGTGCAGACAGAGGGAAGAGAGGTTTTGCCGGAGGCGCTCAGCAGAGGAACGCTGGAACAGTTCTATTTTGCGTTCCGCATGGCAGTCGGAAGCATTGTGACACAGGAAGAACCGCTGCCGCTGCTTCTGGATGAAACCTTTGCAATGTATGACGATGACCGTCTGCGGCAGACGCTGCGGCTGCTGGCGGCAAACGGGACGCAGACGATCCTGTTTACCTGCCAGAGACGGGAGCAGAAGCTGTTGGAGGAATTGGGAATCGCATATCATATGATAGAGTTATAGTACCGTTTGCGGCTGTATGCAAAATGGGGCAGGACGGCACAGCGTGATACGTGAGAAAAGGGCAGGGAGGAATACGGTGGCTGCAAAGAAAAAGAAGAAAAAATATCGGGGATTCTGGATATTTGTCAAAGTACAGTTTGTCCTTTCCCTGCTGGTGCTCGGCGGGCTGGGCTACTATGTCCTTGGCGGATATGCCTCAGAGGTGAGCAGCATCCGCAAGGAAGCGGACAGTCTGGTACGAAATTCGACGGAGGAGACGTTTCGGAGATACCGCACAAGCGTTGTGTATGCGGCGGACGGCAGTGTGATATCCAAGCTCAATGACCAGGGAGCGTCCTATTATCTAAAGCGCGACGAGATACCGCAGTCCGTGATAGATGCGGTGGTCTGTATGGAGGATCAGCGTTTTTACCAGCACAGAGGCGTAGACTTCAGAGCACTTGTGCGCGCGGCAAAATCATTGATTGAAAACCGGAAGATCACGCAGGGAGGAAGCACGATCACGATGCAGCTTGCCAGAAATGTATTTCTGACACAGGAAAAAACCTGGCAGCGCAAGGTGGAAGAGATTTTTATTGCACAGAATCTGGAAAAAAAATATACCAAGGATCAGATTCTGGAATTTTATCTGAATAATATTTACTATGGCAACGGCTATTATGGAATCGGGGCGGCAGGCAGAGGCTATTTTGACAGCGAGGTTGATGAGCTGGATTTCTCGCAGATCGCATTTTTATGTGGGATTCCCAATAATCCGACCGTGTATGACCCGGTTACCCATATGGATCATGCGATTGAGCGGCGCGACCGGATTCTTGGAAAAATGCGGGATGACGGCAGGATTACCCAGATGGCATATGCGGCGGCGGTGGTGGAGGACATTACCTTAAAGCGGCCGGAGGCGATGGAAAAAAATAATTATGTGGAAACATATGCCTATTATTGTGCGACGCGTGCACTGATGGAGCAGACCGGGTTTGTGTTCCAGTATCAGTTTGCGACGGAGGATGAGAGGGAGGCTTACGAGCAGGCTTACAGCGAATCCTACAGCGAGTGCCAGAAGCGGCTGTACACGGAGGGCTATCAGATTTATACGTCCTTTGAACTGCAGCTTCAGGAGAAACTGCAGGCGGCAGTTGACGATACCTTATCCGGTTTTACGGAGAAAAATGACGAGGGTGTTTATGATCTGCAGGGGGCGGCAGTCTGCATTGACAACGATAACGGCTACGTGCGCGCGATGGTGGGCGGCAGGGAGCAGGATTTTGACGGATACACGTTAAACCGCGCCTACCAGAGCTATCGTCAGCCGGGAAGTGCGATTAAGCCGCTCACGGTATACACGCCGTCGTTCGAGCGGAATTATACGCCGGAGAGCATTGTTGTGGATGAACCGGTGGAAGACGGACCGAAAAATGCGAACGGTACCTACCTTGGAAATGTGACCGTGCGCACCGCAGTCGAAAAATCAATCAATACGATTGCGTGGAAGCTCTATGAAGAACTGACGCCGCAGGTCGGTCTGTCCTATCTTGAGAACATGCATTTTTCCCGGCTGGATGCGGCGGATTATGTACCGGCGACGGCGCTGGGCGGGTTTACCAACGGTGTGTCGCCCCTGGAGATGGCAGCCGGATATGCGGCGCTCGCCAATGACGGTGTGTACCGCGAGCCGACCTGTATTATACGGATCACCGGCGATGACGGGGCGGATGTTTATCTTGCAGCGCAGGAGGGGCAGGAAGTCTACCGGCAGAATGCGGCGCGGATGATGACGGACGTTTTAAAAGGAGTTTTTACCAACGGTACGGGGCGCGGACTTGGACTGTCGGATATGCCGTGCGCCGGAAAGACGGGAACCACCAACGACCACAAAGACGGCTGGCTGGTCGGCTATACGAGATATTATACGACCAGCGTGTGGGTTGGATACGATATGCCAAAAGAGATGGACAGCCTGATGGGCAATACCTACCCGGGAAAAATCTGGCAGACCTTTATGGAGCAGGCACATGCGGGACTGGAATGGCTGGATTTTCTGCCCTATACGCAGATTCCGGATACTTCTTCCGGGGGGACAGACGCAGAGGATGCAGTGACGGATGAGGGAAGCGTACAGCAGGAGACACCGGCGGAGAACGGAGACACGCCGCAGGAGAATGTGACGGATACAACGGACACGCCGCAGGGAAGTACGACGGATGTTCCGGCATCCTCACAGGAAAACGGGCAGGGAACATCGGATACACCGGATGCCGCACAGGAACATCCGGCGGACGTTCCGCAGCAGAATACACAGGGAACCTCACAGGAAAATACATCCGACGCAGCGCAGGGAGATGCATCGCAGTCAGCCGGGGAGAATGCTTCGGATACGCCGCAGGAGACAGCGCCGGAGGCACCTTAAGAGAATACACCTTAACATTGACAGATAAGACTGGAAACGTTATCATAAGCATGGGTAAAGGCATCGGCAGAGTACATAACGGACAGGAAACGATGCAAGGATACAAATAGGGAACAGGAGAATGGAAGCATGAAAAAATATGCATTTGGAGTTGACGTAGGGGGAACGACCTGCAAGATCGGATTTTTTGAGACGGATGGAAAGCTCATTGACAAATGGGAGATCAAGACGAACAAGGAAAACGGCGGAGCATCGATTCTGTCGGATGTGGCTCAGGCGATTGAGGGAAAGCTGACAGAAAAGGGAATCGCCAAGGACGATGTGCAGGGAATCGGCGTCGGCGTGCCCGGACCGGTAAAAAATGACGGTGTGGTACACCGCTGCGTGAACGTCGGCTGGGGTGTTGTAAATGTAGAAAAAGAACTTGGGGATCTGACCGGACTGAAGGTGAAGGCAGGAAATGATGCAAACGTGGCGGCACTCGGCGAGATGTGGCAGGGTGCGGCAAAAGGCTGCAGAGACGTCATCATGGTAACGCTGGGAACCGGAGTCGGCGGCGGCATTATTGTCGACGGCAAAGTTGTAGCCGGATTCGACGGAGCCGGCGGTGAGATCGGTCATATTACAGTGAATGCACACGAGAAGGAGCAGTGTAACTGCGGACAGTACGGCTGTCTGGAGCAGTATGCGTCTGCAACCGGAGTTGTGCGTGTGGCGAAGCGTACCCTGGAGAAGACATCCGAAGATACCGCGCTTAGAAATCATGCGGATCTGACCGCAAAGGATGTATTTGACGAAGCCAAAGCGGGCGATAAAGTAGCGCTTGAAGTTGTGGACGAGGTATGCGGAATTTTAGGTGCAACACTTTCCAATATCGCATGTGTTGTGAATCCGGAGGTCATCGTAATCGGCGGAGGCGTCTCCAAAGCAGGTGATATTCTCACGGATGCAGTGAAGAAGCACTTTGTTGCCACTTCATTCCACGCATGCGCCAACACAAAGTTTGTACTTGCGGGACTCGGAAACGATGCCGGAATGTATGGTTGCGTAGAGATGCTTTTAGATTAAAAAGGGCTGTCGCCCGCGTGCACTGCACTATAAACGGGATACGTTTTATTATGGAAAGCAGAGACTATCATGTTCCAGATGCAACCGGAGGCCGCAATTCTAAGCGCAAAATCCGGTATTTCTAACCATGCCGCGTCGAACATTCTTGATCATCTGTGTTTTTCCAAGTTTGGAACATTCCACGTGGCGTGTCCGCAAACCGCAGACAATTTAAGGACTTTTGTGTGTGCCCCTTGTTGGCACCACTGAACAAAACATAACCGCGCGAAGCCGATGTCTGAGTTATCATCTGCCTTGTTTTTAATCACAGATGATAACGAGTTTCGGTTCGCGCGGTTTTATATTGTCTGTGAAGCGGTGCCACTAGGGGCACCAGAAAGTCCGCTCATTGTCTGTGGCTTTGTCGGACACACCCCGGGGACTGTCCAAACGTGGAAAGACACAGAATCGATGTCCGATGCGGCACGGAAGAAATCCTCGGATTTTGCTTCAAAGAATTGCCGCCTCTGGTTGCATTCTGGAACTTCATATTCTCCAATATTCTTATCATAAAACGTATCCCGTTTTAAAGTGCAAAGCACGGGGTGACAGTCCGTTTAAAGTGCAAAGCACGCGGGCGCCAGCCCTTTTTTATAGCGCTGCGCAGCCTACGCTTCCACGGCGCGTTTGCGGACTTCCGCAAGTGCATGTGATACCGGCGGAATGCAGATAATAATCAAGGTGATGATTGCCTCCGGAACAAGGTAGGATGCCTGATAGCCGGCAGAATATGCCAGCGGGCTCATGCCTTCCGGTGCGTATGCTGCGAAAAATACAACGCCGGAAATCGTTGCAAATACAAAACGTCCGATAACGCCGACGATATATCCGATCTGAAGTCCCCACTTTTTCTTATTGAAGAAGCCGGCAAGACCCAGAGCGCCGAATGCCAGCGGGTAGTCCAAGAGCATCTGCGGGATTGTGTAGAAAATCGGCTCCAGCACGAACTGTACCAGACCGTAAGCCACTGCGGTCATAATGCCGACATACGGGCCATACCAGTAAGCGATCAGAACGATGAAAAGCATGGACAGCAGAGTGACGGAACCGCCCATCGGCATATCGAACAGCTTGATCATTGAGCACACAACGGCCAGCGCGATCGCAACAGCAGAGTAGACGAGCTGCTTTGTGGTCAGTGCGGACTTGTGCGTGGCATTCTTGTGGCGCACGATAGCGGCAACAATCAGAAGAAGGGCGATGACTGCGATGACGATCACAATACCGACGGTAGTCAGATGGACGGAACCGTCACCCCAGCCGCCTTCCGGTGTAGCAAAAAAGTTATTCATAAAAAAATCCTCCTTGGTGAATATGTAGCCAGGAGGATTTGTCTGCGTTATTGCAAAAAGCTTCCTTACGCCGGTATTATCCGGTTCAAGTAATAAGGGTCGATGATCGATCATCTCTCAGCAGAATCTGCACCCCTAGCGTTTTCATATTCGATATTATTATAACGAACCTTACTATAACGATTCTATTTGGAATTGTCAAGTACGATTGTGTTCTTCTCCAGTTCTTCTGTGAGCGGCGCAATCTGCGTGAGCAGATTGGTCATGTCCTCGAAGAGGGAACTCTTGGTGGTTCCGAGATCATTGGCGTGATTGATGTGCTCCATGACAGCGTCAAACTGCCGTTCCTCAAGGCTGAAAGACTGGCTGACTTCGTCCAGCTTCTGCTCTGCGGCGGACATGGCGGTTGTAATCTGCTGGTGTACGGTGTCCGCACCGCCGGCAGCCGTTGTGATCTGATCGAACACTTCGTACGTGGAATCAACATTTTCCATGCTCTGGCTCAAGGCGTCCTGCGAGGTGGAAATACTGGTATTCAGGTTGGCGGTGCCCTGCTCAACGTCGCCGATGCTGATATCTACCGTGCTGACAAGACTCTTGATCTCACTCGCAAGATTTTTGACCTCCTCGGCAACGACCGCAAAGCCTTTTCCCTGCTCTCCGGCGCGGGCGGCCTCGATCGAAGCGTTCAGAGCAAGCATGTTTGTCTGGTTGGCAATCGAGATGATCTGTGCCATGCAGTCCTTGATCTTCTGAACGGAGACCTGGAAATCGGAAAAGGTGTTCTGCATTTCCAAAAAGCGCTCCTGCACTTCTTTGGAGCTGTCCTTCAATCCGTCAACACGCTGCTGTGCAAGGCCGACAGAGCTGGCAATGTCAGACTTGACGGAAGCAAATTCACCGGAAGCCCTGTCCACGTCGCCGAACAGCTCATGAAAGGAATCCAGCTTTTCGCGGAGCGCGGCATTTTCGTCCAGAACGAGCTGGAAGGTCTGGGCGATGGACTGCAGCTCATCCAAAGAGTGCACTTCGCTGGTGGAGAGCTGCTTCTGGTAATCTAACAGGCAGTCCGCAATATGCGTAACAGGATGAAGATCTAAGCGGCTGGTGGATGTGGCTGGCACAGCCTCTGTATTCTTTGGTGCTTTTAATGAAAACATGGAAATCCTCCTCTTTCTATCACAGATTATTCAAATACGACACAGGTCATGGTCTGGTTGACGAACTGCTGATTATAATGTTCTCCGAATCCAATCAGACCGGCGTGATCGCCGAGTGTGGACATGGTTTTCAGATAATCTTCCATGTGGTGTTCCTGTGAGAACAGAAGATAACGGAAAACACAGTTGATGGAGAAAACACCGGAGATATGGTTAAAATCGCGGTGGATGCGCTGCAGCGTCTCATCCAGAATCTCGTTGTAATCCTGCTGCTCGAGAAGAACGAGCACATCGGAATCATTGACCTGTCTGTAACAGCAGAGACCGTTCCCGGATACTTCCTTTAAGGAAATAATACAGATGTCCTGTCCGTTCATTTTGCCGAGCGGATTGTGGAAGGTCTGGTTGATGATATTGCTCTCGCTGATATGTAAGGCGTCCATATAAGCCTGCTTGGAAGACCTGCCGTTTAACTCGCCGACATAGTATTTGCTCCGGTCGGTATTGGAAGCGATGAAGCGGTAGCCCGGCATCGGTTTGTAGAGATTCTCCTTGTAGACAGCAACTTTTCCGCCGTTGTTTTTCACGAAGGCATAGACGTCTGCATCTTCATAGACCGTTCCGTTGACAGAGACTTTTCCGCCATCCCCGGTGCCGCCGACGAGCGGAATTCCCGCCTTGCCGAGAATGCTGTGGATCGTGGTCAGCACACAGGCGTCATTTCCGGTACACAGGTCAATACAGACGGTATCTTTAGAACTTGCGTGGACATTTTTTAAATCCTGTTCCATGCGTTCGATGTATTTGACCGGCATGGTGGATGCCTGCTCCAAAACGTTGGCAACAGCGGTGACATTGTCATAAAAAGCAACCAGACCGACTCCCTTTTCGACGACCCTGGTACTGTAACTCATGCCGATACAGCCAATGCTCGGGACTCCCGGGAAAAGGGACTCCAGTTCTGCAACGTGTGCCTCAAACTGGTCTGCGTTGGACATCAGGATAAGAAGTCCCGGAGCGTGAACGCCCTGTGCAGCTTCTTTTAAGTTTCCTGTCTGGCTCATTCCAAAATATTGTTTCATCAGCGAACTCCTCCCACATCTTATTACGAATATTGTAAGCAATTTTGCATGATATTTCAACGCATTAACGCAATTTTAGCGAAACGTTTCCAAAAAATACCTTGACAATCAAACAGGACAGACATATACTTTGAAAAGCAAATAATTTGATTGTCAAAATATTTGAAAAGCAAATAATTAAAACGAACAGGGAAAAGGAGAAGAAACATGTTAGAGAAGATGAGACCGATCATTGCGGAGCAGTTAAACGTACAGGAGTCTGAGATTAAAGAGAACACAAAGTTAAAGGAAGATCTGGGGGCGGATTCGCTGGATCTGTTTGAGCTTGTCATGGCACTGGAGGAGGAATTCGGCGTGGAGATTCCGTCGGAGGATCTGGAATCGATCGTGACGGTCGGTGACGTCATTACCTATCTGAAGAATCGCGGAGTGACAGCATAGAAGAGCACAGGCGGTGTGCCGGCATTGAAAAGTAAAATTGCCGGCAGGAAGAAAAGAGGAGAAGCATGGAAACAAGGGTAAGCAGATTGCTTGGAACAAAATATCCGGTCATTCAGGGCGGTATGGCATGGGTGGCGGAATATCACCTGGCGGCAGCGGTGTCGAACGCGGGCGGACTCGGAATCATCGGGGCGGCAAGCGCGCCGCCGGAAGTGGTAAGAGAACAGATCCGTGAGGTAAAAGCGCGGACAAACCAGCCTTTTGGCGTGAACGTCATGCTGCTTAATCCAAACGCGCCGGAAGTGGCGGAGATTGTCATAGAAGAGAAAGTGCCGGTGGTCACAACCGGTGCGGGAAGTCCAACAAAGTTCATGGAGGCATGGAAGCAGGCGGGCGTGGTGGTTATCCCAGTCGTGGCGAGCGTTGCCATGGCGAAGATGATGGAACGTGCAGGCGCGGACGCCGTGGTTGCAGAGGGAATGGAGTCCGGCGGACATATCGGTGCGCAGACAACGATGACGCTGGTGCCGCAGGTGGCAGACGCCGTGTCGGTTCCGGTCATTGCAGCGGGCGGTATCGCGGACGGAAGAGGGATCGCAGCCTCCTTTATGCTTGGCGCAGAGGGGGTACAGATGGGAACCCGGTTTGTCGTGGCGAAGGAGTCTATCGTACATGAAAATTACAAAGAACGGATCGTAAAGGCGCGCGACATTGATTCCGAGGTTACAGGCATGAGCACCGGACATCCGATCCGGGTTCTGCGCAATGCGATGAGCCGCGAATATTTAAAGCTCGAAAAAGAGGGTGCCGGATTTGAGAAACTGGAACAGCTGACGCTTGGTTCCCTGCGAAAGGCAGTAATGGACGGGGATGTTGTGCACGGCAGCCTGATGGCAGGCCAGTGCGCGGGACTTGTAAAAAAAGAGCAGACCTGTCAGGAGATGATAGAGGAACTGATGGCGCAGACCGCGGGACTTTTAGGCGACGGGGATTTTTGGAAAAAGAAGAGCGGCTTTGTGGGACGCAGATCGGATAAGGGAGAATGACATGGGAAAGACAGCATTTTTGTTCCCGGGACAGGGAGCACAGTACATCGGTATGGGCAGAGAATTTTACGACCAGATTCCCGCGTGCAGGGACGTTTTTGCGGAGGCATCCGAGGCGTCCGGTCTGGATGTTGCGGCGCTCTGTTTTGAAGAAAATGAGAAAATAAATATCACCGAATACACACAGACCTGCATGCTGACTGTGGAGGCGGCGATTCTTCAGGCGTTGCTTGCGGAAGGAAGGACACCGGATGTGGCGGCAGGATTAAGCCTCGGAGAGTACGGGGCACTGTTGGCAAGCGGCGTGATGGAGCAGAGGGATGCGTTTGCGCTTGTGAGAAAGCGCGGCATTTACATGCAGGAGGCGGTGCCGACCGGCGGCGCGATGGCGGCGGTGTTGGGACTGGATGCGGAAAAAATAGAGGAGATCTGCGGACAGACTGCGGGCACGGTATCCATTGCGAATTACAACTGCCCGGGACAGATTGTAATCACCGGGGAGGAAGCGGCAGTTGCGGCGGCAGGCGAACAGTGCAAAGAGAGCGGAGCGAAGCGTGTGGTGCCGCTTAAGGTCAGTGGACCGTTTCACTCGCCCATGTTAAAAGAGGCGGGAGAGAAGCTGGGAGAGGCGCTTGTGGCGGTAACACTCCGTGAGATAAAGCTGCCGTATCTGGCGAATGTGACGGCAGACTATGTCCGGGAGGCGGAGGCGGTAAAGCCGCTGCTCATACAGCAGGTGTGCGCGCCGGTACGCTGGCAGCAGTCCATGGAGCGTCTGCTTGCGGATGGCGTGGATACGTTTGTGGAGATCGGTCCGGGTCATACACTGAGCGGATTTATGAAAAAGATCTTAAAGCAGGCCGAAGTCCCGGCAGATACCGTGCAGGTATACAATGTGGAAACCATGGATGACTTCAAGAAATATATGTCAAAGTAGAGGAGAGAGTCAGATGCTGGAAGGAAAGGTAGCGCTTGTGACCGGAGCGGGAAGAGGAATCGGCAGCACGATCGCAGAAACACTTGCCAGGGAAGGCGCGTTTGTTGTCGTGAATTACCGCGGATCGGGACAGGCGGCACAGGAACTGGCGGAAAAAATCGGCGGCGCCGCCATGCAGTGCGATGTGGCGGATTTTGAAGCCTGCGAAACCATGATCAAAACGATTATAGAGACGTATGGACATCTCGATATTTTAGTCAACAACGCCGGAATCACAAGGGACGGACTGCTGATGAAGATGAGCGAAGCGGATTTTGAAGCGGTTCTGGCGACGAATCTGAAGGGAACATTTCACACGATACGGCACGCATCCCGCTATTTTTTAAAACAGCGCTATGGAAGAATTGTAAATATTTCGTCCGTGTCTGGTGTGATGGGGAATGCCGGGCAGGCAAATTACAGCGCCAGCAAGGCGGGGGTGATCGGGCTGACGAAAAGTGTGGCGCGGGAACTGGCGTCGCGGGGGATCACCTGCAACGCGGTGGCACCCGGGTTTATCGAGACCGATATGACGGATGCCATGACAGAGAGCGTAAAGGAAGCCGTTCAAAAACAGATCCCGCTGGGAAGATGCGGAAAGACGGAGGATGTGGCAGAACTTGTGACATTTCTGGCATCGGACAAAGCGGCGTATATCACCGGACAGGTGATCTCCGTGGACGGCGGCATGCATATGTAATGAAGCAGCAACAGAAAGTGAGGCAGGTATGAGAAGACGGGTCGTAGTAACCGGAATGGGCGTGATAACGCCGATCGGGAACTCTGTAGAAGAATTTTGGAATGCGGTGCGGGAAGAAAAGACGGGATTTGGGGAAATCACACATTTTGACGCATCCGGATATAAATGCCATCTGGCAGCGGAAGTAAAGAATTTTGACGGAAAAAATTATATGGATCCCAAGGCGGCAAAGCGCATGGAACTGTTCTGCCAGTATGCGGTGGCGGCGACGAAAGAGGCCGTTACGGATGCCGGACTTGTGATGGAGAAGGAAGATCCGTATCTGGTGGGAACAGCGATCGGAAGCGGAGTCGGAAGTCTGCAGGCGATCGAGCGCGAATATAAGAAGCTTCTGGAGAAGGGACCGGGGCGTGTCAATCCGCTTCTGGTGCCGATGATGATCTCCAACATGGCGGCAGGCAATGTGTCGATCCAGTTTGGCTTCAAGGGAAAAAGCATCAACGATGTGACGGCTTGTGCGACCGGTACCAACACGATCGGCGAGGCGTTCCGGAGCATCCAGTACGGGGAGGCGGACGTCATGATCGCAGGAGGTACGGAGGGCAGCATCTGTCCGATCGGAATTGCCGGCTTTACGGCGCTGACGGCACTGTCGTCCGAGAGCGATCCGAAGCGATGCTCCCTGCCGTTTGATAAGGAGCGGAGCGGATTTGTCATGGGAGAGGGCGCGGGAATCGTCGTGCTGGAGGAGTTAGAGCATGCAAAGCGCCGCGGAGCGAAGATCTATGCGGAGGTAGCCGGCTACGGATGTTCCTCGGATGCCTACCATATTACATCCCCGGCAGAGGACGGTGCGGGTGCGGCGCGTGCGATGGAAAATGCCATGAAGGATGCGGGGGTAAAACCGGATGAGATTCCATACATCAATGCGCACGGAACAGCGACGCATCTGAATGATCTGTTTGAGACGCGCGCGATCAAACTTGCGTTTGGCGGGCATGCCAAAGAACTTAAGATCAATTCCACAAAGTCGATGATCGGACATCTGCTGGGGGCTGCGGGCGCCGTGGAGTTTGTGACTTGTGTCAAAGAAATGCAGGAAAACTATGTACACGCGACCGTCGGCTATCAGACGCCGGACGAGGAGCTGGATCTTGACTACTGCAGGGAGGCGGTGGCGATGGAGGTGCCGTATGCGCTCAGCAATTCCCTCGGATTCGGCGGGCACAATGCGAGTCTTTTACTTAAGAGATATGGAGGCGAGGCGTGATGGAACTGGACATCGGACAGATTATGGAGATCCTTCCGCATAGACAGCCGTTTCTGCTGATCGATGCGGTGGAGGAACTGGAGCCCGGAAAACGCGCGGTGGCGCGAAAATGCGTCAGCTACAATGAACCGTATTTCGGCGGACATTTCCCGGGGGAACCGGTGATGCCCGGGGTACTGATTGTCGAGGCACTGGCGCAGACCGGGGCGGTGGCGATCTTAAGCATGGAGAAAAACCGCGGGAAGACCGCGTATTTTGCGGAGATTAACCGTGCCAGATTTAAGAAAAAGGTGGTGCCGGGAGATGTGCTGACCCTGACGACGGAGATCATCCGGCAGAAAGGACCGATCGGCATCGGCAGTGCGACGGCAACCGTGCGCGGGGAGGTTGTCTGCGCGGCGGAGCTTACGTTTGCAATCGGCAGCAAGGAGGAGTAGAGGAAAAATGGCGGCTTTGTTTCAGAAGCGGAAAAAAGAACCGGCAGAAAAAGCGCCGGTGGGGGCAGCACAGGCGCTGCAGGAGACGATTGTGTGCCCGGCCTGCGGCAGGGAGATCAATAAAAAGGAAGCGGAAAAAAATCTGTATGTCTGCTATGAATGTGGCAGTTATTTCAGGGTGCGCACCAGAAACCGCATCCGCATGGTGGCGGATGAGGGAACGTTTACCCCGTGGTTCGAGGATCTGGCGGAGGCGAATCCGCTGGAGTTCCCGGGATATGAGGACAAAGTAAAAGCGGCAAAGGAAAAGACCGGACTGCATGAGGCGGTCACCATAGGTCACTGTAAAATATACGGCGAGGATACGGTGCTTGGCATCTGCGACGCCAGATTCCTGATGAGCAGCATGGGGCATGTGATGGGGGAGAAAATTGCCTGCGCTGTGGAACGCGCGACAGAGGAAGGAATGCCGGTCATCCTGTTTTGCTGCTCCGGCGGTGCCAGAATGCAGGAGGGGATCGTTTCCCTGATGCAGATGGCAAAAACATCTGCGGCATTGAAGCGGCATTCGGAAGCGGGACTATTGTATGTTCCGGTGCTGACGGATCCGACAACTGGGGGCGTGACGGCAAGTTTTGCCATGCTTGGAGACATCATCCTGGCGGAGCCGGGGGCACTGATCGGATTTGCGGGACCGCGCGTGATTGAGCAGACGATCGGGGAAAAGCTGCCGGAAGGGTTTCAGCGGGCACAGTTTCAGCTGGAGCACGGATTTGTTGACCGGATTGTGGAGCGGAAAGAGCTAAAGCTTACCCTGTACCGCATTTTAAAGCTGCATCACAAAAGAGAGGGCTACGCCAATTTTGATCCGGTGCGGGAGGCAGACTGCCTCGAGGCGACAGAACTGATGAAAGAGCGCGCCACAAAGGCGAAAGCAATGTCCGCGTGGGAGAAGGTCAAGGCGGCGAGAAAGGTGGACCGGCTGGCATCTGTGGACTACATAGAGCAGATTTTTGACGAATTTATGGAATTACACGGAGACCGGCAGTTCCGGGACGATCCGGCGATTGTCGGCGGCGTGGCGTATCTGGATGGCCAGCCGGTCACGGTGATCGGTGTGCATAAGGGAAAAGATTTAAAGGAATGTATGCGCCGGAATTATGGAATGCCTTCGCCGGAGGGATACCGGAAAGCACTCCGGCTGATGAAGCAGGCGGAAAAATTTAAGCGTCCGGTCATCACGTTTGTGAACACCTCCGGCGCCTTCTGCGGCATGGAGGCGGAGGAGCGCGGACAGGGCGAGGCGATCGCCAGAAATCTGTATGAGATGTCCGACTTAAAGGTTCCGATTCTTTGCATTATGATCGGGGAAGGCGGAAGCGGCGGTGCGCTGGCGCTCTCTGTGGGAAATGAGGTCTGGATGCTTGAAAATGCGACCTACAGCATTTTATCGCCGGAAGGGTTTGCGTCGATTCTCTGGAAGGATGGCAGACGGGCGAAGGAAGCGAGCGGCGTCATGAAAATTACCGCGCAGGATTTAAAAGCGCTCGGCGTGATTGAGGAGATCATACCGGAGTACGGCATGGCGGATCAGCCGGCGCTCACTTCCATATCGCGTTACATGAAGGGACATATAAAAACATTTTTAAAAAAGCAGAACGGAAAAACCGGGGAGCAGCTTGCAGCGGAGCGCTATCAGAGATTCCGCGCGTTTTAAAAGAAAGGAGACCCGATATGAAGGTAAAGATCGTGGGCACCGGAAGTGCAGTCCCCGAAAAATGTGTGACGAACGATGATCTTAGTCAATGGATGGATACGTCGGATGAGTGGATCAAAAGCCGGACGGGAATCGAGACCAGACATCTGGCTGTGGGGGAGACAACGACAGAAATGGCAGTGGAGGCGGCGAAGCGGGCACTTGCATCTGCACATATGGAGGCGGAGGAGCTGGATCTGATCATTGCGGCGACGATCACGCCGGACCGGCTGTTCCCGAACCTTGCCTGCGAGGTGCAGAGTGCACTCGGTGCATGCCGGGCGGTCGCCTTTGACGTCAGTGCCGCCTGCTCGGGCTTTTTATATGCTCTGGATATTGCGCGCCACTATCTGGAAGCCGGCGGAAGACGCCGGGCGCTGGTAATTGGTGCGGAGACATTGTCGCGGATCATGGACTGGAGCGACCGGAGCACCTGTGTGCTGTTTGGGGACGGCGCGGGCGCGGCAGTGCTGGAGGCAGATGAGGCGGAGGAGCATGCGGGCATCTTAAGCACCGTGCTTGGCACGGACGGCGCGGGCGGGATGGTGCTGCGCTGTGACAACCGCAGGAATCACAATCCGTATGTGAAGGGCGACACCGCGCTCTCATACGTGTCCATGAACGGGCAGGAGGTCTATAAGTTTGCAGTGCGCACGGTGCCGAAAGTAATTGCTGGGGCGGTGGAAGCGGCGGGGCTTTCGATGGATGAAATCGATTTTTTCCTGCTGCACCAGGCGAACCTTAGAATCATCGAGGCAGTGGCGAAACGCCTGCATCAGCCGATGGAAAAATTTCCCACAAATCTGCAGAAGTATGGAAATATTTCCTCGGCGAGCGTGCCGATTTTACTTGATAATGTCAATAATCATGGTATGATAGGAGAAGGCAGTAAAATAGTACTGGCAGGCTTTGGAGCCGGTCTTACGTGGGGCGCGGCAGTGCTCCGCTGGCAGGCGGTGTAGGCGGTGTGGTCGGGAACAGATACTGCTATGAACAGGAGTATGATACATGACCACGGATGAGACATTGAATGAATTACTGGTAAGACTATTCAAGGATATTATGGAGATTGAGGCGAGATGTCTGGTGAATGAGGAATTTAAGGACATCAGTTACAATGATTTTCATATTATAGAAGCCATCGGATTAAAGGAGCCGAAAAGCATGACGGCGGTGGCAAAGCTGATGGATGTCACGACCGGTACGCTGACGAAGGCGATGGATGGCCTGACCGAGAAGGGGTATGCCGTAAGGGAGCGCAGCAGGCAGGACAAGCGCGTGGTGTGGGTGTACCTGACGGACAAAGGGAAAGCGGCATATGCGCATCATGAAGAGTTCCACCGCAAAATGATCGCGAACATCAAGGGACAGCTGAATGAGCAGGAGACGCCGATTTTGATCTATACGCTGGCAAAGCTTGTGGACTATTTTCAAGAGGAATACGGATTGGAGGAGGAATAGACATATGAGCAGAGGAGCGTTGGGCAAGAATAACTGGGCGCTGTTTTTACTGCTTCTGGCAGGAATTATGCTGGGCGGTTTTATCGGAAATGCTGCAGCAGGCGTTTCGGGACTCAGCTGGCTGAATTACGGACAGAGCTTCGGCTTTGCCAGCCCGATCGTGCTGGATCTCGGCATTCTGGTGATTACATTCGGATTATCGATCAAGATTACCATCGCCAGCATTATCGGCGTGTTGATTGCGATTATTATTTATCGTTTGATTTAAGAGATTTGAAATAGGAAAGAATAGCCAAACGCCTCCGGCGGGAGAGAGTCTTCTGCCGGAGGCGTTTTTTCCCGGGTTTACTATTCTGCTACAAAGCTTTAACAATTTAGCGGAATAAAGAAAAAAAGATTGCACATGAAATCATTTTATACTAAAATGTATCTGATGAAAGTGTTGCAGTGTATATACAGCACAATATACTAAGAGTAAGGAGACGAAAAAATGGGATATGTAGATGAAGTTCTTGCAAAAGTAAAAGAGAAAAATGCTTCCGAGCCAGAGTTCCTTCAGGCAGTTGAAGAGGTGCTGGAGTCTTTAAGACCGGTGATTGAGGCAAATGAGGAACTGTATAAAAAGAATGCGATTTTAGAGCGTATTACAG
Organism: uncultured Lachnospiraceae bacterium; assembly: GCA_902781225.1. Classification (GTDB taxonomy): domain Bacteria; phylum Bacillota; class Clostridia; order Lachnospirales; family Lachnospiraceae; genus Roseburia. Next base: position 1,405 of record CACZIN010000021.1, on the reverse strand, counting down.
AGCCGGATCGCCAGGTAATGTTCCGTGTTCCGTGGGTGGATGACAATGGACAGGTTCAGGTAAACAGAGGTTTCCGTGTACAGTTCAACAATGCCATTGGACCATACAAGGGAGGATTAAGACTTCATCCTTCTGTAAACTTAAGCATCATCAAATTCTTGGGATTTGAGCAGGTATTTAAGAATTCACTTACAACACTCCCAATCGGCGGCGGCAAGGGTGGTTCCGATTTTGACCCGAAGGGCAAGTCCGACAGAGAGATCATGGCATTCTGCCAGAGCTTCATGACAGAGCTTTACAAATATATCGGTGCAGACACCGACGTACCTGCCGGAGATATCGGAACAGGTGCAAGAGAGATCGGTTTCTTATTCGGTCAGTACAAGAGAATCCGCGGATTATACGAGGGTGTTCTCACAGGTAAGGGACTTACATACGGCGGTTCCCTCGCACGTACACAGGCAACCGGATACGGTCTGTTATATCTGACCAACGCATTACTGAAGGATCACGGCATCGACATCGCAGGCAAGACCTGTGCAGTTTCCGGTTCCGGTAATGTTGCAATCTATGCGATTGAGAAAGCACATCAGTTAGGAGCAAAGGTTGTGACCTGCTCTGACTCTACCGGATGGATCTATGATCCGGAAGGAATCGATGTTGCATTATTAAAAGAAGTAAAAGAGGTAAAACGTGCACGTCTCACCGAGTACGCTGCAGCAAGACCTTCTGCCGAGTATCATGCAAAGCAGAATGGTGAGCACGGTGTATGGCAGTACAAGGTGGATCTGGCACTTCCGTGTGCAACACAGAACGAGCTCGACATCGAGGATGCGAAGATGCTGGTCGCAAACGGCGTTACATCTGTTACAGAGGGTGCGAACATGCCTACCACACTGGAAGCGACCAAATATCTTCAGGCAAACGGCGTATTATTCGTAGGCGGTAAAGCTGCCAATGCCGGTGGTGTTGCTACTTCCGCACTGGAGATGAGCCAGAACTCCGAGAGACTTTCCTGGACATTCGAGGAAGTGGACGGAAAGCTCAAGGGCATCATGGAGACCATCTACGCAAACATTTCAGATGCTGCAAAGAGATACAATGCAACCGTTGGCGGACAGACAGACTACGTTGCAGGTGCCAATATTGCCGGATTTGAGAAGGTTGTAGATGCTATGTTAGCTCAGGGTGTTTGCTAATCGCGAATTTCTAAGATAATATAAGATATTGATAAGTCCTGTAAACCCAGTGTTTATGGGACTTTTCTTTATGTGTTGAAATGACAAAAGAATTGTCAGAATATTCATAAATAGAAGATAATTTACGTTATTTTGAGGTCGTTATATACACGTGGTACACAAGTGATATACAGGTGGTATACACTCATTTTTACTGATTTTAGATG
>CACZIN010000020.1:0-45150 GCA_902781225.1 uncultured Lachnospiraceae bacterium | reverse complement strand
CCTCTGCGAAAAAGTTTTTTCTTTATTTTACCTTATCACAGAGGAAAACGCTGCAATTCCAAATGATTTAGTGCGAAATATTTTTACCTGTCAAAACTGAATAAAGATAATCCTATGAAATTATTAAGGTTTCTTTAACTCCGGCATCAGCCCAGATAAGCACACAGGAGTTTGAAGGTGTTCTTCACGCCGTCCACATGGCTTCTCTCGTAGCCGTGCGACGCGTACACGCCCGCGCCGATCAGTCCGTGGCGCACGTCATAGCCCGCCGTCAGCGCCACATCCGCGTCCGATCCGTAATGCGGGTAGACGTCCACCGCAAAGTCAAGTTCCTCACGCTTTGCCGCTGCAATCAGTCCCGTCACGACGTCGTAGTGATACGGTCCGTGGCTGTCCTTCGCGCAGATGGACACCTGTGTCTCCTCGCAGGCAAGACCGTCTCCGACGCAGCCCATGTCAACGGAAATGACCTCGGTCACGCCCTCCGGAATCGAAGCGGCTCCGCCGTGTCCGACTTCCTCAAAGACGGTGATGTGCTGGTAGATCATGCGCTCCGGTGTGACATTTTCCTCTTTTAAATATCTCGCATAGCCAAGCAGGATGCCGACGCTAAGCTTATCGTCCAGGAAACGGCTCTTGATGTAGCCGCTCTCTGTGACAGTCGTGCGCGGGTCAAAGCAGACGATGTCTCCCGTCATGATGCCGAGCGCCTCCACATCCTCTCTGGAATGTACCTTCTCGTCCAGCACGATCTCCGTCTCGTCAAATGTGCGCTTCTTGTCATTGTAATCGCCGTTGACATGGATCGACGCATTGGCAAGCTGCAAGGTTCCCTCGTAGACCTTTTCCCCGAAGCGGGTATGGATTCTACAGTTCTCCGCCTCTGCATTGTTGGCATTCATTCCGCCGATCGGCGTCACGCGCAGTCTACCGTCGGACTTGATCTCCGCCACCATGGCGCCGAGCGTATCGATGTGTGCCTCCAGCATCACGGCGTTCTTTTTGTCCCTGCCGCCGAGTGCCACAAGCACGCCGCCCTTCGTGGTCAGCTTCGGCTCATAACCGAGCTTCTGGTACGCTTTCATCACGTAATCCGCCACCTCTGCGGTGTATCCGCTCGGGCTGTCGATTGCCAGAATCTTCTTTGTCTCCTCGACCATATATTCCACGTATTTTTTTGTCTTCATCTTTTTTCTCCTTTTCCGCTTTCTATTTGATTCTATCTACAGACCATACCTGACAAACGATCTTATACATCCTTATTTCAGGTACAGAAATCCGCCCAGGTTTCCGCGCTTTCCATGACTTGCGCGGTGGGAAAACAACAGCTTCGGATTGCAGCAGGTACAGATGTCCGTCACTGCCAGATGCTCTTTTCGCACACCCGCCTCCAGAAAAATGATCTCGTTCGCCTTCCAGAGATCCAGCTGGTATTTTTTGTCTGCGTGAGCCATCCCGGCGCTGTTCTTCTCACTCTCTGCCAGAATCTCCTGCTCATGCCCCGGAAATTCCTCCGCGAAAATGTCCGCCACATCTGCGCTCACCTCATAGCAGTCCTTGCAGATGGACGGACCGACCGCACAGACCACATCCTCCGGTCTGGTGCCGTATGCCTCCTGCATGGCAGACAGTGTGACCGCTCCCATGCGCGCCGCCGTGCCTCTCCAGCCGGAATGGCTCATTCCGATGGCGCGGTGCACGGGATCCACCAGATACAGCGGCACACAGTCCGCGTAGAACGTCGACAGGACAAGTCCCGGCTCATCCGTAATCAGTCCGTCCACATCCCGGTAATCCCGCTCCCTGGTCAGTCCCTTTCCGGCGTCCGCTGCCGTAACGCGGCGCACATGAACCGTGTGGGTCTGATCGGAGAAGACAAACTGCTCCTCCGCCACCCCGAGCGCCCCCGCCAGCCGTCGGTAATTTTCACGCACCGCTGCCTCCTCATCGCCTCTGGTAAAGCTTAAATTCATGGTGGAAAAAATGTCTGCACTGACGCCTCCGAGCCTCGTCGTAAAACAGTGTTCCACGATTCCCGTGCGCTCTAAAAGAGGGTATTTTAACAGCAGTAGCCTGCTGCCGTCCTCGTTCTCATGCCAGTCCTCACGCAAAACCGCATCTTCTGCCGCTTTTCTCACAAACGATATCAAGTCCCATCCTCCCGTCATCCCTGAAATTCAAATGCATGTTTCACAAGTCGCACTTCCCCGTCGGTTCCCGTCACCGCCACCACATCAAAGCGGCAGGGCGTCATCTCCCCATATCCGTGCGTCAGGCAGTAATATTGCGCCGTCCTGCTGATGCGGCGCTGCTTCGCCCGGTCCACCGCCTCCAGCGGATCGCCCGACTGCCCGTTCTTTCGGTATTTTACCTCCACAAACACCAGGTATCTGCCGTCGCGGGCGATGATGTCAATCTCCCCCTGCCGGCATCTGAAATTGTACGCAAGCAGCTCGTATCCCTGTGTTTTCAGATACTCGCCTGCCCGTCTCTCATAAGCAGCTCCTGTCTGCCGTCTGTTCATCCGGTATCCTCTCTTCCTCCGGTGTCCTCTCTTCCTCCGATGTCCTCTCTTCCTCCGATGTCCTCTTTTCCTCCGATGTCCTCTCTTCCTCCAGTGTCCTCTCTTCCTCCGATGTCCTCTCTTCTCCCACTTTTATCTTATGCCGCGCTCCTACAATAATCCGGAGTCTTTTAATTTGCCCTTCATGCGGTCCATATCGTCCACAAAGACGAGGATCTCCGCGACCACCTCGTAGAGTTCCGGCGGAATCGTATCCCCGATCTGAAGTCGGGATAAGGTCTCTGCCAGCTTGTTATCCTGATAAAACGGAACATCATTTTCTTTTGCCGTCTCAATGATGCGCTCCGCCACCTCGCCTTTTCCGACCGCGAGGATCTTCGGCGCCACCTCGCCCGGATTGTAGGCAACGGCGACCGCCGTCTTTTCTTTTCCTGTAATATGCTTGTTCTCCGCCATCGCCACATCCTCCATTTTCAAAGAATCCTGCCGTCTTACGCTCTTACATCAAAAGAATAGCGGTGCAGGCTTCCCACCGTCGCCTTTCCTTTCTTTACGATGTTCTCCTTGAAACTGATGTCCTTTTTCTCATGTGTGACCGTGATGGAAGACTGGTACCCCTTGCTCTTAAGGCGCTTGTTCAACACTTCCAGGTGCTTTTCCACCAGATCATAGGAGGCGTCATCCTCCAGATAAAAATTGGTACGCACGCTGCGGTTCTGCATCCGCACAGAGACGTCCGTGGAGCCGAGCTGCTCCATGTCCAGATGTAAAAATGCCGTCAGTTCCGCATCCGGATCGCGCAGATTCTTCCGGTTCGCATAGACATAGAGTTCCCCGTTCGCATTTTGTCCGGACATCTTTAACGGCAGCTGCACATAGTGATAAATCTGGTTCATCTGATTCATGAACTCCAGATTGCCGTGAACCTGCGATGCCGTCTGCAAAAACGTATTCTGCGTGCTTCCGGTCGCCCGAACCGCCTCCTCCATCTGGGAAAGCTGCTGTTCCAGCCGTTCATACAGCCCGCTCACCTTGTGTTCCTGCTTTAATTCCTCCGGCTGCAGCAGCCACTGCTTTTCGATCACGCTGCGGAAAACGGTCTGAAATTCCTTTCCGGCAAAAAGCTTCTGCATTCCCGCAAAACCGAACTCGCCGTTCTGTGCGAGCGCTCGGCCCAGCTTCTTCAAAAACTGTTCTGCCGTCAGTTTTTCATTCAAGACCGGCTCCGCCTGCACCGCTTCCTCCTGCGCCATCAGTTTCGCCACCTCCGGGCCTTCTTCCGAGAGCGTATCCACAAAGACTTCCTCCTGCTCTCCGCCGGCAAAAAGCTCCTCGTTTCCAATCAACGCCGGAATGTTCCGAAGCATTTTCCCAAGATGCTCCATCTGCTCCTTCGACAACAGTTCCCCGACTGTCCCGGGAGCCTCCGCAGTCCTTCCATATGTCAGCTCTGCGGTTACTCCGGTACCAGTCTCTGCTTCTGCTGCTCCCTGTCCCGCTGCTTCCGCGGTCGAAGCGCTGCCGTTCTCTGCTACAGCCGTTGCGGCTTCCTGTCCCACTGCCGCTGCAGACGCCCCTGCGCCTGTCCCTGCTTCTGCCGCCGCGGCTGCTGCATTTTCCTGTCCTGCCGCTTCCGCATTCAAGACATTGCCGGCTTCTGCCGCTGCATTTTCCTGTCCTGCCGCAGTGAACGCACCGGCTTCTGCAGCTTCCGCCCCGGGCATAAAGATATCAAGCATTTTCTCATAGAGGGAAAATGCCGTCTCCGGCGAGAGCGTCTCATCTGAAAGCAGTTCCATCATATGTCCCGCTGCCAGATCCATCTCTCCCACAAGCGCCTGCCGGTCGGACAGATAATTTTCAAACTGCGCCGCCATCTCCTCCGTCACCGGGAGTCCGAGCTTCGTCATCTGCACGATGGTCTGCACATTGGCGTCCGGATTCGCGCCGACCAGCTTCGCCATATCGAGAATGCTCTGTCTGCCGATCGACATCTGCTCCTGCATCATCGTATCCACCATCACAAGCGTCCGGTCCGTCGCAGGCACCTGCGCCGCAGAAAGCGCGTTGAGCAGAATCGGATTACTGACATTTCCAAGCTCGGTGTACGGGCGGATCGCAATCGTCTGCCCGTCGTTGGCACGCACCTGGAAAAACATGCTCGAGCCCTGCTGTAAATCCACTTTTCCGTCCAGCCGCGCGGTGATGGTCTGTCCGTTGCACAGCGCCAGCGTCACTTTTCCACCGCGCACACTGTTGATCGTCCCCTCGAAAATGCTTCCCGCGGAGAGATCCCCGATGGTCGACACCAGTTTCTGAACGCTCTGCGCCCCATGCAATTCTTCCGTTCCGTTGGCCACATTCCGGCTGTACTGTCCTACCAGATCCGATATCTGCATGTATGTTCCCTCTTCCCGTCTAAACCTCTACAAAATTTCCAATAAAGCTCCGGCGATGGATCGGCGTCGGGCCGTATTTTTTCAGCGCCGCAATATGTTCTGCCGAGCCGTAGCCCTTATTCGCGGCGAATCCGTACCCCGGCATGATCTTGTCGTACTCCACCATCAGCCGGTCCCTGGTCACTTTTGCCACAATGCTGGCCGCGCCGATCGAAATGCTCTTGGCATCTCCCTTGATGATCGGCACCTGCCGTATCGCAACCCCGGGTATCGTCACCGCATCGTTTAATAATATATCGGGTGCATCGCCCAATTTGCTTATAGCTTCCCGCATCGCCTCGTACGTTGCCTGCAAAATGTTAATCTCATCAATGCGCTCCGGTCCCACCATGCCGATGCCGACCGCCACCGCTTTTTCCATAATCACATCGTACAGTTCCTCCCGCTTTGCCGCCGAGAGCTTCTTGGAATCGTTGATGTAGAGGATGTCGCAGTCCTTCGGCAGAATGACCGCTCCCGCCACAACAGGTCCGGCAAGCGGACCTCTCCCCACCTCATCAATCCCGCAGATACGCGTATACATCCCGTACTCGCGCTCATACTTCCACAGCCGGTCGATCCTGGCACGCTCCGCCTCCAGCTTTGCGAGGCGTCCGTTCGCCTGCTCGATGAGTTTTTGTACGCCCGCGCGCTCGTCCGACCTGTATTTTTCGATAAAAGAAGGCAGCATGGTCTCCTCTGCCGCCTTGAATTCTTCCCTGATTTCTCCGATCTTTTTCGTCTCCATCTGCTTCCTCTCCCGCCGTATGTTCCCGCTGCCTGTGCTAATTTGGCCGCTCCAGTGTGATCCTGCCAAGCTTGCCGCTGCGGAATTCATCAATCAGAAGCGTCGCCGCCTTGCTGTAGTCAATCTCGTCGCCCTTTGCCACACAGCGGCGGTTCTCCGCGATCCCACGCAGGATCTCTGCCGGCGCCGCCGTCTCGTCGATGGCCTGCTCCTCTGTTCCGTAGCGCGCCTGAAGCGCTCCCGGATAGTAGGCGGTCAGCACTTTGATCAACTCCAGGGAAAGCTCATCGATGTTTAAAATCTCGTCCTTGATGGCACCGATCAACGCCAGTTTTAATCCGACCGTCTGGTCTTCAAACTTCGGCCATAAGATTCCCGGTGTGTCCAGAAGTTCTACATTCTTATTCAGACGGATCCACTGCTTGCCCTTTGTGACGCCCGGTTTGTTGCCGGTCTTGGCGCACGCCTTTCCGGCGTAGGAATTGATAAACGTGGATTTTCCCACGTTCGGGATCCCCACCACCATCGCCCGCACCGGACGGTTCATGATACCGCGCTTTCTGTCGCGCTCGATTTTCTCCCTGCACGCCTCCATGACGACCGCCGTCACCTGCTTCATGCCGTTTCTGTTTCTCGAATCCAGGCTTACCACATAATAGCCCTTCTTCTGAAAATACGCACTCCACATCTTTCCCGCTTCCTCGTCCGCAAGATCCGACTTGTTCATGAGGATCAGCCGCGCTTTATTTCTGCCCAGCTCATCAATGTCCGGATTCCGGCTGCTGAGCGGAATCCGCGCATCGACAAGCTCGATGACCAGATCGATTAACTTGATATCTTCCTGCATCTGACGCTTTGCTTTCGTCATATGCCCCGGGTACCACTGAAACTGCATAATTACTCTCCATTCTCTTCCTGTCTGTTTTATAAAAATCCAAAGTCCTTAAACGGCGCCACGCGGAACCAGACTTTTCCGATTATATATTCCTTCTTAATGTTGCCGATGTTGGCATAACGGCTATCCTCGCTGTTATTGCGGTTGTCGCCAAGCACGAAATACTCGTCCTCACCCAGCGTGATCTCTTCCGCCGCAAGTCCTGCATCCTCCATCTGTGCCACATCCACATCTTCCGTAAACAGTTCGCCGTTGACATACACCTCGCCGTTCTTGATCTGAAGCGTATCCCCCGGCACCGCAATGACGCGCTTGATGTAATAATGTGACTTTTCATTGCCGTTCGGCAAAAATACAATCACATCGTTCGGCCTGGGATCGGTTACTTTGTATATAAAACGGTTGACCAGGATCTCATCCCCGCCGTTTAGCGTCTCCGCCATGGACTGTCCCACGACACTCGTCCGCAGTCCGACAAAATATACCAGTGTAAACGCTACCAGAAGCGTGATCGCGATCTCAATGATCCACACACACACTTCCTTCACGACCGACATATTCACTTTTTTCTTCTGTCTGCCAAAGTTCAGTCCGCTTCTACGTCTGCGCATTCTTATCCTCCATGTGCCATGTGCCCGCCACACACGATTCCTGCTTTACTTTAACACAAACCCTGTGGCTTCGCAATTTAATTTTGGTGCCTTACAATGCGAAAAAACCGGAACACACTCCATATGGAATCCTGTTCCATACAAAATATGTCCCGGCTTCTTAGCGCTGCATTGTATTATTTTACAAGCTCTTTTACCTTTGCCTTCTTGCCGACACGGTCTCTTAAGTAGAATAACTTTGCACGTCTGACTTTACCCTGACGAACAACCTCTACCTTCTCAACGTTCGGAGAATGTAACGGCCAGGTCTTCTCTACGCCGACACCGTTAGAGATCTTTCTGACTGTGAAAGTCTCGCGGTTGCTTCCGCCCTGTCTCTTTAAAACAGTTCCCTCGAATACCTGGATACGCTCACGGTTACCCTCTTTGATCTTACCGTAAACCTTTACCGTATCACCTACGTTAAACTGCGGTACTTCTGCCTTGAGCTGCTCTGCTTCAATGCTCTTAATGATTTCACTTGCGTTCATTTTGTGACCTCCTGATTCATTGGATGTTCTTAATACGTCGATTCGTAACAGAGGACCATCTATTTATTCACAACTATTCCATTATAACACAGGTTGTACAGATTGCAAGCATTTTGGGCAAATATTTTATTCTCTCTCGTCACGCTCCATCCAGTAGATGCGCCCCCTGGAAAAGCAGAGTCCCAGGGTCTCCTGCAGCCCCTTGGATGCTTCATTGCCGATCTCAACCTGACCGTAGGGTCTCTCACCGCGCTCTAATCCGAGATTGATCATATACGTCTCAAGCGCCATGCCGATCCGGCGTCTGCGGTACTCCGGCGAGACGAAGAGCATCCCGATGCCGCCCTCCGCGTGCATTCCGATAAAGCCCGCAAGCTGTCCGTCCACAAACGCCCCGAAGAGCGCTCCCTTTTTGATCCGGTCTGTCACATACGCCTCATCCGACATCGTGTTGTAATCGCGCACCACCGCGTCTACGTGTTCCATCGTAAGCGGGCGGATGACCACGCCGTTTTCGGCAGGTTTTCCGTCCATGCGGTACAGTCCGGTAACCGGCAGCTTTTCGCGCTTTGTATACACGATCTGGTTGCAGGTCATCGCCGTGCGAAGCCCCAGATATTTTTCTGCCGGTTCCGTCATAAACTCCTGATGCAGCACCAGAAGACCGATCCCTTCCCCTGCGTCCCCGTGCAGGATTTCAAGCATCCTGCAGCCGGCTTTGATGTCCTCCGCTGTATGAAAATACGCCCCGCTGACTTTATCCTGCAGACAGATATTTTTCCCTTCCGCAAAGACAAGGCGCGCCTGTCCGCGCGCAATCAGCTCCGTCATATCCACATGCAGCAGCTTGTCCCCGGCAAGCACCTTTTTGCAGGACATCAGTCTCTCGTAACCCGCGTAGAGATCCGGCCGTCTCTCCTGCGTGCGGCGCTCCGCCTCCTGTCTGCGCCACTCGGCAATTTTTCTCTGGTTGCCCGACAGCAGCACCTTCGGCACCTGCTTTCCGTGCCATTCCTCCGGGCGGCTGTACTGCGGATACTCTAACAGATCGCCCTCAAAGGACTCCGTCTCCCCGGACTCTCCGTTCGCCAGTACCCCGGGCACCATCCGCGAGATGGCGTCTATCATTACCATCGCCGGGAGTTCCCCGCCGGTCAGCACATAATCGCCGATCGACACGTAGTCCGTGACGGTCTCCTCTAATACACGCTCGTCGATCCCCTCATAGTGCCCGCACAGGAAAATAAGGTCTTCCTCCTTCGCGAGTTCCTTTGCCATCTGCTGGTTGAACACGGCGCCCTGCGGCGTCATATACACCGTGCGCACCGGCTTACTGTGCAGTTCCTCCGGCTGTCTGCTCCGGATTTCTTCCTCGACCGCCTTCCACGCATCGTAGACCGGCTGCGCCTGCATCAGCATGCCGGCTCCTCCGCCGTAAGGATAATCGTCGACTTTTTTATGTCTATCCGCCGTGTAATCCCGGATGTTGACCGCGTTCACGGACAGCAGTCCTTTTTTTGCCGCGCGCCCGAGGATGCTCTCTGAAAGCCCCTGCGTCACCATCTCCGGAAACAGCGTCAGAATATGATAATTCATGCTGCGCCTCCTATTTTCGGTTGATGTCAAGCAGTCCCGGAAGCAGATGCACGCACATCTGTCCCTGCTCTACGTCCACATCACGGATACAGTCCTTGATCGCCGGAATGAGCACTTCCTCCCCGTCCGTCATGGAGATCACATAGACATCGTTCGCGCCTGTCTGCATCACATCCGACAGCGTTCCCAATTCCTCTCCCTCGTCGGTCGACACCTTCATGCCGATCAGATCCGCAATAAAGTATTCGTCTTTTTTCAGCTTTACCGCGTTCTCTCTCGTCACATAAAGGCTCTTTTTGCGATATTTTTCCACATCATTGATATCATCGATTCCCTTAAATTTGAGAATCACCATATTTTTAAAGAACTTGACGCCTGCAATCTCAAGCTCTAATTTTTCTTTTCCGGTATCTAAAATCACATTTTTCAGTTTTTTGAAGCGTGCCGGATCGTCCGTCGTCGGAAATACCTTGACCTCCCCGCGCACACCGTGTGTCGTTGTGATGACACCGACCTGCAATAAATCTTCCATGCATGTCCTCCGTTTCTGTCTCTGCTATTCGCAGTATCCGCAATATGAACAAAGGAGCTGCCACCCCATTATCTGGCGCGACAACTCCTCTGACCTGTTACTGCATGATCTCTACAATAACTTTCTTCTCTTCCTTTGAGGCAGCAGCCTTCACAACAGAACGGATTGCCTTGGCAATGCGTCCCTGTTTGCCGATTACCTTGCCCATGTCGGACTGCGCAACGCGCAGCTCAAGCACGATGGCTTTCTCATTCTCAGTCTCTGTTACGACGACCTGATCCGGATAATCGACGAGTGATTTCGCAATTACTTCTACTAATTCTTTCATTAGGTCCACCTCGCGAATCCTATTTCTCGATGCCTGCGCTCTTGAAAATACGAGCAACTGTATCGGTCGGCTGAGCTCCGTTAGCTAACCACTTCTTTGCTAACTCCTCATTTACATGATACTCGCTTGGATCTTTCGTTGGATCGTATGTTCCGATCTCTTCGATGCACTTGCCATCTCTCGGGGATCTGGAATCTGCTACTACGATTCTATAGAAAGGAGCTTTCTTCTGTCCCATTCTTCTTAATCTGATCTTTACTGCCATTACTTTCACCTCCTTAAATTTGCTTAACTGATCTATTTAGAATGCGTTATACGCAATTTCTAACGTTAAAACGGAAGCTTGCCGAACATTCCACCACCGCGTCTGCCCTTCTTCATCATGCCGGGCATCTGCTTCATCATCTTCTTCATCTGTTCAAACTGCTTCACCAGGCGGTTGACCTCCGCGATATCGACACCGGCTCCCACCGCAATGCGGCGCTTCCTGCTCGGATTCAAAAGGGAAGGATTCTGTCTCTCCTCCGGCGTCATGGAATAGATGATCGCCTCCGTGCGCGATAAGCTCTTCTCGGCTGCTGCCTCATCAATATCCGGCATCTTGCCTGCGCCCATCCCGAGTCCCGGCATCATGCCGAGGATGCTGGACAGACCGCCCATCTTCTTCATCTGACTCATCGACTCCAGATACATCTCAAAGTCAAATTCGTTCTTGCGCATCTTCTGCTCAATCTTCTTCGCCCGCTCCTCGTCAAAGTCCTCCTGGGCTTTTTCGATGAGGGTCAGCACATCGCCCATACCAAGAATACGCGATGCCATACGATCCGGGTAAAACTGCTCCAGATCCGAAAGCTTCTCTCCCATACCCGCATAAAAAATCGGCTTACCGGTCACTGCCCGGATGGAGAGCGCCGCACCGCCCCTGGTATCACCGTCGAGCTTCGTCAGAATGACTCCGTCGATACCGATGCGCTCATCAAAGGTCTTCGCCACATTCACCGCATCCTGTCCTGTCATGGCGTCCACCACAAGGACGGTCTGATGCACTGTGACATTTTCTTTTATCTGAATCAACTCTGCCATCATATCTTCATCGATGTGAAGACGTCCGGCAGTATCGATGATAACGATGTTAAAATCGTTCTTCGCGGCATGTTCCATCGCCGCTTTTGCAATGTTCACCGGGCTGTTCTTATCGCCCATGGAAAATACTTCCACACCCTGCTTCTGTCCGTTGATCTGCAGCTGTTCGATCGCTGCCGGCCGGTAGACATCGCCTGCCACGAGAAGTACCTTCTTGCCTTTCTGCTTGAACTTTCCGGCAAGCTTTGCTGCTGTGGTCGTCTTACCTGCTCCCTGAAGACCGGTCATCATGATGACGGTGACTGTCTTGCCGGGCTGCAGTGTGATCTCGGCTGTCTCGGAGCCCATCAGCTTGACCATCTCTTCGTTTACAATCTTGATGACCATCTGTCCCGGATTCAGTCCGTTCATCACGTCCTGTCCGACGGCACGCTCCTCCACGTCCTTGACGAACTGCTTGACGACCTTGAAGTTGACATCCGCCTCCAAAAGCGCCATCTTGACTTCCTTAAGCGCTGTCTTGACATCCGCTTCCGTCAGCCGTCCCTTGCTGCGCAGGTTCTTGAATACATTTTGAAGTTTTTCAGATAAGCTGTCAAATGCCATCTATAACTCCTCTAATATCTGATTGGAAATCTGTTCAATCTCCACGATCACTGCCTCGTCATGGCTCTCATGAAACTGCTTCGTCAATGCATGAATCTGTTCCACACTGTGCTTCGCCGACATGAACTTTGCAATCAGATGAAGCTTCTCCTCATACCCCTCAAGGGTCTTCGTACACCGCTTCACCATATCGTGAACGCCCTGTCTGCTGATACCTTCCTCGTCCGCGATCTCTCCGAGGGACAGATCATTGAACACGAAATCCTCATAAATTCTTCTCTGATGTTCGTTCAGCAGTTCTCCGTAAAAATCATACAGATACGCCTGTTCAATCTTCTCTTCCATCTGAAATCCCACAATCACGCCGTATCCGGCATCTCTCACTCATTGCCACCGTGATAGAATAGCATAAAAGGAAAAGGGTGTCAAGTATTTTTTCTTGACACACTTTTTCCTTCTTTTTACACTGACATCGCCGTCTGCACGATCATGCAGAACAGGCATGCCGCAGCACAGATTCCGTAGAGAATCTCGCTCTTTCCTTCTGTTGAGAAAAATCCCACGCCGGCCACCACGAACCCTGCTCCCGCGGCAATGACCGGCCACATAAAAAGACCGAAGGCAGTACCGCTCCATCTGCAGATCACAAGCGCCGCAGCAAAACCGCACGCTGCCGCAACAAGCCAAACCATGATCTGTTTCATCCATCTGCGCATAAGGATACCTCCATACCCTCGGTTTTCACTCGCAGCGCGCTCGAAAACGCTTTGCATTTCCTCGCTCACGGGCATTCGCCCTTTTCTCCCCGGATTTTGCAAAAGCCTGCCTGCAAGCAGTCAGCCTTTGCAAGTTCCGGGAAGAACACTGCTCATTTTATAAGAAGATGTATTTGCACACGAACAGTACCGCCAGCACATACATCAGCGGTGTGATCTTCTTTGCCTTACCGCATACGACATTGATGATGACGTAGGAGATAACGCCGATGGCAATACCCTCGGAGATGCTGTACATGAGCGGCATTGCAAGCAGGCATAAGTATGCCGGAATCGCCTCTGTCATATCCGTGAACTCGATGCTTGTCACCGTAGACACCATAAGGAAGCCGACGAAGATCAGAGCCGGTGCTGTCGCAAAGCTCGGGATCGAGCAGAAAATCGGGGACAGTACCACAGAGATCAGGAATAAGAATCCGGTCACTACAGAGGAGAGACCTGTTCTTGCTCCTGCTGCCACACCGGAGGAACTCTCAACGAACGTGGTGGTTGTGGAGGTACCGAGCACAGCACCTGCAGTGGTTGCAACCGCATCCGCCAGCAGCGCTTCCTTGATGCGCGGCAGCTTGCCGTCCTTGTCCAACATATCCGCCTTGTTTGCCACACCGATTAACGTTCCGAGTGTATCAAACATATCTACAAACAGGAATGCACACACAACTGCAATAAAATCAAACACACGCACATTGGAGAAATCCAGCTTGAAGCACTGTCCGAATGTCTGACCGATCGCGGTCAGATCCGTAAAGCCCAGCGCCGGGTATAAGGAATAGAAACCGGCTTCCGCATCCGGCACATAGATTCCGACTGCCTGGCAGAGCATTCCAAGCACCCAGGTAATAACGATACCGAATAAAATCGCGCCTTTCACGTTCTTAATGTACATGATTGCAATCACAAACAGACCGATCAGCGCTAACAAAGCACAGATGCCGGCAGTCTTGAAATTGCTGGTGAAGTCAACATAGGAAACAAGTGTGGAGCTGTTCGCCACTACGATACCGCCGTTCTGCAAACCGATGAATGCGATAAACAGACCGATGCCGACACTCACGCCTTTTTTCAGGTTCAGCGGGATTGCATTGAAGATGGCTTCACGCACATTGGTCAGGGAAAGTACGATGAATACCAGACCTTCCACAAAAACAGCCATCAAGGCCACCTGCCAGGAATATCCCATCGCGCCGCAGACCGTGTATGCAAAATACGCGTTCAGTCCCATACCCGGAGCCAGTGCAAACGGATAATTTGCAAGGAGCGCCATCGCCATGGTACCGATAAATGATGCCAGTGCGGTTGCGATGAGCACTGCCGTCTTATCCATTCCCGCCGCTGCAAGCATGGTCGGGTTGACTGCCAGAATGTACGCCATCGTCATAAAGGTTGTGATACCTGCCATGACTTCGGTCTTGGCTGTCGTGTTGTTTTCCTTCAGTTTAAACCACTTTTCTAACATTTTCTTTCTCCTCTTCTTTGGTTACAGACTCGTGCGCACCAGCTTCGGCTTATAGCCTTTCTTCTCCAGCGCTTTCATGATCTGCTTTTTGTGCTCGGTGCCGAAGCTCTCGAGCGTGATACGGAGTTCCACCGCGGCGCTGCGGTTCGTAGTCACAAACTGGTTGTGCTCCAGCTTGATGACGTTGCCCTGCTCTGCGGCAATCGCTGCCGAAACCTTGGACAGTTCTCCCGGCTTATCCGGCAGAAGTACCGACACGGTAAAGATACGGTCGCGGAAGATGAGTCCCTGCTGTACCACGGAGGACATCGTGATGACGTCCATGTTGCCGCCGCTTAAGATCGATACCACGCGTTTGTCGGAAACATCCAGATGTTTCAACGCAGCTACGGTCAGCAGACCGGAGTTTTCCACAATCATCTTATGGTTCTCCACCATATCCAGGAATGCCACGACGAGTTCATCATCCTCCACCGTGATGATGTCATCCAGATTTTTCTGGATATACGGGAAAATCTTGCTTCCCGGCGTCTTGACCGCCGTGCCGTCCGCAATGGTGTTGACCTGCGGCAGTGTCGTTACTTTTCCTGCCGCGAAGGAAGCCTGCATACAGTTCGCTCCCGCCGGCTCCACGCCGATGACCTTGATCTTCGGATTCAGAAGCTTCGCCAGTGTGGACACACCGGTTGCCAGTCCGCCCCCTCCGATCGGGACCAGAATGTACTCCACAAGCGGAAGCTCCTTAAAGATCTCCATGGCGATCGTTCCCTGTCCGGTTGCCACTGCCAG
This sequence comes from uncultured Lachnospiraceae bacterium, assembly GCA_902781225.1. Lineage (GTDB taxonomy): Bacteria > Bacillota > Clostridia > Lachnospirales > Lachnospiraceae > Roseburia. The sequence goes on along the minus strand of CACZIN010000020.1, from coordinate 30,238 downwards.
ATCGTCGAACGGATGGATAAAGGTATATCCCTCCTTGTCCGCAAGCTCGTATGCCTTCTGGCACGCCTCGTCGTAGACGTCTCCGTAAAGCACGACTTCTGCACCGTAACTCTTGGTGCGGTTCACCTTGATGAGCGGTGTGGTGGTCGGCATGACGATGACCGCCTTGCAGCCGTAGCATTTTGCAGCGTATGCCACGCCCTGCGCGTGATTTCCCGCCGATGCCGTGATCAACCCCTTTGCACGCTCCTCATCACTCAACGTGCTGATCTTATAATATGCGCCTCTCACCTTGTATGCCCCGGTGAACTGCATGTTTTCCGGCTTAAGGTATACCTTGTTGCCGGTCTGCTGACTCCAGTAATCGCTGTATACCAGCTTTGTCTCAAGTGTCACTTCTTTGACTTTTTCACTTGCTTCCTCGAATTTGTCTAATGTCAACATCCGCTTTTCTCCTCTTCTACTTCAAATAATGCGTTTACAAACTGGTTGGAATCAAACTTCTGCAGATCCTCGATCGTCTCCCCGACGCCGATATACTTGACCGGAATGCCCAGCTCCGAGTGGATCGCCACTGCGATACCGCCCTTGGCCGTGCCGTCCATCTTCGTTAAAATAATTCCCGTGATGTCAGCGCACTCGGAAAACTCTCTCGCCTGGTTTAACGCGTTCTGTCCGGTCGTCGCATCGAGCACCACGAGTGTCTCACGGTACGCATCCGCATATTCTTTTTCCAGAATACGGTTGATCTTTTTTAATTCCTCCATGAGGTTCTTCTTATTATGAAGGCGTCCCGCCGTATCGCACAGCAGAACATCCGCATTTCTCGCCTTGGCTGCCGCCACCGCATCGTAGACAATCGCCGCCGGGTCTGCGCCCTCCTGTCCGCCAATCATATCCACACCGGCGCGGTTTGCCCACTCCTGCAGCTGGTCTCCCGCCGCTGCGCGGAAAGTATCCGCCGCCGCAAGCACGACCTTTTTCCCCTGGTCCTTGAGCTTTCCCGCCAGCTTTCCAACGGATGTGGTCTTGCCCACGCCGTTGACACCGATCACGAGAACCACGGATTTCTCCGTCTCAAAACGGTATGCCGTCTCGCCGACATCCATCTGCTCCTTGATGCTGTTAATCAGAAGTTCCTTGCACTCTGCCGGATCCTTGATGTGATTCTCCTTCACTTTTTCCTTGAGGCTTTCAATGATCGACTCGGTCGCATTGACGCCGATGTCTCCCATAATCAGAATCTCCTCGATCTCCTCATAGAAATCATCATCAATGCTGGAAAATCCACTGAAAATGGAATCTATGCCGGATACAATATTATCTCTCGTCTTGCTGAGGCCCTCGACCAGACGTCCCCAGAAGCCTTTCTTTTCCTCGCCCATAATGTACTCATTCCTCCTGCTATTTGTCGAGATCGCCCTCGATCAGATTCACGGATACCAGGGTGGATACACCCTTTTCCTGCATGGTAATACCATACAGACGGTCTGCCGCCGCCATCGTGCCGCGCCTGTGCGTGATCACAATGAACTGCGTGCTCTTCGTCAGCTTATGTAAATACTTTGCAAAACGTCCGACGTTGGAATCGTCGAGCGCCGCCTCGATCTCGTCGAGCAGACAGAACGGGGACGGCTTTAAGTTCTGGATGGCGAACAACAGTGAAATCGCCGTCAGAGACTTTTCTCCACCGGACATCTGCATCATATTCTGCAGTTTCTTTCCCGGCGGCTGCGCGATAATGCGGATGCCGCACTCCAGAATATCCTCGTCCTCGACCAGCTCCAGCGTTCCTTTTCCACCGCCGAACAGCTCCTTGAATACCTTGTCAAACTCGGTCTGGATCTCCGCGAACTTCTCCAAAAACTGCTTGCGCATGCCGGTATCGAGTTCCTCAATAATGCCGACCAGCGTCTTCTCCGCCTCGACCAGATCGTCGTGCTGCGTCTTCAAAAATCCGTAGCGCTCCGAGATCTCCTTGTAATCCTCGATCGCGTTGACATTGACGTCGCCCAGCTTGCGGATCTCATCCTTGATGGACGCGATCATCTTCTTCATCGCCGCAAGATCCGTGTATTCCTCGTTGCGGAGTTCCATCGCCGCATGCAGGGTCAGCTCATACTCCTCCCACATGTAATTGTTCTGGTACTCGTGCGCCTCCTCCAGCTTTTCGCGCTGGCTGTTCAGACGGAAAATCTCCTTGTCCAGATCGGAGATCTTCTTGGAGATGTCTTCGCGCTTCTGGAAAAATCCCTTGTATTCCGCGGACATTTCTTCCCTGCGCGCCGTGTGCTCCTTGAGTGCCTGCTCCAGCTGCTCGGAATTGTCCTTTGACGCCAGGATCGTCTTTTTGATCTCCTCAATATCGTGGCGCTTCTTCTCGGCGTCCGCCTTCGCTTCCTTCGCCTCCGTGACGAATCCCTCGCGCTCTTCCTCGTAGCGTCTTATCTCACCGTTCACACGCTCGAGATTCTGTAAAACGAACTCCAACTTCTGGCGCACGGCAGCTTCCTTCAGCTGTACATCGGATACTGCCTTCTGGGCTTCTTCCTCTCTGCCCGCATTTTCATCCAGAATCTTCTGGAATCCGGCGCTCTCCTCCTCGATCTGTGCCTCCCGCTCCTTTGCCGACTGCAGTTCCTCTGCAATCTTGTCCTTGTTCTCCGCAATCTCACGGAGCTGGCTCTCAATCTCACGGTTCTCCATCTGTAAGCCGGCAAACACATTCTCGCTCTCGTTCTTCTGCTCCGTCGCGCGCTCCACGTTCATCTTCGCGGTATTCTGCGCAATGTACGCTTCCTGCAGGCTCGCCTTATTTCTCTCGACGTCCTCCGCGAGCAGGCTCTGCGCCGTCCTGATGTCCTCCAGACGGTTCTTAAGCTCTGCAATCTGTTTGTCGAGTTCCCCTACGTTCTTCTCAAGTTCTTCAATCTCGCGGTTTCTTGCGAGCAGATTGCTGCTGTTCTTAAACGCACCACCTGTCATGGAACCGCCCGGGCTTAAATATTCTCCCTCCAGCGTCACGATATGTAACGAGTAGCGGTTCTTCTTCGCCAGCTTGATCGCATAGTCGATATTCTCCGTCACGATCACTCTGCCGAGCAGATAAGCGGTCACTCCCGCATATTTTTCCTCCGTCTTCACGAGGGTATTGGCGAGACCGATGACTCCCGGCTCCTTTAAGGCATCCGTATTTTTAAAGTTGCCCTTGCCGTCCACACTCGTCAGCGGCAAAAACGTCGCCCGTCCGTACCGGTTCTGCTTTAAGTAGGAGATCATCTGCTTTGCCGTCTCCTCGTCCTCGGTCACGATGTTCTGGATATTTCCGCCGAGCGCTGTCTCAATCGCCGTCTCGTACTTTTTGTCCACCTGGATCAGGTCGGAAACGACGCCAAGGATTCCAGCATTGCGGCTCTTCTGCTCCATGACGCGGCGGATGCTGTTACCGTAGCCGTCATAGCGCTCCGCAATATTTTTCAAAGACTCCAGACGGGACTGCTGCTTGTGATACTGCGCAACCGCGCTCTCCAGCTTCTGGTTGGCTTCCAGAGACTTGCGCTTCCACTCCCGGTTCTGCTCGTCCATCCCGGCAGCGTTTTTCTTCAGTTCTGCGATCGATGCGTTCACCGCATCGAGCTCCTTCTGGTAGCTTTCCAGAACAGAGGTAAGATCTGCCTCCTCGGTCTTGCGCGCAAGCAGCCGCTGTGTCAGCTGCGCCTTGCGGATGTTTACCTGCTCCATCATCGTATCGTAGCGCTGCTGTCTCGCCTTGACGGATGCCTTGCGGTTCAACAGTTCGATAATCTCGTTCTTGCCCTTTTCAATGCCCTCGGTGCAGCGCGCGATCTCCTCCTGAATGATCCGCAGCTGCTCTGCCGCCGTCTCTTTTTCCGTCGCCGCCGCCGCAAGCTCTGTGTCGAGTTCCTGCTTTTCCGCTTCGTATGTACCGCGCGACTCGATGCGCTCCTGTTTTTCCCGGTCGATCGAGTCCAGACGGCTCTTTAAATGTTCATCGGTCATCTCCGCCGTGTGGATCTGCTCGTTTAAGACATTGATCTGTCCTTCCAGCTTTCCCTTGGTCACGGTGGATGCACTCATCTCATCTCTTATGGACGCAATCTTATCATCCATGGACGCCATGTCCTGTTCCAACTTCTCGTATTCGCTCTTGATATTCTCGTAAGACTGGTTGGCTTCCTTCGATTCCTCGTCCGCGATGTGATATTTTCCTTCCACTTCCTTAAGCTGCGCCTCAATGCGCTCCACTTCCAGAAGAAACATATTCACATCGTATTCTTTTAATTCTTCTTTTTTCTTAAGGTAGATACGGGCTTTCTCCGCCTGGCGCTCCAACGGCCCGACCTGACGCTCCAGCTCGGCTAAAATATCATTCACACGAACCAGATTCTCGCGCTCATTCTCCAGCTTTTTCTGCGCTGTCGCCTTGCGTTTTTTATATTTTACAATACCGGCCGCCTCGTCAAACAGCTCCCGGCGCTCCTCCGGCTTACCGCTTAAGATACGCTCGATCTGTCCCTGTCCGATGATGGAGTAACCCTCCTTGCCGATACCGGTGTCGTAAAAAAGCTCCGTCACATCCTTGAGTCTGCACGGACTTCCGTTGATCAGGTACTCGCTCTCACCGGAGCGGTACACACGTCTCGCCACGGTCACTTCCTCAAAATCGATGGCAAGCTGATGGTCCGAATTGTCCATGGTGATCGCCACATAGGCATAACTTAACGGTTTGCGGTTCTCCGTACCCGCGAAGATGACGTCCTGCATGCTGGCACCGCGAAGCTGCTTGGCACTCTGTTCTCCGAGCACCCAGCGCACAGCGTCTGCGACATTACTTTTTCCACTGCCGTTCGGTCCGACAATTCCCGTAATTCCGTTGTGAAAATCAAATACGATCTTGTTCGCAAATGATTTGAATCCCTGCACTTCAATGCTCTTAAGATACATATAAACCTCTCTCTTTCATCCAGAGCAATGCCTGATATGCCGCCTCCTGCTCCGCTGCCTTCTTGGTATGTCCGCTTCCCTCGCCGATTGTCGTATTCCCGATCACCGCCTCCACCAGGAAACGTTTGTCGTGATCCGGTCCCTCCTCGCCGATGAGTTCATAGTGAAGCGGTTCCTCGTAATGTCCCTGCACCACTTCCTGCAGAATCGTCTTGCTGTCATAGAACAGTTTCTTGTGCTCAATATCCGTCAGAATGAAGCGGTGGATAAAAGCTTTTGCCGGCTCAAACCCGCCGTCCAGATAGATCGCACCGATCACGGCTTCCAGAGCATCCGAAAGAATCGACTTGCGTCCTCTTCCGCCGGTCAGGTTCTCCCCCTTGCCCAGATACAGATACTTTCCAAGGTCAATCTCCCTGGTGCACAGCGCAAGTGTCGGCTCACAGACGATGCTCGCGCGCAGCTTTGTCAGATCGCCCTCCGGGAGATCCGTGTGTTCCTTGTAGAGGAACTCACTCGACACAACCTCTAAGACCGCGTCTCCCAAAAACTCCAGCCTCTCATTGTCCGAAAGCTTCTTCATATGCTTCTCGTTCGCAAAGGAACTATGTGTCAGCGCCTGCTGCAACAGTCTCTGCTCCTTAAACTCATAACCAATCACGTCTTCCAGTTCTGTCAGTTTTGACATCTTGTTATCCTCCTCGTCTCTTTCGGAGGTCTTTTCTTGCGCTACAGCCCTTGTATAGCGTAAGAAAAAGCCTCAAAATCTCTGTCGCCCGCGGCAGTGGTGCCATGCGGGTTCCTCTTATCAACAAAAGCCCTTGCTTTCCGGACAAGGGCTTTATGACACATCATCAAATTGTCTATTATGAGTTTAAAGCATTCTTGATCTCTTCTACTGCATCTGATACGGTCACAATATGTTCTGCATCTTCATTTGCAATCTCAATGTCAAATTCCTCTTCAATCCCCATAATGATCTGAAAAATATCGAGGGAATCTGCTCCGAGATCATCTACGAATGTGGTCTCCATCGTGATCTCCTCTTCATCCACATTCAAAACCTCTGCAATGATTTTTTTCAGCTTTTCAAATTCCATAACCTACATTCCTTCCTGTTCCGCAGAACTTACTATATTTTTCCTGATCTTTCCATTGATGTCCTCTTCTTTGAACGTCACACACTGGAAAATAGAATTCGTAATCTCTTTTGCTTTTGCGCTTCCGTGCGTCTTGACCACAAGACCGTTCAGTCCCAGAAGCGGCGCACCGCCGTACTGTGTCGCATCGAATGTCTTTAATGTAGACTTTAATGCCGGCAATGCAAGTGCTGCACCGATTTTGCTCTTTACCGTACTCATCATGCCCTTCTTGATGGCACCGATTAACGTACTGCTGAGTCCTTCGTACAGCTTTAAGATGACATTTCCAACGAAAGCCTCGCAGACGATCACGTCCGCCTCTCCCTTTGGAATCTCTCTCGCCTCAATGCTTCCCACAAAATTGATGTCTTCACACGCCTTCAGCAGAGGAAATGTCTCCTTCACGAGGGCATTGCCCTTCTCCTCCTCTGCGCCGATATTGACAATCGCCACTCTCGGCTTCTTCACTCCGAGAACATTCTCCATATAAATGGAACCCATCTTCGCAAACTGCACCAGATGCGAAGCTCTCGCATCCACATTTGCTCCACAGTCAATCAGAAGAGAGACTCCCTTCTCCGTCGGAATCAAAGGTGCAAGCGGCGGTCTCTCAATGCCCTTGATACGGCCGACAATCACCTGTCCGCCGACTAAGATCGCACCGGAACTTCCCGCTGACACAAATGCGTCTGCTTCCTTCTGCTTTACCATATTCATTCCAATGACAATGGATGACTGCTTCTTCCTGCGGATTGCATTCACCGGCGGCTCTGCAGTCTCTATCACCTCTTCTGCATGTACCACCTGAATCTGATCTTCGGGGTACGTATACTTTGCCAGTTCTTCCCGAACGACATCCTCCTGTCCCACCAGGAGCACCTGAATATCCGACCGTGCGTTCACGGCATCCACTGCGCCCTTGACCGGCTCTGCCGGTGCGTAGTCTCCGCCCATCGCATCCAATACGATTCTTGTCCTCACAGCCCCGCTGCTCTGCTGCATACTCCATCTCCCATCTGTCCTGCCGGAGTCTAGTTCTCCACGCCTACTAATGAATATACTATAACTCTTTCTATAAATCAATAATAAAAAATACGCTTATTCCTAATTGAAAAATTCCTGATTTCGTTCCTGCTCCGCCTCCAGATCTTCCGCCGACATATACTTGCGGAAAATGCGCTCCAAGATAAAATTCGCCACCAGGATGTAGACTGCCGGAAGCAGTATCATAAGCCACGGAAGCATCCACAGCCCAAAGGCGCTTGCTGCCAGAAGCACAAGAAGAAGAAGCGACCACGGAAGGTTCGCCACCGCAATCAGCGCCGCATTCTTAAATGACTGCCCAAGACTGTTCTCAAAACGCGCCATGTAGGCAAACAGATACACAGCCAGCATCACGACAAGCGCGATCAGTACCAGGAAAACCACATACAGCACGCCGCTCTTTTGTCCCTGCGCGGCAAACTGATACATAATATAGCAGTCCAGCCCCAGAAACAAAGCCACTCCCGTCAGAATCAGCGCTGCGCGCGCCGCCTGTTTAAAGTTGCTCTTAAACGCATGCCAGTATTCCTTCCACAGATAGCTTCTTCCGTGCCGGATTACCTTATTGACTGCATAATAGAGCGCCGTCGTTGCCGGTCCCGCCAGAAATGATGCCAGCCAGCACAGAATCCATCCGAATACCGATGCACTCTGCCATGCCAGAAAAAATGTCGTCAACATCGGGATGCAGCAAAACACCCACAGCACGCTTAGGATCACGCAGTCAACCACCTTGCTGAGTCCCTGAAAAAACTTATTGTCCAAATTAAAAAAATCACCCATATGAATCCTTCTTTCTGTCTTTTATGTTTCTCCTATTATTTTTTCATAACATGACACGATCGCCCGAAGCGGGACGCCCCAGTCGCGCTCGCCTCCGGCATCCTGTGAGCATCCGAATATCATGCTGACCAGCTTTCCGTTTTCATCAAAAACCGCTGATCCGGAATCCCCGTCGGTAATCGCCAGGCGCACTTCCGTCTCCTTCTCTCCCTGTCCCCACAGGAATTCCGTCTCTTTCCGAAGAAGACTTCCCGTCAGTGTGTGGAGTACATCGCCTTCCCGTCCGATGCGCACAATCCCGACCGTCAGTTCCGCATTGCCAAGTTCTTCCCAGCCCGCAAGATCATACGACACCGTCCCTAACTTCTCCTGCACTTCCTTTGGAATCGCCGTCCGTTCAACCGCCACGACTCCCACATCATAAACATCATCGGTGCCAGCTTTGCTTCCCGGGACGCAGGTTCCATCATAAAAGTACACATCCCAGTCGTCGTACTTCGCTATCACATGGCGGTTCGTACACAGATACACCGTATCGTCCGTCATTTCCATAATAAAACCGGAGCCCGCGGTATGTCCTCCCTCCGGCGTCTCGTGATAAATCTGTACCACACACGGCAGCGCCTGCTCCAATACCGCCTCCATAGCGGTCTCTGCGCCGTCCGTTTCCGACCCGGTTTCTTCACTGCGCTGTACCGTTTGCTCCGTTCCCGCCCCGGTCTGCCCGCTGCCCTGTATCGTTTGCTCTGTTTCCGCTCCAGTCTGTCCGCTGCCCTGCGGCATCTGTTCCGTACTCTGCTGTATCTGCTCCGTTATCCCGTTCTCTTCCAAGACAGTATCCTGTGTCTGTTTTGCACAGCCTCCCAGTCCCAGTAAAAGCCCTATGCCACAGAGCGTCAGCACTGCCTTCATCCTGCATCTATGCACTCTACGCATTTCTTCTTCAATCCATTTCCACCTGTTTTTCTCTTGTACCATATTCATTTATTATAGCTTTCCATAACGCCCCGGTCAAGGAACAAAAGGTGTCGCGCAAAGCGTTTTTGTGTAATAGGAACGAAGTTTCCTGTTACACAAAAAACAGCCGCGTCTCCGCGGCTGTTTTTCCCTAAGGAATTATTTTAGTTATTAGACTGGGTTGCATACTCACCATACATTGTGGTCTCGTCTGCACTGTAGTTGTTGATGTCAACAATGCTTCCGTTCTCAATCTTAAATACATTCCAGATGGTACCTGCCTGATTCAGAGGTACATTGTACTCTCTTACAAGGACAGAACCCTGGTATACCTTTACGTTTGCGCCGGACTCAGACATCTTTGTGGATGTAGCGTCATAGCGGTCTGTAAAGTCTTTTACAGAGTAGTAGTAAGTAGCATCTGTACGTGCATTTACGATCGTTACAGTCTCCGGTCCGTAAGAAGTTACATCATCCACATCCAGGGATGCGATCACGTTACCCTCTGTATCTCTCTCTACCTTATTGTAGTAAGCGATGTGGAATACGGAGTTGGTATCATCTAATCCAACCAGGTGGGAATCAAGATCTCTCGGTGTCTCACCCCAGGTAAGAACAATTCTGAACTCTGTGCTGGCAACCTCGCTTGTGCTGGTCGGGCTTAATACACCTTCGCATGCACCAATCGCATTGGAGCTTGCTACGTTTACAAAAGTGGATACGAATCCGTCTCTTGCGAACTCAAGGGTGTAGTAACCTCTCTCAAGAGAGAAGCTGTAATTGCCGTCTGCATCTGTGGTAGTCGTAGCGATCACATCGCCGGACTGATTGTTCCAGTTTGCACGTACATTTACGGTTACACCTTCAATACCAAGGCCTGTGGTTGCATCCTTTGCAACACCTGCAACGGTATTGGCACCGCTGATATCAGAGCTTAACAGCTGGAATGTCGGAAGTGTAAAGCTTCCGTTGTCAGCGTTGATGCTGATGGAGTTCAGTGTCAAGGTTAAGTAACCAACAGCTGCTGCCTCAACGGTGTATACGCCCGGTACGAAATCCGGAATCTCGTAATAACCATCTGCATCTGTGGTGATCTCATAGTAGCCATCGCCTACAACCAGACCGTTCTCCGGCTCCTCGGTAGCCTCGGTTGCCTCTGTGGTCTCTGTAGACTCTGTTGCTTCTGTTGTCTCGGTAGCTTCTGTAGACTCTGTGGTCTCAGTTGCTTCTGTTGTCTCGGTAGACTCTGTGGACTCTGTCGTCTCAGTCGTTGTCTCAACAGACTCTGTAGCTGCTTCTACTTCCTCTGCTGTTGCATTGAAGCTTGTCAGTCTGAATGTAACTGTTGCGCCTGCAACCGGTGCACCTGTCTCCGGGTTTGTCAGACGACCGTTTGTTCTGATCGGTGCTGTGTTGGTAGAAGTATTGTTGCCGTTGTCAGCGCTTCCCGTATTAGAAGATCCGCTGTAAGAAGACTCTGTGTAGCTGGATGTTGTTGCTGCTACAGCTGCACTCGCATCTCTTCCCTCTGCTCTACCGAACTGTAAGTAATGCTTGTAAAGCGCAAGCACATCATAACCGAATGCTGCCTTTAAGTCCGGATATCTGTCTGCGTATGCTCTTGCATCAAAGGTACCGAAAGAATTTCTTCCCTCGTTGAAACCGTATTTGATGTAGTGGTTCACATATGCATCCCAGTTATCGCCGAATGCTGCATCCAGATCCGGATATGCTGCTCTGTATTTCTGTACGTCGATAAGTGCTGTGCTTGTTCTGCCCTCGCTCTTACCGAATGTCTTATAATGCTTGTACAATGCTGTCTGATTCGTACCGAACGCATCCTTGAGATCGCTGTAGGTCTCAGAATAGTACTGTGCATCAAATACATCTCTCAATGTTGCCGCAGATACGGTTGCCGTACCTCCGAATGTCAGCACACCTGCAAGAACAAGTGCTGTAATTCTGCGAGCCATTCCGCTTCTCTTTGCGGAGCGCTTCGTTTCTGTCTCGTTCAATTCCTTCTTCACTAACATTTCCTCCTTGATTGTTGTGTCGTTACATATACCATTGTAAATATCTGGAATGAAAAATGCAACCACTTTTTAACAATTTTTTAATACTTTTTCCCAATACCACAACAGAGTGTACGAGGTTTCCATGAGAACCAAGTGTGCGCTTGCCGCACACTTGCGCGCCCTCGCGGTATGCAAAGCATTATTTACCTCACCGCGAGGTGTGCATCCCCGCGGAGCGTTTTTGTGTAATAGGAACGGAGTTTCCTATTACACAAAAAAAGAGACCCGGTAAATCCGGATCTCTTCTGTACCGCTGGAATTAGTCCTGCGGAATGATTTCTTTTTTGTTGTAAGAGCCACAGTTCTTGCATACTCTGTGAGGCATCATCAGCTCTCCACACTTGCTGCATTTTACTAATGCAGGAGCAGTCATTTTCCAGTTTGCTCTTCTTTTATCTCTTCTTCCCTTGGAAGATTTATTCTTCGGACAAATAGACATTTACTTACACCTCCTTAAATTTGTTAAAGACATCTTGGATTGCTGCCATTCTTGGATCCAGTTCTGTTCTCTGGCAATCGCAGTTCCCCTTATTCAGGTTCATTCCGCACACCTTGCAAATTCCTTTGCAATCTTCTCTGCACAGAACTTTCATCGGCCAGTTCACCAAAATCTCTCCATAGATAAGCTTATCTATATCCAGATTTAATCCAATCAGGTAGTCTGTTTCTTCCATTTCATCATCCACAACTTCCGTTCCGTCCATGCGGAGCTTCTTGTCGATGACAATGTGGATGTCCGTCGGAACTTCCGTAAGACATCTGCTGCACGGGATTGATACTGTAAGATCCGTCTCCCCGCTCAAAAGCAGCTCACTGCCCTCGCGGTTCGCAATCCTAAGATCAAACGGCGCGCTCTTCGTGATCGGGAACTCACCAAGCCTCGATACAAACGTATCCTGCTCGATATGAACCTTCTCGATAACTTCTCTGTTCTCACAAGATACAATCTCTGAAATATCGATCTGCATGGTTTACTCCTTCGCCTCACACATATGAGGTTTTCACACCTAACCAATTATACATAGGCGTCCCTGGTTTGTCAATCACTTTTTTGCTTTTTTGTCAAGGAATTTTCCTTGACAGCAAAAACTATTTTACAAGCGCTACGGTCTCTCTTGCAATCGCAAGCTCCTCGTTGGTCGGGATCACGCATACCTTTACCTTGGAATCCGCGGTAGAGATGATCGCCTCGTCGCCGTGGGTTGCATCGTTCACTGCCTGATCTACCGTCACGCCGAGATAACCGAGATAAGACATTACCTTCTCGCGAACCAGGTTCACGTTCTCACCGATACCTGCGGTAAATGCGATGGCATCTACGCCGTTCATTGCTGCGACATAGGAGCCGATGTATTTTGCCACACGATAGCTGAATACCTCGATCGCATTGGTTGCAAGCTCGTTGCCTGCCTCGTGTCCTGCCTGCAGATCACGGAAGTCAGAGGAGAGACCGGACATTCCCTGTACACCGGACTTCTTATTTAATACATTCATGATACCCTCGATATCAAGGTTCTCTTTCTTTGCGATGAACTCCATGATCGCCGGATCAATATCACCGGAACGTGTTCCCATGACAAGTCCCTCAAGCGGTGTCAGACCCATGGAGGTATCTACGCACTCACCGTTTAATACCGCACTGATGGATGCGCCGTTGCCGAGATGTGCCACGATGATCTTGGAATTTTTAAGATCCATACCAAGGAACTCTGCGGTGCGCTTGGATACAAAGCTGTGGCTTGTTCCGTGGAAACCGTATCTTCTGACCTTGTATTTCTCATAATACTCATGAGGCAGACCGTAGAGATATGCCTTCTTCGGCATTGTCTGATGGAAAGCGGTATCGAATACGCCAACCATCGGTACGTTCGGCATCAGTTCCTTGCAGGCATCGATACCGATCAGGTTTGCCGGGTTGTGAAGCGGTGCAAGATCGTTGCACTCCTCGATTCCCTTTAATACCTCCGGTGTCAGAAGTGTGGATGCTGCGAACTTCTCTCCGCCGTGTACGACACGGTGTCCGACTGCGTCGATCTCAGAAAGGCTTGCGATTGCACCGGTCTTCGGATTCACCAGTGCATCCAGAACCATCTGGATTGCCTGCTTGTGCGTCGGCATTGCAGCCTCTGTAATCTCTTTGTCAAGTCCGGTCTTCTGGTATACCAGTCTTCCGTCGATTCCGATTCTCTCGCAGAGACCTTTTGCCAGTACCGTTTCGCTCTCAGAATCGATGAGCTGATATTTTAATGAAGAGCTTCCACAGTTGATAACTAATACGTTCATAATATCCTCCTTGTTTTGCGAAGCAAAATCCGAGCCCTCTGGCGAGGAGAGGATCTGCCTCCTTGTTTTGCGAAGCAAAATCCGAGCCCTCTGGCGAGGAGAGGATCTGCCTCCTTGTTTTGCAAAGGTCTGTCTCTCACAGACCGCATATAGTCTTAGTATACGCTTGTCACGCCCGCGAAACAAGCCAGTAATTGCCAGTTTTTTTGTACAAAATGAAAAACAGCCTGACAAAAATTTAACAGTCACACTCCGTTTTCGTGTTCGTCAACCCGCACCGCATGCACCACAAACCGCAGCCCGTCGCCCGAGCAGGTGGACAGTGTCAGAACCTTGTCATCCTTTCCCACCGCAACGCCCGTATCCTTGTAGGAGGACTTAAACAGCTCTGTGAGGAATCCGTCAAAAGTCTCATCCGGCAGATACCCGGTCGTATAGACGTCAGAATTTTCCGGGACATCACTGTACGCAAAAATCTGGTAGCGGTAGGCTGCATCCTCCGTAAACACGGTAAAGTATTCATTTTTTTCATAAAAGCCGTCGTTTTTATATTGTTTCAGCGAACCGAACATGCTTCCGTTTTTCATATTGTGCCCGTACAGAATCGTGTGGCAGTCGTTAAAATCGGGCGCATTGTTCCCCTCCATAAAAATGCAGCCGGATTTCGACGCATTTCCATAGAGATCGGTGTGCAGGTAGGTTTCGTCATCCCCGGAATACAGAACGGGATAATCGATCTGCTCTATATTGTCAAAATAAATCCAGCCGATCACATCCGGATTCGCTTCCTTTATCGCCGCAAAATCCACCTGTAACGCCTCATACCATGCCGACAGCTCCTCTCCCTCCTCCGCCGGATCATCCGAAGCCGCCCCCGGCTGTCCGGTCACATAGGCATCGCGCAGCGCCTCATAGGTATCGTCCGCCCGCTTGTACGCAAGCAGCGCCGGGATCAGTTCATAAAGGGCTGCAACCATCAGCAGAAGCCCTGCCGCAATCAGAAGAATCGATCCAATGTTCCTGTTTCTCTTCACGTAAAATGCTCCTTTTTCTTTTTTTCTATTTCACAGTATGCTATGATAGCTACAGTTTTTTATCACATTGCAGTACGGGAGGATCCGCCATGAACGTCATTGGCATTATCGCAGAATACAATCCATTCCACAACGGGCACGCCTATCAGATCGCGCATGTCAAAAAGAACCTTCACGCCGACTATGTTGTTGTCGCCACAAGCGGAGACTATGTGCAGCGCGGAGAGCCTGCCCTTCTGGACAAATACACCCGCGCCCGCATGGCGCTCTCCTCGGGCGCTGATCTCGTGCTCGAGCTTCCCGTACTCTGGTCCACCGCTTCCGCAGAGCTTTTCGCGGACGCCGGAATCTCCCTCTTTGAGAAAACGGGCTGCGTAAACGGCATCTGTTTTGGCGCTGAGAGCGGCGACCTTGCCCTCCTTCGCCGCATTGCGGACGTTCTCGCGGATGAACCGGCGGATTTAAAGGCTTCCCTGAAACGCAATCTAAAATCCGGCAGTACCTTTCCAAAGGCAAGGGAAGCTGCCCTGCTCTCGTACTTTGCCGGCTCCGCCGGTCAGGATGGCGCCCTGCCCGTATCCGCAGAGACGCTCTCCTCCCTGCTCGCCTCCCCGAACAACATACTGGCTCTGGAATACCTAAAAGCGCTCCGCCGCCGCGTGTCTTCGATCACGCCCTATCTGCTAAAGCGGGAGGGTGCCGCATACCACGAAACGTCCATCCTCTCCGGCGCATCCGCCATCCCAGCCTCGGCGTCCGCGATCCGGCATACCCTCTTCGCCGGCGATGCCGGAGCATGTGGGAATTCTGCCGCCGGAGCATCCGAAGATCCTGCTGACAGAGCATCCGAAGATCCTGCCGCCGGGATTCTGCGTCATGCCATGCCGCAGGAAGCACTGGCCATTCTGCAGGACTACCGGGCGGATTTTCCGCTGCTGTGCGCCGATGACTTTTCCGGCATTCTGGGGTATCTGCTGTTAAGCAGCTCTGCCTCGCAGCTCGCCCGGATCGCCGATTCTTCCCCGGAGTTTGCCAACCGCATGCGAAACCAGCTTCCTTATTATACCTCTTTTTCGGCCTTCGCGTCACGGTTAAAAAGCAAAGAAATGACGCTCACACGCATCAACCGCATTTTGCTGCACTCCGTCCTTGGCATCACTTCTTCTGATTACGCATGTGGCAATGCCCTGGATAAAATTCCCTACCTGCGCATTCTCGGCTTTCGCGAAAGCGCCGCTCCTCTGCTTGCCGCGTTAAAGACATCCGCTGCGGTTCCGCTTATCTCACGGCCGTCGCAGGCCCCAAAGCTTTTGTCCCCGGATGCCATGCAGGTGTTTGAGCACGATGTGTTCGCCGGAAATCTCTATCTGCAGATGCGCAATCAAAAAGGCGGCGCGCCTGTGCGCACCGCCCGCATACAGGAGCATGACGTTCCCCCCGCCTCCGAATATCAGCGGCAGATCGTCATCCTGCCATAGTGCAGTCTCATTTTTTTGTCTTTTTTCCAAATACGGCGGCGGACAGCAGTGCCACCAGCGGGACCGTGCATACGATACCCACGCTTCCCGCAATGCACTGGATGATCTCGATCGCCACAAAGTCCGTATTCATCAGCTGCTGAAAGCTGACGTCGTAGGAGTAGATCATCAACATCATATTCAGCGATGTTCCGGCGACTGCCAGAATTAACGTATTCGCCATGGTTCCCATCGCGTCTCTTCCGATATTCATCCCGGAGGCAAACAGCTTCGCCATGCCAAGCGACCGGTCCACCTGATGGATCTCCGCCACCGCGGAGCAGATACTCATCGATACATCCATCACCGCTCCCATACACGAAATCAGAATACCGCACAAAAACAGATCCCGGATCGTCAGTTCCGTGGTACTTGTGATCAGAAGCAGCGTCTCCGCCTCATCCATCTGGTAGGTCGTAATCGACATGGCATTCTGCGCGATCAGTGCAAACACCGCTCCCGCGAGCACACCCAGCATGCTTCCGATTGCCGCCACAACCGTCTTGGTCGAGATGCCGTCAATCAGGAAAAAGCTGACAAAATTGCAGACCAGAATGAGCAGAATGGTGACCGCCAACGGTGAGTAACCCTTCAGCGCAAGCGGCAGTAAAATCCAGAGGATACACACCACGGTAAATGCCAGCCCCGCCACGGATTTTGCACCTTTTTTTCCTCCGATCAATACGAGAAGCAGCACAAACGCCACGATGCAGCCGATCATCTGCGGAACGCGGTAATAATTGTAGACCGATACATGATATTCATCCTCCCCCGTCGTGTCGATGCGGATGGAGACTTTATCCCCCTCCGCCACCCTGACATTGTACAGGGAGCTGAAATAATTTTCCACAATGGCCGTATCGCCCTTGTAACGTCCGGTAAGGATCTCGACTTCCAGCGTCATACTTCCCCGCCAGATTCCGTCCATCTCCTCATCCACCGTCTTGTGATCTTCCACAACCCGCAGGACTCTTCCGACCTCATAGTCCGTTCCCGCCATGTTGCTGCTCCTATAAACCGGTCTGTCTTTATTCGCGAACCAGATCAGTCCGCAAAAAGCAACGGCAGCCAGTGCCAGAAGCACCAGGCTGCGTATTTTGCTCTTTTTGAAATTCATGTTTTAACCACCCTTATTTCAAAAATATCCTTTTTTTGCGTGCTGCCGCTGCAAGCAGGACCATGCCTGCAAGAAGCATCATCACTGCTGCCGCGAGCGGGGTGTCGTCTCCCGTCTGCACTGCAGGCATCTGATCCAGCACCACCACGTAATCGGATGCATGTACAAAGGTAAGCTCCACATTGCCGTTTGCATCTACTTTTCCGGAAGATGCCAGTTCCAGCCGCCCCTTTGCTTCATTATAATAATACAACTTTGCATACATGCCCGCATACTGTGTTCCCACCGGCAGCGTCATCACTGCGGTAAAACCGAATGCGCCATCATGGTTTAAGCTGATCTGGAAGTAATCTCTTCCCGCCGCGGTCTCTCTTGCGAGTGCGTCCGGCACGGCATGGCTGTTGATCGTCACGCCGAAGTCAATGTCCGGAATCGTATCCGATGTCACGCTTCTTCCGTCAACCGTCCACACAATTCCGTTTGCCAGCCTGAATACCAGACGTACATCCCTTCCGCGCACTGCCGCAATGACATCTCCCGGCACAAAAACACCGTCTGCAAGAAGAACCGTGACTGTGCTGCCTGCGGATGCCGCTGCCACTCTGTTTCTGACCGGATCCCAGTCATTCTGCGAAGCAACCGTCACCGCGTCTGTCGTCTGTCCGTCCGATACAGTCACGCTGCCGCTTACACTTCCGCCGTTTCCATTTCCGTCCGTGCTGCCATTTCCGCTGTCTGACGAATCCGTTCCCGGTGTCTCCGTATCCGGCGTCTCTGTATCCGGTGTCTCCGTATCGCCCGGCGTCTCCGTATCATCCGGTGTCTCTCCTGACGTCACTTCCACGATCTCGTCACAGTTTCTTACACGCAGACAGGTCACTGCCTCGTCCGAGGTTCCCTCCGGATGTGCATAGACCACGCCGACCGCCGACACGCGTTTTCCTGCCGACACAACCGATGCGAGTTCATTCTTTCCTGTCGTTGCCGATAAGATATATCCGTCGATGAAAATATTGGCATTGACGCCGCTGCCATCATCCAGCCAGAACTGTGATACGCCGGTACCCGCCGCATCATAGAGGACATCCGTTACCGTTCCCTCCACCTGTACCAGCTTACCGCCGGACTTTTCATAGTCCATGGCGTCTTTTGCCGACATTTTTTCCGGCGCAATCACCTTCGGCTCCTCGTCCAGAATCCGGCTGCTTATCACCTTAAGCTCTTTATCGCCCTGGTAGGCGTCCACATATCCGGTAATCTCCACCTTGGTTCCGAGCGCAAGTCCGCTCTCCGCATACGGGAAAATATCAATTCCCGCGGTGTCGTCCTGGATATAGATCGTATCAAAGAAGGTGTTGCCCTCCACGGCTGTTCCTGCGGTCACATAGCCTTCCACGCGGTAGACATCGCCCACCGTACCGTTCTTACGCACTTCCGCAATCGTAGACAGCGGAAGCTCCACTTTCACTTCATCTAAAATATTTTCTGCAATCGTGCGGTTTAAGTATGGCAGATCCCAGATATTGTCCAGCTCCGCCTTCACCTCAAAGTCGGAAATAAATACGGTTCCCGCAACAAATACATTTGCACCGCTTCCCAGTGTCTCATGTGCGAGTGCTACCATATTGCCTTTTTCCACATACGTCGGGCTTCCGGTAACTCTGTTTCCCGCATCATCCTTGCAGTCGATCGAATACGTTGTATCATATCCGCTCACAAGCGCTTCCGCACGTCCGGCTGTCACCGCATCCGCATCCAGCGCCACGGTACATCCGCTGTACGCACTGTACTCCTGCTCCTCGCTTGCGCCGCGCAGATATCTCGAATCCTTGTTGTAGGTTCCTTTCAGATATAAGCGGTACGGCTGTCCGCCGTTGTTCGTCTCGTCGTACGCCTCGTCGCTGTTTAATCTGGTCGATGCCCCGATCGCAGCCAAAAGCTTATTCATCTCTGTCGCTGTCTGTCCCGAAGTGGAATCCTGATAATCGGCAATACCGCAGGTAATCAGCGTACCGCCATTGTCGGTATAGTCTTTTACCATCTGGATAAAGCTGTCTTCAAAATGCGACACGGTGTAATCTCCGGCATTTGCTGTCCCGGATTTCTTCGCCGGTGCCGAGATCACAAGCAGCGCACAGTTTGCAAGCATCTCCGGCGTAATCTCGTCTGTGACCACTTCCACCTTGACGTTCTTTGCTCCCGCAATCGCCGTAAAGTTTCCGATGTTACCGCCATAGTAACCGGTCACATAATCGTTGTAATGGGTTCCGTCGATGATAACCTTTGTCACCATCTCCGGTGTCACGTAGCTTAATTTTAAGACGCTCTTGTATACCTTCTGCACGCCGTTCATCGTCGCATGCACAACTGCTGTCATCTCCATGCTGCCGACGCCGTCATAGGTATAGTCAAAGTTGTAGCTTCCCGTGCTCATGGATGCGACGCTTCCCAATCCTGCTGCGGCAAGATCCGCCTCATGTACGGTCTCTCCGCCCACCTTAAACGTGATGGAATCAATCGCGAGCTCGCTGTTTTCATTATTATAGAGTCCAAGGTTCACCGTCAGCGGCTCTCCCTTTACCGGAAGCACCTCGTCCGTGGAAAAGCTGTCAATTCCTGCCGCCTCCACAGAACCTACCCATACCGGTGCCGTCACGGCGATATCACTGTCCGCTTCCACAACCTTGATATAGTAATAGGAGTAATCATTTTTCACATCAAAGGTGACCGTCTCCTCGTTTCCGGAAACGTTTTTCTCGGCAAGCACCAGTCCGCCGTTTGTGATGACCTGTACTTTACCGATGGACGCATCCGTCGGATCACTTAAGTCAACGGAAAGATGTACGGTATCTCCGGTGGCTCCATCCTCTAAGATGGAACCCATGATGTAGCCGTCCAGCGTGTAGTAGATGCTGAGGTCGTTATCCTCTGTCGCATACACGCGGTAATTGCGCATGGCATCGTAAATATTTTCCTGCGTCAGGCTGTCCACAAGGACAACGGAACGCGCCGTGTTTGCATCGCCCCACAAGCCCTTATGGTTATCCTGGTTGTTGGTCGGAGCAAGATGCCAGCCCTTGTCCAGCGCGCGCTGGTAATACTCGTAGGACGGGAAGTAACCCGAACTTCCGATCGCACCCTCGCCGTTTCCGACCTCGATCGTCGTAATCAGCTTGTCGATCTCCTCGTCATAGTATGCGAAATCGCTGAAATCACCGAACGTCGTTCCCGGGTGGTTAAACTGGCTGATGGAATCCGGCTGTGTCTTTAAGGTCGCGTAATAATTCTGCAATGCCGTGCTGTAAGTCTTGTACTCATTCTGGGTACGGCTCTGGAAGCCTTCGGTGTTAAACGTATTGATGTGTCCAAGTCCGTTCGACCAGGTCATCTCAAACCCATAGATGCACACAAATCCGCTTGTCGTATACTGCGTGGCAAGCGCATGGCCTTCCTTCCATTCCTCACTCATCGAGCCGTCCGAGATAGACGCGCTGTCCGCATTGTCAAACGAGTTGGAGTGATCTGTCACCGCAACAAAATCCAGATTGTCAACGTTCGTTGCATGCTGGTATGCATCCTCACAGCTTCCCGCACCGTCCGAATAGGAAGTGTGGGAATGTAACTGTCCAAAGTAAATCTGATATTTTTCGTTTGTGCGCTCGGTAAAGGAAAGTGTAAGCACACTGCTGTCCAGGTAACCGTCTTTGACGGCTTTCACCTTATAGGTAACCGGAAGCTCTGTCAGGACGAGCTTTTCGGTATAATCCTGCCAGGTTGCACCGTCATCCGCGGAATACTGAATCGTCGCACCCTCGGTCTCACAGGTGAGGTTCACCGCGGTATTTTTCACCACGCTGCCGCCGTTCGGCGTTGCTTTTACCGTTGCCACCTGTGCCTGCTGATAAGAGAATGTACGGCGGATGCTGTCCTTATAGCCGTCCTTTGTCGCATAGGCAGTCACAACTGCCGGAAGGTCTGCAAGCTTTGGCTTCGCCGACGCATCATAGATCTGCTCCGCGCCGCCGTTTACACTGTAATGGATTGTTACACCCTCCGTGGCGCTTGTCAGTGTCAGTTCACTGCCCACAGCTACCACGCCGCTCTGCGGTTCTGCTGCCACATATCCGCAGAGATCTGAGGCGATCAGCGGATTGCCTGCCACTGTCACCGTGTCCATACGGATCACTCCGCCCGCTGCCGGTGCCTTATCTCCCTTGGCAGAAAGGCTGCCCGGGACCATGCGGATGTAGAGACGGTCTGCATTCGCCGCCTCGTTCGGAATATCAAACGTGAACGAAATATAGTTTGCCGGCGCAAGGCTTGTCTTTGCCACACCGTCGGTAATTTTCTCCGCGGCGCTCACTTCCTGCGGCTCACCGCCCACGTATTTCGTGTACTTATAAGCATAGGTTCCTGTGGAAAGGTTTTTAAAATCCACACCGTCCGTAGAATACTGCATCTGGAAGGAACCGGCTCCGGTGTTGCTTGCGCGAAGCCGGAATGCGAGCACCATGTTGGCATAGCCCGTTGTCGGCATCACAAACTGCGCATAGTCATTGCTTCCGCTTCCAATGCCCTTTCCTCCCATATAATAGGAAGTCGAACCGGTGGAAGTGCTTGTGGCCTCGGTATACGGTGCCACTGCCACTCCATTTACCACCGCCGAATATGCGGCATCCGTATCCAGCAGATCATTTGCATTGAGAGAATCTCCTGCAATTCCGGTGTCTGCCGTCACACCTGCCGTCTTGTAATCTGCCGTTCCGGACCACTGTGCCACATTTTCCGTGACGGACTCATCCGCGCGGACATGAATGGACGGTGTTCCCTCATCGATCAGATAAAAATAGAATACATACGCCGCATCCGAAGATGATTTGTAGCTGTATGTCGTAAATCCGTTATAATATTCCAGATACTGCTCCGCGGTATTATTGTATTTTGCGTTGGCGTTAATCACATAGTATCCGCCGTTCTCATTTGCCTTCTGCAGCTTCCAGAGACTGTAATCTCCCGCCGCGTCCGCAAACGTCACGGAGCTGCCCGTTGCGCCGGATGTCAGATATTTATCACCGCTCACAAAGGTATAATAACCGTTCTCATCCACGGAAACCGTAAGTTCCGCCGTATCCTCCGGAATGGCAAGCGCGCCATCCGCTGCAGTTGCCGACACACCCTTTAACTTCTTGCCGCTTGCGGTCTGGGAGAGCACGCTTCCGGTTCCGTTGTTCTCGTAATAGAGGGCGACAATATTTCCGTCCGAAAGTGTGGTGGCAAGTGCTGCCTCCTTGCTCTTTGCACCCTGTTTTACCGTGTAGGCAAATTCTGCCGTCTCACTCGTCTCATAACCTTCGAGTTCGGCTGTCGCGTAGATCGTCACATCTTCCTCGATCACAAGCGCTTCGGTGTATGTCTTGTCTGCACTGTCCAGATCGGTATGGTATGTGATCGTTGCTCCCTCCGTCGCGCAGGAGAGCTCCACCTTCGTACCGGCTTCCACATCTCCCGGCTCCACGGAAGCTTTGACTTTGGAACAGACCGTTCCGTCTGTCGCCGCCTCGCCCTGTGTTCCGGTGACTACAATGTTGTTGATGCTGGTCACACCGTTCGTGCCGACTGTACTCTGGTTCACACTCGTGTTTCCCTGCATCGTCACACGCAGTGTAAACGCTTTTCCGGACAGCGCCGCCGGGAGTGCCGTCTGCTGATACACCGAGGCAAGACTCGTGCTTAAGGTCACATCCGTTCCGATGATCTTTGTCCAGCTCGCTCCGTCAATGGAATATTCCAGTGCAAAGTTGGCAGGACCGGTTCCGCTGGAGCGCATGTCTGCGGAAAATTTCAAATCTGTGTAACCTGCAGCATTGACCGCAACCGTAAAGCCCGCTCCCTCGCTCCATCCTTTTGCTGCGATTCCCTTGCTGAATCCGCTGTAAGATACTCCGCTTACGTCAAGCGTTCCGCTGCCCGTTGTCGCCGCTGTCGGAAGTCCCGCTTCCGGTGCCGCCGTGTAGCTGAAGGCCGCAAGGCTTTCTGCACCCGCAGTCTGGACACTCGCTGTATTTTCGCCTGCCGCAGACTCTGTATCCTGTACCGCATCCGCCTGCGCTGCGGCATCTGTCTGCGCCGCGTCCGTCTGTCCGGCGGCATCTGCCTGCGCCGCATCCGTCTGACCGGCGTTCCCTGTCTGCGCCGCACTTTCCTGATTTATCGTGTTCTGTGCACCTTCCGTGCTGTCTGCTCCGCTCTCCGCTGCCGGCGACGGATTTTCCGCCGCTTCGCTTCCGGCAGTCGTCTGCACCTCTGCTGCATACGCCGTAACAAAAGACGCATCTCCTGCTACCGTCAAAAACACCATGCAGAATGCGAAGAAAAGCGCACATATGTTTTTCCAATGATTCTTTTTCTTCATTTTCACAACTGTTCCTCTCATTTTTTTGTATGTAAAATAAACTGTAACGTTTATGAATCTTCTCTTCTACCCTTGTCCGGTAAAACCTTGTAAAGAAAACGTAAAATTCCTATGGCAGAAAAAAGGGCTGATGCACCCTGCATACATCAGCCCTCTTTGACTCTTCCTAGTGATGGAACAGACGGATTCCCGTAAATGCCATCGCCATATGATATTTATTACAAGTCTCAATCACATGATCGTCGCGGATGGAACCGCCCGGCTGTGCCACATACGCAACGCCGCTTCTGTGTGCGCGCTCGATGTTGTCGCCAAACGGGAAGAACGCATCCGATCCAAGAGATACCTCTGTGTTCTTATCCAGCCATGCCCGCTTCTCCTCTGCGGTAAAAACAGGCGGCTTTTCTGTAAAAATATTCTGCCATGCGCCTTCCGCCAGCACATCCATGTAATCCTCGCCAATATAGAGGTCAATGGCGTTGTCCCGGTCTGCACGCTTGATGCCCGGCTTAAACGGAAGGGAAAGTACCTGCGGTGACTGACGCAGCCACCAGTTGTCCGCCTTGGAACCGGCAAGTCTCGTGCAGTGGATTCTGGACTGCTGCCCCGCTCCGATACCGATCGCCTGACCGCCCTTGACATAGCACACGGAATTGGACTGCGTGTATTTTAAAGTGATCATCGCAATGGCAAGATCTCTCTTCGCCGCCTCCGGAATCTCCTTGTTCTCCGTCACAACATTGTCGAAGAAATGTTCATCGATCACCAGCTCATTTCTTCCCTGCTCAAATGTGATTCCGAACACTTCCTTGTGCTCGATCGGCGCCGGCACATAATCCGGATCAATCTCGATGACATTGTAATTGCCGTTTTTCTTTGCCTTTAAGATCTCAAGCGCCTCATCGGTGTAACCCGGGGCAATGACGCCGTCCGATACCTCGCGCTTGATGACAAGCGCTGTCTCCTTGTCGCAGACATCCGACAAAGAGATAAAATCGCCGAACGAGGACATGCGGTCCGCGCCGCGCGCACGAATGTAGGCATTGGCAAGCGGTGTAAACTCCACATCCATGTCATCCACCCAGTAGATCTTGCGCTCCACCTCGGAAAGTGGAAGTCCGACTGCCGCGCCCGCCGGCGACACATGCTTAAACGAGGTCGCTGCCGGAAGACCGGTTGCCTTTTTTAACTCGGACACGAGCTGCCAGCCGTTGAATGCATCCAGGAAATTGATATAACCCGGTCTGCCGCAAAGCACTTTGATCGGCAGTTCGCCGTTCTCCATATAGATTCTGGACGGCTTCTGGTTCGGGTTGCAGCCATATTTTAATTCTAATTCTTTCATGATCCTATTCTCCTCACACGTTCTTGTTGATGATTCTCGTCTCGTATTTTCCGGTCTCAATCTCAATATAACGCACAAACAAAGATACTTTATTGTCTGCGTTTAAGTTCTCCCAGACCGTGTTGGTGAAGGTGTCGATGCCTCCCTCGATGCCGACAAGCTTCGGCTCTCCCTCAAAACTCGGCAGTGGATTGCCGTCTCCCATGTATGTATGAATAAAATGTCCCTCGCCGGCCACCGGATTCTGGTACGCAAACGTATAGCGGTTGCAGGCGTCCGGATTGCCGTTGTTGCTCTTTAAAATAGACATCGCGTAGTTGTAGGTATTGTTCTCGATGTGCATGATGCCGGAGATACGCGGTGTATAGTTCGGTGCGTCCGGCTCAAACTCTCTGGTGCGCAGCGCCTGCTCGAACGTCTGCTGCTTGTCCATCAGTTCATAGATCGTATCGGTCTGATCGCCGTTTGTCACGATCGTCTTGTTGCCAAGCACGCGGACCGGTGCATAAATGATGAGGCTCGGATCTGTCAGTTTGGACGGATCAAATGCCTGTGTGCGGATTCCTTCGCCATCCTCCACAAAAACCCTGTTGCGGCTGTTCTCACTTCTTCCCATGATAAAGTAAGCGGTTACCGCATATTTTCCATCTCCGGATCTGCCAATCACAATTCCTCTTCCCGGATATGTATTGGACGAAAGTTCCTTCGCAAGTGACATCATCTTCATGATTTTCCTCCTTCACATCACACATTGCTGCATTGATTGCCTTCTTTCATCTTATCATGCGGATTTTCTTTTTACAAGGAATGCGTTGTTATTAGTATTATGAATTTATTTACTGAATTCTATTAGTTATACTTATCTATATTGCAAAGCGTCTGCATCAGAAGCCCGGCGCGGTTCTTCCACCTGTGCCGCTTTTCTGCCATCCGATATCCCCGCTCCGCCAGCTCTGCCGTCCACAGCGGATCATCAAGCAGTCTTACCACCTGATCCGGAAGCTGCTCTAACGCCCTCAGGGAGTAAAAACAGATATTTTCCCCGTCCCGGCACTCTTCCCGCAGATACCGGCTGTCGTCCGTGAGCGCCGCCGTTCCCTGCAGCATCGCCGTAAAGACGCGGTCATGTGCTCCGTCTTTGAACCAGGGCATCACGTTTAACGCGATCCTGGCGTCACGCATCGCCTGCACACACGCCGCCGAGTTCACTTTTCCGCCACTCGTCCGCACGTTCTGCGGTTTTTTGCAGTGAATTTTCTCCCAATCCGCTCCGAATACCCGCACTATGATACCGGCATCCGCGAGCGTCTGCACTACTTTTTCCCGGAAATAGCTGCGGATAAACAGATCAATCCAGATCATCCCGGACAT
The DNA here is from genome assembly GCA_902781225.1 of uncultured Lachnospiraceae bacterium. Taxonomy (GTDB): domain Bacteria; phylum Bacillota; class Clostridia; order Lachnospirales; family Lachnospiraceae; genus Roseburia. Next base: position 4,193 of record CACZIN010000020.1, on the reverse strand, counting down.
CGCCGCGCAAAGCTGCTCTTCCGGCACTGCCCCAAGCTCGTTGCGGATGTGCCGCTCCATAACCGCATCTACAGACTGCGCGGGATCCGCGATCAGATCCTCCGTAATCCGGCGGTAAAAGATCCGGTAATCGTCATCCAGCGCCTTTACTTTTTCCTCCAGCATCTCCATCGACACATAGTTGGCAGTAAATACAAGGTCAAAGGTTCTCCGCCCATACGGCACGGGCTCGGGTACATCTACATCCGCTCTGTGCGTTCCGCATTCCCCGTCTCCATGCGAAAGGAGAAGTTCATTGCCTGCCAGCGGTAGGAACTCCACCTTCACCCCCGGATAAAACCGCCTCACATAGCCGACGTGCTCTCTGTCCACACAGAATACCCGCATCCGCTCCCCGGCTTCTTTCAGGCAGCTGTGGTAGTAGAGCGGATGATCCACCAAAATATTTACGACCGGAAGGTTCTCCTCCTGCCAGATGCTGCGTCCGCTCTCCGTCTGAAACACAGCCTCCCCGCGGAGCCCGATGAAATTAAAGGTGACAAGCGCCGTCTCTTCCCGGTCCAGAAAATGCAGCATCGCATCCATCGACTCATACATCCGCTCATAGTCGATAAAGCAGGTCTCGTACCCGTTTCTCTCCAGTTCCAGTGCAATCTGTTCGGAAAAATATCCCAGCGTCTCCACCGCATTTTTTATGAAAATGATTTTTCTGATCTCTGCCATTCTGCTCTTCCTCTGTCCGGATAAAGGAAAAACAACCTCCCTGAATCATCCTTTCGGATTCTGTCTGATCAGAGAAGGTTGTTTTCCATCACTTATTTTCTATGACTCATGTTCGTTATATTTTAATTCTTGAAGCTGTGGATCGGCGCCGGGATTCTGCCGCCGCGGTTGATGAACGCGTCACAGGAGAACTGGTTCACCGGCATGATCGGCGCATAGCCGAACAGTCCGCCAAATTCTACCGTATCGCCAACGCCTTTTCCGATGACCGGAATCAGGCGCGCCGCAGTCGTCTTCTGGTTGACCATGCCAAGCGCCATCTCATCGGCAATCATACCGGAGATGGTCGTCGCCTTGGTGTCTCCCGGAATCGCAATCATATCGAGTCCCACGGAACATACGCAGGTCATCGCCTCAAGCTTCTCAAGTGTGATTGCTCCTGCCTGCACCGCATCGATCATGCCCTGATCCTCGCTGACCGGAATAAAAGCACCACTTAATCCGCCGACATAGGAGGAAGCCATTACGCCGCCCTTTTTCACCTGATCGTTCAGCATGGCGAGCGCCGCAGTCGTTCCCGGTGCTCCCGCATACTCAAGTCCGATCTCGCAGAGAATGTCCGCCACGGAATCGCCGATCGCCGGTGTCGGCGCCAGAGACAGATCCACGATACCAAACGGGATATTAAGAAGTCTGGATGCCTCCTGTGCCACCAGCTGTCCGACTCTTGTCACCTTAAACGCCGTCTTCTTGATGGTCTCACAGAGCACCTCGAAGTTCTCGCCGCGCACTTTTTCCAGAGCGGTCTTCACCACTCCCGGTCCGCTGACGCCGACGTTGATGATCGCATCCGCCTCCGTCACACCGTGGAATGCGCCTGCCATAAACGGGTTGTCATCCGGTGCGTTGCAGAATACGACAAGCTTCATGCAGTCCGCAGAATCGCGGTCCTTTGACTGCTCTGCAAGCTCTAAAAGGATCTCTCCCATCAGCTTGACCGCATCCATATTGATACCGGTCTTCGTGGATGCAAGGTTCACCGAACTGCAGACACGCTCTGTCCGGCAGAGCGCCATCGGAATCGAGTGAATCAGCATCTCATCCGCCTTCGTCATGCCCTTCGACACCAGTGCCGAGTAACCGCCGATTAAGTTCGCACCAACCGCCTTGGCTGCGCGGTCCATGGTGTCCGCGATCGTCGCAAAATCCTCCGGCGTCTTGCAGGCTGCGCCGCCCACCAGTGCAATCGGTGTCACGGAAATACGCTTGTTGACGATCGGTATCCCGTACTCGTTCTCAATCTTCTCTCCGACTGCCGCCAGATCCTTCGCCACGGTCGTGATCCGGTTGTAGATATTCTCATTGAGCTTTTTTAAATCAGAATCAATACACTCCAAAAGACTGATACCAATCGTGATGGTGCGGACATCGAGATTCTCCTGCTCCACCATCTTGTTGGTCTCATTTACTTCCCATATGTTAATCATTCCGTCTTTCCCTTTCTGTGGACATTATGTCCATCGGTCGATCTTCCCGCACATCTGCCTAGATTCTGTGCATTTTTTCAAAAATCTCTTCCTTCTGACATTTGATGGACACGCCGATCTGCTCCCCTACCGCATCCAGATCCTTCTGGCAGTCCCCGAAAGATCTCGACGACTGACTCATATCCACAATCATCATCATATTAAAAAATCCGGACACGATCGTCTGCGAAATGTCCAGAACATTGATATGATTCTCCGAAAGATAGGTACATACCTTTGCGATAATACCGACGGTATCTTTTCCAACGACTGTTATGATTACCTTGTCTACTGTATTCTCCATGCCAATCTCATTCCTCCTGCTTCCACGTTATCACTTTATCGTATTAACACTGATTATAATACACGGGGCTTTTATAAGTCAATGCTTTTAGATTGCTTTTATGATATGTCTGGAGGTCGGATTCTTTGATAATAGTGTTTGTGATGCTTCTACTTTCTCATTTATTTAATAAATGTATCCAACACTGATCCACTTAGAAATACCAGTAATGATGGTATCAGCCATATTAAAACCATTAGTAACCCATAGCCCAATGGTATCAACACTATCATTCTTATGAATGTCCTTAACGTTCTGTTTGCCTGTTCTGCTGCTCTATCCTTACTTTCCTTGTATGCATTGACTTCCATGTCCTCCGTCGGTGCTCCGCACTGCTCACATACTTCCGGCTTGGTGTCTTCATAGCTTGCTCCACAATATTTACATACATAAAAGTACTTCATTTTCTTCCTCCTACCCCATATATCGGTCTGCCACTGCCCATATTACCAGCATCCCACAGACAATCCACAGAAGTTCCAATGTGTACTTAATGCTTAGAGAACGTCTCTCATATATTCCATATTTGAATATGTACTTATCCGGGCAGTCATCTTCATATAATATCATTTCCACATCATTATTTTCTCTTATAAAATCCCTTCTGGTCCTTGCCAAATATGTTTTGCCTCTCACCTTATACTCATAATATACCCATCTGCCTCTTATACCGTCTTCCTCTTTTAGTGTCGCCAGTACTTCATTGCCTTCACGCAATATTTTTTTTCTTTTTACTGTTCTCCTAATTGCACTCACTATCCACTCAATGCTAAATACCACTACGGATATGAGCATGAAATATACAGAAAGCTTTTCCGGTGTCATTTTATCTTCCTCTTTTCCTGTGCATTCTCGGACATCATTACTCTCTTTTTATATCCGCATCCTTCATTCCTATGAAGAGAATCCAGAAAGAAACGCTGCAAGGGTAAGTACAATCGTAAACACCCATCCATAATATTTTCGTTTGCTTTCTGAATATTCGCTCGTCACATGATGTTTCGGATGGTTCTTATCATACCATACAGTAAGTTGTGGCTCCCATTTTTCAAACTGAGTAACGATATCATGGTAATAAATTTTATCATCGACATGGTACACATATCTCACATGATAATCTATCTGATCTCCTTTCAAAGGTTCCTCTTCACATACAGCATATCTATATTCTGTTGACACATTTCCTACGTATGCTGTTGTTTTCCATCCCTTTGCTTCCCACTTCTGAATTAATCTCTGCTTTCGTCCGTTTCCATATAAACCGAACACAAAAAAGAATATAGAAAACACAATCCCTGCCTTTATAAATCCAATAGCAAAATGTACCGGTGTCAATGCCTCCAGTCCGCCAAACTGGGATATAAACATTGCCATCAATCCAAATATGATAACTGCTATGAATCCTATAATCATAGCAATGATCTGTCTTTCCTCTTTTTTTAAATTATTATCCATATCTCCCTCTTATGGATATAACCGCAGTTAAGATTTTTCAAGTATTGCTAAGTCAGCAACCACCAGTTCAACTGGTGGTTTGCTATAAGCCCTCCAAAGGGCTATGTTACTGCTCGCCCCAAAGGGCGGTGTCACAAGCATTTTTA
>CACZIN010000019.1:0-47136 GCA_902781225.1 uncultured Lachnospiraceae bacterium | reverse complement strand
CAATATAAAACCGCGCGAACCGAAACTCGTTGCCATCTGCTATTAAAAACATGGCAGATGGCAATTCAGACATCGGCTTCGCGCGGTTATGTTTTGTTCAGAGGTGCCATAAGGGACACACACAAAAGTCCTACAAATTGTCTCCGGGATGCGGACATGACCCGCGGAGTGCTCCAAACTTGGAAAGACACGGATCATCGAAGATGCAAACATTCGGCTGGTTAGAAATTCCACATTTTTTGAACCGAATTTCCATCTGCATTTCCACATGAAATCCCGAAGTGCGTTTCTCATAATATTACTTATCAGAGCAAAGCACGCTATGCTTAGTGCGACAGTTCTATTTTTTTCAGGAGTTTCATCTTCCGCTGGAATTACACGGGAATTTAGCCTTCCGCTAAATTCCCAGTATACAGCTGATAGTATTTGCCGTGTTTTTCAATCAGCTGATCGTGGCTGCCGCGCTCGATGACGCGTCCCTGTTCCAGGACAATGATGCAGTCGCTGTTGCGCACGGTCGAGAGACGATGCGCGATCACGAACGTGGTGCGTCCCGCCATCAGCTTATCCATACCGTCCTGCACAATCTTTTCGGTGCGGGTATCGATGGAACTTGTCGCTTCGTCCAGAATCAGAACCGGCGGATCGGCAATGGCAGCTCTTGCGATGGCAAGCAGCTGGCGCTGTCCCTGGCTTAGGTTAGCACCGTCGCCGGTCAGCAGGGTGTCATAGCCGTTCGGAAGCTGCTGGATAAATGTATCTGCGTTGGCGAGTCTGGCAGCTGCCATGACTTCCTCGTCCGTGGCATCCAGCTTGCCGTAACGGATATTTTCCATAACCGTAGCAGTAAAAAGATGGGTGTCCTGCAGCACGATCCCAAGAGAGTGGCGCAGGTCATCTTTTTTGATCTTGTTGATATTGATGCCGTCATAGCGGATCTTGCCGTCCTGAATATCGTAGAAACGGTTGATCAGGTTGGTGATGGTCGTCTTTCCGGCGCCGGTGCTACCGACAAAGGCAATTTTCTGCCCCGGGGTAGCGTAGAGATCCACGTTGTGAAGAACGGTCTTCTCCGGAACATAGCCGAAATCGACATCATCAAACACCACGTGCCCTTTTAATTCGATATAGTCGACACTGCCGTCCGCCTGATGCGTGTGCTTCCATGCCCACATACCGGTGCGCTCTTTGGACTCCACAATCTGTTCGTTCTCCCGTCTGGCGCGGACAAGTGTGACGTAGCCGTCGTCCACCTCCGGCTGCTCATCGAGCAGGGCGAAGATACGCTCCGATCCGGCGAGCGCCATCACGATGTTGTTTAACTGCATGGAGAGCTGGTTGATCGGCTGACCGAAGCTCTTATTATAGGTAAGAAAACTTGCAAGCTTTCCGAGTGTAAAGCCGCCGTATCCGCCCAGGGCGAGAATGCCGCCGACGATCGCGCAGAGCACATAGCTGATATTTCCGATCTGTGCATTGACCGGCATTAAAATGTTACCGAACTTGTTGGCATTGTCCGCGCTGTGGAACAGCTGGTCGTTGAGCCGGTTGAAGTCGGCGATGCTTTCCTCCTCATGGGTGAAGACTTTGACCACCTTCTGACCGTTCATCATCTCTTCAATGTAGCCGTTGACGGTGGCAATGTCTTTCTGCTGCGCGATAAAGTAGCGGGCGCTTAAGGCTCCGATTTTCTTTGTGGCAAACAGTGTGACACCGACCATCGCAAGAGTGACAAGCGTCAGCGGAATGTTGAGAAGAAGCATACTGATAAAGACGCTCACGATGGAGATGATGCTGTTCAAAAACTGCGGCATACTCTGGCTGATCATCTGGCGTAAGGTATCAATATCGTTGGTATAAGTTGACATAATGTCTCCGTGGGAGTGTGTGTCAAAATACCGGATGGGAAGCTCCTCCATGTGGGTGAACATGTCGTCGCGCAGATGCTTTAAAGTACCCTGCGAGACATTGACCATAATCCTTGTGTATATGTAGGCTGCGATAGCGCCGATACCGTAGAAGACGGCAACGCGTAAAATGGCGTGTGCGAGACCGGAAAAGTCCGGATCGCTCTGCTTCATCAGCGGCAGGATATAGCCGTCGATTAAGGTCTGCATGAACCAGGTTCCCTGCACGCTTGCAAGAACCGTGATAAAAATACAGATCACGACAATGACGCAGTGTACGGCATAATTTTTCATAATATAGGAAAGCAGACGCATAAAAAGCTTTCCCGGATTCTTGACATTCGGTCTGGGACCGTGACCGCCGCGGCCGCCCGGTCCGCCGATCGGTTTTGCATTTTTTTCATTCTGTGGCATCAGGCAGCACCTCCTTCATCAAAATCACCGCCGCCGCCGGTCTGTGACTCGTAGACATCGCGGTAAATGGCATTGGTCTGCAATAATTCTTCGTGTGTGCCGAAACCGTTCAACTCTCCGTTATCCAGCACAATGATGCGGTCTGCATCCTGAACGGAGGAGATCCGCTGTGCGATAATCAGCTTGGTCGTGTTCGGAATCTCCGTGAGAAAAGCGCGACGGATTTTGGCATCGGTAGCGGTGTCCACCGCGCTGGTGCTGTCGTCTAAAATCAGAATCTTCGGCTTCTTTAAGAGAGCGCGGGCAATACACAGCCGCTGCTTCTGACCGCCGGAGACGTTGGTTCCGCCCTGCTCGATGTAGGTGTTGTAACCATCTGGAAAACGCTCGATGAATTCGTCGGCGCATGCCAGCTTGCACGCGTGACGGCATTCCTCGTCGGTCGCATGTGCATCTCCCCAGCGCAGATTCTCGTAGATGGTTCCGGAGAAGAGCACGTTGTTCTGCAATACGACAGAGACCTCGTTGCGGAGGGTGTCAAGATCGTAGGAACGGACGTCTTTTCCGCCGACGAGAACGCGGCCTTCGGACACATCGTAGAGGCGGCTGATGAGGTTGACGAGCGAGGACTTGGAACTTCCGGTTCCGCCGATGATACCGATCGTCTCGCCGGATTTTATGGAGAGATCAATATCGGAGAGCACCGGCTTTGCGGATGTCCTGCTGTAACGGAAGGTCACATGGTCAAAGGTGATGCTTCCGTCCGGCACGGTCTTATCCGCATTTTCCGGATTGGTGATGTCGCTCTTCTCATTTAATACTTCACAGATACGCTCGGCGCTTGCCACACTCATCGCCAGCATGACGAACACCATGGACAGCATCATCAGGCTCATCATGATATTCATACAATAGGTAAGAAGACTCATCAGTTCTCCAGTCGTCAGTGCGCCGCCGACAATCATTTTTGCACCCACCCAGCTGATCGTAAGGATACAGCTGTAAACGGTAATCTGCATGACAGGGTTGTTGAAAGCCAGAATGCTTTCCGCCTTGACGAACATGTTGTAAATATTCTGGCTGGCTTTGCGGAACTTGTTTTTCTCGTAATCTTCACGCACATAAGCCTTGACCACGCGGATGGCGGATACGTTTTCCTGCACGGATGCATTTAAGTCATCGTACTTTGGAAAAACTTCCATAAAATAGTGATGTGCGCGCACGGTGATGATGGCGAGAATGATGCCCAGAATGATGACGGCAACGAGATAGATGCTCGCCAGTCTCGGGCTGATGAAAAACGCCATGCACATCGCGCAGATCAGACTGATCGGCGCACGCACACACATGCGCAGCAGCATCTGGTAGGCATTCTGCAGGTTGGTCACATCTGTGGTCAGACGGGTGACAAGACCTGCGGTACTGAATTTGTCGATGTTGGAAAACGAAAAACTCTGGATGTTCTCGTACATCGCTTTTCTTAAGTTCCGTGCAAAACCCGCGGAGGCTCTTGCACCGTATTTTCCGCCCATGACACCGCAGAAGAGGGAGAAACAGGCGGCTACAACCATCCAGGCACCAATGACGTAGATATGGTGGATGTTGCCTGCTTCCACACCCTGATCGATAATGGAAGCCATCATTAACGGAATGATTGTTTCCATGAAGACTTCCAGAATCATGAAGACGGGAGTAAGCAGGGAATCTTTTTTGAACTCCCCGATCTGTGCTCCAAGTGTTTTTAACATAATTTCACATCCTTTTTGAATTTTCTATTGATTTTTAATTGTTAGTGTGCTAACAATAATGTTATACGATAATTAAAAACAGAAGTCAATGATTATTTTAGAAAACAGACAGAAGAGAGGAAGAGATGGAACGAATCAAAAGGTCGGAGACCATCGGATACAAAATACGCCTGCTCCACAACCAGCTCCATAAAAATATGGAAGCAAAGCGGGAGGAAAACGAGGACAACCTGACGGGAATGCAGCGCTGGACGCTCGGCTTTTTAAAGGATCACGCAGACCGTGAGATCTATCAGAGGGACATTGAGGAGGCGTTCTCGGTCTCAAGAGCCACGGCGTCCAACATGCTTGCCGTGATGGAGCGAAAGGGGCTGATCGAGCGCGCCGCTGTTTCACATGACGCGCGCTTAAAACGCCTGATGCTCACAGACAGGGCGGCAGCGCTTTTAGACGGCGCGGAGCGTGATATAAGGGAGATGGAAGCGCGCCTGACAAAGGGACTTTCGGAGGAGGACGTGGAGCAGCTGAAGCGTTTTCTGGATCAGATGCTACAAAATCTGGATGTGACAATAGCAGAGGACACAAGATGTTGTTGTAAGCCAAAACAATAAAAAGTGACGAAGTTTCGGGGCGAATTTTGTTCAAAAGGTAAAATAACCACAGAATCTAGGAAAACGCATTGACAACAATACTAGATATTGTATAATGAAAAAGCAATTAACAGAAAGGATTCTGAACGGTTATGAAGATTATTAAGAGAAGTGGTAGCGAGGACATTTTTGACATCAGCAAGATCGAGGCTGCAATCCGCAAGGCAAACGACAGCGTCATTGATTATGAAAAGCTTGGAGACGACAAGATTCAGGCGATTCTTTCCAATGTTGAGAAAGCCTGCGAGAATATGAAGCGCTCCCCGAGTGTGGAGGAGATTCAGGATATGGTGGAGAACCAGATCATGAGTCAGAAAGCGTTTAATGTTGCCCGCAACTATATTACTTATCGTTATAAGAGAGAGCTGGTGCGCAAGTCCAACTCTACCGATGAGCAGATTTTAAGTCTGCTGGAATGCAATAACGAGGAAGTAAAACAGGAGAACTCCAACAAGAATCCGACTGTAAACAGCGTACAAAGAGATTATATGGCCGGTGAGGTCAGCAAGGATATCACCAGAAGATTCCTGCTTCCGCCGGAGATTGTAGAGGCGCATGAGAAAGGAATCATCCATTTCCATGACGCGGATTATTTTGCACAGCACATGCATAACTGCTGTCTGGTCAATCTGGAGGACATGCTTCAGAACGGTACGGTCATCAGCGAGACGATGATCGATACGCCGAAGAGCTTTTCCACTGCCTGCAACATTGCCACACAGGCAATCGCGCAGATTGCAAGCTCCCAGTACGGCGGACAGAGTATTTCCCTGTCTCATTTGGCTCCGTTTGTGCAGGTGAGCCGTGAGAAGTTCCGCAAGCAGGTGCGCAAGGAGCTTGAGACCGCCGGAATCGAGGCGACGGAAGAGAAAGTCAACCAGATGGCGGAAATGCGGGTCAAAGAGGAGATTAACCGCGGTGTGCAGATGATCCAGTATCAGGTCATCACGCTGATGACGACCAACGGACAGGCTCCGTTTATCACGGTATTTATGTATCTGGATGAGGTGCCGGAGGGACAGCTTCGGGACGATCTGGCAGCAGTGATCGAGGAGATGCTTCATCAGAGAATTTTAGGGGTCAAGAATGAGCAGGGCGTTTATATTACGCCGGCATTCCCGAAACTGATCTATGTGCTTGAGGAGGACAATATCAGGGAGGGTTCCAAATACTGGTACCTGACCAGACTTGCGGCTGAGTGTACCGCAAAGCGCATGGTGCCGGATTATATCTCTGAGAAGATGATGAAAAAGTTAAAAGACGGCGACTGCTATACCTGTATGGGATGCCGTTCTTTCCTGACGGTAGACCGCACGACGGGCAATCTGGCACATGCCAAGAATTATAAAGAAGGAAAGCACAAGTATTACGGACGCTTTAACCAGGGCGTAGTGACATTGAATCTGGTGGATGCGGCATGCTCTTCCGGCGGAGATGAGAAGAAGTTCTGGGAGATCATGGATGAGCGTCTGGAAATGTGCTATCAGGCGTTGATGATCCGCCACAACCGCTTAAAGGGAACCCCTTCCGACGTGGCGCCGATTCTCTGGCAGAACGGTGCGCTTGCACGTCTGAAGAAAGGCGAGACGATCGATGAACTTCTCTATCACGGTTACTCGACGATTTCCCTCGGCTATGCGGGACTCTGCGAGTGCACACGCTACATGAAGGGCGTATCCCACACGGAGCCGGAAGGCACGGAGTTCGCGCTTGCAGTGATGCGCCGTCTGAACGATGCGTGCGCCAAGTGGAAGGAAGCGACGGACATTGATTTCAGTCTTTACGGAACACCGCTTGAGTCTACGACTTACAAGTTTGCAAAATGCTTACAGAAGCGTTTCGGCATTATTCCGGGTGTGACGGACAAGAACTACATCACAAACAGCTATCATGTACATGTGACCGAGCAGATCAACGCGTTCGACAAGTTAAAGTTCGAGTCACAGTTCCAGGAATTGTCTCCGGGCGGAGCAATCAGCTACGTGGAGGTTCCAAACATGCAGAACAATCTGGAAGCGGTGCTTTCCGTGATGCAGTACATCTATGAAAATATCATGTATGCGGAACTCAACACAAAGAGTGACTACTGCATGGAGTGCGGATATGCCGGAGAGATCAAGATTGTGACAGACCGGGACGGCAAGCTGGTATGGGAGTGCCCGAACTGCGGCAACCGCGATCAGAATAAGATGAGCGTGGCAAGACGTACCTGCGGCTATATCGGAACACAGTTCTGGAATCAGGGCAGAACACAGGAGATCAAGGAACGGGTATTACATTTATAAAAAACAGGGGGACTGTGGCGTGCACGGGATGGTGCAGCCACAGTCTTTCTTTCCCTGTCGAGGAGAAAAGATATGAATTATTCGGCAATCAAGTATTGCGATATTGCAAACGGAACCGGTGTGCGAACCGTTCTTTTTGTGTCGGGCTGCAGAAATCATTGCAAGGATTGTTTTCAGCCGGAGACGTGGGCTTTTGAATATGGGAAGCTCTTCACCGGCGAGGTGGAGGATGAGATCATTGCGTCCTTGAAGCCAGATTACATCCGGGGACTGACGCTGCTCGGAGGAGATCCTTTTGAACCGGAGAATCAGAAGGTGCTGCTTCCGTTTATGCGGAGAGTGAAGGCGGAGTGCCCCGGGAAGGATGTGTGGGCATACACCGGGTATGTGTTGGACCTGGATCTTGTGCCGGGCGGAAAATGCTGCACCGCAGATACTGCGGAGCTGCTTCGCACGATCGATGTGCTGGTGGACGGACCGTTTGTGACGGAGCTTCATGATATATCTCTGCTGTTTAAGGGGTCTTCCAACCAGCGGGTGATCGACTGTGCAGAGTATTGCCGGTCGGGAGAGATCCGGGAGCTGATGTAGAAGAAGGAAGGATTTTGCATCTTCCTGCGGTTTGTGTTACAATAGACGCGGTATTGCAGGACCAACAAGGGAGAATTAGATATGAAAATAACATGGAAGACATTGCTGGCGTTGTTTTTTTACACGCTGGGAGTTGTTGGCTGGTTCTATGTAGGAGGATGGATGATCTTAAGAGGACCGGTAAAAGGAGTGATTCTGGCACATATGGCAGGAGATTTGTCTCTGATCAAGCTGGCGATCGCACTGGTGCAGGGGTTTGTGTATCTCTCACTGGCGGGAGGCGTCTGGTGTATCGGCTATATGTTGAGCGATCATTTCCGGAAAGATGAGTAGGATTACAAAAAGGTGCGGCGGATGACGCACCTTTTTGCACCGTAAATGGATATAAAATGGCGCAGGAAGAGGCGCGGACAGGAGCAAACGATGATATTAAAAGTACCGTCTTACTATGAAAAGTTTCACTGTATTGCAGATCAGTGTAAGGATAATTGCTGCTACGGCTGGGAGATCGACATCGACGAGGGTACGATGGATTACTACCGCAGCCTGGGCGGAGAGCTGGGAAAAGAGATTACCTCGCATATCAAGGCGGGCGAGGAGAACACCATGATTATGCGCGAGGACGGGTACTGCCCGTTTTTAAATGAAAAAAAGCTCTGCGACATCTGCATTAAGATGGGTGAGGAAGCGCTGAGCGAGATCTGCACCGAGTTCCCACGCTTTACCATGGAGTACGAGGATGTCCGGGAGAAGATCTTAAGTCTGGCCTGTGAGGAGGTCGGAAACATTATGTTTTCCACCGACGAGAAGATCACCTGGCAGGAGCACGAGATGCCGGATTTCTGCGGGACCGGGGACGATGAGGAGGCAGAGTGTGAGGACGACGGGGCTTTGTACGGCGATGAGGAGGCAGAGTGTGAGGACGATGCCTCCGACGGCGAGGCGTATGACGATGATGAGGAAGTGTCTGTGGATGCCGATCAGCTGAATGCCGTTTCTAAGGCGGCGGTGGCATTGCTTCAGAACCGGAAGAAGCCGGTGGCAGAGCGCGCGGCGGAGTATCTTCTATATTGTAAGAGGATGCAGCAGGAACTTTACGGATACCACACAGGCGGAGAAGTAAGTGAGCAGGAGCAGGAGCAGCGTGAGAGCCGGCTGATTGCCGGGTGCAGGGAGAAAGAGGTAACGCCTCGGGAGGCGTATGTGGCGTTTCTTGCCCGCATGGAGCGCTACGAACAGCTGGAAGTGCTCGACCAGAACTGGGAGGAAGAAAAGAAACGTCTTCGTGCGGCATTCCATGAGGACAATTATCTGGAATGTATTCGGAACTTTCACGCGGCGCAGCAGGGACGGGAATATGAGTACGAGCATCTGCTGGTCTACTTTACATTCCGGTATTTTATGAGATCCTATTATGATGACAACATTTTAAACAAGGCACAGTTTGCGGTGGCGAGTATTCTGATGATCCGCGATATGGATGCACTGCGTTTTCTGGAGAACGGAGGAACGTTTTCCGTGGAGGACCGGGTGGCTGTGGCAAAGCTGTATTCAAAGGAAGTAGAACATTCCGAGGAAAATATGGAATTTCTGGAGGAAGATTTCCAGTTTGAGGATATTTTTGCACCGGAACAGATGATACGGCAGCTTTTCTTTGCTTCATAGGGAAGACGGAGAACATCAATGGAGCAATCCCGACCCGCCCAAGGCAGGAATCACTTTATATTTTATAAGCGTACGATCACAGGGAAAGTGGCATAGAATAGAGGGCAGGGAATCTGCCAGGATGGAGGAAAGAACATGAAAGTAATATTGGTAAACGGAAGTCCGAGGGAAAAGGGATGTACTTATACGGCGCTCTGCGAGGTGGCAGGTGCTCTCGAGAAGAACGGCATTGAGACCGAGATTTTCCAGGTGGGTGCAAAGCCGGTCGCCGGCTGCATCGGCTGCAATGTCTGTCTTAAGAACGGACGCTGCTTTGTGGACGATCCGGTCAATGAATTTGTTGAGAAAGCAAAGACGGCGGACGGTTTTGTATTCGGCTCGCCGGTGCATTATGCGGCGGCATCCGGTGCCATCACCTCATTTCTTGACCGCGCATTTTACGGAAAGGGAAATGTGTTTGCCGGAAAGCCGGGGGCAGCAGTGGTGAGCTGCAGACGCGGCGGCGCGGCATCCGCGTTTGATCAGCTGAACAAATATTTCACGATCAATTCCATGCCGGTGGTTTCCTCCCAGTACTGGAACCAGGTACACGGAAATACACCGGACGAGGTGCGGCAGGACGCAGAGGGACTGCAGACCATGCGCACGCTGGGCAACAATATGGCATGGCTGCTCAAATGTATTCAGGCAGGAGCGGCAGCGGGAATCACATTCCCGGAGCGGGAACCTGCAATGAAAACAAATTTTATTCGGTAAAAGTTCAGTGGAAATTAAGAGAAATTAAGATAAATTTAAAACACAGAAATTCTCATCTGATGTAAGATAAAAAAGAAGGAAAAAGCCTTCTAGTAACGACCTGTGATAAAATGCAGGAAAGATACCGGCTTTTTCCCAGCAGCCTTGGTTGCAGTGAGATATTTTTCATAATAGAGAACTGCTTCGCTGTAAGTCATAGATGGATCTATGGTATATTTCATCGTGATACGCCTCCTTTCTTTTTCCTTGACAGAGTATAGCACTTGTTTTGGAAGAAAGCAACAAAAATATAGTAAAATTTTTGTAAAAAATCACGAAAAAATTGTGTAAAATGGAAAAAGAGGCGCGCGTGGAACCGCAAAGAGAGCACGACAGGACGAACGGACAGATGGGAAGATAGAGCAATGCGAGAGGAACAGGAAGAGAAATACAGGCGCGAAGAACGGCGTAGGTATGAGGAGAAGAGGCGGAGACGGCGCAAAAGGCTTCGGAGAAGACGCCGGCTGCGCATAGCACTTTTGATCGGTATGTTGCTGCTTTTGGTGCTGGCGGCCTGGTTTGGCACACGACAGATCAAAAAGCTTCTATATGAAGAAAAGCCGGTGCTGGCGTACGAGGTAAAGTATGTGGCACAGGCACCGGACTATCAGGTAGAACTGCTGGATTACAACGAATATTCGCGGCCGGGAACGGCGCTTTCCCAGGTAAACGGGATCGTGATCCACTATACTGCGAATCCAGGCACGACGGCTGAGCAGAACCGCAGTTATTTTGAGAATCTGAAGGACACAGGGGAGACATATGCCAGCAGCCATTTTGTCATCGGCATGGACGGGGAGATCGTGCAGTGCATTCCGTGCAACGAGATTGCTTACGCGTCGAATGACCGGAATGAAGACACGATAGCCATCGAGTGCTGTATTCCGGATGAGACGGGAGAGTTTACCGATGCGACCTACCAGTCGCTGATTAAGCTTACTACCTGGTTGATGGGACGCTATGACCTGACCACAGATGATGTGATCCGCCACTATGATGTGACGGGGAAAATGTGCCCCAAATACTATGTGGAGCATGAGGATGCGTGGCTTGTGTTCAAGCAGGATCTGCTGACGTACATTGACGTGAATGGTATTGCCAAAAATGAGGAAATATCGTAGAATACCTAGTATCAAAGGTAGCAGGTATACGGTATGATTCACGAATATTATAAAGAAATACAGAACAATCAGAATATAAGAGAGAACTTGAGTCTGCTGCGAAGCGAGTGCAAGAACCCACAGGCAAGGGAAACCCTGTTGTCTCTGGCGGGAGACGGTGCACTGCTTGCAGGACTGCTGGAGAGCGATGAGCCGAAGGTGCGCAAGAATGCGGCGCTTCTGCTTGGAAGTCTCGGGCTTATGCAGACGGCAGGTTCTCTTTTTCAGGCATATGAGAGAGAGCAGACGCTGTTCGTAAGGAGCGCGTATCTTACGGCGTTATCGGGGATGGAGGTATCCCCTTATCTGGAAGCGCTAAAAGAACACAGGGATGAACTCTTGGCGCGGGAGATACCCGAGAATGAGAAAAAGCATGTGAATGAAGAACTGCGGGAGTTGGAACGTATCATTACGGCTGCGGAGGGGATTACCCGTCACACATTTACCGGGTTCACAGAGCCGCAGGATTTTGTGCTTACGACGAACCGGGAGCAGCGCGGTGTGACGCTTGAGGAGGTAAAAGCGGTGTCCGCATCGGTCAGACGCAGTGAGAAGCTGCATCCGCTCGGCGTGCTGGTTCATGCGAAGGACGTCCGTCCGTTTGCGGCGATAAGGACTTACCGCGAGCTATTGTTTCCGGTGCGCACGGCGCAGCCGGTGCCGGAAGATGCATCCGGTGCTGCGGAGGCGGTCTGGAATTCCAATCTGCGGGAGCTTCTTACACAGGCACACCGGGAGATGACGCCGTTTTATTTCAGACTGGAAATAAAGAGCCACATGCCGTTAGACAAAAAGAGCACGTTTGCCAGACGGTTTTCCGCGGAGATGGAGCGGCTGTCCGGCAGGATGCTTGTGAATGCACCGTCGGATTATGAGATTGAACTGCGGCTTCTGGAGAAAAGAGACGGCGGTTACGCCTGCTTCCTGAAGCTTCTTACGATCGCGTCGAGACGTTTTGCCTACCGCAAAAATGCGGTGGCAGCTTCGATTCATCCGGCGACGGCGGCAATGCTTGTGGCGCTGGCAGAGCCGTATTTAAAAGACAACGCTCAGATTCTCGATCCGTTCTGCGGTGTCGGCACGATGTTGATCGAGCGCGATATCCGTGTTCCGGCGCGGGAAAAATACGGAATCGATATCTTTGGCGAGGCAGTCCGGGGGGCAAGGGAGAATGCATCGTATGCGGGGGAGAAAATTAATTTTATCAACCGTGATTATTTTGATTTTACGCATGCGTATCTGTTCGACGAGATTATCACCAATATGCCTGTCCGGGGAAGAAAGTCAAAGGAGGAGACGGACGTCTTTTACGGAAGATTTTTTGAAAAATCAGCCGGACTGTTAAAGCCGGACGGGATTCTTGTACTCTATTCCAACGAGCAGGGATTTATCAGAAAACAGCTCCGCATAAGAAGCGATTACCGGCTGCTTACCGAGCAGTGTATCCGGGAAAAGGATCAGTTTTATCTGTTTGTAATTCAGTATAAAGGATGAGGAAGATATGGCACTCTCAAGGGGGATGAATCAGGAAGCGTCGCAGGATACCGATCTGGGATTGTTAGATGCGACATTAATGCAGAATCTGCAGGATCGGTTTTGCGATGCCAATAATGTGTATCTGGTGTGTTTGAGCAGAACGCACGGAGTTGTCACAAAGGCATACGGTTCCAAGGAGGAACTGGCGTACATTCACGGGCTGACCGGAGTGGAACGGCATATGACGCTCATGAACCGGCTTTTAGATGACGGAATCGAAAGTGTGCTCGAAGAGGATTGTGGAAATGATCTGGTGAAAATGTGCGGCGTGTCCATCAAGATCGGCGGGAAGACGGCGGCAATCTGGATCGTCATCGGAATCATGGAGCGGGAAGACGCGGATGTTCCATCCTATGTCATGCGCACGACGCCGGAACGGTATTATAAGTCACTGGAATTTCTGGAGACCTTGTCCAAGCAGATGTTCGCGGTAAAGATGGAAGAGCTGATGGCGCAGGAGGCGGTGCTAAAGAGCCGCGAGTCTGAGACGCAGATGGAAGCGGAACTTCACAGGAATGAGGTTATGACTTCCATTGTAAAGATGTTGGAGTCGGAAAACAGCTTTGAGGAGATCGTGCACGACATTCTGCGGGAATGCTGCGCGTACATGGAGATTTCGCGCGGAGCGCTCTTAAAAGAGAACAAAGAGCACTCGAAGATCGAGATGATCTGTGAATATGCGGCGCCCGGAATGGACTCGGTGCGTGGGGAATGGTCCGGCGTGCCGCGGGGGAAGATGCCCTTTTTTAACGGAAAACCGTATATGATTTCTTCAAACAGCATGATGCCGGAGGTGTTCCGGCAGTTTTTTGATGCGCACGGGCTTTTGGCAGGCATTTTTCTGCCGGTCGAGGTCAATGCCAGGGCGGAGATGTACCTGTGCTTTCTGGAAGAACACGAGGAGAGGAACTGGGAAGTGACGGACGTTAAGTTCGTCAACGACGTCAGACGGATTATTCAGAGTATCCTGCTGAAGCGTATTGCAAAAAATTCGCTGGCGAGTTCGTATGCGTCCCTTGAGGCGATTTTAGAGAACGTGGGCTGCGGAATCTATGTGAAGGATCCGGTCAGCGGAAGGATTCTCTACAGCAATCAAAGACTGCGCGCATTTCTGCCGGACGATGCCGCGCCGGACATGCTGGAGAACTGCTGGCGGGAAGAATCGGGCGGCATTGATACGGACTGCTTCCGCGAGATCTATCTGGATCAGGAAAAACGCTGGTTTGACTATCACCGCACAGGAATCCACTGGGTCGACGGAAGAAGTGTATTTTTGTATACCATCTACGAGGTGACGGACAAAAAGCTGTATCAGCAGAAGATCGAACGGCAGGCAAACAACGATTTTCTGACAGGGCTTTATAACCGTATGCGGTTTGAGCAGGATCTTGCGCACTGCATTGAGCAGACAAAGGAGTTCGGCGGCGAGGGAGCACTGCTCTACATCGATCTCGATGATTTTAAGCATATCAACGACGGACTGGGACACCAGTACGGGGATATCCTGTTAAAAAATATATCGGACAGCCTGCGCCGGATTCCGGGTGTGGAAAATAACTGTTACCGCATGGGCGGAGATGAGTTTATCATTATTCTGGCGCACCGGCAGATCATGATGCTGCAGAAGATTCTGGACGATATCCGCACGCTGTTTTCCAAGCCGTGGATGCTCAAGGGGGCGGATTACTACTGCACGATGAGTATGGGCGTTGTGCGTTTCCCGACAGAGGGCGACACGGTGGAGGAGCTGATCAAGAAGGCGGATATTGCACTTTACGCCGCGAAATGTTCCGGCAAGAACCGTGTGGAGTTCTACGATGAGAACGTGGAGTCCACGTCGTTCCGCCGCCTCGATATGGAAAAAAATATGCGCAATGCGACCAACAATGCATTTTCCGAGTTTGAGGTGGTCTATCAGCCGATCGTGGATGTGACCAGGGAATCCAATCCGTGCGTGGGCGCGGAGGCGTTGATCCGCTGGAATTCCGGGGAACTGGGATTGATCGCTCCGACGGATTTTATACCGCTGGCGGAGTATCTGGGGCTGATTAACCCGATCGGTGCGTATGTCCTCGAGGAGGCGTGCAAGCGGTGCAAATACTGGAACGATATGGGGCATCCGGATTACAAGGTAAATGTCAATCTCTCTGTGGTGCAGCTGCTGCAGAATGACATCGTAGAGCAGGTGCGCTCGGTCATCAAACGGACGGGGATCATACCGGAGAATCTGACCCTGGAAGTCACGGAGGGGCTGGCGATCAACGATATGAGCCGGATGAAGAAGATTCTCTCCGAGATTCGCGCACTTGGTGTGCGCGTGGCGCTGGATGATTTCGGGACGGGGTATTCCTCGCTGAATCATATCCGGGAAATGCCGATCGATGTCATCAAGATTGACCGCTGTTTCATCATTGACATCGGGAAGGATGAATTTTCCACCGCCTTCGTGAAAATGGTGGCGGAGCTTGCCCAGACGATCGGCGTTCATGTCTGTGTGGAGGGCGTCGAGACGAAAGAGCAGGTCGATGCGCTCAAGCAGACGAAGATCCAGTTGATTCAGGGATTTTATTTCGGAAAGCCGCTGCATAAAGAGGAGTTTGACGAGAAATATCTGTAGTTGCACGAATTGTTTGAACAATTTATTTAAATTTTTTCTCAAAAAAGCATTGACATTTAAAGATACGTTTGGTATTATTATCAAGTCGTCACGATGAGTGACCGAAATGCGGAAGTGTCGGAACTGGCAGACGAGCAAGACTAAGGATCTTGTGTTCATTGCGAACGTGTGGGTTCAAGTCCCATCTTCCGCATTACATCACAAATATTCGTGGAGATTATGCAGGAGTGGCGGAATTGGCAGACGCGCAGGCTTCAGGTGCCTGTGGTAGCAATATCGTGTGGGTTCAAGTCCCATCTCCTGCATTTTTTATTTGTGGGAAGCCTTGAGAGTGAAGGCTTCCCGTTTTTTTATTTCCTGTATTCTATATACTGCAAAATCAATTCGGCAGCTTTCTCGATGCCGATTTTCCCAGTATCAATACAAAGGTCATACTCGTTGCCGTCGCCCCAGCGGGTTGCCGTGCACTGTTCCTGAAAGGCAGAACGCTTTTCATCCACTTCCCGCAATGTCTCCGCAGCCTCTTTTTCAGATACGTGGTCGCGCTCCTGGATTCTCTTTTTCCGTATGTCCGGATCGGCGTGGAGATAAACGGACACACAGTCCGGGTCATCCTTGTAGATCGTGTTTGCACATCTGCCGATGATAATACAGGATTCCTGTTCCGTGACATCCTTTACAAAACGGATATACCGTTCACGCGGATTTTTGGAACCGTAGCTCATGACAAGACTGTAAAGAAAACTGTCGATCGGTTTCTCGTTCAGAAAATTTGTATTTTCATCATAGACGTTTCTTTTTTTCGACTCTTCGATAAATCTCTTTTTGTCAAAAATCTCCATGCCCAGTTTTTCGGACAGAATGTCGGCGACTTTGTGCCCACCGCTTCCACACTGTCTTGCGATTGTTATTTTCATGCTTATTGACCTGCCTTTCTCGCTTTATGATAGATTAAAAATAAAACCCTGTTGCAATGAGCGTGCCGCCGATCAGAAACCGGGATCGGGACGTTTAAAAAGCTGCCCCCGAATACAAAAAGGAAGCTGGGCAGAAATAAAACCATGGTACCACACTCCTTGTTCATTTGGTGGTTATAGTATAGCATTTTTATCGTAAGGAAACATGATTTTTTCAAACTGTGTCGAAAAAAATAGAGGAAATCCACTCCGGACGCAGAATTATATATATGGAGTCACTGCGTAGTGCGTGACGAAAAAGAGGAGATAATACATGTCGATACGGGAAGAAATAGAGAGAATGGAGTGCGAGACCTTAAGTCCGTACGCCACGCTCAGCATTCATTCTAAGGGCAGAGATGTGTATGAGGAGCCGTGTGATATCAGACCGGTATTTCAGCGTGACAGAGACCGCATCCTGCATAGCAAGGCGTTCCGGCGTCTCAAGAACAAAACGCAGGTGTTTCTGACACCGAAGGGCGATCATTACCGGACGAGACTGTCCCATACACTCGAGGTATCGCAGAATGCCAGAACGATCGCAAAGGCACTGCGCCTCAATGAGGATCTGGTCGAGGCGATCGCGCTCGGACACGATATCGGGCATACGCCGTTCGGACATGCCGGCGAGTTCGTGTTAAACGGGCTCTGCGAGAATGGATTTCGGCACAACGAACAGAGTGTGCGTATCGTAGAGAAGCTGGAGAAGGATGGAAAAGGACTGAATCTCACATGGGAAGTGCGGGACGGTATCTTGAACCATCAGTCCAGACTGATGCCGCATACGCTCGAGGGAAAGATTGTGCGCTTTTCGGATAAGATTGCCTATATCAACCACGATATTGACGATGCGATCCGTGCGCTGGTCTTAACGGAGGACGATATTCCGCTTGAACTCAGAAAGACACTCGGTTTTTCCACCAAGCAGCGCCTCAACACGCTGATACATAACATTATCATGAACAGCAGGGAGAAGGATGACATCATGATGTCGCCGGAGATCGAGGAGGCGATGATCGATCTGCGCAAGTTCATGTTTGAGAACGTCTACAAGAACCCGGTGGCAAAGGGAGAGGAAGTCAAGGCGAAGGCGATGATCGAGCAGCTCTTTTACTTTTACAAGGAGCATCTGGATCAGCTCCCGGCAAAATATCTGCGCATGATGGACGAGGGCGAGAGCGCGGAACGCGTGGTCGCGGACTACATCGCGGGAATGACGGATCAGTATGCCATCACCAAGTTTTCGGAGTACTTTCTCCCCCAAGCATGGCAAGTGGACGGCTATTAAGCTGCTGGAAAAGCTTGGGGGTTCTCAGACCTGGCAGGTGGATGGCTACTAGAATGGAAATAAAAAGCGAGAAGAAAGGAGCGGAAGATGCCGCGTTATTCGGATGAATTGATAGAAGAAGTGCGTTCGCGCAACGATATCGTGGACGTCATTTCGCAGTATGTGCGGCTGTCAAAAAAGGGCAGTACCTACTTCGGTCTGTGCCCTTTCCATAATGAGAAGACCGGTTCTTTTTCGGTCTCTCCCAATAAACAGATGTACTATTGTTTTGGCTGCCACGCGGGAGGCAATGTTTTTACCTTCCTGATGCAGTACGAGAATTACACGTTCGGGGAAGCGATGGAAGCGCTTGCCGAGCGGGCGGGCGTCGACCTCCCGAAGCAGGAATATACGGCGGCGCAGCGGCAGGAGGCGGACCGGAGGGCGCGTCTCTTGGAGATCAACAAGGAGGCGGCAAAGTATTTTTTCGTGCTGCTTCGCGGGGAGCGCGGAAAACGTGCGCTTGAGTACTTTAAAAAGAGGGCGCTGTCCGATGAGACGATCCACAAGTTCGGGCTGGGATATTCGGATCAGTACAGCGATGATCTGTACCGGTATCTGCGGTCGAAGGGCTATGACGACGAGATCTTAAAGGATTCCGGTCTTGTCACGATCGATGAGGTGCGGGGCGGACATGATAAGTTCTGGAACCGTGCCATGTTTCCGATCATGGATGTGCACAATAAGGTGATCGGATTTGGCGGGCGCGTCATGGGAGATGGAGAGCCAAAGTATCTCAATTCCCCCGAGACGAAGATTTTCGACAAGAGCCGCAATCTCTACGGACTCAATTTCGCACGGGCGACAAAAAAGCCGCAGCTGCTCTTGTGCGAGGGATATATGGATGTGATTGCACTGCATCAGGCAGGATTTGACAATGCCGTGGCGTCGCTCGGCACGGCGCTCACAAGCGGTCATGCCAATCTGCTCAAGCGCTATACCAAGGAAGTCTATCTGACGTATGACAGCGACGGGGCGGGGATCAAGGCGGCGCTTAGGGCTATCCCGATTTTAAAAGAAGTCGGAATCACGACCAAGATCATCAACATGAAGCCGTATAAGGATCCCGACGAGTTTATCAAGGCGCTTGGCGCGGAGGCATATCAGGAGCGCATTGACCAGGCCGAGAACAGCTTTCTGTTCGAGGTGCGCATGGAAGAGCAGCAGCACGACATGCACGACCCGGAGGGCAAGACGGCCTTTTACAATGCGGTCGCGAAGATGCTTTGCGGATTTACGGAGAAGTTAGAGCGCGATAATTATATCGAGGCGGTTGCAGCCAAATACATGATCTCGCCGGACGATTTGAGAAGGCTGGTCAATCAGCAGGGATTAAAGGCCGGACTTGCCGGAGGAGGCAGGGCGCCGCAGAGCGCCGCGGATGCACAGGACGGTGCGCGCACAGAGTACAAAAAGAGTGCGAAAAAGCGCGAGGACGGCATGGTGCAGTCGCAGAAGCTTCTGCTGACGTGGCTGACGAACAGTCCGGCGCTGTTTCCAAAGGTGCAAAGGTATGTTGGCGCAGATGATTTTACGGACCCGATCTGCCACAGTGTGGCGAAAATGCTGTTTGAACAGTATGAGAAGGACGGGACAGTCAATCCTGCGCGGATCATCAGCACCTACGAGGATGAGGAGCAGCAGCGGGAGGCAGCGGGAATCTTAAACGCGACAATCCACCGGGTGGATACCAGGGAGGAACGCGAAAAAGCGCTGCGCGAGACCGTGATCCGCGTCCGGGAGAACAGCATCAATCATAAGCTGGCAAACACGTTTGACGTTCAGGAGATGGCTGCTCTGGCAAAGGAAAAGAATGAGCTGCCGGGAACGGTTCATATTCCGCTGGAGGAATGAGAGCGGGCAAAGAAGCAGGAATGTGGATGAAAATCTGCATTTAAGGACAAAATAGTAACGAACTATGAGAGGATGAAGCGAAAATGGCAAAAAAGAAAGAAAACACCGACAATAAGGAAGTTCTGGGAGAAAACAAGGAGAACTCTGCTGCAAAAACTGCCAATGCGGGAGCAGAGAACGGGGGGGCAAGCGCCCAGGAGAAGTTCCAGGTAAAGTTAAGAGAACTGCTTGCGCTGGCAAAAAAGAAGAAAAACATGCTGGAGTATCAGGAGATCAGCGATTTCTTTTCCGACATGCAGCTGGATGCAGAGCAGTTTGAGAAGATCCTGGATTTCCTTGAGGCAAACAACATCGACGTGCTTCGTATTACAGACGACGACGTCGACGATGAGATGCTTCTTGACGTCGATGATGAGGATGAGATAGAGGTCGAGAAGATTGATCTTTCCGTTCCGGACGGTGTCTCCATTGAAGATCCGGTGCGTATGTATTTAAAAGAGATCGGAAAAGTGCCGCTTCTGTCCGCGGAGGAGGAGATTGAACTGGCAAAGCGTATGGAGCTCGGCGATCAGGAGGCGAAAAAGAGACTGGCAGAGGCCAATCTTCGTCTGGTTGTCAGCATTGCAAAGCGCTATGTCGGCCGTGGAATGCTGTTTTTGGATCTGATTCAGGAAGGAAATTTAGGACTGATCAAGGCGGTGGAAAAGTTTGATTACCGCAAGGGATATAAGTTCTCCACCTACGCGACATGGTGGATCCGTCAGGCAATCACGAGAGCCATTGCAGACCAGGCGAGAACCATCCGTATTCCGGTGCATATGGTCGAGACGATCAACAAGCTGATCCGTGTCAGCAGACAGTTACTGCAGGAGCTGGGACGCGAACCTACTCCGGAGGAGATTGCAGCGGAGATGAACATGCCGGTGGAGCGTGTGCGTGAGATCTTAAAGATTTCGCAGGAGCCGGTATCCTTAGAGACTCCGATCGGTGAGGAGGAGGACAGCCATCTCGGTGATTTTATCCAGGACGACAACGTGCCGGTACCGGCGGATGCGGCGGCATTTACCCTGTTAAAAGAACAGTTGGAGGAAGTACTCGGAACGCTGACAGAGCGTGAGCAGAAGGTGCTGACACTGCGCTTTGGACTGGAGGACGGACGTGCGAGAACACTTGAGGAAGTCGGAAAAGAGTTCAATGTCACACGTGAGCGTATCCGTCAGATCGAGGCGAAGGCGCTGCGCAAGCTGCGTCATCCGAGCAGAAGCCGCAAATTAAAGGATTATCTGGAGTAATCTATGGTAAAAATATCAGAACGTTTAAGAACGGCGGCGGGACTCATCGGAGAGGGAGAGCGGCTGGCGGATGTGGGAACCGATCACGGGTATGTACCGATTT
The DNA here is from genome assembly GCA_902781225.1 of uncultured Lachnospiraceae bacterium. Lineage (GTDB taxonomy): Bacteria > Bacillota > Clostridia > Lachnospirales > Lachnospiraceae > Roseburia. The sequence continues at coordinate 26,236 of CACZIN010000019.1, read as the reverse complement.
ATCTGGTGGAACGAAAGCGCATCCCCAGTGCGATTGCGATGGATATCCGGACGGGACCGCTGGAGCGTGCCAGGGAACACATCCGGATGTACGGCATGGAAGACTACATACAGACCCGTCTGTCGGACGGCGTTGCGGCGCTAAAGCCGGGTGAGGCGGACGCCATCCTGATTGCGGGGATGGGCGGCGGACTGGTCATACATATTCTGGAGAGCGGGAGATCCGTCTGTGAGCAGGCACACGGGCTGGTTTTGCAGCCGCAGTCAGAGCTTCCGAAGGTGCGGCGTTTTCTGATGGAGAACGGTTATGTCACAGAGAGGGAAGCGATGGTCATGGAGGATGGAAAATATTACCCCATGATGCGCGTCCACTATGACGCGTCTGCAGTCTCACATACAGACAGCTTCACAGAAGAGCAGGAACTGGAATTCCGCTATGGAAAGCAGCTTCTTACAGAAAAACATCCGGTGCTTCTGGCGTATCTTCGCGGGGAAGCGCAGATCCAGCAGGACATTTTAACACAGCTATCCGGTCAGCCGGTGACGGAGCAGATTGCCGCCCGGATCGATGAGGTAAAACAGATCCTCGCGCAGAACGCCAGGGCGCTTGCGTATTATGAATGACAAAAAGCCTTGAAGAAAAGGCAGAGGGGGAGAGATTCGTATGGGGAAAGATATGGTCAGCTTGACGATTGAAGGGGAAGTAAGACAATATCCGGCGGGAACCAGTTTCCTTGCAATTTCGCAGGAATACCAGGAAAAATATCCGGATGACATCGTGCTTGTGGTGTATAATAACCGGCTGCGGGAATTAAATAAGACGGCACAGCGGGACGGAACGCTTTCGTTTGTGACGACGGCCGATAAGACGGGAAAAAAGACATACCGCAGAAGCGTCACGCTTCTGATGCAGAAGGCGGTCTACAATCTCTGGGGAAGCGAACATATCAGTGTCCGCGTGCTCTATTCCATCGGTCAGGGGTATTACTGCGAGCTGCGTGAAAAGGCAGACGGACAGGAGCGCGTGATTGCGGTGGACGAAGAGCGCGCCATAGCGCTGAAAAAGGAGATGTACCGTCTTGTGACGGAGGATATCGAGATTGAGAAGCGCAGCATGAACACAGATGATGCGATTGCACTGTTCCATGACCTCGGGATGGAGGATAAGGAAAAGCTTTTTAAATACCGCCGCAGTTCCAGGGTCAATATCTATGTGCTCGACCACTATAAGGACTATTTTTACGGATTCATGGTGCCGTCTACGGGCTATCTCCGCTACTACGATATTGTGACGTATGAGGATGGATTCGTACTTCTGTTTCCGAATGAGAATACAAGAGAGGTGGCAGAGTTTGCACCTTCCGGGAAGCTGTTCCACACGCTGAAAGCTTCGCGTGAGTGGGGACGTATGTTAGAGATCGGCACGATCGGCGCGCTCAATGACGCGATTGCGGAAGGGCGCATGCAGGACATTATTCTGACGCAGGAGGCACTGTTTGAGGAGCGGATCGGACATCTGGCAGATACGATCGTAAAGTCGGGCGGCAAAAAGTTTATCATGATTGCCGGACCGTCTTCCTCCGGAAAGACCACCTTTTCACACCGCCTTTCCATCCAGCTTGCCGCGAAGGGATTAAAGCCGCATCCGTTCCCTCTCGATGATTATTATGCGAACAGGGAACAGTGCCCGCGCGATGAGAACGGGGAACTCGATCTGGAATGTCTGGAAGCGCTGGATGTGGAGCTGTTTAACCACGACATGAATGAACTGCTTGCGGGCAAGCGCGTCAATCTTCCGGTCTTCAATTTTAAGACCGGCAAGCGGGAATACAAGGACCGCTACATGCAGCTCGGAAAAGAGGATGTGCTGGTCATCGAGGGAATCCACGGACTCAACGACAGGCTGTCCTACTCGCTCCCGGTGGAGAGCAAGTTCAAGATCTACATCAGTGCGCTGACCCAGCTCAACATCGACGAGCACAACTGCCTGCCGACAACGGACGGCAGAATGATCCGCCGGATTGTGAGAGATGCGCGCACGAGAGGGACTTCCGCAAAGGAGACCATCGCCATGTGGGATTCGGTGCGCCGCGGTGAGGAGCGCTACATTTTCCCGTTCCAGGAGGGGGCGGACGTGATGTTTAACTCGGCGCTGATCTATGAACTGGCAGTGTTAAAGATGTATGCCGAGCCGCTGCTGTTTGCCATTGACAAGGATTGTCCGGAATATCTGGAGGCAAAGCGCCTGCTCAAGTTCCTGGATTATTTCCTTCCGATGCCGAGCGATGGTATCAGCCAGAATTCGATTATCCGCGAATTCATCGGCGGTTCCTGCTTCAATGTATAGGATTGTTTTGACATTTTGCGGGAAGCACATTATAATAAGCAATAGTTGCGGTGATAAGTAGAGCAAATGATCGCGGCCCAGCATTGCTGGGGTGAGGAAAGTCCGGGCTTCACAGGGCAGGATGCCGGATAACGTCCGGTGGAGGCGACTCCAAGGATAGTGCAACAGAAATATACCGCCGGTTCCGGCAATGCCGGAATCCGGTAAGGGTGGAAGGGCAGTGTAAGAGACTACCGCCGCGCTGGTAACAGAGCGGGCATATGTAAACCCCATCCGAAGCAAGACCGAACAAAAGCGTTGACGCGGCCCGCCAGCTTTAGGTAGGTTGCTTGAGGTGGCTGGCAACAGTCATCCTAGATAGATGATCATTCCGACCGTGGCTTGCCATGGTTTAGACATAACCCGGCTTATCGTTCTGCTTATCATTGTCACATAGAAGTATCTGAGAGTCGCGCAGCGGCTCTTTTTATGTAATAGGATGCATTGCATTTCCCTATGAAGCAATAAGAAGGAGTTTTTCTATGAACGGCATAAAACTTTTTAATGATCTTATGGAATATGCGGGTGACAAAGGCGCATCGGATGTACACCTTGTCCCGGGAAGACCGGCGATGCTTCGGATTGACGGAGAACTGACTGCCGCAGGGCAGGAGGACGCCGCAGAATGGCAGGATGCGGATCTTGCGGAGGTGACGGAGCAGATCTTGTCCGGGAATCAGCTGGAAGAGTACCGCACGAAAGGCGCGCTGGTATGCAGCTATTCATTTTCCGAAGCGCTGCGTCTGCGCGTGTCCGTATACAGACAGCAGGGGAGAGATGCAATGTCCGTAAGACTGCATCCGTCCGGGGTTCCGGCACCGGAGGAACTTCTGCTGCCGGAGGAGATTACGGAGCTTGTGAAAAACGGGCGCGGACTGCTTCTTGTCACGGGAGGCAGAGGAAGCGGAGTGACGACGACGGTGGCGTCACTTGCCGCACAAATTGCAGGAACGCAGTCGAAGGTTATTGTCTCTGTGGAAGATACGACAGAATATATCCTGCCGCAGGGAAGAGGGCTGGTTCTACAGCGGGAGGTCGGATCGGACTGCGCTTCCAGGGCGGAAGCTCTTGAGATGGCGCTAAAGCAGGATGCCGATGTGATCCTTCTGGATGGAATCGGGAGCGAGCGGGAGGCCGGGCTTTTGTTTGCAGCAGTCAGGAGAGGACAGTTTGTGATTCTGGCGGAGAAGGAGGACAGTGTGACGGCGGCACTGCTTCATCTGGTACAGTGCGGCGGGAGCACTTCCGGTTCGCAGGTCCTTCTGGAAAGTCTGGCACAGGGACTGGCGGGTGCTATGGCACAGAAGCTGCTGCGGCGGCAGGATGAAGCCGGACGTGTGGCTGCCTATGAGGTTCTGGTGGCGGATGCCGGAGTGCGCAGCATGATTGCGGAGAACAGGCTGCATCAGCTAGATACGTCCGCCGGAGCGGAGAAGGGGCACGGCAGAGTGCGGATGGATGATGCCATCTATAATCTCTATATGAAGAGCTGCATTACATCCGGGACGGCGATCGCAGGCGCAAAAGATCCGGAGGATATGAGCAGAAAGGTACGTCTGTTTTGACACGTAACCTGAAATCTAATCAAAGTCTAAAATGTTTCTAAAAAGACAATAGGAAGGTTGACAGTCTATTTTGCAGGGCTTAACATGATCTCATGATCCGGAAAGGAAGGAATGGATATGAGAGAAAAACTGCAGCGTTTTATGACTGGACGGTATGGAGCGGATGAACTTGGGAGAACCTTGAACATCGTGGTATTGGTGAGCCTGGTTGTATCGATGTTCAGCGGACTTCTGCCGGTGCTTTCCATTTTTTACTGGTTTGGAATTGCGCTGATGATCTATAATTGTTTCCGTATGTTTTCAAAGAATGTCTCGAAGCGTTATGAAGAGAATCAGTGGTATCTGAGCAGGCGCTATAAAGCAGTTGTGAAGCGGGATCAATGGAAGAAGCGCTTCGCACAGAGAGATACCTACCGCTTTTTCAAGTGTCCTGGATGCAAGCAGAGAGTGCGGGTGCCGAAGGGAAGAGGCAAAATCTGTATTACCTGCCCGAAGTGCAGGAGAGAATTCATCAGAAGAAGCTGATCTGACAGGGCAAAGGAGAACTTGGGATGTTCGGTTACATAAATATCAATCAGAAGATCATGACGGAGGAGAAACGGAAGGCATATCAGGCGTATTACTGCGGACTGTGCCAGAGACTCAAATCCAACTGCGGCGCAAAGGGACAGATGCTGCTCAACTATGATATGACATTTCTGATCGTTCTTCTGACGGGCTTGTACGAGCTTACGAATGAATCTTCCGAGATTACCTGTGCGCTGCATCCGACCAGGAAGCGGCAGGTGTGGATCAATGAGGCGACAGACTATGCGGCAGATATGAATCTGATTGTAGCCTATCATAATCTGATTGACGACTGGAAGGACGAGAAGGCCTACACGAAGAAGGCGTTTGCAAAGATGCTGGATAAGGATTATGCGCGCGTGATGGAGAAGTATCCGCGCCAGGTTCACGCAGTGGAAGAGTTCATGCGAAAAACAGACGAGGTGGAGACAAGGGGCGAGACGAACCTTGATGCGGTGGCAGGTCTGACCGGAGAGATGCTGGGTGAGATTTTCTGCTGGAGAGAGGATGAGTGGCAGGAAGAGCTGCGCACACTCGGCTTTTACATGGGAAAGTTCATCTACATTATGGATGCCTATGAGGATTACGATGAGGACCGCAGGAAAAAGGAGTACAATCCACTCGTCTATGCGATGCGGGAGAGTGCGGATGACATGGATACGCTCTGCCGTCTGCTGCTCACGAGCATGATGTCCGAGTGCGCCAAGTCGTTTGAGCGCCTTCCGATTTTATTACATGCGGATATACTGCGGAATGTGCTGTATTCCGGCGTATGGTCAAAATACGAGTATCTTCAGCTGAAAAAACGCAAGGCGGAAGAGAAGAATAAGAAAAAAGCGCGCAAATAGCGAGGTTACACATATATGACAGATCCATATCAGGTGCTCGGCGTATCGCGGGGGGCCTCAGATGAAGAGATAAAAAAGGCATACAGGGCACTCAGCAGAAAATACCATCCGGATGCGAATGTGAACAATCCGAACCGGGATGAGGCTGAGGAGCATTTTAAGGAAGTACAGCAGGCATATGACCAGATCATGAAGGAGAAGCAGCAGGGCGGCGGATACGGTTATGGCGGCGGATACAGCGGCAATTCCGGCGGCTACAGCTACGGCGGCGGTCATGGATTCGGTCAGAACGAATCGCCGAAGATGCAGGCGGCTGCAAATTATATTGCAAGCAGACACTATGCGGAGGCGTTGAATGTGCTGAACGGAATTCCGTTCGGGGAACGCCGGGCGCGCTGGTACTATTTCAGTGCGATTGCCAATCAGGGCATGGGCAATAACATCAACGCGATGGAACACGCAAAGCGTGCGGTGGAGATGGAGCCGAGCAATATGGAATACCGGCAGTTTTTACAGCATCTTCAGTATGGCGGCACATGGTATACCAGCATGGGAAGCGACTATGACAGACCGTATGCGAGCGCAGGGAACTGGTGCTTAAGCCTGCTCTGTCTGGATCTCCTCTGCAACTGTTGCTGTTTCCGGCCGTTTTAGCGGAAGCTTTCCGCCTGACGGGCGGATATAGATGGAGAGAAATGTGTATTCTATTATAATAGAAGAAAGCGATGCGGAATCCTCCGGAGGACATGGAACCTTCGGAGGATTTTTTCTTATTTATAAACAAACTATAAAATCACAAATAAAACACAACTTTTATGAAAAATCCTGTTGACAAAGAAATAGGTTGGTGCTATCTTAAGTACGTAAGGTGTTAGCACTCCATAGCAACGAGTGCTAATAAGACAAAAGGAACTGCAGGAAAGCAGCAGGAGACCAGCGATGGACGAGATGGAATTAGATGAACGTAAAATAAAAATTTTAGATGCGATCATCCGCAATTATCTGGAGACAGGCGAGCCGGTTGGGTCGAGAACCATTTCAAAGTATACAGATCTGAATCTGAGTTCTGCGACCATCCGCAATGAGATGGCAGACCTGGAGGAACTGGGATATATCCTGCAGCCGCATACTTCCGCAGGACGTATTCCTTCCGATAAGGGGTATCGGTTTTATGTAGATCACCTGATGGAAGAGAAGAACCGTGAGGTAGATGACATGAAGAAGTTCGTCATTGAGCACACGGAAAAAGTAGATCAGGTTCTTCAGCAGGTGGCTAAGATGCTGGCGGCAAATACCAACTATGCGACGATGGTGTCGGCGCCGAGTTACCACCGCAACAAGGTAAAGTTCATACAGCTTTCCAATGTGAATGAAGAACAGATACTGGCAGTGATTGTCACAGAGGGCAATCTGGTCAAGAATAAGATTATTCCAGTGTCTGAACCGATCGACAATGAGACAATGCTGAAGTTAAATATTCTGCTGAACTCGAATCTCAACGGTCTTGCCTTACAGGACATCAATCTCGGCACGATCGCCAAGTTGAAGGAACAGGCGGGAATCCACAGCGACATCATCAGCAATGTGCTGGATACCGTGGCAGAGACGATGGGACAGGATGAGGATATCCGGATCTACACGAGCGGGACGACGAACCTGTTCAAATATCCGGAGTTAAGTGATTCCGCAGAAAAAGCGAGTGAACTGATCTCCACCTTTGAGGAGAAGCAGCAGCTTGCATCACTTGTCACTGAGAACCTGTTGGAAGATAAGAGTACAGGGATTCAGGTTTATATAGGAAATGAAAGCCCGATTCAGACGATGAAAGACTGCAGCGTGGTGACAGCAACCTATGAATTGGGAGAAGGGATTCGCGGAACCATCGGTATTGTAGGACCGAAGCGAATGGATTATGAGAAAGTCATGGATAACCTAAAGGTATTGAAGAATTCCCTCGATGGAATTTTGGACAGACCAAAAGGGGAGACATAGATGGAGGATTGGAATGGCAGAGAAAAAAGAAGAAATGATGGAAGAAGTATTAGAGGATCTTGAAAAAGATGCCGCAGAGAAGCAGGCAGAAGAGGTAAGCGAGGCGGAGGAGACAGAGACGGCTGAAGCAGAAGCGTCCGAATCCGGCGAGCAGGCAGAAGAGACAGAGGAATCTGAGGCAGAGGACGGACAGGAAGCGCCGGCCGATGAGAAGAAGGGATTCTTTAAGAAAAAGAAAGATAAAAAAGACGAACAGATCGAGGAACTGAACGATAAATTAAAACGTCAGATGGCAGAATTCGACAACTTCCGTAAGCGTACAGAGAAAGAAAAAACACAGATGTACGATATGGGAGCAAAAAGTATCATTGAGAAGATCCTTCCGGTGATTGACAATTTTGAGAGAGGACTGGCAGCAGTACCGGAGGAACAGCGAGAAGATGCGTTTGTCGTCGGGATGGATAAGATATACAAGCAGATGCTTACCGAGCTTGATGCAAGCGGGGTAAAGCCGATCGAGGCAGTCGGTCAGGAATTTGATCCGAACTTCCACAATGCAGTGATGCAGGTGGAAAGCGAGGAGTACGATTCCGGAGTGGTCGCACAGGAGTTACAGAAAGGTTATATGTATAAGGATTCTGTTGTGCGCCACAGTATGGTTGCGGTGGTATCATAGCAGCCGGTTTATCAGTCAGACGTGCCGGCATCTTAGGATGTCCGCGTTGATATAAATGCAGCAAAAGTAACAAATTTGTTTTTAGAATATGATGAGGAGGAATCTATCATGGGAAAAATTATCGGAATTGATTTAGGAACAACAAACAGCTGTGTAGCAGTGATGGAAGGTGGAAAACCTACCGTTATCGCCAATCAGGAAGGCGCAAGAACAACACCGTCTATCGTAGCATTTACGAAGACCGGTGAGAGACTCGTCGGTGAGCCGGCAAAGCGTCAGGCAGTCACCAACGCAGAGAAGACAATCTCTTCCATTAAGAGACATATGGGAACCGATTACAAGGTATCGATCGATGACAAACAGTATTCTCCGCAGCAGATCTCCGCAATGATTCTGCAGAAGTTAAAGGCAGATGCGGAAGGATACCTCGGAGAGAAGGTAACAGAGGCAGTCATCACAGTTCCGGCATACTTCAACGACGCACAGCGTCAGGCAACCAAGGACGCCGGTAAGATCGCAGGACTTGATGTAAAGCGTATCATCAACGAGCCGACAGCAGCAGCACTTGCTTACGGTCTTGACAACGAGAAAGAGCAGAAGATCATGGTATACGATCTCGGCGGTGGTACATTCGATGTATCTATTATCGAGATCGGTGACGGTGTCATCGAGGTACTTTCCACAAACGGTGATACACACCTTGGCGGCGATGACTTCGATAACAGAGTGACACAGTGGATGATCGATGAGTTCAAGAAGGCAGAGGGCGTAGACTTATCCACAGATAAGATGGCACTCCAGAGATTAAAGGAAGCAGCCGAGAAGGCTAAGAAAGAGCTTTCTTCCGCAACTACAACCAACATCAACCTTCCGTTCATCACAGCAACCGCTGAGGGACCGAAGCATTTTGATATGAACCTGACCAGAGCAAAGTTCGACGAACTGACACATGATCTGGTAGAGAAGACCGCAATCCCGGTTCAGAATGCAATGAGAGATGCCGGACTGACCAACGCTGACCTGGGTCAGGTACTGTTAGTAGGTGGATCGACACGTATCCCGGCTGTACAGGATAAGGTAAGACAGCTCACAGGCAAAGAGCCGAGCAAATCCTTGAACCCGGATGAGTGTGTAGCTATCGGTGCTTCCATTCAGGGTGGTAAGCTTGCAGGCGATGCCGGTGCGGGTGAGATCTTACTTCTGGATGTAACACCGCTGTCACTGTCCATCGAGACCATGGGTGGTATTGCAACGAGACTGATCGAGAGAAATACGACAATCCCGACCAAGAAGAGCCAGATCTTCTCCACCGCAGCAGACAACCAGACTGCTGTAGACATCAACGTTGTACAGGGTGAGAGACAGTTTGCAAGAGATAACAAATCCCTTGGCCAGTTCCGTCTGGATGGTATCCCGCCAGCACGTCGTGGTGTACCGCAGATCGAGGTTACATTCGATATCGATGCAAACGGTATTGTAAATGTATCCGCAAAGGATCTGGGAACAGGCAAAGAGCAGCATATTACAATCACAGCTGGTTCTAATATGTCTGATGACGAGATCGATAAGGCAGTCAGAGAAGCAGCTGAGTACGAGGCACAGGATAAGAAGAGAAAAGAAGCAATCGATGCAAGAAATGATGCAGATTCCTTCGTATTCCAGACACAGCAGGCACTGGATCAGGTTGGTGCAAACCTGGATGCAGCCGATAAGTCGGAAGTAGAGAACGACATGAACGCAGTGAAGTCATTCCTGGATGCACATCAGAATGCAGAAGAGATGACAGAGGCGGATGTGACAGAGTTAAAATCCTTACAGGAGAAGTTGACACAGAGTGCACAGAAGGTATTTGCAAAGATGTATGAGCAGACACAGGCAGCACAGGGTGCAGCAGGCGCAGGTCCTGATATGAGCAATATGGGCGGTGCAGGAAGCACAGGAAGCACAGGCGCTGCAAACGACGATGTTGTAGATGCGGACTTCAAGGAAGTATAATCTGACAGAAGCTGCGGCATTTACAAAGAAGCCAGAGTGTGTTACGATATTTCAACGCAGTGTATAAAACATGGGGTTTCTGGATGGTAACATCTGGAAACCCCGTGTGCAGTAGAGAGGAATAGAGGAAAAGTTATGGCGGATAAGAGAGATTATTATGAGGTCTTGGGCGTAAGCAAGACCGCATCGGACGATGAGATCAAGAAAGCATTCCGTACTCTTGCCAAAAAGTATCATCCCGACATGCACCCTGGGGATAAAGAGTGTGAAGAAAAGTTCAAGGAAGCACAGGAAGCCTATGCAGTGCTTTCCGATGCAGAGAAGAGAAAGCAGTACGATCAGTTTGGTCATGCGGCATTTGACGGCACCGGCGGCGGAGCAGGCGGATTCGATTTCTCCGGCATGGATATGGGAGATATCTTCGGCGATCTTTTCGGAGATTTCTTTGGCGGCGGTTCCAGAAGAAGAGCCAATGACGGTCCTATGAAGGGATCCAACTTAAGAACCAGTGTCCGCATCACATTTGAGGAGGCAATCTTCGGATGTGAGAAAGAGATTGAGATGGTGTTAAAGGATGAGTGCCATACCTGCCATGGAACAGGTGCAAAGCCGGGGACAACGCCGGAGACCTGTCCGAAGTGCGGCGGTAAGGGAAAGGTTGTATTTACACAGCAGTCTTTCTTTGGTACGGTGCAGAATGTGCAGACCTGTCCGGACTGTGGCGGTTCCGGAAAGATCATCAAAGACAAGTGCCCGGATTGCCGGGGTACCGGATACATTGCAAGCAAGAAAAAGATTCAAGTGTCGATTCCGGCAGGTATCGACAACGGACAGAGCGTCCGTATCCGGGAGAAGGGCGAGCCGGGAATCAACGGCGGACCGAGAGGCGATCTGCTGGTAGAGGTTGTCGTATCGAGACATCCGACCCTGCAGCGGCAGGATATGAATATTTATTCCACCGCACAGATTTCTTTTGCCCAGGCAGCATTGGGCGGAGAGATCCGTATTCATACGGTGGACGGAGATGTGCTGTATGAAGTGAAGCCTGGAACACAGACGAACACAAGAATTCGTCTGAAAGGAAAAGGCGTGCCGTCGCTCCGCAACAAATCGGTTCGCGGCGATCACTATGTAGATCTGGTGGTACAGACACCGACCGGGCTTTCCGCAGACGCAAAGGAGGCGTTACGTCAGTTTGATGCGCTGACGGGTGATTCCTTAAACCGAACCGGCGCCCAGGACGGGGCAGGTTCTTCCGATAAGCAGGAGAAGCCTAAGAAAAAGAAGGGATTCATGGATAAGATCAAAGAATCCCTGGACGATATTTAAATCAAATTACAAAAAACAAAGGGTGTAAAGTCTTTATTGAGAGATTGAGACGATACACCCTTTTTCTTTGATTAGATTTTTTATTCCGGATACACAAGATGCGCTGCATCAATGTGATACAGGGTATTCTCCAGATAACGATTCGCAAGATAATTCGCCATGCCAAGATTCATATCCAGATAGTTTCCGCAGTCCTTTGGCGCAGCGCCGGGCACATCGCCCCGAAAGTCCCGGATAAATTCAAACATTTCAATCATTAACGGAACGATGTCCTTCGACTCGTAATCCCCGGCAAGGAGAAGATAGAAGCCGGTGCGGCATCCCATCGGTCCGAAGTAGACGGTCTTATCGGAGAAGTCCTTGTGATTCCGCAGGAAAGTAGCACCCAGATGCTCGATCGTGTGCACTTCCGCCGTGTTCATGACCGGTTCGTCGTTCGGTGAGGTCATGCGAAGATCGAAGGTAGTGATGACTTCCGCTCCGACATGATCCTTTCTGGACACATAGACGCCCGGCTGTAATTTGATGTGGTCTATGGTAAAGCTAGCAATTTTTTCCATATAAAAATCCTCCTGTCTGTATCTACTAAAACCTTAAAACAGAAAACGGTATCCGTCAAGAAAAAAAATACGTCCCTTGACATCGGGAAGTTTAAGAACGTATAGTAGATACAACAGAAATGAGAATACGATATGAGAACATGATAGAAGAAAAGACAGAAATGAGGAAAATATGCAAAATTACGATTTCAAAAAACAACCGGCGCTTCTGCTTCAGGGAGCGATGGACACGGAGACGGAATATCTGATCGGACAGCTTGGAGAACCGGAGGAGATAACATATGGCAACTGGAAATTTTATACAGGATTCCTGGGGAAGCACGCGGAGCCGGTCGTTATCTCGCGCACTTATCAGGGGATGGTGAATGCAGCGGCAGCAACCGCCATTGCCATGACACAGTTCTGCCTGTGGGCGGTGATTAACCTGGGCATTGGCGGAGGCCATGATGCGCACTTCCACCGGGGAGACATCGTGGTGGGGGAGCGTGTGGTCCCGATGGGAGCCATGATCCGGAAATATGCCCCCGAAGGAGCCGGAATCGATGAGCGTGATTTTGAGCCGCTGCCGATTGAAATTTTTGATAAAACACTTGGACAGACAAGGAAAGTGCTCGATTTTCCGTGTGATGAGAAGCTCGGGGACGCAGCGATGAAGGTACAGACGGCTTTTTATGTGGGCAGAGGAGTGATCGGCTCTGCAGATGAGTGGAACAACCAGCTGGACCGGATCGCACTGCTAAGAGAGCGGTATAAGACTGCGGTAGAAGATATGGAATCCGCAGCTCCGGCAGAGCTTTGCCTGGCGCATGGCATACCGTTTCTGGGAATCCGTATTATCTCCAACTCGATCGTTACGGGAGAGAGCTTTGAGGAAGCGGTAGGCGTGGATGTGCAGAAATTTGCGGTATCCTTTGTGGAGCAGCTGCATGGTATGAGGGAGGAACAAGAGTGACCGGAAGATACAGACGCGTGATGGCGCTGATCTGCTTTGTTTGCTGTGTGCTGTGCAGTGCCTTGAGTGTGACGGCGGCAGTGGCGGATCAGGAGAAAAGGCATGTAATCAAAGTCGGGTATATCGATTATGATGGATTTATTACTGAAGAAAAGGACGGAACCTACACGGGCTACGGTGTGGAATATCTGCGCAAAATTGCAGAATATACCGGCTGGGACTATGAATTCGAGTATGACAGCTGGGATCAGCAGTTAAAAAAACTTGAGACCGGCGAGATCGATATGATCTGCCAGGCGCAGAGAACAAAAGAGCGGGAGAAGCAGTATCTTTTTTCTGACTATGCTATCGGGGCGGAGACAAGTGTTCTGTACGTGAGTAAGGAGAACGATACTTACTACTACAATGACTATGCCACCTATAACGGCATGCGCGTAGGTATGCTTAGGGACAGCTTTCAGAATCAGGAATTCAGGGACTATGCCGCCGAAAAGGGATTTTCCTACGAGGAGAGCATCTATGACACACAGGAGGCGTGTTTTAGTGCGCTCGATCGCGGCGAGATTGACGCGGTTGCCATGGGAAGTCTCGCACTCAAGACGGATTACAAGATCATCTGCCGTTTTGGTTCCGATCCGTTCTATATTATGACAGGGAGACAGAACAAGGAACTGCTTGCCGAAGCGAACGAGGCGCTCGGGCAGATTACCGAGGCAGGAGCTTCGTTTCAAGCGGATCTCTATCAGAAATATTACGGGGAGAAGGAAGCGGAGGGAGAGGTTGTCTTTACCAGAGAGGAAGCGGAATACATTCAAGGGGCAGGCGTGATTACGGTGGCGTTTATTGCATCAAGGGCGCCGTTGTCCTACCGGAATGCGGAAGGAAAGGTTGATGGTATCACGGTCGACATCCTGAATCTGTTGTCAGAGTGCAGTGGTCTGACGTTTCAGTATGTGATGATGCCGCAGGGAATGCGCACGGTGGACTATCTGTCCAAGTATCCGGACAGTCTGGTTGCAGGTGTGCTCTCGGACAATCCTGATTTCCAGAAGGAACCCTACATTCTGACGGACAGCTTTTATACGGATGATGTCGCCCTGGTTGGAAGAAACGGACAGGAATATGATGTGGATGCGGACGATGTTTCATACCGTCTGGCAATTCCGGCAAGCTATGTCGCGCTGGAACATTATATCCAGATGAATGCACCACAGTTTGAGATCTGTGAGGAGAAGAACTTAGAAGACTGTCTGGCCATGGTTCTGGACGGAAAAGCAGATTTTGCGGCGCAGAATGTCAGCGTGCTGACACCGTATCTGGCAAATCCCTATTATGAGGAACTTGCGGTTGTCCCGACTTTTTTTATGGAGGAAAATACGGGAATTGTCGGGTTGGACAGCGAGGAACACCGCATGCTGGTAAAGATTTTGAACAAGTGCATTGGGATGATATCAGATAAAGAGATTGCCCAGTTTAGGGTGGATCACACGCTGGCAGCCGCCTATGAACCGACACTCTCCGATATGGCGTACAAGTTCCGTTATCCGATAGCCGTGATCGGCATACTTCTGCTGCAGATTGTCGCATGGATGGTTGCATTTGAACTTTTGCGGCGCAGAAATTACCGCAAGCTGAAGGAGAAAAACGAGCAGCTTGCAGTGGCGGTGGCGCAGGCCAACAGCGCCAATGAGGCAAAGGGACAGTTCCTTGCACGGATGAGCCATGAGATCCGCACGCCGATCAATGCCATTGTGGGGCTGACTGAGATCGCAAGGCACCGCAGCGATGAGGGGGGAGAGGTAGAAGAGTGTCTGGACAAGATCGATACTTCATCCAAAGTGTTGCTTGCGATTGTAAATGACGTACTTGATATGTCTGCGATCGAGAGCAACAAGATTAAAATTGCGCAGGCACCGTTTTCCTTAAAAGAGGTGTTGGATTCAATTTCAGCAGTGTATGGAACGCAGTGCGCGCAGAAAAAGATTGCTTTTACAGTGGAGATGGACGAGGTACAGGTGGAGCGGGTCAAAGGCGATGTGCTGCGCCTCAATCAGGTATTGCTGAATTTGATTTCCAACGCCTATAAGTTTACGCCCGAGGGCGGGAGCATCCGCGTGACGGTCAGCGAACTGCCAATGCAGCAGGAGCAGTTCTTCTATAAATTTGTGGTGATGGATACCGGCGAGGGAATGAGCGAGGAAATGCAGGAGCGGCTGTTCCTGCCGTTTGAGCAGGAGGAGGCCGAGACGGCACAGCATCACGGCGGAAGTGGACTCGGACTTTCCATTGCCAAGAATCTGGTGGAACTGATGGGGGGATCGATCGCCTGCCAGTCGAAGAAGGGTGTCGGAACAACCTTTACGGTATCCCTGCCGCTGGCACACGCAGTGGATGAGAAAGAGCAAAAAGCAGAAGAGACGGGTGAAGGTGAAACGGAAGAAGATACGGCAGAGTCTTATGATTTTGGAGGCAGACGGATTCTTCTTGCGGAAGATACCGAGATGAACGCGGAGATTGTCACGGAGCTGCTTGAGCTTGTGAACATGCATGTGGATCATGCGTGGAATGGCGAGGAGGCAGTGGAGCGTTTTGCGGAATCGGCACCGGGAACCTATATGGCAGTCCTGATGGATGTCCAGATGCCGGGAATGAATGGTTATGAAGCGGCGAAAGCGATCCGCGCACAGAAGGGCAGACGCGCGGATGCCGGGGAGATACCGATCTACGCCATGACTGCAAATGCATACACCGAGGATATCAGTGCGGCGTTGAATGCGGGAATGAACGGACATATTGCAAAGCCGGTGGACACTGCGGCGTTGTACCGTCTTTTAAAGAAGAGCATGGAGGAAACGGAATGAGAGAGAAGATTCGCACATTTTCCGGAATACATATGTCACCGGCAGACCCCAGACCGGAAGAAATCTGTATCGAGGATATTGCACATGCGCTGTCGTTAATGACACGTGCCAATGGCCATTTTCCGGTATTTTATTCTGTTGCGCAGCATAGCCTGGACTGTGCTGTAATGGCGCAGTCCGAAGGGCGCAGCAGCAGGGAAGTTCTGGCGTGCCTGCTGCACGATGCGAGCGAGGCATATCTGTCAGATATCACCAGGCCGGTGAAGGGCTGTCTGCCGGAATACCGCAGGATTGAGCAGGTGCTTCAGGAGATGATCTATGAAAAATACCTGATTGCGCCGCTGACGGAGCGGGAGCGCGAGATTGTAAAGCGCATGGATGATACCTGCCTGTATTATGAATTTGAACATTTCACGGGAGAAAAATTATTCGATGTGGCACCGCAGGCGGCGGTGCTGCCGGAATACCGGGAGTGTCCGATGCGGGGAGTGGAAAAAAAGTTCCTGGCACTGTTTGAGAAACTGATGGCGCAAACAGTGCAGGAAGACGGCAGGCGTACGGATCAGTAGTTGCTTAAGATCAGTCTGCGCCGGAAAGAAGTGTCCATCTGGTCGATGGTGCGTCTTGCCTGCCCGTAGCGGTTGCGGTTCGTGCGAATCACATAGATCTGGTGCGCACCACGGTATTTTTCCCGAAGAAAAAACGGAACCTTGATCCAGCCCCGGGTAAAGGGGATCTGGTTCTCAATCAGAAGCTGTGCTGCCTGATTACTGATGCGTTCGTTGGTGGTGCGGCACAGCTCCACATCTTTGTCAATCTGGTGAATATCACCTAAAATCTTTCCTTTTGTCATAAAAACTCCTCCTTCATGCTTATCGAATCCTGATCTGAATCTGCTTCCCGAGACTGTCGGCAACCTTAATCAGAAAATCAAGGCTGGGATTGTAACGACCGCTCTCAAAACGGGATATATTGGATTTCCTGGTGCCTACGCGCTCTGCGAGCACCTCCTGCGTCACGTTCTGCGCCTTGCGTGCGTTCTTTAGCTGTTCCACGACTTCATAACGCGGGGTAAGCGGGCTTTGTTCCTTCATGAATCCCTCAATTCTCCTGAAAATACAGGTGTTCCGTAAAAAATTGTCTGCTATAAAGTTATCATATATGATAACTTTTGTCAATGGAATACGGGAGGGGGTAAGGTGTGAAAAGTGAAAAATGTGGTTGCAATATGAAGGAGGGTATGGTATGATAAATCGTGCGTGAGCGAGACGGAGAGATCCGATCGCAAGACTGCCGGCGTGGCGGAATGGCAGACGCATCAGACTCAAAATCTGACGGGGGCAACCTCGTGCCGGTTCAAGTCCGGCCGCCGGCATTATATTGAAAAGAGCATACAAAAGGAGCTGTGAATATCATTCACAGCTCCTTTTGTATGCTAGATCTGCAGCGTATGTTCAGGAATTTGAAATGCGTACGGCATGAATGTGTGTACGGTGCATGTCAGTGCCTGTCCGCGGCGGTTATGCCTGGACAGGAATCTTTTTATCGGAATAGAGGATATGGTTGATCAGCCATCCCAGCAGAAATTCGATCAGGCTCTCCATATATTTTTGCGGATTTTCGTCCAGCTCGATCAGGTTGATGCTCTCAAGTCTGGCAACGAAGGAAGCGTGCGCATTTTTCTGTGCGGCAAGCCCCTCATAACCGATCTTCTCCATGTAAGCTTCTTCGTCGGCAAAATGGGTTACGGTATAATCCGTGAGTTCGTGGATGATAGATAAAAGCTCATCATAGCACGTAATGACGTCGTTGGATTTTACCAGCTGATAGGCGCGCTCCACGATGTGGAACAGCTGCTGATGCTCGGAATCAACCAGTTCGATGCCGGTCAGATAATCGTCTGTGAATTCACACGGGTTGTCGCGGATCATCCATTCCTCTAACGGCGGCAGCTTGCCGATCATGATGTCGCTTCCGAGAATATGGTGATACAGCCATTTGGCAAGGAAATTCAAAAGATCGGTGACAACCTGCTGCTGCTTCCCGGGGTCATCGATGTCTGCAAAGGAAAAATCGCGGATTTTGTCGCGGAAAAGAGAGTGCTGCATGCGCTGACGGAGCAGCTCCGGATCGCGGATCTGCTCCATGTAAGCCTCCTCATGTGCAAAATGGGTATCGGCATACTGAGTCAGCTCATCCAACAGATGGGTGATCTGGGTGCAGCGGTCGTTGGAATCGGTATGACTGAGTACGTCCATGGCCTGATTGATCAATGAGAACAGACGGCGGTGCTCGTCGTCCAGCTCCTTGATCCCGATCAGGCAGTCATCTGTAAATTGGAACATGGTTTTATCCTCCGTGAAATCATGTGTTGTAAAAGATAGTTTTCTGTGTGCTTATTATAGCATCGTCACACGAAAAAAGCTACTTTTGCAGTCCAGGTTTTTTCTCCCCCAGAATAAAATAATCAATCATGCGGTTGATGGTATTCTGCTGTGTCTGAATAATTTTTTTGAAATTATCGTTTTCTTTTGCTAAGCGGTTCAATTCGAGATTCTCGTTCATAACAGCCACCTTTTCCATGAATTTATCATATAAGTGTAAGCATAGTCGAAGAACTTCCGGATGTCAATGAAAGTTGTTTGAATTGTGTGAATCAAAGCGGTCTATTAACAAGATATGTCAAAAAATGAGTCATATTCGACAAAGTATGTGGAAAACT
The DNA here is from genome assembly GCA_902781225.1 of uncultured Lachnospiraceae bacterium. Taxonomy (GTDB): domain Bacteria; phylum Bacillota; class Clostridia; order Lachnospirales; family Lachnospiraceae; genus Roseburia. The sequence goes on along the minus strand of CACZIN010000019.1, from coordinate 7,784 downwards.
GGAAAAACATACGGAAGAGCTTTTGTGAATTTTTTGCGAATTAAATAGGAAAAGTAAATGCAGTGTGCTAAAATAAGAACCAAAATAATATGAGGCAGTCAAAATGAGTCAGAAAAAAACTTTATTAAAATATACAAAGTATGTGATGTGGGGAACTGTGGCATTGATGCCTCCCGCCGCATTTTTTTATTTGCTGGAGTTTTACACACATAATCCGTTTGTGGAGGTACGGCCATGGGCGCAGCTTTTTAACATTGTATTGTTTGAACTGCTCGCCGGGATTTTTTTGTGCATCACTGGACGGCTCCGGGCGGCATACCGGATCGAGGGTACCGCAGCACTGGTATTCGGGCTTGCCAATGCTTATGTGGTGCGTTTCCGCACCAACCCGCTGGTACCGTGGGACATTCTGTCCTGGAGGACAGCGGTAAGTGTGTCCGGTAATTATGACTTTACACCGGATACGCGGATGATCGTTGTGACAATTTTGTTTCTGGCGCTGATCATTGGATTACAGCCGGTGAAGTTTAAAATTGGCAGACCTGGATTTTTTAAACGGTGCCTGCCGGGCGTGGTGCTTGGCGCGGTGCTTGTGATGTTTGCGGGAACCTTGCAGCAGGAGAATTTCCAGAATGAGCACAGGCTTTACAATAAGCTGTTTACACCCGTATTTATGACACAGGTGGATGGAATACCGGTTACCTTTGTGATGAACCTTGCGTATATGTCGATTGAGAAACCGCAGAAATACAGTGTGGGCGAGGCAAAGGAATTTTTAAAAAAATATGAGAAACCGCAGGAGACGGAGGAGTCGATTGATACAATCCTGGAGAAAGAGGAAAAAGATGCCTCGGATGACACTTCACAGAGCAGTGCAGATACCGGGATGCCGAATATCATTGTCGTGATGAATGAGTCGTTTTCGGATCTGTCCGTATTAGGGGGTTTTAGGACCAATGAGGACTATATGCCGTTTCTGCACAGCCTGCAGCAGGGGGCGGAAAATACCGTGACCGGCATGTTGAATGTCTCGGTGTGCGGTGGAAATACCGCAGATACGGAGTATGAGTTTCTGACCGGGAATACGATGGCGTTCCTGCCGCAGGGAAGCATCCCGTATCAGCAGTATGTGAACGGAGAACGCCCGTCATTGGCATCCTACCTGCAGTCACTTGGGTATGAGACAGTGGCAACGCATCCGTATTACGCGACCGGCTGGAATCGTGACAAGGTCTATCCGTGGCTGGGATTTGAGCAGAGCATTTTTAAAGACCAGTATTACGGGGCGCGTTTTGTCAGAGATTATGTGAGCGACGCAAGCTGTACGGATAAAATCATTCAGCTGTATGAGCAGAAGGAGGAGGGCAGACCGCTGTTTGTCTTCAATGTGACAATGCAGAATCATGGGGGATACGACCAGTCCTACACGAACTTTTCACCGGGGATTTCGGTGGACGGTGTGAACAGCCTGTCGGTCAGCCAGTATTTTTCGTTGATAAAGCTGTCGGATCAGGCATTAGAGCAGCTGATCGATTATTTCTCCGGTGTGGATGAGAAGACGGTCATCGTCTTTTTCGGGGATCATCAGCCGAGCGATACGGTGGCGGCGCCGATTCTCGCCATGAACGGCATGCAGTGGAATGCGCTGGATGAGGAACAGCAAAAGCTGCGCTACCAGGTGCCGTATGTCATTTGGGCGAATTACGATATTGATGAGGAACAGAATGCGGACACCAGCGCAAATTATCTGGGAGCAGAGGTGCTAAAGCGCGCCGGGGTACCCACGGATGCCTATCAGAATTTTCTGTTGACATTAAAGGAATCATATCCGGTGATATCGGCGGTGCGTACCGTGGAAGCGGACGGAAGTGAGACTCCGGCGAAGGAGGAGCACGGCGAGATGGATATTTACCGCAAACTTCAGTATTATTTTATGTTTGACTGGGAAGAGGAGTCTGGAGAATGAAAAAGAGAGGACCGTTACTGGCAGCGTTTTGCATACCGCTTCTGATCACGATGATCATCTGCGTGAACCGGGAAATCTATCCGTTCGGGGATCAGTGTATGCTTCATATCGATATGTACCATCAGTATTGCCCGTTTTTTACAGAGCTGATGGAAAAACTTAAAACGGGCGGCAGTCCGTTCTATTCGTGGAACATCGGGCTGGGAGCGGATTTTGTATCCCTGTATGCGTACTACCTTGCCAGCCCGTTAAACTGGCTTTTGATTCTGTGGCCGAGGGGATATGTGATTGAATTTATGACGGCTCTGTCCGTCCTTAAGATTGCACTGAGCGGTCTTACGTTTACCTATTATCTGGGGGAGCATTTTCACGTGTGGCAGGATGCCGGAAATGTGGCGGCAGTCACACGGACAGAGAAGAAGACGGCAGTGCGGCTTCCGGCAGATGTGGCATCCTATGCGGCAGCCCTGTGCGGCGCGGCGTATGCGCTGTGCGCGTTTATGGCGGCATATGCCTGGAATCTGATGTGGACGGACTGCATGGTGCTTGCACCGCTTGTGATTCTGGGATTGGAGCGGCTGATCCGGGATAACAGACCGGGGCTTTATTATGTGTCGCTGGCGGTCTGCATTCTGAGCAATTATTACATTTCCATTATGATCTGCATTTTTCTGGTGCTGTGGTTTTTACTCTTCTGGATGGAACACAGGGCATCGGGGTACCGGGCATGGATCCGCTTTGCGTGGTATTCGCTGCTTGCGGGAGCCACAGGCGCAGTGCTGATCCTTCCGACGGCAAAGGTGCTCTCCTTAAGCGGTGCGTCCGGAATATCGTTCCCGGAAACGATGGAGTGGTATTTTAATATTGCATCGGAGCTGGCGCGATCCCTTCTGGCAGTCGATGTATACACGGGAGATTCCCACTGGCCGAATCTGTACTGCGGAATTTTTGCGCTCTTTCTGCTGTTTGTGTATGTGTGGAACAGAGCGGTTCCATGGAAGAAAAAACTGCCAAGACTGGCACTCGTCGTGTTTTTCTGGCTTAGCTTTTCAAATAATATGCTGGATTTTATCTGGCATGGTCTTCATTTCCCGACATCGCTTCCGGGAAGACAGTCTTTTTTGTACGCGTTTCTGGTACTTGTGATTGCCTATGAGGCGCTGCTCTACATCCGTGAATTAAGGCTGTGGCAGGTGTTTGCAGCGGGTGGAATGGGCGCTGTATTCCTGCTTTTCTGCAATCATTTTATGGACGAAACGACGATGGAGCAGACCTCCATATGGGTAAGCGGGGCATTCTTTGCCTGCTATTTTGTGATTGTACTCGGCATACTCATAGGAAAAAAGAGAATCCGGCAGCTGATGCTGGCGACCGGGTGCCTTGCGGTTGTGGCAGAACTTGTGATCAACTATAACCTGACAGGGCTTGATGTGATAAGCCGGACGGATTATGTGAAAAATCTGGCGGATTACCGGGCTGTTCTTTCGGAGGCAGCGGAGAAAAACGATGGTAATTCCGTATTTTACCGGACGGAGGAACTGGAGCGCAAGACCAAAAATGATGCGGCGTTGTCCGGCTACCACTCCGGCACACAGTTCTCATCCCTGATGAATCTGAATGTCAGCCATTTTTATCAGGATGTCGGAATGGAGGGCGGCAAGAACTTTTACTGTGCCGGCGGTGCGACACCGCTGCTTTCGGCAATGCTTTCCATCCGCTATGTGCTTGCGGACAATGCGATGGAGGAAGGACCGCTCCGCACACTTGTGGCGCAGAGTGGAGACACGTATCTGTATGAGAATGCGTATGTGCTGCCGCTGGGATTCATGATGGATGAAGATGTGGCGGAAAAATGGGACTATGCCGGCGGAGGCGACATCGGCACACAGAATCAGCTCGCCAATCTTCTGGGAAGCGACGGACTGCTTCTTACCGCGGTGGAATCTGAATCAAAGGCGGGAGAGAGCTCCTTTGTCGCGCAGGATTCCGCATATTATTATGCCACCTACAGCAAGACGGGCGTTGACAACCTGCAGGAGCAGGTAAGCTCGGGGAGAACCAGAGGCTTTACAAAAGTTTCCCACGGATATATTCTGGATTTGGGATATTGTGAGGCGGGAGAAGAGGTAAAAGTTACCAACACCGCCAATGAACTGGTGCAGCTTGTGGTCTATCGGCTGGATCTCCCGGCGCTTCGCACGGCCTATGAGGCGCTTGCCGCGCAGGCGGTGGAAGTGACGGAAGTTTCCGATACCAGGGTAAAGGGAACAGTGGACGTCACACAGGCGGGCAGACTGATCTTTTCCATCGCGGATGAGGATGGATGGACGCTGTATGTGGACGGAAAGAAAACGGACAGCGAGACGTTTGGCGGCGCTTTTATCAGCACCTATCTGCCGGAAGGCACACATGAGTTTGAACTGCGGTACAAAAGCCCCGGATTTCTGACGGGAGCCGTAATATCGGCGGCAGCCGTGGTGCTCTTTGCGGCGACCATGGCAGTGAGAAGAAAGAGGAAAAAGGGATGAAATTTGATTTTACAACGATTATGGACCGTAAAGGAAAAGATGCGCTGGCGGTAGATGTGATTCCCTACAAGGACGTGCAGGTGCAGGAAGGATTTTCGGTGCTTCCGATGTGGGTGGCGGATATGAATTTTGCCACGGTGCCGTCGGTGCAGAAGGCGATGACGGATCGTATCGCACATCCGGCATTCGGATATTTTGAGCCGAGGGACGAGTATTTTGACTCGATTATCCGCTGGCATACCGTAAGGAACGGAGTGAAGGATCTGAACCGGGAATGTATCGGCTATGAGAACGGGGTGCTCGGCGGTGTCTTAAGCGCACTCAATGTGTTCTGTTCGCGGGGAGATAAGGTGCTCGTGCATTCGCCGACCTACATCGGATTTACCTTCAGCCTGAAAAACAACGGGTATGAGATCGTGCACAGTCCGCTTGTGCTGGATGAGAATGGCGTGTGGCGCATGGATTATGAGGATATGGAGAAAAAAATCAGCGAGAACCACATTCATGCGGCGATTTTCTGCTCCCCGCACAATCCGTGCGGCAGGGTGTGGGAGCGCTGGGAGATCGAGCGTGCCATGGAGATCTATGAGAAGTATCAGGTCGAGGTGGTTGCGGATGAGATCTGGTCGGATATCATCCTCGGGGATCACCGGTTTGTGCCGGCGCAGAGTGTTTCCGAGTATGCCAGAATGCACACGGCAGCCATGTATGCGCCATCGAAGACGTTCAACCTCGCAGGGCTGGTGGGCAGCTATCACATCATTTACAATCCGGTGATCCGCGAACGCGTGAAAAAGGAATCGTCGCTGTCACATTACAATGAGATGAACGTGCTTTCCATGTATGCGCTCATCGGCGCGTATCAGCAGGAAGGTTATGAGTGGACGGATGAACTGTGCCGGGTGCTTACGAAAAATGCGGAGTATGCACATCATTTTATCACTACCCATTTTGAGGACGTGCAGGTCGCTATGCCCCAGGGAACCTACATGCTGCTCTTAGACTGTACAGAGTGGTGCAGAAAGCACGGCATAACGATTGATGAACTGCAGAAGCGGGGTGTCAGTGTCGGAGTGATCTGGCAGGATGGCAGACCGTTCCACAGCCCGTGCGGCATCCGTATGAATCTGGCATTGCCGTTTTCTCTCGTGGAGGAAGCGATGGATCGTCTCGGAAAGTATGTGTTTGTGTAGAAGCAGGGAAAACGTTGCAGCGTGAACGAACGGATAAAAGGTGAAGGAGTCGTGCTATGGAAAATCATAAGACCGATGACCGGATGGAAGATCTGATGCAGAAAGTGAGAGAGGACCGCGGCACGGATGCGGCGTGCATGCTTGACTACTGCACGCAGATTGAGGAATATGCAGAACGTGCGGGGGATGCCAGGCTGCTTGGATTTTCGCATTATTACAAGGGCAGAACCTACTATCTTAGCAATGAGACCGGAAAGGTATTTGAGGAGATCGGCGAGGCACTCGGATATCTGGAACAGTCCGAGCAGTGGGAACTGGTGGCAGCCTCCTACAATCTTATGGCGATTGTATCCGTCGGCAAGGGCAATCTGTCGTTTGCGATCGAGTATTATCTGGCAGGATTAAAATATTGCAAAAAATATGAGCTGATTGAGGTGGAAAGCCGGATTGAGAGTAACCTGGGTTCCCTGTATATGGAGTGCGGACAGTACAGTGATGCCAGAGATTATCTGGAGCAGGCGCATCTCGATTACAGGCGCGTACCGGAAGAGGAGCGCAGCCTGGCAAGCCTTACCGCGATTTACAACAATCTGGCCCTGTGTTATATGAAAAGCGGCAGCCTGGAGAAGGCAGAGGAATATATCCGCAAACTGGAGGCAGAGTGCGAAGCGCATTTTGAGGAGATGGATTACATTTATGTAAACTGTATGCGTGCACGTTACTGTCATCTGTGTGGCAATATTTCCATGAGAGATCAGTATATTGCGGATATTCAGAATCAGCTTTCCGGTGATGTACTGATTCTGGATCTGTTTGATGATCTGTATGATTTCTGTGAACTGATGTTAGAGATTGACCGCGGTGATGTCTGCCGCAATATCGGAGAAAAACTGAAGGCACTCGTGGAGCAGACCGGCATCGCCAACATGCAGCGGAAGATGACAGCGCTTGAGATGGATTATGTTAAGAAAACGAAGGACAGGGAACGCTATCTTAAGACGGCTGGCAGATTCTATGAACTGACCGAGATCGTGGAGCAGGAAAACAGAAGCATGATTGTCAATATGCTTTATCTGCGCAAATCCTTAGAGCGGGCAAGAGAGCGCTGCAGGAAGCTGGAGGAGGATGCGGTGGAGCTGACGGAAAAGTCGGAGAGAGATCCGCTGACCGGACTGGCGAACCGATACCGCCTGACAAACGATTCAGAAAAGATCGTGGAACAGTGCTTTGCGGAACATAAACCGTTGTCGTTTGAGATTTTGGACATTGATTACTTTAAGCAGTACAACGACCGTTACGGACATCAGGCGGGGGATGACTGTGTGCGTGCTATCGCGGCACTGATCCGGCAGATGGAAAGCGATCAGATTTTCTGCGCGCGTTACGGCGGAGATGAATTCGTCATCATTTACAGTGGAATGAGCGAGGAGGAAGTCTGTGAGCGCGCGGAGAAGCTGCGGCAGGATGTGATGGCGCTTCAAATAGAACAGCGCTATACAGAGGGCGCTTTCGGTGTGACCATCTCGCAGGGCATCTGCCATGACATCCCGAGCAACGGGAACAAGAACTGGGATTTTCTCCATGTGGCGGATCAGGCACTCTATCGGGCGAAACGGGGAGGGAAAAACTGTCTGTGTATGACCGATATTCATGGGCGCGAGATTGAGGTGTAAGGATATGGTTTGCCTCGGATGTGGTACACATATAGCATGCGGTGCCGGGGTATTTATGTATTTACTATACGATGATGTCATTTTTGTAATGAAATGCATTGGAGATTAAGCAGAGCATGAGGCTTCACTTTTTCTTCTTACTATAAATGAGCAAGTTCGTGATTTTGCATAAAAGAAAGACACCTTGAATTCGATTGTGTTGTATAATGAAAGTGACAAAACGGTTTTCCTTCATGCTGGTCTCCTTCTGTTTATTTCCGGTAAATCTGTGCAAACCGGAAATTTCTGATGAATAACATGGTGCAGGATCGTTTTCGATTATTATATTTTACTGTGAGATTGTGATATTAGCAATAGTGAAATGGGGCAGAGAAGAGTTGAAAAGGCAGACGGATAAGAAACAAAGATAAAATAGTAAAAATAG